>NZ_JACYUZ010000013.1:0-291 GCF_014842035.1 Rhizobium sp. CFBP 8752 | reverse complement strand
TGGTTGCGGGGGCAGGATTTGAACCTGCGGCCTTCAGGTTATGAGCCTGACGAGCTACCGGGCTGCTCCACCCCGCGCCAAGCGAATTTGGCGTAGCCAAATATCGCGTCTGCGTAAACCGCGTTGCGGTTTACGCGTAGTGCCGGAGCAAATCCGAAGGATTTGTCTCCTGTGAGGGACGCACCGGCTACAGACCGAACGTCCCATTATTTCGTTAAACCCCAGCAACGACAAAAGGCCGCTTTGGGAGCGGCCCTTGGTTTGGCCAGGGGCCGGTTTGTTATGTGTGAG
>NZ_JACYUZ010000012.1:0-299 GCF_014842035.1 Rhizobium sp. CFBP 8752 | reverse complement strand
CTCTCAAGTTGAGAATTCAATCATGACTAATCACTTTATGTTCTGAATTGACGAGAACTCTCTCGACTGACCCCTGCATCACTGCAGAAACCAATCTGGTGTTCTCATATCAAAACGTGACCGTCATTTGTCTTCTAACAGATGAACCTAAGTCCACCCTGCGAGACCGCCGACCACGTTTCTCTTTCTTCCATATTCAATTGTCAAAGAACCGACATTCCCACCCCAAAAGGCTAAAACGTCACAAAACCCAAGAGTCAAACCGTAACCCGGCCCCAATCAGCATCCGCCAATCTTTT
>NZ_JACYUZ010000011.1:0-328 GCF_014842035.1 Rhizobium sp. CFBP 8752 | reverse complement strand
ACTGAAATTGCACTTTTCTCCACCGAGGAAATTGCTTCCATCAGTGCCAAGGCTCTCGGTGGCCTCACCGGTGACGCAATCGCCGGCCTCACCACAGGCAATGCGGAAGCCCTAACCACGACTCAGGTTGCAGGCCTTTCCTCGACCCAGCTTGCCGCCTTGACCTCGGGCCAGCTCGCTGCCTTCTCATCCGACGATATGGTTGCGATAAGCAAAAAGGCGATCGGTGGCTTGGATCTTACCAAGCTCAGCACGGCCAATGTCGCAGCTCTCAGCTCGACGCAGATTGCAGCACTGTCATCCACCCAGTTCAGCGCTATGTCTTCCG
>NZ_JACYUZ010000010.1:0-602 GCF_014842035.1 Rhizobium sp. CFBP 8752 | reverse complement strand
GAGGCCACCGAGAGCCTTGGCACTGATGGAAGCAATTTCCTCGGTGGAGAAAAGTGCAATTTCAGTGGAGTCCAGAGTTCCTACCTGAGCAGAGGTCAGACCAGCGATCTGCGTGCTGGTCAGCGCCGTCACCTGATCGGAAGACAGAGTGCCGAACTGGGTGGCGGACAGCGCTGCAATCTGCGTCGAGCTCAGAGCTGCGACATTGGCCGTGCTGAGCTTGGTAAGATCCAAGCCACCGATCGCCTTTTTGCTGATCGCAGCCATATCGTCGGACGAGAAGGCCGCGAGCTGGCTCGAGGACAAGGCGGCAAGCTGGGTCGAAGAAAGTCCTGCGACCTGTGTCGTGGTCAGGGCTTCCGCATTGGCTGTGGTGAGGCCGACGAGTGCGTCAGCGGAGAGGCCACCGAGAGCCTTGACACTGATGGCGGCAATTTCGTCAGTGGAGAACAATGCAATTTCTGTGGAGTCCAGCGTCCCGACCTGGGCGGAGCTCAGACCCGCGACCTGCGTGGTGCTCAGCACCGTCAGCTGATCGGAAGACATAGCGCTGAACTGGGTGGATGACAGTGCTGCAATCTGCGTCGAGCTGAGAGCTGCGA
>NZ_JACYUZ010000009.1:0-1599 GCF_014842035.1 Rhizobium sp. CFBP 8752 | reverse complement strand
AAGACGACCAGTGGCGGGCGCGTGTTCCTGCTGCCGATCAACCTGCACACGATCAACCAGTTCTTCGGCAAGACGCTGCGACCCGACGAGGCAAGAGAGTTCATCGCGTCGCTGGCCGATACGTCCATCGGTGAGCCGAAGACGTTCGAAGAGCAGGCTTTGAAATTCGTCGGCCGTGATCTCTATGAGGCGTTCCTGAAGGGCTACACGGTCAAGCAATGGGGCTGCGAGCCAAGCCAGCTGCCGGCCAGCATTTTGAAGCGTCTGCCCGTCCGTTTCAACTATGACGACAACTACTTCTTCCATCGTTTTCAGGGCATGCCTGAGAACGGCTATACGGAAATGGTCGAACGCATTCTCAATCACGAGCGCATCGAGGTCAGGCTCGGGACCCGTTTCACCCGGCCAGATGCCGCGTCATTCGACCATGTCTTCTATTCGGGACCGCTTGACGGTTACTTCGACTTCGAACTGGGTCGGCTAGGCTATCGGACGCTGGATTTCGATCGCTTCAGCTACAACGGCGACTACCAGGGCTGCGCCGTGATGAACTACGGCGATCTCGAGATTCCCTATACCCGCATTACCGAGCACAAGCATTTCTCGCCTTGGGAAACCCATGAGAAGAGCATCTGCTACCGGGAATATTCGCGCGCCTGCGGACCAAGCGACATCCCCTACTATCCGATCCGCATGGCCGACGAAAAGGCCTTGCTCGAGCGCTATGTCGAGCTGGCCCGGACGCAGCAGAACGTGACATTCGTCGGCAGGCTCGGGACCTATCGCTACCTCGACATGGACGTGACGATCCGCGAGGCCCTGGACACGGGGGACGCCTATATCAACGCCCTGCAGGGGAAAGGCGCGCTCGGAGCGTTTTTCGTTGATCCGTAGAGAGATCGTCAGAGACAACCATGTGTCTAACAGTTGGGGCGCGGTTATAAACCGCGCCCCAACTTCGTTTAGAGAGTGCCGGGAAGACCAGAGAGTCTGTGGTCTTCCCGTTAGTCGCAATCAGTAGGTTTTGTACGCTGCAATAACGGCCTCAACCTGTGCAGTGTTCAGTGCCTGAAGCTGCGATGACGACAATGCAGCCATGTGGGTGCTGTCGAGACCGGCGAGTGCGTCCGTGGAGAAGCCGGCGACCGCCTTCAGGCCAATAGCAGAGATCTCGTCGGTGGAGAACAATCCGAGCTCTGTGGAGTCCAGCGTCCCTACCTGGGCAGAGCTCAGACCAGCGATCTGCGTGCTGGTCAGCGCCGTCACCTGAGCGGAAGACATCGCGCTGAACTGGGTGGATGACAGTGCTGCAACCTGTGTCGAGCTCAGAGACGCGACATTGGCCGTGCTGAGCTTGGTAAGATCCAAGCCAGCGATCGCCTTGTTGCCGATTGCAGCGATATCTTCGGACGAGAAGGTCGCGAGCTGGCCCGAGGTCAAGGCGGCAACCTGGCTCGAAGAAAGTCCTGCAACCTGTGTCGTGGTCAGGGCTTCAGCGCTGCCTGTGGTGAGACCGGCGATTGCGTCAGCGGAGAGGCCACCGAGAGCCTTGGCACTGATGGAAGCAATTTCCTCGGTGGAGAAAAGTGCAATTTCAGT
>NZ_JACYUZ010000008.1:0-5933 GCF_014842035.1 Rhizobium sp. CFBP 8752 | reverse complement strand
GAGTTCTCGTCAATTCAGAACATAAAGTGATTAGTCATGATTGAATTCTCAACTTGAGAGTTTGATCCTGGCTCAGAACGAACGCTGGCGGCAGGCTTAACACATGCAAGTCGAACGCTCCGCAAGGAGAGTGGCAGACGGGTGAGTAACACGTGGGAACGTACCCTTTACTACGGAACAACTCCGGGAAACTGGAGCTAATACCGTATGTGCCCTTCGGGGGAAAGATTTATCGGTAAAGGATCGGCCCGCGTTGGATTAGCTAGTTGGTGGGGTAAAGGCCTACCAAGGCGACGATCCATAGCTGGTCTGAGAGGATGATCAGCCACATTGGGACTGAGACACGGCCCAAACTCCTACGGGAGGCAGCAGTGGGGAATATTGGACAATGGGCGCAAGCCTGATCCAGCCATGCCGCGTGTGTGATGAAGGCCTTAGGGTTGTAAAGCACTTTCACCGGAGAAGATAATGACGGTATCCGGAGAAGAAGCCCCGGCTAACTTCGTGCCAGCAGCCGCGGTAATACGAAGGGGGCTAGCGTTGTTCGGAATTACTGGGCGTAAAGCGCACGTAGGCGGATATTTAAGTCAGGGGTGAAATCCCAGAGCTCAACTCTGGAACTGCCTTTGATACTGGGTATCTTGAGTATGGAAGAGGTAAGTGGAATTGCGAGTGTAGAGGTGAAATTCGTAGATATTCGCAGGAACACCAGTGGCGAAGGCGGCTTACTGGTCCATAACTGACGCTGAGGTGCGAAAGCGTGGGGAGCAAACAGGATTAGATACCCTGGTAGTCCACGCCGTAAACGATGAATGTTAGCCGTCGGGCAGTTTACTGTTCGGTGGCGCAGCTAACGCATTAAACATTCCGCCTGGGGAGTACGGTCGCAAGATTAAAACTCAAAGGAATTGACGGGGGCCCGCACAAGCGGTGGAGCATGTGGTTTAATTCGAAGCAACGCGCAGAACCTTACCAGCCCTTGACATGTCCGGCTATCCGCAGAGATGTGGAGTTCCCTTCGGGGACCGGAGCACAGGTGCTGCATGGCTGTCGTCAGCTCGTGTCGTGAGATGTTGGGTTAAGTCCCGCAACGAGCGCAACCCTCGCCCTTAGTTGCCAGCATTCAGTTGGGCACTCTAGGGGGACTGCCGGTGATAAGCCGAGAGGAAGGTGGGGATGACGTCAAGTCCTCATGGCCCTTACGGGCTGGGCTACACACGTGCTACAATGGTGGTGACAGTGGGCAGCGAAGGAGCGATCCTGAGCTAATCTCCAAAAGCCATCTCAGTTCGGATTGCACTCTGCAACTCGAGTGCATGAAGTTGGAATCGCTAGTAATCGCGGATCAGCACGCCGCGGTGAATACGTTCCCGGGCCTTGTACACACCGCCCGTCACACCATGGGAGTTGGTTTTACCCGAAGGTAGTGCGCTAACCGCAAGGAGGCAGCTAACCACGGTAGGGTCAGCGACTGGGGTGAAGTCGTAACAAGGTAGCCGTAGGGGAACCTGCGGCTGGATCACCTCCTTTCTAAGGAAGCTGTGGAACTGGTAAGACGCCAGGCACGTATCGCAAGATATGGCCCTGGATGAACCTTCCCGTGCTTTTTAGAACATAGATGGCGCCAGTCAGGCGACCATCGCAAACGAAATACGCCGACCACGGATCGTTCATTCGATCCACATGTGTTCGGTATGGCGAGGTACCGCCGACTACGTTTCTCTTTCTTCATGAAGACAAAAAACCGCACGACCGGTTTGACTGAATGGGCCCGTAGCTCAGTTGGTTAGAGCACACGCTTGATAAGCGTGGGGTCGGTAGTTCGAGTCTACCCGGGCCCACCATTCATCTTGGTGAATGTGGTGCTGGTCGGGGTGGCGAACGCAGTCGATAAGATCGTGCGGGTTATGGTGTTGATGGACGGGCTTTATGCTAATTCCTATTGGCTTTTGCCTCCGTTTAAACGATTGGGGCTTTAGCTCAGCTGGGAGAGCACCTGCTTTGCAAGCAGGGGGTCAACGGTTCGATCCCGTTAAGCTCCACCATATTTGGTCCTGACGCTGTCGCTCTCTGCGAGAGCTGCGCTCCGGACGGGCCGCCGAACGATCGGCGCCGGCCTCTGGCCTTGCGAAGCTTCGCTTCGTTGGCTGTCGAGGCTCCATTGTCTTCTGAAGAAATAAAGGTTTGCACGACGCATCTGCGTTTGTGCCTGTTCTGCAAAATTGTGAAGAGAAGATTGATCTGGATGCTTCCAGGTATTTTTGGGGTTTTAAACCTCAAAGATGTCCGAGCCCGGTTCTGATGATACCAAGGATGACCTAGCCGGTCGGATCTGGAGGAAGAGCTGGAGTAGGTAGGAAGCATGTCACTCTGGTCGGTCGTTGTTGGTGTTTTGGGGCTTGCTCTAAACCACCTCTGACGACTTATTGATGTCCGTTTGCTAACCGCGCGGACCCGGATTTAATCTCGAGAAGCTGGTCTTAAAGACAAGTTTGCAAGCGGGTCGCTCGGCGTGACCCCAAAAAAGCAGGCTTGTCGAACACGTTGATGGCATCATGAGAAGGTTGGGTTGTAAAAGGTAGCCCTTCCGCTTGCTCCTTTGGGGTGAGCTATATTGATGAGCATTGGCAATGAGAACGATGAAGTGTTTTAAGGGCATTTGGTGGATGCCTTGGCATGCACAGGCGAAGAAGGACGTGATACGCTGCGAAAAGCCGTGGGGAGCTGCGAATAAGCTTTGATCCATGGATCTCCGAATGGGGCAACCCACCTTAAATACCTAGAAAGTTTAAGTCGTCTTTCGGGACGGTTTAGATTTCTAGGTATTGTTAATAAGGTATCTTGTCTTGAATACATAGGGACAAGAAGCGAACTCAGGGAACTGAAACATCTAAGTACCTGAAGGAAAGGACATCAACCGAGACTCCGTAAGTAGTGGCGAGCGAACGCGGACCAGGCCAGTGGCAATGTTGAATAAAGCTGAACAGGTTGGAAAGCCTGGCTAGAGTGGGTGATAGCCCCGTAAGCGTAGAACAGACATTGTCCTTGAGTAGGGCGGGACACGTGAAATCCTGTCTGAACATGGGGAGACCACTCTCCAAGCCTAAGTACTCGTGCATGACCGATAGCGAACAAGTACCGTGAGGGAAAGGTGAAAAGCACCCCGACAAGGGGAGTGAAATAGAACCTGAAACCGGATGCCTACAAGCAGTCGGAGGGCGCTCTTTTTAGTAAGGGGCCTGACGGCGTACCTTTTGTATAATGGGTCAACGACTTAGTGTATCTAGCAAGCTTAAGCCGGTAGGTGTAGGCGCAGCGAAAGCGAGTCTGAATAGGGCGATTTAGTTAGATGCATTAGACCCGAAACCGAGTGATCTAGCCATGAGCAGGCTGAAGGTTGGGTAACACCAACTGGAGGGCCGAACCCGCATCTGTTGCAATAGATTGGGATGACTTGTGGCTAGGGGTGAAAGGCCAATCAAACTCGGAGATAGCTGGTTCTCCGCGAAATCTATTTAGGTAGAGCGTCGACCGAATACCCTCGGGGGTAGAGCACTGGATGGGCTATGGGGACTCACCGTCTTACTGATCCTAACCAAACTCCGAATACCGAGGAGTACTAGTCGGCAGACACACGGCGGGTGCTAACGTCCGTCGTGAAGAGGGCAACAACCCTGACCTCCAGCTAAGGTCCCCAAGTCATGGCTAAGTGGGAAAGGATGTGAGGATCCCAAAACAACCAGGATGTTGGCTTAGAAGCAGCCATCATTTAAAGAAAGCGTAACAGCTCACTGGTCTAAATAAGGGTCTTTGCGCCGAAAATGTAACGGGGCTAAAGCCATGCACCGAAGCTGAGGATATGCACGCAAGTGTATGTGGTAGCGGAGCGTTCCGTAAGTCTGTGAAGGAGGACCCGTGAGGGCCTCTGGAGATATCGGAAGTGCGAATGTTGACATGAGTAACGATAAAGGGGGTGAGAGACCCCCTCGCCGAAAGACCAAGGGTTCCTGCTTAAAGTTAATCTGAGCAGGGTTAGCCGGCCCCTAAGGCGAGGCAGAAATGCGTAGTCGATGGGAACCACGTTAATATTCGTGGGCCTGGTGGTAGTGACGGATCGCGTAAGTTGTACCTCCTTATTGGATTGGATGTGCAGCGGGGCGGTTCCAGGAAATAGCTCCACCGTATAGACCGTACCCGAAACCGACACAGGTGGTCAGGTAGAGCATACCAAGGCGCTTGAGAGAACTATGTTGAAGGAACTCGGCAAATTGCACGCGTAACTTCGGAAGAAGCGTGACCCCTTTTTACGCAAGTGGAAAGGGGTGGCACAGACCAGGGGGTAGCGACTGTTTATCAAAAACACAGGGCTCTGCGAAGTCGAAAGACGACGTATAGGGCCTGACGCCTGCCCGGTGCTGGAAGGTTAAAGGGAGAGGTGCAAGCTTTGAACTGAAGCCCCAGTAAACGGCGGCCGTAACTATAACGGTCCTAAGGTAGCGAAATTCCTTGTCGGGTAAGTTCCGACCTGCACGAATGGCGTAACGACTTCCCCGCTGTCTCCAACATAGACTCAGTGAAATTGAATTCCCCGTGAAGATGCGGGGTTCCTGCGGTTAGACGGAAAGACCCCGTGCACCTTTACTATAGCTTTACACTGGCATTCGTGTCGGCATGTGTAGGATAGGTGGTAGGCTTTGAAGCGGGGACGCCAGTTCTCGTGGAGCCATCCTTGAAATACCACCCTTATCGTCATGGATGTCTAACCGCGGTCCGTTATCCGGATCCGGGACAGTGTATGGTGGGTAGTTTGACTGGGGCGGTCGCCTCCGAAAGAGTAACGGAGGCGCGCGATGGTGGGCTCAGACCGGTCGGAAATCGGTCGTCGAGTGCAATGGCATAAGCCCGCCTGACTGCGAGACTGACAAGTCGAGCAGAGACGAAAGTCGGTCATAGTGATCCGGTGGTCCCGCGTGGAAGGGCCATCGCTCAACGGATAAAAGGTACGCCGGGGATAACAGGCTGATGACCCCCAAGAGTCCATATCGACGGGGTTGTTTGGCACCTCGATGTCGGCTCATCGCATCCTGGGGCTGGAGCAGGTCCCAAGGGTTTGGCTGTTCGCCAATTAAAGCGGTACGTGAGCTGGGTTCAGAACGTCGTGAGACAGTTCGGTCCCTATCTGCCGTGGGTGTAGGAATATTGACAGGATCTGTCCCTAGTACGAGAGGACCGGGATGGACATATCTCTGGTGGACCTGTTGTCGTGCCAACGGCATAGCAGGGTAGCTATATATGGAAGGGATAACCGCTGAAGGCATCTAAGCGGGAAACCCACCTGAAAACGAGTATTCCCTATCAGGGCCGTGGAAGACGACCACGTTGATAGGAGGCGTGTGGACGTGCAGTAATGCATGAAGCTTAGCCTTACTAATAGCCCGATTGGCTTCATCGTTCTCATTGACTATGCTCATCAAGGTGCTGCGCACCTTGATGATGACATCTGTTTTGTCCTGACGCGCGAAAAAACGCTCCGGACGGGCCGTGACACTGGTCACGACGGCCTCTGGCCTTGCGGAGCTACGCTCCGACAAACCAGCCGGCAAACAAAGACGTGTTCAACTAAGACAAAAGGGGGTTCGCCCCCGCCAGCTTCTCGATAAAGCGTTGCAATGGTCGCCCATTGCCACGCATACATTGCCCTTAATCGACCTGGTGGTCATTGCGGGGTGGCTGCACCCGTTCCCTTTCCGAACACGGCCGTGAAACACCCCTGCGCCAATGGTACTCCGTCTTAAGACGCGGGAGAGTAGGTCGCTGCCAGGTCTATTAAAGGCAATGCCATCCATAAGGATGGACCAAACAATCTTCTCACACATAACAAACCGGCCCCTGGCCAAACCAAGGGCCGCTCCCAAAGCGGCCTTTTGTCGTTG
>NZ_JACYUZ010000007.1:0-20806 GCF_014842035.1 Rhizobium sp. CFBP 8752 | reverse complement strand
TCGTATTCGACGTGTGCCGTCGAAATGGTGATGCCGCGGGCCTTCTCTTCAGGAGCAGCGTCGATCTGGTCGTAGGCCTTGAATTCGCCGAAGTACTTCGTGATCGCCGCAGTCAGCGACGTCTTGCCGTGGTCGACGTGACCGATCGTGCCAATGTTGACGTGAGGCTTATTGCGCTCAAACTTGCTCTTTGCCATTTCCGGCTCTCCATTTTGCGTGAGCCCTCAAGGGCTCCAATTCTTGTTGTCGCCCCGGCACTAGGCCGAGGCGTATTTTGGATCGGTATTCCGATTACTTCTGACCGGAATACTTAGCCTGGATTTCGGTCGCGACGTTCGACGGAACCGGTGCGTAGTGATCGAAGGTCATCGAATACTGTGCACGGCCCTGCGACATGGAGCGCAGGTTGTCGACGTACTTGAACATGTTCGCGAGCGGAACGTGAGCGTTGATAACGATCGCGATGCCGCGCTGTTCCTGGCCCTGGATCTGGCCACGACGGGAGTTCAAGTCGCCGATCACGTCACCGACGTAATCTTCCGGGGTCACGACTTCGACCTTCATCATCGGCTCGAGAAGCTGTGCGCCAGCCTTCTTTGCCGCTTCACGGAAGCAAGCACGCGATGCGATTTCGAACGCGAGGACCGAGGAGTCGACGTCGTGGAAGGCGCCGTCCATCAGGGTTGCCTTGACGCCGAGCATCGGGAAGCCCGCGAGCGGACCCGAAGACAGAACGCTCTCGATACCCTTCTGAACGCCGGGGATGTATTCCTTCGGAATGGAACCACCAACGATCTTGGATTCGAACTTGAATTCGTCGCCATCCGGGTTCGGTTCGAAGACGATCTTGACGCGCGCGAACTGACCGGTACCACCGGACTGCTTCTTGTGCGTGTAATCTTCTTCGTGCGTGCGTGTGATGGTTTCGCGGTAGGCAACCTGCGGCGCGCCGACGGTGGCTTCTACCTTGAATTCACGACGCATGCGGTCGACGAGGATGTCGAGATGCAGTTCGCCCATGCCGGCGATGATCGTCTGGCCGGATTCTTCATCCGTCTTGACGCGGAACGAAGGATCTTCAGCAGCCAGGCGGTTAAGCGCGAGGCCCATCTTTTCCTGGTCGCCCTTTGTCTTCGGCTCGATGGCGATCTGGATGACCGGCTCAGGGAATTCCATACGCTCGAGGATAACCGGGTGCAGCGGATCACACAGGGTGTCGCCGGTCGTGGTTTCCTTGAGACCTGCGAGAGCCACGATGTCGCCTGCAAAGGCTTCTTCGATGTCTTCACGGGAGTTGGAGTGCATCTGCAGCATGCGGCCGACGCGCTCGCGCTTTTCCTTGACCGTGTTCATGACGGCCGTGCCCTTGGTGAGCTTGCCGGAATAGATACGGGCGAAGGTGAGCGAACCAACGAAGGGGTCGTTCATGATCTTGAAGGCCAGCATCGAAAGCGGCTCATCATCCGACGGATGACGGGCGATTTCGGCTTCGGTCTTGACGTCGATACCGTTGATGGACGGGATGTCGAGCGGCGAAGGCAGATATTCGACAACGGCGTCGAGCAAAGGCTGAACGCCCTTGTTCTTGAACGCAGTGCCGCAGAACATCGGATGGAACTTGACGTCGATGGTACCACGACGAACCAGCGCACGGATCTTGTCATTGTCCGGCATGATGCCGTTCAAGTAGTTTTCCATGGCTTCTTCATCGATATCGACGACCTGTTCGATCATCTTCTCGCGGTATTCGGCAGCCTTTTCCTTCATGTCGTCAGGAATCTCGACGACGTCCCAGGCAGCGCCGAGCGACTCGTCGCGCCAGATCAGGGCATTCATCTCGATCAGATCGATGACGCCCTTGAACTCGGTTTCTGCACCGATCGGGAGCTGCATGACAACAGCGATGGCGCCGAGACGGGTTTTGATCATTTCTACCGAGCGGTAGAAGTCAGCGCCGGTCTTGTCCATCTTGTTGCAGAAGATCATCCGCGGGACATGGTACTTCTCGGCCTGACGCCAGACGGTTTCCGTCTGCGGCTCTACGCCTGCGTTGGCGTCGAGAAGAGCGATCGCACCGTCGAGCACGCGCAGCGAACGTTCGACTTCAATGGTGAAGTCGACGTGGCCGGGAGTGTCGATGATGTTGAAGCGGCGCATCTTGCCGTCACGGCCCTTCCAGAAGGTCGTGGTCGCAGCGGAGGTGATGGTGATCCCACGCTCCTGCTCCTGCTCCATCCAGTCCATGGTGGCGGCACCATCATGAACTTCGCCGATCTTGTGCGACTTGCCCGTGTAGTAAAGAATCCGCTCTGTGGTCGTGGTCTTGCCGGCGTCGATATGCGCCATGATACCAAAGTTGCGGTAGTCTTCGATTTTATATTCGCGAGCCATAGGACTGCCTTTCGAAACTCGATCGGGTGAAGATTACCAACGGTAATGCGAGAATGCGCGGTTTGCGTCCGCCATCTTGTGGGTGTCTTCACGCTTCTTGACGGCGCTGCCACGGTTGTTCGAAGCATCCATGAGTTCGCCCGATAGGCGATCGATCATGGTGGTTTCGTTACGCTTGCGGGCAGCAGCAATCAGCCAGCGGATGGCGAGAGCCTGACGGCGCTCCGGGCGAACGTCGACCGGGACCTGGTAGGTTGCACCACCAACGCGACGCGAACGGACTTCGACGTGCGGAGCGACGTTGTCGAGGGCTGTGTGGAAGATGCCGAGCGGATCGGACTTGGCCTTGCCCTGCACGGAGTCAAACGCACCGTAGACAATGCTTTCGGCGACAGACTTCTTGCCGTGAAGCATGATGGCATTCATGAACTTGGTGACGATCAAATCGCCGAACTTAGGGTCCGGATTGATCTCACGCTTTTCTGCACTATGGCGTCGGGACATATTACTCGTCTCTCAAACGGTTTAGACGCTTTATCACGCGGAGAACCTCGCGCAGCGCCGGAAAATTGGAAATCCGAAGGATTACTTCGGACGCTTCGCACCATACTTCGAACGGCGCTGCTTACGGTTCTTGACGCCCTGGGTATCGAGAACGCCGCGGATGACGTGGTAACGAACGCCTGGCAAGTCCTTTACGCGGCCGCCACGGATCATGACGACAGAGTGTTCCTGCAGGTTGTGACCTTCACCCGGAATGTAGCCGATGACTTCGAAGCCATTGGTGAGGCGAATCTTGGCAACCTTACGCAGAGCCGAGTTCGGCTTCTTCGGGGTCGTCGTATAAACGCGGGTGCAAACGCCGCGCTTCTGCGGGTTTTCCTGCAGAGCAGGAACCTTGTTGCGCTTTACCTGTGCCTGGCGTGGCTTACGGATCAGCTGGTTTACGGTAGGCATATACCCATCCCTTGCAAAATCTTCTTTCAAGCCCCTTTCGGGACCATTCGGATGCCGTTTCCGGCGGCGACACACACATCTCCTCATGCACGAAACGTGGCCCGATCCGTATCCGGATGGACCACATAAGGCAGAGGACGCATTGAAAACGCGTCGTGCGTGCAGCATTCTTGTAGTCAACGTGCGTTTTTTGGAAACCTGTTTGAGGCGAACTCCGGAGAAAGACTCTCCAGACGCACATGTCTCACATGGTGTCCGATGCCGCGGCGTTTACTGACTTAACCCTTCTGCGTCAAGAGCTGGCCCGAAAATAATGGCGGAAAGCCTTGTTTACCGGGGTTTTCGATCTCCTGAAAAGCCGCCGCAAAACATTAAAGTTTGACCCCGGCATTTCCGTTTGGGAATCACTGAATATGGCAATAAAGGAGGTTTTGGAACATTCCTCGCTCTTGCCTCTTGATGACAATGAAGCGTCAGCCCCTTTACTTGGAGATTGCACATGGCAAACCCCGCCGATAACGACAACACGCTCGATGACCCGATGATTTTCATCATCATCGGCAAGGCTTACGAGACCAAGGGCGGCGAAGGCATCGAGATGCATGTCATCCTGCGGGCACCCGACGATGACTCCGCCGTACGCGAGGCGCTGAACGCGCTCACCGAAGAAGGCTTCCTAGAGGCCGACCTCGATCAGATCGGCGTCCTGACCGACGAGCCGCCGGAAGAACCGCATGCGTCCGCCTATCAAGGTGCGCTTGAGGGCGAAGTCGCGATCATCCGCTTCGACTGACCATTGTCTGAATACAGCAAAACAAAAACGCCCGGATCGCTCCGGGCGTTTTTTTGTCGTGCGTTCCTGAAAAGAGAGCGCCCGTTTCCGGGCGCCCTACCCTCGCAGCCTTATTCGGCCGGAGTCTTTTCCGGGTTCATGTTCTGCAGCATCGGTGTAGCCGAGCCAGCGCCGGAGCCCTTCTTGCGTTCCTCAAGGATGAGGTCGTCGCGCGAAGTGGCGATGCGGCGGATCTGCGTCATGGTGCCGCCAGTACCAGCCGGGATGAGACGGCCGACGATGACGTTTTCCTTCAGACCCTGCAGCGTATCCGTCTTGCCGGCGATTGCAGCTTCCGTGAGAACCTTGGTGGTTTCCTGGAAGGATGCAGCCGAGATGAAGGACGGCGTCTGCAGCGATGCCTTGGTGATGCCGAGGAGTACCGGGTCGCCGAAGGCAGGCTTCTTGCCTTCCTCGATGAGACGGTCATTGGCATCGTCAAGCTCGATCCGGTCGACATTGTCACCGACGATATACTGGCTGTCGCCGCTATCGGTGATCTCGACCTTCTGAAGCATCTGACGAACAATCACTTCGATGTGCTTGTCGTTGATGACAACGCCCTGCAGACGGTAAACTTCCTGGATTTCGTTGACCAGGTAGGAAGCGAGTGCTTCCACGCCCTTGATCGCCAGGATGTCGTGCGGCGCAGGATTGCCGTCGAGGATGTAGTCGCCCTTTTCGATGTAGTCGCCTTCCTGAAGGTGGAAGGGCTTGCCCTTCGGGATCAGGTATTCGACTGCTTCGACACCGTCTTCAGCAGGCTCGATCTGGACGCGACGCTTGTTCTTGTAGTCGCGGCCGAGGCGGATCGTACCATCGATCTCAGCGATGATGGCGTGGTCCTTCGGACGACGAGCTTCGAACAGTTCGGCAACGCGTGGCAGACCACCGGTGATGTCCTTGGTCTTGGCGCTTTCCATCGGGATACGCGCCAGAACATCGCCCTGCGATACCTTGCTGCCCGGTTCTACGGACAGGATGGCATCGACGTTGAGGTTGAAGCGGGCGTCACCACCACGCGACAGCTTCATGATCGCACCCGAAGCGTCCTTGATGACGATTGCAGGCTTGAGATCGATACCGCGAGGGGTCGAACGCCAGTCGATAACCTGACGCTTGGTGATACCCGTGGATTCGTCGGTCGATTCCGATACCGAAATCGAGTCGACCATGTCCTCGAAGAACACCGTACCGGCGACTTCCGTCATCATCGGGCGTGTGTAGGGGTCCCACTCTGCAAGACGCTGACCACGACGAACCTTGTCGCCGTCATCGACATGCAGCTTCGAACCGTAGGCGACGCGCTGCGACGAACGCTCGACACCACGCTCGTCGAGAATGGTGACCGACATGTTGCGGCCCATCGCGACGAGAACGTTTTCCGAGTTGCGCAGCATGTTGCGGTTCTTGATCTGGATCGTGCCCTCATAGGACGCTTCCAGGAACGACGAGTCGACCACGTTAGCCGTACCGCCCAAGTGGAAGGTACGCATGGTAAGCTGGGTACCCGGCTCACCGATCGACTGAGCAGCGATAACGCCGACAGCCTCACCCATGTTGACCGGTGTACCGCGCGCAAGATCACGGCCGTAGCAGATCGAGCATACGCCTGTCTGAACTTCGCAGGTCAGTGCAGAGCGGATACGGATCGACTGAATGCCGGCCTTTTCGATCTCGATGACATCGGGCTCGAGGATCATGCGACCAGCATCGACGATGCGCTCACCCGTGACCGGATGATCGATGTCGTCGAGGGCCGTACGACCGAGAACGCGGGTACCGATGGACGCAACGACCTGACCGGCGTCAACGATGGCGGTCATGGTGAGACCGCTCTCGGTGCCGCAATCGACCATGTTGACGATGCAGTCCTGGGCCACGTCGACGAGACGACGCGTCAGGTAACCGGAGTTCGCCGTCTTCAAGGCGGTGTCTGCGAGACCCTTACGGGCACCGTGGGTCGAGTTGAAGTACTCGTTAACGGTCAGGCCTTCTTTGAAGTTCGAGATGATCGGGGTCTCGATAATTTCACCCGACGGCTTCGCCATCAGGCCGCGCATGCCGCCCAGCTGACGCATCTGGTTCGGTGAACCACGGGCGCCGGAGTGGGACATCATGTAGATCGCGTTCATCGGCTTCTGGCGACCGGTCTCTGCGTCGAATTCGACAGCCTTAATGCGGGCCATCATGTCTTCGGCGACTTTCTCGGTGGCCTTGCCCCAGGCGTCTACGACCTTGTTGTACTTCTCGCCCTGAGTGATCAGGCCGTCGTTGTACTGCTGTTCGTATTCCTTCACGAGGGCTTCGGTATCACCGACGATCTTCACCTTCGAGTCCGGGATGATCATGTCGTCCTTACCGAACGAAATGCCAGCCTTGCACGCGTGGGTGAAGCCGAGCTGCATGATACGGTCGCAGAAAATGACCGTGTCCTTCTGACCGCAGTGACGGTAGACCGTGTCGATCATCTTGGAGATGTTCTTCTTGGTCATTTCCTGGTTGCAGGTCTCGTACGGCACCTTGAAGTTCTTCGGCAGAAGTTCGCCGATGATCATACGACCAGGTGTCGTTTCATAGATCTTCGAAACCGGCTTGCCGTCCTCATCGACCGTCTTGAAACGACCGCGAATCTTGGCGTGCAGGGTGACGACCTTGTTTTCCAGAGCATGGTGCAGTTCGCCCATGTCCGAGAAGACCATGCCTTCGCCCGGCTCGTTCTGATTGAGGATCGACAGGTAGTACAGGCCGAGAACCATGTCCTGCGAAGGAACGATGATCGGCGCGCCGTTTGCCGGGTGCAGAATGTTGTTGGTCGACATCATGAGCACGCGGGCTTCAAGCTGGGCTTCCAGCGAGAGCGGCACGTGAACAGCCATCTGGTCACCGTCGAAGTCGGCGTTGAAGGCCGTGCAGACGAGCGGATGCAGCTGGATCGCCTTGCCTTCAACCAGGATCGGTTCGAAGGCCTGGATACCCAGGCGGTGGAGCGTCGGTGCGCGGTTGAGAAGAACCGGATGCTCGCGGATGACCTCGTCGAGGATATCCCAAACTTCCGGCTTTTCCTTTTCAACCAGCTTCTTCGCCTGCTTGACGGTCGAGGAATAACCCTTGGCGTCGAGACGGGCGTAGATGAACGGCTTGAACAGCTCGAGCGCCATCTTCTTCGGCAGGCCGCACTGGTGCAGCTTCAGTTCCGGACCGGTCACGATGACCGAACGACCGGAATAGTCGACGCGCTTGCCGAGAAGGTTCTGGCGGAAGCGGCCCTGCTTGCCCTTGAGCATGTCGGACAGCGACTTCAGCGGACGCTTGTTGGCACCGGTGATGACGCGGCCACGACGGCCGTTGTCGAACAGCGCGTCCACAGATTCCTGCAGCATGCGCTTTTCGTTGCGGATGATGATGCCGGGAGCGCGCAGTTCGATCAGGCGCTTCAGACGGTTGTTACGGTTGATGACGCGGCGGTACAGATCGTTGAGGTCGGACGTCGCGAAACGGCCGCCGTCAAGCGGAACCAGCGGGCGCAGATCCGGCGGGATTACCGGAACGACCTTCATGATCATCCATTCCGGGCGGTTGCCGGATTCCATGAAGTTCTCGACGATCTTCAGACGCTTCATCAGCTTCTTCTGCTTGAGATCCGAAGTGGTCTCAGCAAGGTCCGTGCGAAGGTCGCCAGCGATCTTTTCCAGATTCATCGATGCCAGCATCTCGTAGATGGCTTCAGCACCGATCATCGCCGTGAACTGATCTTCACCGAACTCGTCGATGGCGATCATGTATTCCTCTTCCGACAGAAGCTGATTTTCCTTCAGCGACGTCAGGCCAGGCTCGGTGACGATGTAGTTCTCGAAATACAGAACGCGTTCGACATCCTTCAGCGTCATGTCGAGCAGTGTCGAGATACGCGAAGGCAGCGACTTCAGGAACCAGATGTGGGCAACCGGAGCAGCGAGCTCGATATGGCCCATGCGCTCGCGGCGAACGCGCGACAGCGTGACTTCAACGCCGCACTTTTCGCAGATGATGCCCTTGTACTTCATGCGCTTGTACTTGCCGCACAGGCATTCGTAGTCCTTGATAGGTCCGAAAATGCGCGCGCAGAAAAGACCATCGCGTTCAGGCTTGAACGTACGATAGTTGATCGTTTCCGGCTTCTTGATCTCGCCGTAGGACCACGACAGGATCTTTTCCGGGCTCGCAATCGAGATCCGGATCGAATCGAAGTGCTGTGCGGGCACTGTCGGGTTGAAAAGGTTCATGACCTCTTGGTTCATGCCTGTCTCCTTGATGGGGCGTAACGCCCTCAGTCGGGTCGCGGTACCGGCAAATTCCCGGGATGCCGATCCTCGATCCATAAATGACAATAACCGCAGAATGCGGCAAAACTCCCCTCACCCGATGCAAACTCCACCGGCGGAGGGAATGGCGTGCGCGGTTGCCCCCGCACGCCCCTTGTCAAATTTTATTCAGCCGCGTCGGGCAGTGCGTCAGCCGTATCGAGCTTGGAATTTTCCAGTTCGACCGACAGACCCAGCGAGCGCATTTCCTTGACGAGAACGTTGAAGCTCTCCGGAATGCCTGCCTCGAACGTGTCGTCGCCTCGGACGATCGCCTCGTAGACCTTGGTACGACCTGCCACGTCGTCCGACTTCACCGTCAGCATTTCCTGCAGGGTGTAGGCGGCGCCGTAAGCTTCCAGAGCCCAGACTTCCATTTCCCCGAAGCGCTGACCACCGAACTGAGCCTTACCACCGAGCGGCTGCTGGGTGACGAGCGAGTACGGACCAATCGAACGCGCATGGATCTTGTCGTCCACAAGGTGGTTCAGCTTGATCATGTACATGTAGCCGACAGTCACCTGACGGTCGAAGGCTTCACCGGTACGACCGTCGTACAGGGTCGACTGACCGCTTTCGTGCAGACCTGCCTTCTTCAGCATCGAAGCAACGTCCGGTTCATGCGCACCGTCGAAAACCGGCGTTGCGATGGAGACGCCCTTGCGGGACTGTTCGGCAAGTCTGACCAAAGAGTCATCGTCGAAGTCGACGACTTCGTTCTTGGCCTCACTGGCATACACGTCGGTCAGAACTGTCTTCAGCTCGCCGATGTCCATGGTCTTGCGGTATTCGTCGAGGAGCTCGCCGATCTTCTTACCCATGCCGGCGCAAGCCCAGGCAAGGTGGGTTTCGAGGATCTGACCGACGTTCATGCGCGAAGGCACGCCCAGCGGGTTCAAGCAGATGTCGACGTGGGTACCGTCTTCGAGGAACGGCATGTCTTCGACAGGCACGATACGCGAAACAACGCCCTTGTTACCGTGACGGCCGGCCATCTTGTCGCCCGGCTGGATCTTGCGCTTCACAGCGACAAAGACCTTGACCATCTTCATGACGCCCGGAGGCATTTCGTCGCCGCGCTGGACCTTTTCGACCTTGTCCATGAAGCGATGCTCGAGCAGCGACTTCGACTCGTCGTACTGACCACGCAGTGCTTCGATCTCGCCCTGGACCTTTTCGTCTTCGACCGCGAACATCCACCACTGGGAGCGGGGATATTCGGAGACGACGGCGTTGGAGAGCTCGACGCCCTTCTTGAAGCCCTTCGGACCGGCGACAGACGCCTGACCACGGAGCATCTCGATCAGACGGCCGTAGACGTTACGGTCGAGGATCGCCTGTTCGTCGTCGCGGTCCTTGGCGAGGCGTTCGATTTCCTCGCGTTCGATCGCCATCGCACGTTCGTCCTTTTCGACGCCGTGACGGTTGAAGACGCGAACTTCGACGACGGTGCCAAACGTGCCCGGAGGCATACGCATGGACGTGTCGCGAACGTCGGAAGCCTTTTCACCGAAGATGGCGCGCAGAAGCTTTTCTTCAGGCGTCATCGGGCTTTCGCCCTTCGGTGTGATCTTGCCGACGAGGATGTCGCCCGGCTGAACTTCGGCGCCGATATAGACGATGCCGGCTTCGTCGAGGTTCTTCAGCGCTTCTTCCGATACGTTCGGAATGTCGCGCGTGATTTCTTCAGGACCAAGCTTCGTGTCGCGCGCCATCACTTCGAATTCTTCGATGTGGATGGAGGTGAACACGTCGTCAGACACGATGCGCTCGGACATGAGGATCGAGTCTTCGTAGTTGTAGCCGTTCCAAGGCATGAACGCGACGAGCGCGTTGCGGCCAAGAGCCAAGTCACCGAGGTCGGTCGAAGGACCGTCAGCGATGATGTCGCCCTTGTTCAGAATGTCGCCGACGGCGACCAGCGGACGCTGGTTGACGCAGGTATTCTGGTTGGAGCGCTGGAACTTCTGCAGGCGGTAGATATCGACGCCGGACTTGCCGGATTCGAGGTCTTCCGTTGCACGGATAACGATACGGGTCGCATCCACCTGGTCCACAACACCGCTACGGCGGGCAGCGATCGCCGCGCCGGAGTCACGCGCAACCACAGGCTCCATGCCGGTGCCGACGAACGGCGCTTCGGCGCGAACCAGCGGAACCGCCTGACGCTGCATGTTGGACCCCATGAGGGCGCGGTTGGCGTCGTCGTTTTCGAGGAACGGGATCAGAGCCGCTGCGACGGAGACGAGCTGCTTTGGCGAAACGTCCATCAGGTTGACGGTGTCGCGCGGGGACAGCATGACTTCGCCGGAATGGCGGCAGACCACGAACTCTTCAACGAAGGTGCCTTCGGAGGTGAGTTCCGAGTTCGCCTGCGCAACGTAGTACTTCGCCTCTTCCATAGCGGAGAGATAGACGACGTCCTTCGTTACCTTGCCATCGATGATCTTGCGGTACGGGCTTTCGATGAAGCCGTACTTGTTGACGCGGGCAAAGGTTGCAAGCGAGTTGATCAGACCGATGTTCGGGCCTTCCGGCGTTTCGATCGGGCAGATTCGGCCGTAGTGGGTCGGGTGAACGTCGCGGACTTCGAAGCCTGCGCGCTCGCGGGTCAGACCACCCGGGCCAAGTGCCGAAAGACGACGCTTGTGGGTGATTTCCGAAAGCGGGTTCACCTGGTCCATGAACTGCGACAGCTGCGAGGAACCGAAGAATTCGCGAACCGCGGCAGCAGCCGGCTTCGCGTTGATCAGGTCCTGCGGCATCACGGTGTCGATCTCGATCGACGACATGCGTTCCTTGATGGCGCGCTCCATGCGGAGCAGACCCAGACGGTACTGATTTTCCATCAGTTCGCCGACAGAACGAACGCGGCGGTTGCCGAGGTTGTCGATGTCGTCGATTTCGCCCTTGCCGTCACGCAGTTCGACGAGCATGCGGACCACGGCCAGGATATCGTCCTTGCGCAGAACGCGCATCGTGTCTGGAGCGTCGACGTCGAGACGCATGTTCATCTTCACGCGGCCGACGGCGGAGAGATCGTAACGCTCCGAATCGAAGAACAGCGAATTGAACATGGCTTCGGCCGAGTCCATCGTCGGCGGCTCGCCCGGACGCATGACGCGGTAGATGTCGAACAGTGCATCCTGACGATGCTCGTTCTTGTCTGCGGCCAGCGTGTTGCGGATGTAGGCGCCAACATTGATGTGGTCGATGCCGAGAACCGGGATCTCGTCGAAACCGTGGTCGAGGATGACCTTGAGGGTCTTCTCGTCAATTTCGTCGCCGGCTTCGAGATAGATCTCACCCGTCGAGTAGTTGACGATGTCTTCGGCCAGATAGTTGCCGTAGAGGTCGTCATTCGTTGCCTTGATGGCCTTGAGGCCCTTCTCGGTCAGCGAACGAAGCAGACGCGGGGTCAGCTTCTTGCCGGATTCCACAACGACTTCGCCTGTGTCGGCGTCAACCATTTCCGACAGCGCCTTGGCACCCTTGAGGGTTTCGGCGTTGAACGGAATGCGCCAGCCTTCGCCGTCGCGAACATAGTTGGACTTCGTATAGAACGTCGACAGGATTTCTTCGCCGTCCATGCCGAGTGCCATCAGCAGCGACGAGACGGGGATCTTGCGGCGACGGTCGATACGCGCGTAGACGATGTCCTTGGCGTCGAATTCGATGTCGAGCCAGGAACCGCGATACGGAATGACGCGAGCAGCGAAAAGCAGCTTGCCGGACGAGTGGCTCTTGCCCTTGTCGTGGTCGAAGAACACGCCTGGCGAACGGTGCATCTGAGACACGATGACGCGCTCGGTGCCGTTCACGATGAACGTGCCGTTGTCGGTCATGAGCGGCATGTCGCCCATGTAGACGGACTGTTCCTTGATGTCCTTGATGGACTTCGCGCCCGTATCCTCGTCGATATCAAACACGATGAGACGCAGCGTCACCTTGAGAGGCGCTGCGTAGGTCAGATCGCGCTGACGGCATTCTTCGACGTCGAACTTCGGCGGTTCGAATTCGTAGGACACGAATTCGAGCATGGAAGCGCCGGAGAAATCGCTGATCGGGAAGACAGACCTGAACACGGAGTTCAAGCCTTCGTCCGGACGACCACCCTTCGGCTCTTCAACCATCAGAAACTGATCGTAAGACGCCTTCTGAACCTCGATGAGGTTCGGCATTTCTGTGACTTCGGGGATTTTCCCAAAAAACTTGCGTACGCGCCTGCGACCGTTAAATGAAAGGGTCTGAGCCATCGTCGCTCCTTCAAAATTGCATCCGGGCCTGCAACGGACGGGGTTCGCTGGCCAGTCGATCCCGTCGAACATGGTATTCTCAAACTCGTCCTACTTCCCGAAAGCGAAAGGCCGGATTGCCTTCTCGGTTCGGTTCAGGACCATCCTCTTGAGAACCCATTACCCAGGGGCCGTTTTCACGATCCCTGGGTAATAGTTTCGGAGGAAGAAAGCGGGGGAGACTGATCTCCCCCACCGTATTCCGATATTACTTGACGTCGACCTTGGCGCCTGCGTCTTCAAGCTTCTTCTTGAGGTCTGCAGCTTCAGCCTTGGAAACGGCTTCCTTGACAGCCTTAGGAGCGCCTTCGACGAGGTCCTTAGCTTCCTTCAGGCCGAGACCTGTGATTGCGCGGACTTCCTTGATGACGTTGATCTTGTTAGCGCCGGCTTCAACGAGGATAACGTCGAATTCGGTCTTTTCTTCTTCAACGACAGCAGCAGCACCGCCGCCAGCAGCAGCAGCTGCGACAGGAGCAGCAGCCGAAACGCCCCACTTTTCTTCGAGCATCTTGGAAAGCTCAGCAGCTTCCAGAACGGTCAGGGCGGACAGGTCTTCAACGATCTTTGCGAGATCAGCCATTTTATCAGTTCCTTATATTCGGTTCGAACTTGGTTTTGAACAGCGAAAAACCGCCTTACGCGGCTTCGTCCTTCTTTGAGTAAGCCGCAAACACGCGAGCAAGCTGAGCTGCTGGTGCGGATACAACCGTTGCAATGCGGGTAGCCGGGGCGTTCAAGAGGCCCAGCAGCTTGCCACGAAGCTCGTCCAGCGAAGGCAGGGTCGCAAGCGACTTGACTGCTTCTGCGTTGAGCGTGGTTGTTCCCATGGCTCCACCGAGGACAACGATCTTGTCGTTGGTCTTGGCGAAATCCACGACGACTTTGGGAGCAGTGATCGGGTCATTGCTGTAGGCAATGAGTGTCTGACCGGTGAAGAGATCGGAGATCCCTTCTGCTTCCGTACCCTGAAGAGCGATCTTGGCCAGGCGGTTCTTCGCGACTTTGACGGTGCCGCCAGCAGCACGCATTTTTGAACGGAAGTCGTTCATCTGCGCAACTGTGACACCAGCATAGTGGGCCACGACAACTGAACCAGAAGCCTTGAAGACTTCATTCAGCTCCGTGACGAATTCGCGTTTTTCCGCTCTTTCCACTGTCTGTCTCCAGTTGATAGGACCGCAATCCTGCAGGCCCTACCGGGTTTGCCTTTGCCTCGAACGATCGTTTGACGGACCGTCCGTGGCGGTTGAGGATCCTGTCCCCCCGCTCTGTCGCCAAGAAGGCTTCAGGCTTAAGGCACACAAGGCTCGAACCGAATTGACAACGCCGGAGCGCCGAAAATCTGCGTTCTTACCCGTCTCATGCAGGCCAAGTGATTAAGGGAAAACCACCTGCAATCTCGGACAGGAATTCCGGATTTCTCCGGAAATTCCCACTCCCCGAAGGAAGAGGGAATTCATGCAGCCGGAGCCCGAAGGCTCCGGCAATTCATTAAGCGGCTGTGACCGACGAAGGTTCGATCTTGACGCCTGGGCCCATCGTCGACGAAATCGCGACGCGCTTCAGGTAGTTGCCCTTGGCGCCAGCCGGCTTTGCCTTGATGACGGCGTCAGCGAAAGCACGGATGTTTTCTTCGAGTGCCTTGGCATCGAAGGAAGCCTTGCCGATGCCGGCGTGAACGATACCGGCCTTCTCGACGCGGAACTCGACAGCGCCGCCCTTGGAAGCCTTGACGGCTCCGGCAACGTCCATGGTGACAGTACCGACCTTCGGGTTCGGCATCATGCCACGCGGGCCGAGAACCTTACCGAGACGACCGACGAGCGGCATCATGTCAGGAGTTGCGATGCAACGATCGAAATCGATCTTGCCGCCCTGAACGATTTCCAGCAGGTCTTCTGCGCCAACGATGTCTGCACCAGCAGCCTTGGCTTCATCAGCCTTGGCGCCACGTGCGAAGACAGCAACGCGAACGTCACGGCCGGTGCCGTTCGGCAGGTTGACAACGCCGCGGACCATCTGGTCTGCGTGACGCGGGTCAACGCCGAGGTTCATCGAGATTTCGACGGTTTCGTCGAACTTAGCCGTCGCACGTTCCTTGACCATCGAGATGGCTTCGGTGAGAGCGATGAGCGTTGTCGGATCCACGCCTTCGCGGATCTTCTTCATGCGCTTTGCGAGCTTTACCATGTTAAGCCACCACTTCCAGGCCCATGGAGCGGGCAGAGCCCTCAACCATCAGCATTGCGCCTTCGACGTCGGCTGCGTTGAGATCCTTCATCTTACCTTCGGCGATCGCACGGACCTGAGCCTTGGTGATGGTACCGGCCTTGCCACCCTTGCCAGGTGTCTTGGAACCGGAAGTGATCTTCGCTTCCTTTTTCAGCCAATAAGTAACCGGCGGCTGCTTCATCGCGAAGGTGAAGGACTTGTCCTGGTAGTAGGTGATGACGACCGGGATCGGCATACCCTTTTCCATTTCCTGCGTGGCGGCATTGAACGCCTTGCAGAATTCCATGATGTTGATGCCACGCTGACCAAGCGCCGGGCCGATTGGCGGGGACGGGTTAGCCGATCCTGCCTTGACCTGAAGCTTGAGCTGGCCTGCTACTTTCTTAGCCATTTCTCTGCCTTTCGTTATGGACCGATATCTTGGTCCGAAATGCCGGATTGACCGGCGGCTGCGGTTGCGTGGTGCGGCTTATCGAGGTCCGGCTAGACCCCTCACCTTCCACGCGGGTTGCGGCAAACGCCGCACAGGGCCGCCAACTCAATGGCAGCCCATATTCAAAAACAATCAGACCTTCTCGACCTGAGCGTATTCGAGCTCCACCGGAGTGGCGCGGCCAAAGATCGACACTTCGACCTTGAGGCGCGAACGCTCTTCATCGACATCCTGAACAACGCCGTTGAACGACGCGAACGGACCATCGGAAACACGAACCTGTTCACCAACCTCGAACGAGATCGAGGACTTCGGCCGCTCGACACCTTCCTGAACTTGACCGAGGATACGATCGGCTTCGGAGTCAGGGATCGGAACAGGCTTGTTGTCAGAACCAAGGAAGCCGGTAACCTTCGGCGTGTTCTTGATCAGATGGTAGGCTTCGTCCGTCAGGTTCGCACGAACCATGACGTAGCCTGGGAAGAACTTGCGTTCGCTATCGACCTTTCGGCCGCGACGCACTTCCACCACCTTTTCCGTCGGAACGAGGATCTGTTCGAACAAATGCTCAAGCCCCTTCTGGCGAGCCTTGTTCTCGATGTCCTCAGCGACCTTTTTCTCAAAGTTCGAATATGCGTGGACGATGTACCAGCGGGCCGCCATCTTAATACTCCAGGATCAAACGCTGACGTTCAGCACGAAGCCGAGCAACCAGCCAATAAGCTGGTCCGCAGCGAAGAAAAACAGCGCCGCAACCACGACCATGACCAGAACCATGATCGTCGAGATCGTGGTTTCACGGCGGGATGGCCAAGTGATTTTAGACGCTTCGGAACGAACCTGCTTGAAGAACGTTGCCGGATTGGTTTTGGATGCCATCGATTGCCCACGCAATTACGGCACGTAAAGCCGATATCGTTCAGCCCCACGCACCGCGTGTCTGTTGTTCCCTACATAAACACCCATTTCCCGTTAAACAAGAGGAAAAAGGTGCCTACATGAAATTCCCAACTTTGGACAACAACCGCTCAGCGCCCATCAATTACAGTCGCAAGCTATGTGTTGTGCGAAGGCTGGCAGGGGCAGCCGGGCTTGAACCGACGACCTGCGGTTTTGGAGACCGCCGCTCTACCAACTGAGCTATACCCCTTCAAACCGAAGACTGACGGACCATCAAGATCCGCTCCGTCACCGGCTAGGCGCTCCCTTTAAGACGCTGCGCCGGACTTGGCAAGAGTGTTTTTCGAACTTTGCCAGGCTATCTGAATTTGCCGCCGACGTTGTCGCCGAGATCTCTTGCCGAGACCGGGGACAAGACTTGATCCGGCTTCCCCAGGAGAAGATCGCGCGTTGAAAGCTCGACGGCGCCCGTCGCCGTCCCGGACGCCGGCACGCGCCTCTCTGTTGGCAGCGGAAGCCGTTGCCATGCCAGACGCGGCGGTTGTTCGACGAAGGCGCCAGGTTCGTTGACGGTGCGGTCGCGAACGCGGGTGATGATCGATTCGATCGCGAGCGCGCGGCCCTCTTCGTGATAGAAATTGCCCTTGATCTGTACCGTGCCGGCCAATGCCTTGATGAAGGCGCGCAGCAGGTTCGCGTCAAGCGGCTCGGGGTCAGACCAGAACGAGTCGATCCCGCCCTGATGGGTCAACCCGGGCATGTCGTAAACTGCCGCACCGAGCGCAATCGTCGGAAGACCGGCTCTCAGGCTGTGCATCGCCGTCGTGGAGTTGGCAACGATCGTCCCGTGCGAATGGCGAAGTATCGCTCCGAGATCACCTCTTTCGATAAACACGACCCGGTTCGAGACGCGGTAGCGGGCGGCAATCTTCGACACGATCTTGCGCCAGCCCTCGAGATCGTTGTCGAGCGGATGCTGCTTTACGATCAACCGCGCGCTTTCGGGAGCATGTCTCGAGAACGAGTGGATGACCTGATCGATCATCTGAGAGAGATGCCGATAAGGAGAGTTTGCTCGGATCTGGTAGTCGCTCTGCAATTGCAGAGCCAGGAGGTAATTCTTGCCGGTTTCGCCGTCGAAAAATCCCTCTGGCAGATCGTGGCGCGAACGGAACATGCGCGGCAGCCACGACAGATAGTCGAACAGCGGATCGTAGTACTTGTCCGAGCGGTAGAACGGGAACATCGGGCGGCCGAAATATGCCAGGAGATTATAGATGACCTCGTTTGTCGCCTCCTGTCCGAACGTGTGGCCGTAGCGCGCCTTGAGATCCGGTTCGGGAACCTGCTCGGCAACCTTGCGAATCACGTTCGGATCGTTGGGGAAGTGCGAGAAGCGGCCCATGCCATTGCGTTCGAGCGTGATCCAGTCCGGCCGAAGATAGCCGAACTCGACGGCATGACACTGAATGCCCAACCGACGTGCAACGCGTCCGGCAAAGCGATGGTAGGGCAGCCGGTCGGCATAATATAGAATGTCGGTGATGCCTTCGCGACGGATGAGTTCAGCCAGATAGCGTGGCCAGGCCCTCAGCGTTCCGCGATAGTTGATCGCTCCGGACTTTCGCCAGTAGGCCTGGTCTCCGAACGAGAAGTTCACACGTTTCGTACCGATCCCCTGCGCTTCGAACGCGTTTGCCAGCTCGCGCCAGAACACGGACGGTGGACCTTGGAGAAACAGGACTTTTGTCATTCGAAGCCAATACCGCTTGATTCGGGCTCATGAAATTGAGGGTCGTTTAGCCTGATCGGGGTTCTCCCGACGTAATACACAGCTCCCCGTACGTGAGACGGATGCCAATTCACACAATTACCGTTAAACAGTTCCGGTACTTTCACGAAGGCACCACCGTCGTCAATGGCGCCTTTTACGCACGAAGCATATCCCAAGGTTACGTCGCCATGCATCAACGCCGATTCCTGCTGCTTCAAGGACCCGCCTCGCCGTTTCTCAAGAAGCTCGCGGAAGCCATTGAAAACAAAGGCGCAGAGGTATCGAAGATCAACCTATCCATAGGTGATGTTACGTTTTGGTGGCCGCGTAAAAGCGAACTGTTTCGCGAAAAGCCTGAACATTGGGCACTGTATCTCGATCGCTACATAAGCGATCACAATGTAACCGATATCGTCATGCTTGGTGATGGTCGTGCGCCGCATCACAGCGCGGCTGCCGTTGCGTCAGCCAGAGGCGTTGACGTCCATATTCTCGAACACGGGTATCTGCGGCCCGACTGGCTGACGATAGAGCCGGATGGCATGTCGGCACATTCTCGCTTCCCGCAGGATGCGGAGCGTATCCGCATGATCGCGGAAAGCGCACCGGCCATTGACGGGGTCGGACGCTACCGCTCCAGCTTCTTGACCTACGCGCTCTACGATCTTGTCTATCACGTTCCCAATGTTCTCTTGGGATGGCTCGTTCATCCCCACTACCGGACCCATGGGCCCGTGCATCCGGTTAGGGAATATGCCGGCTGGATCTGGAAGGCGCTGAGGATGAAATCCCGGCGACGGAACGCCGATCTCGCGACCACAGCCGCCCTCACCCCGATTCAGACGGCGGATGGCGAGCGCTTGCCTCGGGTCTTCCTGTTTCCATTGCAGCTTCCTGGGGATTACCAGATCATCCGTCATGCCCCCGGCGGCGATCTCTTCGCCATCGTCGATCCGGTGATTGCTTCTTTCGCAAAGCACGCAGGCAGTAACGACCGCCTGCTGTTCAAGGTCCATCCGATCGACAATGGACTGTCGCGCTGGCCCGAGCGCATCCGGGCCGCCTCAAACCGCCACGGAATATCGGACCGTGTCTTCTATGCGGATGGGGGCGACACCGACGACCTTATCACCCGCGCGGCCGGCGTCGTCACAGTCAACTCGACCGTCGGACTGACCGCGCTATCGATGGCAAAGCCGGTAGTTGCGCTGGGCGCTGCGGTATACGACATCCCCGGGCTGACGTTCCAAGAGCCACTCGCGGAGTTCTGGACGAATCCGGGACGGCCGGACATGGAACTGTTCGACGCCTTCCAGCGGGCGCTTGCCGCGACGACGCAGGTCCGCGGTGGTTTCATCGGGAGAGACGCGATTGAAGCAGGCGCCGAGAATGTTGCAGCACGGCTGATGGAGCCTGCGCCACGCCTGCCGAAGAGCTGGGCCAAGCCAGGCGGCAGCACGCAGTTCCGCTATATGAATGAACTCTTTGGCTGAACGGCGTACGCGCTTCCTGCGGACGTCTCCTCACCGATTTCAACACGCTGTAACGAAAAAGGCCCCGCGGTTTCCCGCGAGGCCTTTTTCAAGTGGTTGATCTATCGATTACTCGATGATCGAGGCAACGATGCCGGCGCCGACAGTACGACCGCCTTCGCGGATCGCGAAGCGCAGCTTTTCTTCCATCGCGATCGGAACGATCAGCTCGACTTCAACGGTGACGTTGTCGCCTGGCATAACCATTTCCGTGCCTTCAGGAAGCGAAACGATACCGGTCACGTCCGTTGTACGGAAGTAGAACTGAGGACGGTAGTTCGTGAAGAACGGCGTATGACGGCCGCCTTCTTCCTTGGTCAGGATGTAGGCTTCTGCCATGAACTTCTTGTGCGGCTTAACCGAACCCGGCTTGCACAGGATCTGGCCACGCTCGACGCCGTCACGCTGTACGCCACGGATCAGAGCGCCGATGTTGTCGCCGGCCTGGCCCTGGTCGAGCAGCTTGCGGAACATTTCGACGCCGGTAACAGTCGTCTTGGTCGTGGCGCGGATGCCGACGATTTCGACTTCTTCACCAACCTTGACGATGCCACGCTCGACGCGACCGGTCACGACCGTACCACGGCCCGAGATCGAGAACACGTCTTCGATCGGCAGCAGGAACGGCTGGTCGATCGGACGCTCAGGCGTCGGGATGTAGGCGTCGACAGCTGCCATCAGTTCGCGAACGGCGTCTTCGCCGATCTTCTTGTTCGAATCTTCAAGAGCGGCCAGAGCCGAACCCTTGACGATCGGAATGTCGTCGCCCGGGAAGTCGTAGGACGACAGAAGTTCGCGGACTTCAAGTTCGACGAGCTCGAGAAGCTCTTCGTCGTCAACCTGGTCAACCTTGTTGAGGAACACGACGATTGCCGGAACGCCAACCTGACGAGCAAGCAGGATGTGCTCGCGGGTCTGTGGCATCGGGCCGTCGGCAGCCGAGCAAACCAGGATCGCGCCGTCCATCTGCGCTGCACCGGTGATCATGTTCTTGACGTAGTCGGCGTGGCCGGGGCAGTCGACGTGTGCGTAGTGGCGGTTTGGCGTCTCGTATTCGACGTGTGCCGTCGAAATGGTGATGCCGCGGGCCTTCTCTTCAGGAGCAGCGTCGATC
>NZ_JACYUZ010000006.1:0-175706 GCF_014842035.1 Rhizobium sp. CFBP 8752 | reverse complement strand
CTCTCAAGTTGAGAATTCAATCATGACTAATCACTTTATGTTCTGAATTGACGAGAACTCTCTCGATAACCAATCGCATCACTGCGACCAGATATCTGGTGTTCTCATATCAAAACGTGACCGTCATTTGTCTTCTAACAGATGGACCTAAGCCCATCCTGCGAGACCGCCGACCACGTTTCTCTTTCTTCTCATATTCAATTGTCAAAGAACCGACATTTCCGCCATAAAGGCTAAAACGTCACAAAACCCAAGAGCCAAACCGTAACCCGGCCCCAATCAGCATCTGCCAATCTTTTTAGGTTTTCACCGAAACGAAGAAGTCCGTCGCTAGCAGCGCCGCCGCCCTCGTTCAGTGAGCGGGTTATAGATCCGAGGCCCCGAACAAGTCAACAGGGGTCGTCGCAAAAACTTCAAGAAAAATGCAAGGCGTTGGATTAACATGATAATTCGCATTTTTACGCGCAAGGAGGCTGTCAGGACCCGGTTTCCCGAACTCCAATCCGTCTGTCGCTCTCCTTGCCGACCACCGATCGCTGGTTCCGGCTTCCTCACCTCCTGCGACGCATCTCCATCCCGGCAATCGCCTTGTGCCGGCGCGGAAAAACATGGCATAGCCACAGCTCGGATTGATATCATCGAGGCCTTGCAAGCCGCCTCTATATAGAGAGAGCCATGACCGTGCGCGTATTAGACGAAGCCTTCATTGCGGAACTGCCAAACTACTATCGCGGCAAGGTGCGCGATAATTACGATCTGCCTGACGGTTCGCGCATCATCATCTCGACCGACCGGATCAGTGCTTTCGATCGGATCCTGACGGCAATCCCGGATAAGGGGCACGTGCTGACGCAGACTGCCCGCTACTGGTTCGATGCAACGGCCGATATCTGCCCCAACCACGTCATCTCCTATCCGGACCCGAATGTCGTCATCGGCAAGCGGCTGGATATCCTGCCCGTCGAGATCGTCGTGCGCGGCTATCTTGCCGGCACGACCGGCACATCGCTTCTGACGCTCTATAAGAAGGGTCAGCGCCGCATGTATGGTCTCGAGCTGCCCGACGGGCTGAAGGACAACCAGGTTCTGCCGTATCCGGTGATCACCCCCACCAGCAAGGCATTCGACGGCGGTCATGACGAACCGCTGACGCCGAATGATATCATTGCGCAGGGACTGCTGACGGCCCAACAGTGGGAAACACTGTCGCGCTATGCGCTGGCATTGTTTGCTCGCGGCCAGGAACTCGCGGCAAAACGCGGCCTCATTCTTGTCGATACGAAATACGAGTTCGGCACCGACGCGGATGGTACAATCATTCTCGCCGACGAAATCCACACGCCCGACAGCAGTCGTTACTGGATTGCCGACAGCTATGACGACGCCTTTTCAACCGGCGGCCGTCCAAAAAGCTTCGACAAGGATTTCATCCGCTCTTGGGTGGTCGAACGCTGCGATCCCTACAAGGACGATATTCCGGAAATCCCGGCCGATCTGATCGAGGAAACGGCCAAGGTTTACCGAACCGCGTATGAAACGATCACGGGCGCGCGTTTCGTGCCCGATGAGTGCGGCGAGACGGTGCTGGCGCGCATTCGCAAGAACCTCGAGCCGTATTTCGGTACTTGATCAGCAGCAGTCTCCGGGCGGTATCGGCGGCACACACTTGAGGACATCGTGCGAAGACCAAGGCGCAAGGCGGAAGAGACAAAAGCGGATATCCTGACGGCCGCCGAAGCGCTGCTCAGGAAGAAGGGTTTTGCCGGCTTTTCGATCGCCGACCTTGCAGCCGAATTGCAGATGTCGCCCGCCAATGTCTTCAAGCACTTTCAATCCAAGACGGTGCTTGCGGATGCAATCTGCGACCGGCACACCACCCGGATGATCGGTCGCTTCGACGCGAAGGACGATTCCATCCCGGCGCCAGCGCGGCTGGGACTTGTTGCGCGCCGCCTGATGGACGCGCATCTTGCCGATATCAGGGATAATCCGCTGTTTTTCGAAATGCTGGCCATGATGGCAAGTACCGACCTGCCCAGCGGCCGGCATTATCGAAAGCTCATTGAGGATCTCTTTGAAAGCGTCGTTCGCCACGGCTTCGAAACCGGGGTCTACAAGTCCGCACCGGAAAGTACCATCGGGCGGAGCGTTGCCCCTTGCTTTGCAGGGGTCCTCCACCATGTCTTTCTTATACATGCCGACGAGGCGGAGCTGCATGCCCGCTGCGACGGACTTGTCGAACTCGTGAATGCTGCACTGCAAAGCCCGCTTGCAAAGTGACGATAAGTGAATTACGTCACTTCGAGGCTGGGCTGTGGCGGTTCCGCCCCTTGCCATGCTTCCTCCCGCTTCTTGTGGGTTAACCTGTCCCTCCCGAGGAAATCCGGTTCTTCGGAATGCGCAACGACCGGCCCTGGATCCAACGATGACCCGTCGCAAACTGCTTCTCCCCCTCCTTTTCACGGTCTTGCTCGCGTCCTGCAGCGATTCCGATCAGCAGACCGCAAACGCTCCAGCCGGCGGCGCACCTCAGAAGCCGCCGCAGGCCGTCAGCGTCGTCGTCATGCAAAAGGCCGAGCGGCCGATTACCTCGATTTTGCCGGGCCGCGCCGTTGCATTCCAGACGACCCAGATCAGGCCGCGTGTGACCGGCGCCATTCGTGAGATCAGCTTCAAGGAAGGAAGCGAAGTCAAGGCGGGCGACATCCTCTATCAGATCGAGGACAATCTTTACGAGGCGACCGTCGCGCAGGCGAGAGCGAGCCTTTCCAAGGCCGAGGTCAGCATCCCGGCCGCGCAGGCAAACCTCACCCGCTACGAGCGGCTGGTCAACAGCGGCGCGACGCAGATCGAATATGAAAATGCCAAGGTCACCCTGCTTCAAGCCCAGGCCGATGTGGCGCAGGCCCAGGCCGCTCTGCAATCGGCCGAGATCGATCTCGACCTGACCAAGATCCGGGCACCGTTCGATGGCGTCACGACCATCTCCAATGTCAGCCTCGGCAATATCGTCACCGCCAACCAGACCGACGCGCTGTCGACACTGCGCAAGCTCGATCCGATCTATATCGATCTCATCGATTCCAGCACCAATCTCCTGGAGCTTCGTGCAGCCTTTGCGTCCGGCCGGGTCACCGGCGATCCGCGCAACGCCGAGATCCGATTGCGGTTGGAGGACGGCAAGGCTTACGAACCTGCCGGCAAGCTCGACATGTCGGAAATGGCTGTCAGCGAAACCACCGGCACGTTTCAGATCCGTGCCGTGTTCCCCAACCCGGACAATATCGTTCTGCCCGGCATGTATGTGCGTGCGACGGTGACGCTTGGCAACGAAAACGGCTATCTGATCCCGCAGCGTGCCGCGACCCGCAATGCCCGTGGTGAACTGACGGCGAAATTCGTTGGCGCGGACAACAAGGTGGAAACGCGGACCTTCACGGTCAGCACCACATCCGGCAACAACTGGCTGGTCACCGACGGCATCGCGGACGGCGATCGCCTGATCGTCGACGGGTTCCAGTGGATTGCCGACGCCGCCGCCGTCCAGCCTGTCGAAGTCACGGTCAACGAGCAGGGATTTACAGTCGAGAAGCCGAAGGTTGATGCGCCGAAGCCGTAGAGGTTGAGGTCCGCATCCCGCAACAACGCGAAGAACGCCGCCCCGAATACGGCAAGGAACAAGTGAATGGCCCATTACTTCATCCGGCGGCCCGTCTTCGCCTGGGTTATTGCGATCGTGATCATGCTCGGTGGTGCGCTTGCCATCACCACGCTGTCGATCTCGCAATATCCGGATATCGCCCCGACCACGGTGCGCATTTCTGCCAGCTATAACGGCGCCAGCGCCGAAACCGTCGAGAAATCGGTCACAACGATCATCGAAGACGGCATGACCGGACTCGACGATCTCACCTACATGAACTCGTCGTCGTCAACGGGACGCGCGACCGTCACGCTGACATTCGGCAACTCGATCATGCCTGATATCGCCCAGGTTCAGGTGCAGAACAAGTTGCAGCTGGTACAGTCCCAGCTGCCTGACGTCGTGCAGCAGTCCGGCATCGAAGTCTCGCGCTCCACCTCCAGTATCCTGATGGTCGGCGCGCTCGTGTCGTCGGACGGCAAACGCAGTTCGGTCGATCTCGGCGACGTGTTCTCGACCCAGATCGAAGATCAGGTGAAGCGCCTGGAAGGCGTCGGCAGCATCAATATCTTCGGCTCAGGCTATGCAATGCGCGTCTGGCTCGATCCCTTCAAGCTGCAGAAATACCAGTTGACGTCGGCCGACGTCACATCCGCGATCGAAGCGCAGAATACCCAGGTGTCCGTTGGTTCGCTCGGGGCGCAGCCCGTGTCGGAAGGTCAGCAGCTGACCGTCACCATGACAGCCCAGAGCCAGCTGACCACCGTCGACGACTTTGAACGGATCATCCTCAAAGTCGGACAGGACGGCGCCACGGTTAGGATATCGGATATTGGCCGTGTCGAGATCGGCCAGGAAAGCTACGGAGGCAGCTCCCGCTTTAACGGCAAGCCGGCGGCGGGCTTTGCGGTCAACCTTGCGACAGGCGCCAATGCGCTTGATACCGCCGAAAGGGTAAAAACCGCCCTCAACCGGGTCGAGCCGACGCTTCCCGAAAATGTCAGCATCACCTATCCCTACGACACGACGCCGTTCGTCGAGCTGTCGATCGAAAAGGTCATTCACACGCTGATCGAAGCGATCGTTCTGGTGTTCGTGGTGCTTCTGGTCTTCCTTCAGAACCTGCGGGCAACGCTGATCCCCATGGTCGCCGTTCCGGTGGTGCTGCTCGGGACCTTCGGCATCCTGGCGCTGACGGGCTATTCGATCAACACTCTCACCATGTTCGCCATGGTGCTGGCGATCGGCCTTCTCGTGGATGACGCGATCGTCGTCGTCGAAAACGTCGAGCGCATCATGGACGAGGAAGGTTTGTCTCCGCTCGAGGCGACCGAAAAGTCCATGCACGAAATTACCGGTGCCATCATCGGCATCGCGCTGGTTCTGACGGCCGTGTTTATTCCGATGGCCTTCTTCGGTGGGTCGACGGGCATCATCTATCGCCAGTTCTCGATCACGATCGTCTCCGCGATGCTGCTTTCGGCCGTGGTCGCGATCGTGCTGACGCCGGCGCTTTGCGCGACGATCCTGAAGCCGGTCAATCACGAGAAGAAGAACAGGGGTATCGGCGCCTGGTTCAACCGCGGCTTCGACAAGACGACAAACGGCTATGTCGGATCGATCGGGTATCTACTGAAGCGGCCGCTGCGCGTCATGCTTCTTTTCGCACTGATTGTCGGCGGTTGCGGTCTGTTGTTTTCGAGGCTCCCCAGCTCCTTCCTTCCTCAGGAAGACCAGGGCGTTCTGATGGTGCTCGTCCAGACTCCGAACGGTTCGACGACCGCCAGAACCGAGGAAGTGGTCAAGCAGATCGAGTCCTTCTTCCTCAACGACGAGAAGGACAGTGTCGCTTCGGTGTTCGGTGCGATGGGCTTCAGCTTCAACGGCACCGGCCAGAACAATGCGATGATCTTTGCCAAGCTCAAGGATTTCGACGTTCGCACCGAGCCGCAGCAGGAAGCGGCCGCCGTTGTGCAGCGGGCTCAGCGCCATTTCTTCGGACTGCGTGACGCGCAGGTGTTTGCGCTTCTGCCACCAGCAATCCAGGGCCTCGGCAATTCCAGCGGCTTTTCGATGTACCTTGTCGACAGCGGCAACAACGGCAATCCCGCTTTGACGAGCGCATCGCAGCAGCTGATGCAGATCGCCGGCAGCAACCGCAATATCGGCTCGCTGCGCAGCAACTCGCAGAGAACTGAAACGCAGCTGCAGATCCTGCTCGACCAGGAGAAGCTGGGTGCGATGGGTGTCGACCTCGCTTCGGTCAATTCGATGCTGACCACCATCTTTGCCGGTCGCGACGTCAATGACTTCACGCTCGAGAACAAGCTGAAGCCCGTCTATGTGCAGGGTGATGCGCCTTACCGCATGCAGCCGGAGGACCTCAAATACTGGTTTGCCCGCAACACCGGCGGCGAGATGGTCCCGTTTTCGTCCTTCAGCACCGTCCAGTGGAACACGGGCACGCCGCAGCTTGCGCGGTTCAACGGCGTCAGTGCCATATCGCTTGACGGCGCGACCGGCGCCGGCGTCAGCACCGGTCAGTCCATGGACGAGATGGAGAAGCTGACTGCGGCATTGCCGGGTGGCTACTCCGTGGCCTGGCAGGGCATCTCCTATCAGGAACGGTTGTCTGGCTCCCAGGCTCCCATGCTTTACGGCCTGTCCGTTCTGATCGTATTCCTCTGCCTTGCGGCACTTTATGAAAGCTGGTCGATTCCGTTCTCGGTCATTCTTGCGGTTCCGATCGGTGTCCTTGGCGCATTGGCTGCAGCCTATCTCCTTGGCCAGTCGAACGACGTCTACTTCAAGGTCGGTCTTTTGACGACGATCGGATTGGCGGCGAAGAACGCCATCCTGATCGTCGAATTCGCCAAGGATCGTCAGGAGACAGGTATGGGCGTGCTCGAAGCGACCCTCGAGGCCGCAAGATTGCGCCTTCGTCCGATCATCATGACGTCGCTCGCATTCATTCTCGGCGTGGTACCACTTGCGATCGCAACGGGTGCCGGCTCTGCCGCTCAGAACGCCATCGGCATCGGCGTGCTGGGTGGTATGCTTTCTGCAACACTGCTCGGAATTTTCTTCGTTCCGTCCTTCTTTGTTGTTGTGCGCCGGTTATCAAAGCGTGAAAAACAAGTGAAGACAGTGTGAATCTGTTAACGGATTGCCAGCATCGAATCGCCGCTCGTCTGAGCGGGAGGCTGTGCAGTGATTTGCTCCGCTGTTCGCGGGGCCCCATTCTTAAGCGTTTCGGGACAAAGATATGACATCCATTCGCGTAGCCGCCCCTCTCGTCATGCTCCTCCTTTCCGGCTGCGTGGTCGGACCGAACCATCAGGCGCCGGAAGCGTCCCTTCCTTCGAAGTTTGCCGAGGGTGCGCAGACGAGCAATGGCGACGTTTCCATGAAGGCTTGGTGGACGGCGTTTTCCGACACGCGCCTGAACGGCTACATGCAGACGGGCCTGTCGCAGAACCTCAGCGTTCTTCAGGCCCTGGAACGCATCAACCAGGCCCAGGCGTCCGTCGTCAGTGCCGGCGCCGGCGGTCTTCCGTCGCTCGATATCGATGCGCAGGGCGAGCGTAGCGGCACGAAGGACATCGGCGGGCGGCTCGGTCCAACATCGACCGCTCCGCAATCATCCGCCGTCGGTGGAGCCAGCGCGTCCTGGTTCCTGGATCTGTTCGGCCTTTACCGCCGCAGCAAGGAATCGGCTCTTGCCAGTCTCGACGCCGCCTATGCAAGCGTCGACGTTGCGCGCCTGAGCCTGCTTTCGCAGGTTGCCGCAGCCTATATCGATGTTCGCTACTATCAGGAGCGTATCGCGATCACCAAAAAGAACCTCGGTTCTCGCCGTGAAACGCTTGATCTCACCAAGCTTCAGCTGGAAGCCGGTGCTGCCTCCAGACTGGATGTTGTTCAGGCCGAAGGTCTTGTGAACTCGACACTGTCAGAGCTGCCAGGTCTCGAGACCCAGTATCGCACCGCGGCGCATCGCATCGCGACGCTTCTCGGCATGCCGGCGTCCACACTGCTTCCTGAACTGCAGCGCGGTGCCCGCCAGCCGGTCGCCCGCTACAGCACCAAGACCGGCATTCCCGCCGACCTGATCCGCAATCGACCTGACATTCGTGCGTCCGAACGGCAGCTTGCCGCAGCCGTTGCGCAGATCGGCGTTGCCGAAGCACAGCTCTATCCGGCGATTACGCTCGGTGGCTCCATTTCGCCATCCTACACCCGCGTTGCCGGAAGCGGCGAAAGTGGCATCCTGTCCTGGTCCTTCGGTCCGGCCTTGTCTCTTCCGATCTTCGACGGCGGCGCCCTGCGTGCCAACGTCAAGTCGTCCGAATCGTCAGCCCGCGAAGCCTATCTGTCCTGGAAGCAGACGGTTCTCGATGCCGTTGAGGAAGTCGAGAACGCGCTTGCCGCCGTTGCCCGCGATGGCCGCACCGTGGCAGCGCTCCGTGCGACCGTGAAATCCTACGAGGAAGCTCTGCAGCTCGCAACCGCAAGCTATCGTGATGGCGCCTCCTCGCTGCTCGACGTTCTCGACGCACAGCGCGAAGTCTCCACCGCCCAGGCAAGCCTGGCCCAGGCCGTACAGCAGATGGCGCAGGACTATGTCTCGCTCAACGTCGCACTCGGTGGCGGTTATGCCTTCGGATCACCGACGGCGCAGGTGGCCTCTGCCAAGCTGGTTCTGAAAAACTAAACAGCGAAACAGGATGGACCGGCCGGTTCGCCGGCCCTTTTCTTCTCGCGGGATCGCCAGACAACAAAAAACCTCCGAAGCCTGCGGCTCGGAGGTTTTTTTTATGCTCGAATGAAGCCTGATGCTTCGATCAGTTCTTGGCGCGCTCGACGTAGGAATTGTCTTCCGTGGCAATGACGACGCGGGTGCCGGTATCAACATGCGGCGGAACGGCCGTGCGGATGCCGTTCGACAGGATCGCCGGCTTGTAGGAGGACGATGCTGTCTGTCCCTTCGTGACCGGCTCTGTCTCGACGATCTCAAGCGTGACGTGACGCGGCAGCTGCAGCGCGAGCGCGATGCCTTCATGCATAGACAGGACGCAGGTCATGCCTTCCTGCAGATACGCCTTCTGGTCGCCCATCGTATCCACGTCCACGACGATCTGATCGTAGTTTTCCGGGTTCATGAAGTGGAAGCCTTCGCCGTCTTCATAGAGGAACTGGAAGTTGACGTCTTCGACGAAGGCGCGCTCGACCTGTTCCGTGGTGCGCCAGCGTTCCGACACCTTCACGCCGTCAACGATGCGACGCATGTTGACCTGAGTCACCGGAGTGCCCTTGCCGGGGTGGAAGTTCTCGGCGGTGAGAACCACATAGAGCTTGCCGTCGACGTCGATGACGTTACCCTTGCGGACGGAAGATGCGATGACCTTGACCATTTGAATTCCTTGTTGGCGTGCCGGCTTGTAACTGCCGGGAATGCGTCGTAGAGGACCGGGCGATAACCGGCCTGAAGGACGGATGATCTGTTTTCCGGGCAACTACCGCAAAAACGCGCAAAGTGGAAGCCTTGCGGGCAAGAACCCGCGAAGAAAGCCGAAATGAGCCTGTTTCGATCCGAAGCCCGATCTGCCCCATGGTGGACACCGGAAAACCACGCCGACCGGCGGCCTTTCCTGATGGGCCGCAACGCGCTTCAAACGGCGCTGCGGGGTTTCTTCGGCAAGGCGGATTTCATCGAGGTCGACACAGCGACCTTGCAGGTATCGCCCGGCAACGAAACCCACCTTCATGCTTTCGCGACGCAAGCGCTGACGATCGACGGCCGCGCAGCGCCGCTTTACCTGCACACCTCGCCGGAATTTGCCGCAAAGAAGCTGCTTGCAGCCGGCGAGAAGCGCATCTTCACCTTCGCGCATGTCTATCGCAACCGGGAGCGCGGCCCCTTGCACCACCCGGAATTCACCATGCTGGAATGGTACCGGGTTGGCGAAAACTACGAGCAACTGATGGCCGATTGCGCCGACATGCTGAAGCTTGCCGCCGAGACCACGGGCACGAAGCAATTCTCGTTTCGTGGCATGAAAACCGACCCCTTTGCCGAACCTGAGATCGTGACGCTGGCGGATGCGTTTCTCCGCTACGCCGGGATCGATCTGCTTTCGTCCGTGCAAACCGATGGCGCGACCGATCGCGACGCGCTCGCAGCCGAACTGACCCGCACCGGCCATCGGGTTTCGGATGACGATACCTGGGCGGATCTGTTCAGCAAGGTTCTCGTCGACAAGATCGAACCGCATCTCGGTCAGGGCCGGGCGACGATCCTCTGCGAGTATCCCATCTCGGAAGCAGCCCTCGCCCGACCCTCGGCCCGCGATCCCCGCGTTGCCGAACGCTTCGAGCTCTACGCATGCGGCGTGGAACTGGCGAACGCTTTCGGCGAACTGACTGATGCGGCCGAACAGCGCCGCCGGTTCGAGCACGACATGGCGGAGAAAGCGCGCATCTACGGCGAGACCTATCCGATCGATGAGGATTTTCTGTCAGCGCTTTCGATCATGCCGCAGGCGAGCGGCGCAGCACTGGGCTTTGATCGCCTGGCCATGCTCGCAACCGGCGCGACCAGCATCGACCAGGTCCTGTGGGCGCCCGTCGCCGAGGTTCTGCCGTGAGCGTGGCGCGTACCTTGAAAACGCCCGAGGAACTGGCCGATGCAGGTCTGATTGCGCCCGACCGTCTCAACGGCATCCGTGCCGTTGCCGGGAGTTACGCGATCGCGCTGACGCCGGCGGTCCTCTCGCTGATCGACACGACCGATGACGCCGATCCGATTGCACGACAGTTCGTGCCCGACGCGGCCGAGCTTGTCAGCACGCCGGACGAACGGGCCGACCCGATCGGCGACGCGGCGCATAGCCCGGTCAAAGGCATCGTCCACCGCTACCCGGACCGCGTCCTTCTGAAGGCCGTGCACATCTGTCCTGTTTATTGCCGTTTCTGCTTTCGCCGTGAAATGGTTGGACCGCAGGGGGATGGAACGCTTTCGCCGGACGAACTAACGGCCGCGCTCGACTACATCCGCACTCATGAGGAAATTTGGGAAGTCATCCTGACCGGCGGCGATCCGCTTGTCCTGTCTCCGCGCCGGCTTTCCGTGATCATGGCTGGATTGGCTGAAATCGAGCATGTCAAAATCGTGCGCTTTCATACGCGCGTGCCGGCGGTCGAGCCCGAGAGGGTGGATGCGCCGATGATTGCGGCGTTGAAGGAAAGCGGCAAGACAATCTATGTGGCGCTCCACGCCAACCATCCCCGCGAAATGACTGAGGACGCGCGGGCTGCCTGCGCAAGGCTGATTGAAGCCGGCTTTGCGATGGTCAGCCAGACGGTCCTGCTCAAAGGCATCAACGACGACCCGAAAGTGCTCGGCGACCTGATGAAGGCTTTCGTCGAAACGCGCATCAAACCCTATTACCTGCACCATCCGGACCTGGCACCAGGCACAGGCCATTTCCGGCTTGATATCGCCGAGGGCCAGAGGATCGTTTCGGCTCTGCGCGGCACCATTTCCGGGCTTTGCCAGCCAACTTACGTGCTCGATATTCCAGGTGGCCACGGCAAGGCGGTGATCGGCGAAAGCGCTGCGCGTGCTGAAGGTGGCTGCTATTCGGTGAGCGATTTCCGCGGCAACGAACACACCTATCCGCCGGTGTGAACTCTCTCCGCGTTCGATGATTCACGTGAAATAGCGAGAGCTTAACGCCCGCAGGAAGCATTCTCCGACATCGCTTTCAGAAGCGTTGCCATCTGGGGTTTGTCGGCTTGGCGAACCGGCTGGATGTTAAGGATCTCGTCTTCCGGCCACCAGTCACCGGCTGCCCAATAGGCCCAGCCCAGCCACGCATCCGGGTTGCTCTCGACGACCTTGACCATATCGACCAATGCCGACTGGCATTCCGGCTGGCGCGGAACGGCAAACTCACCCAGCAGGCCACGCCGGTTGTTCTGCTTCAACCAGGTGCCGACGTCGGAGAGCGCCTTGACCGCATCGGCGGCACGCGAGCATTCGTCATTTTTGCCGGAGAAATCCTGGTCAAGATACTGGTGCACCTCGAAAACGTAATTGTTCTGCGGGTCGACGATCGCCGACATCGCCTCAGCGTTGGTGGTGCCGTAATCGCCGGCAGACCAGCTATGGGCGCCGGTCCAGGCCGTGCCGGGAACAAGGATCAGACTGGCGGACCCGGCCTGCCGGATGGCCGCGATCGCACCGTTGGCGGCGGACACCCAGTCTTCGGCTGCAATACCATGCGGTTCGTTCATCAGACCGAACGCAATGTCTGCCTCTGTGCCAAACCGTACCGAAAGCCTGCGCCAAAAGTCGGCGAACGCGCTTTGCGGAACGTTGTCCGTCCCGATCAGATCACCCTTGTAGCGAGCGTAGTTGTGCGGATCGAGAATAACGACCATCCCGGCTTTGCGTACGAGCTCGACAGTAGCCGCAAGCCGCTTGGCCTCAGCCCGATCGAACGACGCATAGAGCTTGGGCTGCAACCTTTCCCATAGAAATGGCAGCCGAACGGCCGTGAACCCCTTGCTTGCAAAATAGCGGATCGTTTCGGCGGAAGGGTAAGTGTAGCCTTTACCGTAGGCATCGCCAACCTTGCCGAATTCGGCACCGGCGAGATTGATGCCCCGCATACAGGTCGTGGCAGCGGAAACCGGCTGCGTCGCGAGACTGGCCGCACCGATCAAGGCGATACCCCTCAAGGCAATGCTTCTGAGGTTTCTACCCAACCAGGCCTTACCCTGAAACCGCCCCGCATATCTAGCCACCAGCATTCCTCCCGTATCTTACAAAATCCGACGAAATAAATATTCGAAAATATTGAATGACAAATGCGCGGCGGACCAAGCGCCGCGACGGTGATCAACGCGTGAAAGGCGCAAAAGGACCGGAATTTTTGACGTCCTTGCCTAAGCTGCTGTTTGTAAGGGTGGAACGTTCCATTGCTTTGAGCCGGAACGGAAAAACGCCTCCGTATTTCTGTTGTTTCCTACGCCATCGGATATGGTCCGCCGGCGTGGTTATGTCTACAAGGATTTCCGCCAAGTGCAGACCAAGGGGTTATCGATGAAAAGCTATGTACTGACCGTCACCTGCCGTTCCACGCGCGGCATTGTTGCTGCGCTTTCCGGCTTTCTGGCGGAACAGGGCTGCAACATCATCGACAGCTCGCAGTTCGACGATCTGGATACCGGACGCTTCTTCATGCGGGTATCGTTCATCTCGGAAGAAGGCGTCGGACGCTCCGCACTTTCCGAAGGTCTCAAGCCCGTCGCGGATAAGTTCGAGATGGAATGGGACATCTTCGATACCGAAGAACGCATGAAGGTGCTTCTGATGGTGTCGCGATTCGGCCATTGCCTCAACGACCTTCTCTACCGCTGGAAGATCGGCGCGCTGCCGATCGATATCGTCGGCGTCGTCTCCAATCACTTCGAATACCAGAAGCAGGTGGTCAACAACGATATCCCCTTCCACCACATCAAGGTGACGAAGGAAAACAAGCCGCAGGCCGAGGCCCAGTTGCTTGATGTCGTCGAGGCAAGCGGGGCCGAACTGGTGGTGCTCGCACGCTACATGCAGGTCCTGTCGGACCAGCTGTGCCAGAAAATGTCGGGCAAGATCATCAACATCCACCACTCCTTCCTACCGAGCTTCAAGGGTGCAAACCCTTACAAGCAGGCCTATCAGCGCGGCGTGAAGCTGATTGGGGCGACAGCCCATTACGTCACCGCCGATCTCGACGAAGGCCCGATCATCGAGCAGGACACGGTGCGCATTACCCACGCGCAATCGCCCGACGATTATGTCTCGCTTGGCCGTGATGTGGAAAGCCAGGTTCTGGCCCGCGCGATCCATGCGCATATCCACCACCGCACCTTCATCAACGGCAATCGCACGGTGGTCTTCCCGCCGAGCCCCGGCTCCTACGCCTCCGAGCGTATGGGGTAATCCATCCGAGTCATCTAATGCTTTGATCCGACTGTCGGTTTACCGACGGTCGGCGCAGCGCCGGATAACAACGTGTCACAATAACTTTAGCCGGTATCATCTTGTCGCAGACGAGGCCCGCACCTATTTCCTGGCTTGTCGAAGGACAGGCCATCGCGAATGAAATTTCACATTTCCGCCGCGATACTGTCATCAGACAGAAAAATATTTCCTTTAAAAGGATTTTCGTTGATCGCATTCTGCGAGTCACCTAAAGTCCACTTTCGATCGACGGACGTTATCCGTCGGCATTTTACGCAACGCCATGAGGGAGAGTGACATGATTAAACCTGCTTACGTCGCCGCCTACGGTCGGTTCGCGTATAAGATGCTAGGCACGGAGCGTAGCTCCCTTCCGTGCTGTCGAATGTAGACCTTTCAGTTCTTTCGTTCCTGAAAATCCATTCGCCAGTGCTGCGCTTTAGGCAGCAAACGCGGGAGCATGCCATGCAAAAGCAAGTAATAGAGTTCGGCGGCGAGCCCGTCGGTATCGTTATACCGGATGAAGACCGGTTGAAGTTCATCGCCGTCAAGTTTCACGTCATCGATCTCGATGAGCAGCGTTTCAATTCGCCCGACGAAGTGAAAACGGCCATTCGCGAGCTGGTACGTGCACGCGCCAAGGCGCCGACGGCGCTTGCCTGATCAATTCGGATCATCAAGACAGAAAAGCCGCCCGTGAGGCGGCTTTTCTATGGAACGCATCACGGATCAGAACGCCGTGAATGTCATCGTCGTCAGCGACCGCTCGATACCCGGGATCGAGGCGATCTTCTCGTTGACGAAGCGGCCGATCTCGTCGTCGCCGCTGATATAGACTTTCAGAAGCAGGTCCCAGTCACCGCTGGTGGAATAGAGTTCGGAAGCCAGCTCGGTCTTATAGATCGCATCGGCGACCTCGTAGGTCTTGCCGGGCTTGCAGCGAAGCTGGACGAATATCGGTTTCATCAGGGTCTTCCCGTCGGTCGGTCAAAACAATAACAAGTCTCACGGACTATTGGCCGATAGCGCCCATGATCGCAAGTGACCGGTCGCCATCCGCTTCGATCTCCCGCGAGATCCAGTCGCGAAAGACGGCAAGCGGCGGGTAGGTTGCGCGGTCGGGTGGATAGGCGAGATAATATTGTCCCGTCCCCATCGATCCCCCGGCAACCGCCCCCACCAGCAGCCCCTGCTGCAATTCGCGCTCGATCAGGAAGCGCGGCAGCAGCGCCGTGCCGAGACCCGCCACGGCCGCCTCGACCATGGTCGCGAACTGGTCAAACAGCATGCCGTGCAGTGCGTCGAACTCGGTTGTCGCTGTGCGGAACCACGTCTCCCAGGCATCCGGCCGGCTGTTGAGGTGAAGCAGCGGCGCATGCACCAGATCACCGGGTGCCCGAATGGCGTGCTTCCTTAGGAAATCCGGGCTGCAGGCCGGGATCACATCCTCGTCCATCAGGAATGTCAGGGCAGCACCCGGCCAGCGCGCCGAGCCGAAATGGATCGCCGCATCCAGCGTATCGAACCGGAAGTCGAACGGCTCCAGCCGGGTGGTCAGGTTGACGACGACGCCTGGGTGAAGATCGAGAAACCTGCCGATCCTTGGAGTGAGCCAGCGCGCTCCAAAAAACGGCAGGATGCCGAGATTGAGGGTTCCACCGGACGGATTGGCCCGAAGGTTCAGCGATGCATTGGAAATCCGCCGCAGCGCTTCACGCACCTCGCGCGCATAGGCGTCGCCGGCAAGCGTCAGCCGAATCGTTTGCCGCTCGCGCAGGAACAGCGCCACGCCCAGTTGTTTCTCCAGCGCGGAGATCTGGCGGCTGACGGCGCTCTGCGTCAGGCCGAGTTCGTTTGCCGCCGCGGTGACGCTGCCACTGCGAGCAGCCGCCTCGAAGGCGGCAAGAAGCGAAAATGATGGCAGAAACCGTCTTGGCGGGAGCATTGTCATTCCTCCCGCGAATGACCTGTTGAGATTATGTCGATATTCATCGCGAAACCGGTTCTGTAAAGTCTGCAAAACATAAAGTTCGGGAACTTTCAATGCTCGACGACCAGCGCTCCCACGGCCTCTGGGAAAGAACTGCTCCAGCGGCTCCTTCCACTCTTCCTCTGAGGGGATCAACGTCGTCGGACGTGGTGATCGTCGGCGGCGGTTACACCGGTCTCTCCGCGGCCTTGCATCTGGCGGAACGCGGTGTCGACGTGGTTCTCCTCGAGGCCGCCGAGATCGGCTTTGGCGGTGCCGGCCGCAATGTCGGGCTGATTAATGCCGGCATGTGGGTCATGCCCGACGATTTTCCGAAAGAACTCGGCGATCTCTACGGCGAGCGGGCGCTCGACCTGCTCGGCAACGGCCCCTACCTCGTCCGCGAACTGATCGAGAAGCACGCCATCGCCTGCGAGCTCGAAACCAACGGCACGCTTCACTGCGCTGTTGGTGACAAGGGACTGCGGGAACTGGAGGAGCGCGCGCGCCAGTGGCAAAAGCGCGGTGCCCCGGTCACCATGCTGGATGCCGCAGAGACCGAACGCCGGATCGGCACAAGCGCCTATTCAGGCGCGCTTCTCGACATGCGCGCCGGCACGCTCCAGCCGCTCGCCTATGCCCGCGGCCTTGCCCATGCGGCGATCAAGGCCGGGGCCAAAATTCACACCGGCAGCGCCGTCATCGAAACGTCCGAAGCCGATGGCAAGAAGATCGTCAAGACTGCTGACGGCGAAGTTCACGCCCACTGGATCATCGTATCGACCGACGCCTACAGCACCGGCCCGTGGGCGCAGATACGGCGCGAACAGGTGCACCTGCCCTATTTCAACCTGGCAACAAAGCCGCTGTCCGCCAACCTGCGCGGATCGGTTCTGCCCAATTGCGAAGGCTGCTGGGATACGAAGGAAGTCCTGTCCTCCTTCCGGATGGACCAAGCCGGCCGCCTCGTCTTCGGGTCCGTCGGCGCATTGCGCGGAACAGGCCTCGACATCCACAAATCCTGGGCGCGGCGGTCGCTGAAGCGGCTGTTTCCGCAGCTCGGCGACGTGGAATTCGAGGCCGAATGGTATGGCAAGATCGGCATGACCGACAACGCCCTGCCGCGCTTCCACAAATTCGGCCGCAACGTCATCGGCTTTTCCGGCTATAACGGTCGCGGCATCTCGCCGGGCACCAATTTCGGTAAGGTTCTTGCCCGCCATATCCTTGGCGAGATCACCGAGGAAGACCTGCCGCTGCCGCTGACCACGGTCATGGAACCAGGCTTTCGCACCATCAAGGAAGCCTATTACGAGGCCGGCGCTCAGATCGCTCATTTCACGGGCGAACGCTTCTGACCCAGAACGAATATCGGCGCACCTGTTGTCAAACCGGCGCCGATTTGTAGATTGACCCCAAATTTCGATATCCGGAGACCGACATGACGCTCGCCAAACTCGACCTCGTCGCCGAAGTGGACAAGATCTTTGCTGATCTCGGCGTCACAGCCGACCAGTACAAGGGCGGGACACTCACCGTCCGCTCGCCGATCACAGGCACGGAAATCGGCAAGCTGCCGGAAGTGACAGCGGACGATGCCAGGAAGGCGATCGACGCAGCGCATCAGGCATTCCTCGAATGGCGCCTTGTGCCGGCGCCCAAGCGTGGCGAACTGATCCGTCTCCTCGGCGAGGAACTGCGTGCCGCCAAGACGTCACTCGGTCGCCTCGTGTCGATCGAAGTCGGCAAGGTCACATCCGAAGGTCTCGGCGAAGTCCAGGAAATGATCGACATCTGCGATTTCGCAGTTGGCCTGTCGCGCCAGCTCTACGGCCTGACGATCGCAACCGAGCGTTCCGAGCACCGGATGATGGAAACCTGGCATCCGCTCGGCCCCGTCGGCATCATCTCCGCCTTCAACTTCCCCGTCGCCGTCTGGTCGTGGAATGCAGCGCTTGCCCTCGTCTGCGGCAATTCCACCATCTGGAAGCCTTCGGAAAAGACCCCGCTGACTGCACTTGCCACCCAGGCGATCTTCGAAAAGGCGCTGTCGCGCTATATCGCCGATGGCGGAAAAGCCCCTGCGAACCTCTCGACCCTTCTGATCGGCGGCCGCGACATCGGCGAAATCCTCGTTGACCACGACAAGGTGCCGCTCGTTTCTGCAACCGGCTCCACCCGCATGGGCCGCGAAGTCGGTCCGCGACTGGCCAAGCGCTTTGCCCGCTCCATTCTCGAACTCGGCGGCAACAACGCCGCGATCGTCACCGCGACGGCCGATCTCGATCTGACCCTGCGCGGGGTCGCCTTCTCCGCCATGGGCACGGCCGGACAGCGCTGCACGACGCTGCGGCGCCTCTTCGTCCATGACAGCGTTTATGACGCGCTCGTGCCCCGGCTTGCCAAGGCCTACCAGTCGGTCACCATCGGTTCTCCGCTGCAGGACGGCAATCTCGTCGGCCCGCTGATCGATCAGGCAGCCTTCGACAAGATGCAGGCGGCACTTGAGGCAGCGAAGGCCGCCGGCGGCACGGTGGTTGGCGGTGAACGCGTGCTGGATGGCGAAGCGGCTGATGCCTATTACGTGCGCCCGGCCATCGTCGAAATGCCTGATCAGACCGGCCCGGTCAGAGACGAAACCTTCGCGCCAATCCTCTACGTCATCCGATATCAGGATTTCGACGAAGCGATTGCGCTACACAACGATGTGCCGCAGGGCCTGTCCTCGTCGATCTTCACCAACGACATCCGGGAAGCCGAAGCCTTCGTTTCCGCGCGCGGTTCCGATTGCGGCATTGCCAATGTGAATATCGGTCCCTCGGGCGCGGAAATCGGCGGCGCTTTCGGCGGCGAGAAGGAAACCGGCGGCGGCCGCGAATCGGGCTCCGACGCATGGCGCGCCTACATGCGCCGCGCCACCAACACCGTGAACTATGGCCGCACCCTGCCGCTCGCGCAGGGCGTCAAGTTCGATATCGACTGATACTCGTATGGTGGCGCCATTGAACCTTCTCACCGATATCGAAGGCGTGGCCGTTGGCCACGCGACCGATCTGCAGCTTGGCTCGGGCGTCACCGCGATCATCTTCGACGAGCCGGCGGTCGCCTCCGGCTCGGTTCTCGGCGGTGCACCGGGTGGGCGCGAGACCGCCCTTCTTGACCCGTCCATGACGGTACAGACAGTCGATGCCTTCGTTCTCTCGGGCGGCTCGGCCTTCGGGCTGGACGCAGCCGGCGGGGTGCAGGCGGGCCTGCGCCAGATCGGCCGCGGTTTTCCCGTCGGTTCTGTCAGGGTGCCGATCGTGCCGCAGGCGATTCTGATGGATCTTCTGAACGGCGGGAATAAGGACTGGGGCCTCCATTCGCCCTACCGCGACATGGGCTACGACGCCTTCTGCGCCGCGCAGAAGGGCACATTCGCGCTCGGCACCGTCGGGGCCGGAACCGGCGCCACGACCGCGACCGTCAAGGGCGGCATCGGTTCGGCAAGCGCGAAGACCTCGTCGGGGCACACGATTGCCGTCCTCATGGCCGTCAATGCCATGGGCGCCGCAACGGTCGGTGATACCAAGCACTTCTGGTCGGCGCCGTTCGAGCAGGATGACGAGTTCGGTGGCCTTGGCCTTCCCGCGACATTCACAGCCGACCACATGGCCCTGCGGATGAAGGGCGTGGCGTTGAAGGCAACGACGATCGGCGTGGTCGTCACCGATGCAGTTCTGACCAAGGCGCAGGCGCACAGGCTGTCGATCATGGCGCATGACGGACTGGCACGCGCCGTCTTGCCAGCACATCTGCCGGGAGATGGCGACACGATCTTTTCGGCAGCCACCGGAAAAATCCCGATGGAAGACATGGGGGCCTTCGCCGAACTCTGCCATCTCGCGACCCTGGTCACGGCAAGAGCAGTTGCGCGGGGTGTCTTCGAGGCGACTGCGCTGCCAAACGCCAGCGCCCAACCGTCCTGGCGCGATCGGTTCGACGGCTAAAAAGCCGCGAGAGCTTCTTCCAGCCGCGACCAGTCCTTCTCTTCAGGAAGCCCCACCCGCAGATCGTCCGGACGCTCTTGGAAGCGTCGGGTCATGATCCCGTGTTCGCCGAGATGCTGGAACAGACCTTGAGCACGCCTGTCACGGATGAAACGAAATAGGGACGTGCCGCCGAAGACCGGAATGCCGGCAGCATTCAGAGCTTCGTCCAGCCTTGCAGCATCCGCGCTGAGCCTCACGCGCATTGCAGCCTGCCAATCGGAATCCGCCAGCGCTTCGCAAGCCACGTGCAAAGCCGGACCGGAGACCGCCCAGGGCCCGAGCCTCTCCTCGATCTTCACGGTGATTTCAGGATGGCCGATCGCAAAGCCCAGCCGCAGGCCGGCCATGCCATAGAACTTGCCGAAGGAGCGCAGCACGATCAGCCCGCCCTCGCCGACAGCGCCGGCAACGCTCTGCGCCTCCGACACATCCATGAAGGCCTCGTCGACGACGAGCAGGCCGCCCTTCGCGCGCATGATTTCGGCCAGCGCAAGGATGTCATCCGTCGACACGATCCGGCCGGTCGGATTGTTCGGGTTGACGATGACGGCGAGACTGGCGGTCGAGAGGTGGTCGAGATCATCCGTCTCCAGAACCTCAAAGCCTGCCATCGTCGCGGCACGCGCATGTTCCGCATAGGTGGGCGATAGGATCGCTGCCTTTCCGTCCCCTCCGACGAGACCGGCGATAATCGGCAACAGGATCTGCGTTCCCGGCCCAGCCGCGATATGAGATGGTGATGGTGCCTGGTACGCCTCAACTGCAACCGTCTTCAACCTCTCGAGCGATGAGGGCTCCGGCAGGCGCGCAAAAATATTGCCGGGGATCGGCGTATGCGGATAGGAATGCGGGTTGATGCCGGTCGATAGATCGATCCACGGCTCGGGTGCCTGAGGAAACAGCGCACGCGCCATGGCGAGGTTGCCGCCATGCTGTATCGGACTGCCCAACTCAGAGATCGCCAACGTCATGTTCCTTCTCGCATTCTTCGCACTGATCACCGAGCGCATCGTCGGCTATCCGGACTGGCTGTTCAAACGCGTCGGCCATCCTGTCACCTGGATCGGCGCGCTGATATCCGCACTCGACAGAAGATGGAACCGAGAGGGCGATGATTTCGCCAGCCGCAAACGCATGGGCATTCTCGCGCTCATCGTCCTGATCGGCTGCACCGTCGCTGCTGCACTGGCGATTGCGGCCATCCTCATGCTTTTGCCCTTCGGACCGATCCTTCTCGTTCTTGCAGCAGCCAGCCTGCCTGCCCAGAAGAGTCTTGAGACTCACGTGGAAGCCGTCGCAACCGCGTTGCGCTACAACGGGCTCGACGCTGGACGCAAGGCCGTCTCGATGATTGTCGGCCGCGATCCTGAAAAGCTCGATGACGCCGCGGTTTGCCGTGCTGCGATCGAAAGCCTGGCCGAGAATTTCTCCGATGGCGTCGTTGCACCTGCCTTCTGGCTCGGCATCGGTGGTCTGGCGGGCGGCGCGGCCTACAAGGCTGCCAATACCGCAGACAGCATGATCGGCCATCGGTCGCCGCGTCATGAAGCGTTCGGCTGGGCCGCGGCCCGGTTCGATGACCTGATCAATCTGCCGGCCTCGCGACTGACGGCCGCGCTGTTCGTCGTGGCCGCTGTCTTCGTCAAGGACGCCTCGCCCCGCGATGCCATGCGTGCAATCCGCCGTGACGCGAAACACCATCGTTCGCCGAACGCCGGCTGGCCGGAAGCGGCGATGGCGGGTGCGCTTGGCATCGCGCTCGCTGGTCCCCGAAGTTATGGCGGCCAGATGATCGAAGCCCGCTACATGGGCGATGGCAACCGGACCAATCTGAATTTTGACGATATCACCCGCGCCCTCAAGCTCGCGCGCGTGGCGGATGCGCTGCTGATCAGCCTGTTCGGCATCCTGGCGCTGCTCATCTGGCAATTTTGAGCAGTCCGTCGATATCGAGATGCTGCTCCATATGCGCGGCAAGGCGATCGAGAATGGCATCGACATTCGCCTCGTAATTCAAGCCCGACACTGTGCCGCCGAGACGCGACAGCCAGGCTGAACGCTGCCGGTCGTCGCAAAACAATCCGTGCACATAGGTGCCGACCACCCTGCCATCCCGAGACGACGCACCTTCCGGATTGCCGCCAATGCTCGAAAACGGACGTGAACAGTCGACGCCAGTGGTATGACCCGTATGCATTTCGTAGCCGGCGAAGGATATTCCGTCTGCGCTGACGCCTGTTACCGCCTCCAGCCGCTTCGACGCCGACAGAACGGTTTCGACATCGAGAAGCCCCAGCCCTTCCGCCGAACCGGGAGGACCTTCCGATCCCTCTGGATCCGATATCCGTCTGCCGAGCATCTGATACCCGCCGCAGAGGCCGAGCACCCGCCCGCCGCGCCTGTAATGAGCTGCGATATCGGTATCGAAGCCCGCTTCCCGGAGCGCCGCCAGATCGGTGATCGTCGCCTTCGAGCCGACCAGCAGCACGAGATCGCAGTCTCCAGGGATAGCCTCGCCGCGCCTGACACGGATGAGCTCGACATCCGGCTCCGCTTCCAGCGGATCGAGATCATCAAAATTGGAAATATGCGGCAGGATCGGCACTGCGATACGCATCTTCGCGCCGGGCTTGCGCGCAAACGACTGGGTCAGGCCGAGCGCATCTTCTGCCGGCAGGAGAGCCGCATCGGCGAAATGCGGCAAGAGGCCGATCGATTGCCAGCCGGTAAACGCACCGATTATCCGCATGCCCTCGGCAAACAATGCCGGATCGCCGCGAAAGCGGTTGACGATAAAGCCGTGGATCATGGCCGCGTCGTCGTCATCGATGACGAGTTTCGTGCCGGCGAGGCTGGCAATCACGCCGCCCCGATCGATATCGCCGATCAGAACCACCGGCACATCGGCAGCGCAGGCAAAACCCATATTGGCAATGTCGTTCTGGCGAAGGTTGATTTCGGACGCGCTGCCAGCCCCTTCGACCAGAACCAGGTCCGCCCTGGCTTTCAGGATCTCGAAGCTCTCAAGCACCCGCGAAAGCAGCCTCGGCTTCAAAAGCTGGTATTCGGCCGCCTTGGCATTGCCCTCGACCCTTCCCTGCACCACCACCTGGGCGCCGACTTCGCTCTGGGGCTTCAAGAGAACCGGGTTCATATGGACGCTGAGCGGCACGCCGGCAGCCCTTGCCTGCAACGCCTGCGCCCGGCCGATCTCGCCGCCATCGGCGGTGACCGCTGCATTGTTGGACATGTTCTGCGGCTTGAAGGGCAGGACACTCAAGCCCCGCAGCGTGAAGACGCGGGCAAGCCCGGCAACGACCAGCGACTTGCCCACATCCGAGCCCGTCCCCTGAAACATGAGTGCACGAGCCACCACGGTTCAGAACTCGATGCCGGCCTGGGCTTTGACGCCGGCCTTGAAGTGATGTTTGACGAGCGTCATCTCGGTCACCAGATCCGCCGCCTCGATCAGAGCCGGTTTTGCATTACGGCCGGTGACGACCACGTGCAGATCCGCCCGGCGCGCCTGTAACTGGGCAACGACCGTTTCGAGATCGAGATAATCGTAACGCAGCGCGATATTGAGTTCGTCGAGAATGACGAGGCCGATCGTTTCGTCCGCCATCAGTTCGAGTGCCATGCCCCAGGCCTTCTCGGCAGCGGCGATGTCACGCTTGAGATCCTGGGTTTCCCAGGTAAAGCCCTCGCCCATCGTGTGCCAGGCGATCCGGTCGCCGAATACCGCAAGCGCCGGCTGCTCGCCGGTCGACCATGCGCCCTTGATGAACTGCACGATCCCGACGCGTCGGTTGTGGCCAAGCGTGCGCAGCGCCAGCCCGAAGGCCGCCGTCGACTTGCCCTTGCCGGAGCCGGTATGAACCATAAGAAGACCCTTCTCGACGGTCTTCTCCGCGACTTCCGCATCCTGAACCGCCTTGCGGTTTTCCATCTTCGCGCGGTGGCGCTGCTCGGTGGTCTGATCGATTTCCTTCAACGGACTGCAAGCTCCTTGGACGTGGTCGAAATCGCCTCACCGGCACGGAAACGCTCGCGAATGACGCCGGAAAGCGCTCCGAGAATGGCCCAGAAGACGAGGTTCGTCGCGTAGACGGCATTGACGAACCGCGCATGCAGTTCGATCGGCACCGCGGTGTCATGGGTCGGGGGTAGCGGTGCGCCGATGATGTGCGGAGCAACCAGCAGGACGACCGCCAGAGCCGCAAGAAGGGCGGAACGGGTATAGGCAAGCAGCCCGAGGGCCAGGGCGGTGCAGACTGCCGTCGCGATCCACCAAATCTGCCTCGGTCCGAGTTCGGCGACGGGCATGCCGGGAAGTTCCGGCGGCAGGCCGAGGCCGGGTGCAAGGCTGACGGTGAGGAAGCCGGCAATGCCGAACATCAACCCGCCGCGCCATCCGCCGAACCCGCCGAGTGCTTCGGCGATTGCGATGGCAACCAGCGCAAAACCGATTGCAGAAAGCGCATTGGCCGCAGCCGTGTAGGTAAAGCGCTCGATCCCGTCGGCAGGCGACCATGCCTCTTCGGCATAATCATGCCCGGCAGTATCAGGAGCAGCAGCATGGCTATGCCCTTCGCCGTTGCCGCCGGCGTGTTCATACGTCTCTGCCGCAAGGATAAGCGGCACGACGGAAAAGCTTTGCATCACGGTCATCAGGAGCCCGGACAAAAGCCCTGCGATCACCGCCGTGAGGACGATGTTACGAAACAGCGACATTGGGAAAATTCCTCTTAGTGGCAGGGAAAGGCCAGCGAGTGGCGCGTATCGTGGGCCGCATTGTGCACGGCCTCGATGTGCGAGAAGCCGACAAAGCCGACGATGAACAGGCCGAGTATGGCCGTCATGCCAAGAGGGATGATTTTCGATGCGGAAACGCTGGCTGCACCGGCAGCAGAGTTCGTAACCATGGACGTCGTCTTTCTGCCCTCCACCCGAGGACTTTCACTGTGCCTATCGTCTCCGGCAGGTCTCCTGGCTCGCGGATCGAACGCCTCTGACCCGCCTTCCCGGATGTCTCCAGTGGCATGTTGAGCAGAGACTTTCCGCTTACAGTTGCGGGGGCAGCCGCGGGTTTGACGCCAAGATGTCGTCGCACCGCATTCCCTTCGATGAGCCCTCTCGGGCACCAAAGACGTGATCACTATAGACGGTTTCCCCACACGGGCAATCGCCTTTGCGACATTGACACTGCCCTGCGACAAGGCTTAGGTGACTGCGATACGGTCCCTTGCCGGCAACGGTAGGGGCTAAGAGAGAATGCGGTGCGAACCCGGGATCATCTTTAAGATCCCATGGTTCAATGCCGCGGCTGCCCCCGCAACTGTAAGCGGCGAGCCATCCTGCCACTATGGCCACTGGAGAAATCCGGGAAGGCAGGCGGATGGTGACGACCCGCGAGCCAGGAGACCTGCCGTTCGAAAACGCGCCTTTCCGGGCGGGGTGCTCCGGTAAAGCTTCTTTCACTCTGCAGGATTGGCTTGCCTTCCTGTCGTGCACCCCGATGTTATTGGCTTGGGCGGTAGTGCGACACGATGGTGATTGACGAACGAAAAGACGAGCGCGATGCGTCCGCAGACGGCCTTGCCGGCGAGCCGGATGTGACGATTTTCGTCTGCACCAATTGTCGCGAGGCATCCGACAGCGAAGCGCGCCCGGGCATCGTCCTGATGGACGCCCTTCGCGAGGCTGCCGCCGGCAAGCCGCTTTCCGTCAAACCCGTCACCTGCCTTGCCAACTGCGAAAAAGGCCCAAGTGCTGCCTTCAACCATCGCTCCGGCTGGTCCTATGTCTTTGGTCATCTGTCGCTCGACACGGTCGAGGACATCTTGGTCGGCGCGATGATGCTGGCTGACGACGAGCGCGGTTTACTTCCCCTTCGCGGCCGCCCCATGTGCCTTCGCGGCAAGGGCATGACGGCCCGCATTCCCCCATTCCAGCACCACGAGGACCTGCCTTCATGAGCGTTTCATTCGACCGCGTTCCCTGCACCGTGATCACCGGGTTTCTCGGTGCCGGCAAGACCACGCTGATCCGTCACCTGATCGAAAACCTCAAGGGCAAGCGCCTCGCGATCATCGTCAACGAGTTCGGCGATGTCGGCATCGATGGCGACGTGCTGAAGGGCTGCGGCATCGAGAGCTGCCCTGACGACAACATTATCGAGCTTGCCAACGGATGCATCTGCTGCACCGTCGCCGACGACTTCGTCCCGGCGATCGACCAGATCCTGGCCCGTGAACCGCGCGTCGATCATATCCTCATCGAAACCTCCGGCCTTGCCCTGCCGAAGCCGCTCGTCCAGGCGTTCCAGTGGCCGGATGTGAAGGCCCGCGTGACGGTAGATGCCGTCATTGCCGTGGTGGACGGTCTGGCGCTTGCGCAAGGTCGCGTGGCCGACGATCACGAAGCGCTGGAAGCGCAGCGCAGCCAGGATAGCTCGATCGACCACGACGACCCGGTCGAGGAAGTGTTCGAGGACCAGATCGCCTGCGCCGACATGATCGTGCTGACCAAGACCGACCTTCTCGACCAGGCGTCGCTTGCCGCCGCCAAGGGCCGCGTCCAGGCGCATCTGCCGAGCGCGGTCAAGATCGTGCCGGCCGCAAACGGCGCCGTCGATCCGAGCGTGCTGATCGGTCTCGGTCTTGCCGTCGAGGACGATATCGAAAACCGCAAGACCCATCACGACGACGAGCTTGATCACGATCACGACGATTTCGACAGTTTCGTCATCGATATCCCAGCCGTTGCCGATGCCGACGAGCTTGCTGCCCGCATTTCCGCCACGGCAGAAGCGGAAAACGTGTTGCGCATCAAGGGTTTTGTCGACGTCGCGAACAAGCCGATGCGCCTTCAGGTGCAGGCGGTCGGTTCGCGCGTGAACCATTATTTCGACCGCGCCTGGGGTGCCGGCGAGACCCGCCAGAGCCGCCTCGTCGTGATCGGCGAAAAGGGCATGGACCGGGCGGCGATCGAAAAGATGCTGGCGGCGTAAGAGGGTTTTAGAAGGAAAAGGATGCATATTCTCGCCACCACTTCGTCGTCGCTCGACGACCTGATCGAGCCGGTCGACCTCAACCAGTCGCCGGCAGATGTGGTGGTGCTGTCTTTTTCCGGCAGTGACCTCAACGGCATTGCAGCGGGCTGGAGCGATGGCAAGGCGAGCCTCTGCCTTACCAATATCTCCGACCTGCGCCATCCGATGTCCGTCGATCTCTGGTTGGAAAAGACCGCTTCCCACGCGCGCTTCATCCTCGTGCGCATTCTCGGCGGCTACGATCGCTGGGCCTATGGCGCCGATCAGCTGTCGCGCCTGGCGAAGCGCAAGAAGATCCCGCTCGCGATGCTGCCAGGGGAATGCAGCATCAGCGACGACCGCCTGGCGGCTGCCTCGACAGTGCCCGATGCGACGCTGACGGACGTTCTTGCCTTCTTCCGCGAAGGCGGGCCGGACAATATGCAGCGTCTGGCGCGTCGGCTGGATGCGCTGGCAAACGGCGATACGCAAAGCTTGCCGACCCCGACGCCGATGCCGAAGCGGGGCTTCTACAAGCCCGGCCACGGCATCTCGACCGGCGAGGAGCTTCTGGCTGGCTTCCCGCCCCATGCGCAGCGGCTGCCGATCCTGTTCTACCGCTCCACCTTGCTTGCCAACGATGCAGCACCGATCGACGCGATGTATGAAGCACTTGCCGCCCGCGGCTTCGCACCGATGCCGATGTTCGTCGGCGGCCTGAAGGATGCAGAAACCATCGGCTTTGTCGAACAGGCGATCGCAGAGCTCGATCCGACGGCCATTCTCACCACGACGGCCTTCGCAAGTGCTGCCGATGACAACGGCGACACGATCTTCGACCGCTCAGGGGTTCCCGTCTTCCAGCTGGTCACCGCAACGACACGGCGCGACGGATGGGTGGAAGGCCGCCGCGGCCTCAACCCTTCCGATCTCGCCATGCATGTCGTGCTGCCGGAACTGGACGGCCGCATCCTTGCCGGCGCGATCTCGTTCAAGGCAGGCGACAAGACGGCCGATCTCGTCAACCAGCCAGAACCGGACCGTATCGAACACGTTGCAGACCGGATCGCCGCCTTTCTGGCCATGAAGACCGTTTCGAGGGCCGAGCGAAAGCTCGTCATCCTGATGCCGGATTATCCGAGTGCGCCGGGCCGCACCGGTTATGCCGTCGGCCTCGACGTGCCGCAAAGCGTTCTGACGATCCTCCGCACGCTATCGACAGCCGGCTATTCGATTTCGGATATTCCGCAAACCCCGCGCGCGCTTCTGGATCTTCTGGCCGCAAGAACGGCGCAATTTCCGCTTGCAACCTACAGCCCTTCAGCTGGCATCGATGCCGCCTGGGGCGAACCCGCGATGGACGCGGATCTCGAAGACGGCGCCTATCGTTTCCGCGCCGCGCAGTTCGGCAATGTCACGGTGGCGCTTGCCCCGGACCGTGGCCGCGATGCCGACCGGCGCACTGACTATCACAGCCCGGACCTGCCGCCGCGCCACGCCCTCAACGCCTTCGGTCAGTGGATGCGCGATGCCGTAGGTGCCCATGCGATCGTTCATGTCGGCGCCCATGGCACGCTGGAATGGCTGCCGGGAAAGACCGTGGCACTGTCGAAAGACTGCTTCCCGGAGCTCGTGACCGGTGGCCTGCCGGTCATCTATCCGTTCATCGTCTCCAATCCCGGCGAGGCGGCGGTTGCCAAGCGGCGCATTTCCGCGGTTACCATCGGCCATCTGCCGCCGGTTCTGACAGGCGCAGGCCTTTCGGACGAGCAGACGAAACTCGAGCTGCTGGTCGACGAATACGCGCAAGCGGACGGGCTGGACAGGCGCCGCCGCGACCGGCTGGCGAAACTGATCGTCGAGACCGCGGGCGACTGCGGACTGGCATCCGAGGCCGGCATAACCGGTGATGACGACCCCGACACCGCGCTCAGCCGCATCGATGCGTTTCTCTGCGACCTCAAGGACTTCGCCATCAAGGATGGCCAGCACGTGTTCGGCGAAATCGCAGGCGGTGATGACGATCCGCTGCGGATCGCCAGTGCCGGAACCGAAATGCAGGCGCTGCTCGATGCTCTCGATGGCCGGCATATCCGCCCCGGACCATCGGGCGCGCCGGCACGGGGCCGCCGCGACGTGATGCCGACTGGCCGCAATCTTTACGCCAGCGATCCGCGCACCCTGCCGACCCCGACCGCGTTCGAACTCGGCAAGCGTGCCGCCGACGAGATATTGCGCCGATACCTGCAGGACCATGGCGACTGGCCGAAAAGCCTCGTCTTCGATCTCTGGGGCAGCGCTTCGCTTCGAAGCGGCGGCGAGGAAGTGGCGCAGGTTCTGGCGCTGATGGGTGCCAGACCCGTCCAGGACGCCGCAACCGGCCGCGTCACCGGTATCGAGGTTCTGGCGCCTGCCACACTCGGACGCCCGCGTATCGATGTGAGCCTTCGAATTTCAGGCCTGTTCCGCGACATGTTTCCGGCACTGATCGCGCTTCTTGATGCCGCCATGCGGGCGATTGCCGCGCGCGAGGAAGCACCGGGCGACAATCCGCTGGCAGAGGATGCGCAGACGCTCGGCCATGTGCCCCCGCGCATCTTCGGCTCGGCCCCCGGTACCTACGGTTCCGGCATCGAGGAAAAGCTTGCCGACGGCAGCTGGGGCGAACGCGAGGAACTCGGCCGTCTCTATCTCGAAGCCACCAGCCACGCGTTCGGCGGCGCTGATGGCGACGGCGTCCACGTTCCCAGCGGGTTTGCCGAGCGAATCGGCAGCGCCGACCTGCTTGTCCATACCGGCGACGATCCCGGCCGCGATCTTCTCGATGGTTCCGCCGACGTTGCCTTCATCGGCGGCTTTTCGGCGGCCGTCGCGGCACTTGGCGGCAAGGCGGATGTGATCGCGCTCGATACGACCGATCCGCAGAAGCCGAAAGCCCGCTCCATCTCCGAGGCCGTGACCCGGGTCGTGCGCGCCCGTGCCGTCAACCCACGCTTCATCGCCGGCCAGATGCGCCACGGTCCCCGCGGTGCAGCCGAACTGGTCGAAACCGTCGACCGGCTGATCGGCTTTGCCGAGACCACCCACGCCGTTCCGCAATCGCTGATTGATGCGACCTATGACGCCTATCTGGGTGACGAAAAAGTCCGCGACTTCCTGTTGTCCCAGAACCCCGAAGGCGCCCGCTACATGGGCCTGCGGTTCCGCGCGGCGCTCGATCGCGGTCTCTGGCATCCGCGCCGCAACGCGGTGGATGCCGAGTTGGAAATGCTGGCAGACGACTGCGAAAGGCTGGTCGCATGACAGCACTCGCACGCGACCCAGCCGAACCGGACATGAGACGCGGCGCCTGCCCTGCCCTGTCTGCGCCGATGATGACGGGCGACGGCCTGCTTGCGCGTGTGCCGCTGACCGCTTCAATTGCGCCGGAGCAACTGGCCGATCTTTGCCGCCTGGCAATGCGCCACGGCAACGGCATGATCGACATTTCAGCCCGCGGCAACCTGCAGATTCGTGGCCTCAGCGAAACTTCCGCGCCGCGTCTCGAGGCCGAGGTGCGGGCCATGGACCTGCCGCTGCGCGATGGCCTTGCCGTCGAAGTGCCGCCGCTTGCCGGTGACGAAGCCACGGAGATTGTAGATCCGCGCCCGCTGGCAGACGCGATCAGAGACCGTGCCCGTGACATCAAAGGCCTTGCGCCAAAGATGTCTGTTATCGTCGATGGTGCGGGTCGCCTGACACTTTCCGGGTTGATCGCCGATATCCGGCTGGTCGCGGTGGACGCAGATGGCGAAATCCGCTGGAAGATCCTGCTTGGCGGCACCGAAGGTTCCGGGCGCGTTTTCAATGTTTTGACTGAAACACAGGCCGTCGAAGCGACAATCGCACTGCTCGAAAAGCTCGCCTCGCTTGGAAGCGATGCCCGCGGTCGCGACCTCGCTTCAGACTTGCCGGTCAACGATTTCACTGCCGCAACCGTATCGCCCTTCACGCTGCATGGCCTTTCGGACGGCACGTTCGCGACCGGCATCGGCCCGGCTTTCGGCCAAACCCATGCCGGAAACCTGATTGCCCTCTGCAACGAGGCCACCCGCCTGGACCTCCGCACCGTCAAACCGGCACTCGATCACTCGCTCCTGTTTTTCGGCAGCGAGACCGCGTGCCGCACATTGACGGCATTTGCCGCAGACACCGGTTTCGTGACGTCGGCTGCCGATCCGCGCGGTCATATCGCTGCCTGTACCGGACGCCCGGCCTGCCGTTCCGGCACCATTGCCACCCACGAGATCGCCACGCGCGCTGCCACAGAATGCGCCGATCTGCTGGACGGCTCGATCAAGCTGCATGTGAGCGGCTGCCCTAAGGGCTGCGCCCATCCGCAAGCAACGGCACTGACGCTGTGCGGCATGCCGGATCACGTTTCGCTGGTTGCCTCTGCGAAAGCGAGCGGCCAACCCTTTGCTTCCATCGCGTTTGCCGATACCAACGCCACGCTTCGCCGCCTTGCCGCTCTCGTTCGATCGGAACGGCGATCGGGGGAAAATTCCGCTGCCTGCCTTGCCCGGATCGGTCCGGACCGGCTTTGCCAGGCGGCCATACCAGGATGACCATGACCAGTTACGACTATATCCACGAAGGCGATGCGATCTATCTGAAGTCCTTTGCGATCATCCGCGAGGAAGCCGACCTTTCCGCTTTTTCGGAAGAGCAGGCGGATGTCGCGGTCCGCATGATCCACGCCTGCGGCCTGGTCGAGGCGGCCGAACATTTCCGCTTCTCCGACGACTTCGTTTCTGCAGCCCGCAATGCGCTGCTGGACGGCAAGCCCATCTATTGCGACGCGTTCATGGTGGCGCAGGGGATAACCCGGGCAAGGCTACCGGCCGACAACGAGGTGGTCTGCACGTTGCGCGACAGCCGCACGATTGAACTCGCCAAAACGATCGGCAACACGAGATCGGCAGCGGCACTGGATCTGTGGGACGCGATGGAAGGCTCGGTCGTCGCCATCGGCAATGCGCCGACAGCCCTGTTTCACCTGCTGGAACTGCTGGATGCCGGTGCACCGCGCCCAGCCGCAATCATCGGCATGCCGGTCGGCTTCGTCGGTGCCGCTGAATCCAAGGAAGCCCTGATGGAATCGACGCATGGCATTCCCTATGCCGTGGTGCGCGGCCGCATGGGCGGCTCGGCCATGACGGCCGCTGCCGTCAACGCGCTGGCGAGGACAGGCCTTTGAACCCCTATGGTACCAAAGGCAGGCTGATCGGCGTCGGCACCGGGCCCGGTGATCCGGAACTGATGACGCTGAAGGCCGTCCGTGCCATCAATGAAGCGGATGTGCTCGCTTTCTTCTGCAAGAAGGGCTCATCAGGCAACGGCCGCACCATTGTAGACGCGCATATCCGCCCCGGCACGATCGAGCTGCCGCTTGTCTATCCGGTCACGGTCGAGACCCACAAGGACGAAGCCGACTACAAGACGCCGATCAACGATTTCTTCGATCGTTCGGCCGAAGAAGTCGCAGCTTACCTCGATGCCGGTAAGACCGTCGCTGTTCTCAGCGAAGGAGACCCGCTGTTTTACGGGTCCTACATGCATCTGCATGTCCGGCTGAAGGATCGCTACGAGGTGGATGTGATTGCCGGCGTCACCGCAATGTCCGGCTGCTGGTCGATGACGGGCCTGCCACTGGTGCAGGGAGACGATATCCTGAGCGTGCTGCCCGGCACGTTGTCTGAGGAAAAGCTGATCGAGCGTCTCTCCGATACCGATGGCGCCGTGATCATGAAGGTCGGGCGCAACCTGCCGAAGATCCGCCGGGCGCTGGCCGCAGTCGGCAAGCTTTCAGGCGCGCTCTATGTCGAACGCGGCACCATGGCCAACGGCGCCTCGGAGCGGCTGGAAACCCGCGACGAAAGCCCGGCGCCCTATTTCTCCCTCGTGCTCGTTCCCGGATGGACCAATCGTCCGGGGCCCGATCATGGAGCGGCAGAATGACGGGATCGCTGACGGTCGTCGGGCTTGGCCCCGGAAGTCCGGACCAGATCACCCCGGAAGCACTGTCGGCGGTTGCGTCGGCAACCGATTTCTTCGGCTACTTTCCCTATATCGACAGGCTGAACCTGCGACCGGACCAGCGCCGCCATGCCTCTGACAATCGCGAGGAGCTGGCACGCGCCAAGGCGGCGATCGACATGGCAGCGAGAGGCGGCAAAGTCTGCGTCGTCTCGGGTGGAGATCCCGGCGTCTTCGCGATGGCGGCAGCCGTCTGTGAAGCGATCGACGAAGGTCCGGCAGAATGGCGCGATATCGATCTTTCCATCGTGCCAGGCGTCACCGCCATGCTGGCGGTTGCGGCAAAGGCTGGAGCACCTCTCGGCCATGATTTCTGCGCGATTTCGCTGTCGAACAACCTGAAACCCTGGGCCATCATCGAAAAGCGTCTCGTCGCCGCGGCAACGGCCGGCTTCGTCATGGCCTTTTACAATCCGATCAGCAAGGCGCGGCCGCATCAGCTGGATGAAGCCTTCGAGATCCTGCGCGCCAACCTGCCGGGCACGGTGCCGGTGATCTTCGGCCGCGCCGCCGGCCGGCCTGACGAGGCGATCCGGATCGTGCCCTTGGCGGAAGCTCAGGGCGACATGGCCGACATGGCGACCTGCGTGATCGTCGGCACGACAGAGACCAAGCTGATCGAAAGAACCGGCAACCGACCGATCGTCTATTCGCCGCGTTTCCTGCGGGAGAGCGTCCAGTGACGCACCCGGTCGACCAGCACGTCCACGCTTGTGGAAGACGGCACATCCGGCAGCTCGGGCCGTTCGATCAGGATGACGTCGATTCCGAGGCGCCGTGCAGCGCTGATCTTGGCCACACTGGCGCGACCGCCACTGTTTTTCGAGACGATCAGGTCGATGCCGTGCTCCTCGAGCAGCCGGATCTCGTCACCCTCGGAAAACGGCCCACGGGCAGTGATGTAGGTCACATCCGGCAGGTCCAGCGGCGGATCGACCGGATCGACGCTGCGCACCAGGTATCGATGCTGTTTTCTCACTTCGAAAGGCAGAAGTTCCTGCCGGCCGAGCGTCAGGAAAACCTTGCGCGGGGCGATATCAAGCGCGGCAACCGCGGCCTCGATACTGCCGACCTCCTGCCACCGATCTCCGTCCTGACGCAACCAGGCGGGCCGTCGCAAAGCCAGGATCTCCACACCCGAGGACGCCGCGGCCTCGGCCGCATTGCGGGAAATCTGCGCCGCGAACGGATGCGTCGCGTCGATCAGCAGATCCACGCCCTTCTCACGGATGAAGGCATCGAGGCCGACAGCACCGCCGAACCCGCCGATCCGCACGGGCACTGGCTGTTCCGCCGGCGCTTTGGTGCGGCCTGCAAGCGAAACAAGGATCTGGTATTCCGGATCGGTCGCCAACCGGCCGGCCAAGGCCTTCGCCTCGGTCGTACCGCCCAGAATGAGGATGGAGTAAGTCAAGTTGCCTCCTGAATCAGAAGTGAGAGCTTTAAACCAAAGCCGCTGGCTGTCCATCGTCGGCATCGGCGAGGATGGCGTGAAGGGTCTCGGCGACAATGCCCGCGACGCGATCGCCGCCGCCGCATTTGTGTTCGGCGGAAAGCGGCATCTGGAGCTCGCCTCATCCCTCATCACAGGCGAATCACGGCCATGGTCGACGCCCTTCGATCCAGCGATGCGCGATGTCGTCGCTCTGCGTGGAAAGAGGGTCTGCGTACTCGCCTCCGGCGATCCCTTCTGCTTCGGCGTGGGTGCAACCCTGTCACGCCATGTGCCGGCCGACGAATTCGTCTCCTATCCGTCCTCGTCCGCATTTTCGCTCGCAGCGTCCCGTCTCGGCTGGCCGCTGCAGGAGATCGAGACGGTCTCGCTGCATGGCCGTCCTCTGGATCTCATCCGCCCGCTTCTGCACCCAGGCCGGCGCGTGATCGCGCTGACCTCGGATGAGCGGGGCCCCGCGGAACTGGCGGCTCTCGTGACGGAGAGCGGTTTCGGGAAGTCGCAGCTGACCGTGCTGGAAGCGCTCGGCGGCCAAGCGGAGCGAATCCGCGTGGTGCAGGCGGACGGATTTGCATTGCAGGATATCAACGTGCTGAACGTCGTCGCGATCGACGTTGCTGCAAACGGTCCGGCGCGCATTCTGCCGCTGGGCTTCGGCCTTGATGATGCCCTGTTCGAGCATGACGGTCAGATCACCAAACGCGAGATCCGGGCCTTGACGCTGTCGGCTCTGTCGCCCCGGCGCGGCGAGCTGCTCTGGGATATCGGAGCCGGCTCCGGTTCGATCGGCATCGAATGGATGCTGGCCGATCCGTCGATGAAGGCGATCGGCGTTGAAGCCCATCCCGAGCGCGCCGCTCGCATCAAGCGCAATGCCGCACGCTTCGGCGTGCCGGGCCTCGTCGTGGTCGAGGGCGAAGCACCGTCGGCGCTCAATGGCCTCCCCCCACCGGATGCGATCTTTATCGGCGGCGGCGGCAGCGAACCTGGTGTCTTCGAGACGGCCGCTGCAGCGCTGAAATCAGGCGGCAGGCTCGTTGCCAACGCCGTGACGCTGGAGATGGAAGCGGTGCTGCTGACCGCAAAAGCCACGCTCGGCGGCAACCTCATCCGCATGGATGTCTCGCGGGCCTCACCCGTCGGGTCGATGCAGGGCTGGAAGCCGGCCATGCCGGTCACGCAGTGGACTTGGACAAAAGGAACAGAACCATGATCGTCGCCGGTTTGGGTTGCCGCAAGGGCACCACACGCGCAGACCTTCTGTCCGCTCTCGATGCGGCCTGCACTGAGGCCGGTATCATCAGGGGATCGATTGGGGCACTTGCCACCGGAGAGATCAAGCGGCAGGAACCCGGCATTCTGCAGCTGGCCGAAACGCTGGGCATTCCGCTTCACATCGTCAGCGACCAGGCGTTGCTCGACGCCGAGCCGAGAACGAAGACCGTTTCCCGCCACAGCCTTGCCCAGACGCCGTCATCCAGCCTGTCCGAAGGTGCGGCGCTTGCGGCTGCGGGAGAATGGTCCGAAATCATCGTACCGCGGCTGATATCCCAGGGCGCCACCTGCGCCTTGGCGCAAACGAAAGACTATTCATGACCGTCCACTTCATCGGCGCCGGCCCCGGTGCCGCGGATCTCATCACCGTCCGTGGTCGCGATATCCTCAGCCGCTCGCCGGTCTGCCTTTATGCAGGCTCGATCATGCCGAAGGAACTGCTCGAGTATTGCCCGGCCGATGCACGGATCGTTGATACCGGTTCCCTGTCGCTCGATGATATTGAGGCCGAATATGTTGCAGCTCACCAGGCCGGCAAGGATGTCGCCCGCCTGCATTCGGGCGATCTTTCGGTCTGGAGCGCTGTGGCCGAGCAGATCCGCCGGCTGGAAAAGCACGGGATCGACTATACGCTGACCCCTGGCGTTCCATCGTTTGCCGCCGCCGCAGCTGCGTTGCGGCGGGAGCTGACAATTCCCGAAGTGGCGCAAAGTCTGGTCCTCACACGCGTCTCCGGTCGCGCCTCGAAAATGCCCGAGGGAGAAACGCTGAAAGCCTTTGGCGCAACAGGTGCAACGCTTGCTATCCATCTTGCTATCCATGCACTGGACAGGATCGTCGAGGAACTGACACCGCTTTACGGCCCCGAATGCCCGGTCGCGATCGTCGTGCGCGCCTCATGGCCGGAGGAGCGTATCATCACCGGCACGCTTGCCGATATCGTAGCAAAGCTTGCCGCAGAACCGGCGGAGCGCACCGCGCTTATCTTCGTCGGCAAAGGGCTGGGAGCGACGGATTTCGTCGAGAGCCAGCTATACAATGCAGACTATGTACGGCGTTTCCGCCCCGGCTGGGATCAGCTCTCTGCGGCTAAGGACCCGGAATGATCGGACGGCGTGAATTCCGTTCGTCCGGCAAGCTGCCCGTGCCGGTCGAACACCAGGATCTCCAGCGCGATCTTAGGGTCGCCGAGCGACTTTGCGGCGGTCTTCCAGGCAAGCGCGGCAATGCGGTCACCGAGCTTCAGACCACGCGCGCCAGCCATCTCGAACGCCTGCGCGACAGTGTTTGCAGCGATGATCCGCGCAACGAGATCGGCATCGGCGGCAGCGTCTTCCGCCACCTTGGCAAGCGCTTCGAGATCGGCAAGCCCGCGCTTGGAATGCACGTCGAGCATGCCCTGGGCGAGCTTGGTCATCTTGGCGACGCCGCCGGCAACGGTTACCTTCGGCACCGGATGGCTGCGGATATATTTCAGCATGCCGCCGACGAAATCGCCCATGTCGATCAGCGCGACGTCGGAAAGGCCATGATAGGCCTGCGCCGCCTTTTCGGACGTATTGCCGGTGGCGCCGGAAATATGATCGAGGCCGGCCGCGCGCGCCACATCGATGCCGCGCCAGATGGAATGGATCCAGGCCGAGCACGAATACGGAATGACGATCCCGGTCGTACCGAGGATCGATATTCCGCCGACAATGCCGAGCCGGCCGTTAAGCGTCTTCTCGGCGATCTTCTCACCGTCGGGCACCGAAATCTCCACCTCGAAATCGGCGCCCTCGCCGGCAACCTCTGTTATCGCCTGCGCAATCATCTGCCGTGGCACCGGGTTGATCGAGGGTTCGCCGGGTGGCAGCGGCAGACCGGGCCGCGTCACCGTACCGACGCCAGGTCCTGCCCTGAACGTGATGCCGCTTTTCGCCGCGCCGCGCCGCACCGTGCTGATGATCAGCGCGCCATGGGTGACATCTGGGTCGTCGCCGGCATCCTTGATGATGCCAGCCTTGGCGAAACCCTCGCCCACCTCTTCGATGGCCAGCGCAAAACCCGGCCGTTGGCCGCCGGGCAGGGTCACCTCCACCAGCGCCGGAAATTCGCCTGTCATCAGCGCCAGACAGGCAGCCTTCGTGGCCGCCGCAGCGCAGGTTCCCGTGGTCCAGCCACGTCGCAGGGTCTTGCTGTCAATATCGATGGCGGCTTCCATGGTCGTTTCTATAGCCCGGCCTTCACCGGCCGGCAAAAGGTTTGCACTCCATGCCCATGAATGAGTTGATCGAAACCATCGTCGAAGCACCGGAATTCGAGCCCGGCCATGTCTGGCTGGCCGGCTCCGGCCCCGGTCATCCGCGCTATCTGACGCTGGAAGTCGCCGATGCGCTGCAAAAGGCCGACGTGATCGTGCATGACGCGCTGGTCTCCGACGCCGTGCTGGCATTGGCGCAGACACACGACATGATCTTTGTCGGAAAGCGGGGCGGCAAGCCTTCGGTGGCGCAGGACGATATTACCGCACGGCTGATCGAACTCGCCAGATCGGCCAAACGCGTGCTGCGTCTGAAGGGCGGAGACCCGTTTATCTTCGGTCGCGGTGGCGAAGAGGCGGAGGCGTTGGTGAAGGCCGATATCCCCTTCCGGATTCTGCCCGGCATGACCTCTGCCCTTGCGGCACTCGCCTGTGCCAACATTCCGGCGACGATGCGCGGCATCAGCCGCTCGATCACGCTTGCAACCGGACATGCCGCCGGCACGCCTGGCGATCTCGACTGGAAAGCTTTGGCAAAGACGGGCGAACCGATCGTCGTCTATATGGGTGTAAGCACGATCGGCACGATCGCGCGGCTTCTGATGGAGGGCGGATTGGCAGGCGATACACCCGTCGCGGTTCTGATGGCGGCAACCACACCCCAGGAGCGCTCGATGATTGCGACGCTTGCGACCGTGGAAGCAGAAGTGCAGCGCCAGGATTTCCAGGCGCCAGCGCTGATCGTGATCGGCAGGATCGTCGATATGCAGGCGGTTCTTACGGGACCTGCATCATGACGGCCCGCGCCCTGATCATCGGCGCACCGCGCTCCGGCTCCGGCAAGACCAGCGTCACCATCGGCCTGTTGCGTGCCTTCCAGCGGCGGGGCATCAAGGTGCGCGGCATCAAGACCGGGCCTGATTATATCGATCCCGGTTTCCACGAAGCGGCAACCCGCCTGCCCGGGCTCAATCTCGACAGCTGGGCCATGGCCCCCGATCTTCTTCGGCATCTCGCCCGCGGCCAGGCAGAGGATGCGGACCTGATCCTGATCGAAAGCGCCATGGGTCTTTTCGACGGCATTCTGGGCGAACCCGGTCGCTCGGGCGCAGCGTCCGATCTCGCGCGCCTGTTCGGCCTGCCGGTTCTGCTGGTGCTCGACGTGTCGGGACAGAGCCAGACGGCGGCGGCCGTCGCCTGCGGTTTCATGCATTATGATCCGACCGTGAAAATGGCGGCCTGCGTGCTCAACCGTGCCGGAAGCGAGCGTCACAGGAAACTCTCCGGCGACGCGATCTCCGCGATCGGGCTTACCGTTGTCGGCACGATTTTGCGCGATCCGACCCTGACCCTGCCCGAACGCCATCTGGGCCTCGTGCAGGCAAGCGAACATCCGCAGATGGACGCCCATATCGACCGGCTGGCCGATGCGATGGAACAGTCGCTGGATCTCGACGCGATTTTCGAGGCAGCACGTCCATTCGATATCCCGTCCGGTACGACGGAAAAGGCACTACCCCCGCCGGGCCAGCGGATCGCGCTCGCCGAAGACGCCGCCTTTACCTTTCTCTACCCGCATATCAAGCGGGAATGGCAGGCGATGGGGGCGGAGATCATCCGCTTTTCGCCGCTCGCCGACGAAGTGCCGCCGGCCGACTGCGACGTCTGCTGGCTGCCGGGCGGTTATCCCGAACTGCACGCAGGACGGCTTGCAGCGGCTGACAGGTTCAAGACGGGGTTGAAGACCTTCTCGGAGACCAAGCCGGTTCACGGCGAATGCGGTGGCTACATGGTGCTCGGCGAATGGCTGGAGGATGCCGACGGCGTCAGCCACGCCATGACCGGCCTGCTTTCCCATTCCACGAGCTTTTCCAAGCGTAAGATGAACCTTGGCTACCGCCAGGCGCGCCTGATGAGAGAAAGTGCCATTGGTAAAATAGGCGACGTGGTGCGGGGCCACGAATTCCATTATGCTCGAGTGATCGAAGCCGGAACCGACCAACCTCTCGCTATGATTGCAGATGGTCGAGGCGACGAAATAGGTCCGTCGGGCGGTTTCCGGGGAAGGGTGACCGGCACGTTTTTCCATGCGATAGCGCGCGATTAGCAGGATTTGCATCCCTTTCGAAAGGCGCCTAATTTTCGCAACCCATGGGGGGTTGCTAAATGTGTCGCATCGAAGGCACTTAATGTCGTAGCGAAGGCTCACCCACGCGGCAACGCGACCGTAATCTCCATCACGCCTCAACGGGCCTTCGATCGCTAAGCAGACTATTTCCCGAGGCATAGAGCTCGCACGATAAGAGCCGGGGACTGCATCAGAAAGGAAGTTATGTCGGCCGCAACCGAACCATTTCCCACGATCGACGGAATAATGCGCAAACCGCTGTGGAAGAGGAAACCCGGCGAGACAGCGCAGACTACGAACGCAGAAAACTGCATCGAATAAAAGGGAACAGGGAAATGAACGATATTACGAAATACCTCGCTGGCCGTGTCACGACAGGTGGCATGAACCGCCGCGAATTCATGGGCCGCGCCATGGCAGCGGGCGTGACACTGGCTGCAGCAAGCCAGCTTTACGCAACCAGCGCCTCTGCGCAGGCCCCCAAGAAGGGCGGCAACCTAAAGCTCGGCCTCGAGGGCGGCGCAGCCACCGACAGCATCGATCCCGCCAAGGCGACCTCGCAGGTGATGTTCACCGCGGTCCGCACCTGGGGCGACACGCTGGTCGAAACCCATCCTGAAACCCGCGCGCCGGTTCCATCGCTTGCCGAATCCTGGTCGCCATCACCCGACGCCAAGACCTGGACCTTCAAGATCCGCAAGGGCGTGCAGTTCCACGACGGCAAGGAAATGACCACCGACGACGTGGTCGCGACCCTGAAGCGCCACAGCGATAGCAAGACCGAATCCGGTGCAGCCGGCGTTCTGAAATCCATCAAGTCGATCGAAAACAAGAGCGGCGATCTGGTCGTGACGCTGGATAGCGGCAATGCCGACCTTCCCGCGATCTTCACCGACTACCATCTCGTCATCCAGCCGAACGGCGGCGTCGACGCGCCGAACGCCGGCATCGGCACCGGTGCCTACAAGGTGAAGAGCTTCGAGCCTGGCGTTCGCATGACCTTCGAGAAGAACACCAGCGACTGGCGTTCCGACCGCGGTTATGTCGAAACGGTCGAAATCATCACCATGAACGATGCAACCGCCCGTATCGCGGCCTTGTCGTCCGGCCAGGTGCAGTTCATCAACCGCGTCGATCCAAAGACCGTGCCGCTTCTGACGCGCGCCCCGACGGTGCAGCTTCTGACCACGTCCGGTGGCGGCCACTACGTTTTCATCATGCATTGCGACAAGGCGCCATTCGACAACAACGATCTGCGCATGGCCCTGAAACTGTCCATCGACCGCGAGGAAATGGTCAAGCGCATCCTCGGTGGCTACGGCAAGGTCGGCAACGACTTCCCGATCAACGACACCTATGCGCTCTTCCCCGAGGGCATCGAGCAACGCTCCTACGATCCGGACAAGGCGAAGTTCCACTTCAAGAAGTCAGGCCATAGCGGCTCGGTGCTTCTGCGCACGTCGGAAGTCGCCTTCCCGGGCGCTGTCGATGCGTCGGTTCTCTTCCAGCAGAGCGCGAAAAAGGCCGGTATCGATATCGAGATCAAGCGCGAGCCGGGTGACGGCTACTGGTCGAACGTCTGGAACGTACAGCCATTCTCGGCCTCCTATTGGGGCAGCCGCGCCACGCAGGACCAGTTCTATTCCGGCGCCTATCTGTCTTCCGCTGACTGGAACGACACCCGCTTCAAGAACGAAAAGTTCGACAAGCTGCTGATCACCGCGCGCGGCGAGCTGGATGAAGCCAAACGCCGTGAAATGTACCGCGAAATGGCGGTGCTGGTGCGCGATGAAGGCGGCACGATCCTGCCGATGTTCAACGACTTCGTGAATGCGGCGTCGAAGAAGCTTCAGGGTTACGTCAAGGACATCGGCAACGACATGTCGAACGGCTATGTCGCGACCCGCGTCTGGCTCGACGCCTGATACCCGACAGGGGCTTGTCCAGCCCCGCCGATGAATATGGACCGCAGGAAACCCTGCGGTCTGAACCCTTCATTTCGGATACGGGATCGCGCCACATGTCCAATTCCACAGAGGCTGGCGGTTCGCCGGCCCGCAGCTTGAGAGAGCGCTTTCCGCTGCTGAGCATTATCGCCCAGCGCATGGTGCTTTCGCTGATCCTGCTTCTGGCAGTGTCGGCTCTGATTTTCGGCGGCGTCGAAGCGCTGCCCGGCGATTTCGCCTCCACCTATCTCGGCCAGTCGGCAACACCGGAAGCTGTCGCCAACATCACCGCCGAACTCGGCCTCGACCGGCCGCTTGTCACCCGCTATTTCGACTGGCTGGGCGGCGTCCTGCAGGGCGATTTCGGCACATCCTGGGCAAGCCGCAATTCGGTCTCGGAACAGGTCGGCAACCGGTTGGGCAATTCGCTTTTCCTCGCGGCCTTTGCGGCCATAATCGCCGTGCCGCTGGCGATCTGTCTCGGCATGCTCTCGGTGCATTTCCGCGATCGTATTCCCGACAAAATCATCAACGTGATCTCGCTCGCCGCCATCTCGCTTCCGGAATTCTTCGTCGGCTACCTGCTGATCCTCTATTTCGCCGTCAATTTCGGCATCGCTACCTTTCCGGCCACCGTCTATCAGGGCATGGGCTTTCTGGAGCGCCTCCAGACGATCGCCCTGCCGACCGCGACACTCGTTCTCGTCGTGCTCGCCCACATGATGCGCATGACGCGGGCGGCGATCCTCTCCGTCATGTCCTCGGCCTATATGGAAACCGCAGAGCTCAAGGGCCTGTCCGGCTGGCGCGCGATCGTCAAGCATGCGGCGCCCAATGCGCTCGCCCCAATCATCAATGTCGTCGCCTTGAACCTCGCCTACCTCGTCGTTGGCGTCGTGGTGGTCGAGGTCGTGTTCGTCTATCCCGGCATGGGTCAGTACATGGTCGATGCTGTGACGGTGCGCGACATGCCGGTCGTCCAGGCCTGCGGCCTGATCTTCGCGGCCGTCTACATCCTACTCAACATGGTGGCGGACATTCTTGCGATCATCGCCAACCCCCGTCTGAGGCATCCACGATGAGATTGAGAGAGATCCCCATCACCGCCTGGGTCGGCCTGTTCGGCATCGCGCTCGCTGTTTTCTGCGCCCTGTTCGCGCCCTGGATTTCCCCTTACGGCGAGACCGAAGTCGTCGGCAATGTCTGGCAGGAGGCCGATGCGCAATTCTTCTTCGGCCTCGACAATCTCGGCCGCGATATCCTGTCGCGCCTGATCTTCGGTGCGCGCACGACGCTGATTGTCGCTTTGGCGGCAACCGTGATTTCCTTTTCGCTCGGGATCATCCTGAGCTTTACCGCCGCCGTTTCAGGTGGCCTCGTCGATACGGTGTTTTCCCGCTTCAACGACCTGATGATGTCGATTCCGACGCTGATCTTCGCGCTCGTGGTGCTGGCCGTTCTGCCGCAACACCTGATCGTGCTGATCCTGGTGATGGCGATCCTTGATTCCACCCGCGTCTACCGGCTTGGCCGGGCCGTGGCGCTGGATGTGGCCGTGATGGAATTCGTGGAAGCGGCAAAACTGCGCGGCGAAGGCAAGATCTGGATCATCTTTCGGGAAATCCTGCCCAACACGCTGTCGCCGCTCCTGGCCGAGTTCGGCCTGCGTTTCGCCTTTGCGATCCTGTTTCTCTCCACCCTCTCGTTCCTCGGTCTCGGCATCCAGCCGCCGACAGCCGACTGGGGCGGCATGGTGAAGGACAACAAGGATGGCATCATTTTCGGCATTCCCGCAGCGCTTGTGCCTGGAACCGCGATTGCGGCTCTCGCCGTCTGCGTCAACCTCGTGGTCGACTGGCTCCTGAAGCGAACCTCCAGCCTGAAGGGAGGCCGCGGCGATGCATGAAGCTTCATCCCATCTTCTCTCCGTCCGTAACCTCAAGATCGAGGCGACAAGCTATCCGCCGGGCGAGCCTGCCAAGCGCATCATCATCGTCGACGACGTCTCCTTCGATCTCGCCAAGGGCAAGGTTCTGGGCCTGATCGGCGAATCCGGTGCCGGCAAGTCGACGATTGGGCTCGCGGCTTTAGGCTACGGCCGCGGCGGTGCCGAGATCACCGGCGGCGAAGTGAAACTTGACGGCACCGACATCCTGCAACTGGGCAAGGGCGGCATCCGCAAGCTGCGCGGTGCCCGTGTCTGCTATGTGGCACAATCGGCGGCGGCCGCATTCAACCCCGCCCACAAGCTCGGCGATCAGGTCATCGAGGCCACCGTCAAGCATCGCCTGATGAGCAAGGAAGAGGCCCGCAAGCGCGCCCTCTATCTGTTCCAGGTTCTCGGGCTGCCGAACCCTGAAACCTTCGGCGACCGCTTTCCGCACCAGGTTTCCGGCGGCCAGCTGCAACGCGCCATGACGGCCATGGCGCTCTGCTCCAAACCCGACCTGATCGTGTTCGACGAACCGACGACCGCGCTCGACGTGACGACCCAGATCGACGTTCTCGCGGCGATAAAGCACGCGATCGAGGAAACCGATACGGCAGCGCTCTACATCACCCACGATCTGGCCGTCGTCGCGCAGATCTCCGACGACATCATGGTTTTGCGCCACGGCAAGATGGTCGAATACGGTCCCGTGCAGCAGATCATCGAGGCTCCGAGACAGGATTACACAAGGGCTCTGGTCAATGTGCGCCAGGCAGCCCGCGAGGAGGCAAAAGACCAGACCGAAGCCGTTCTCAGGGTCGATCATGTCAGCGCCCAGTATTCCAACGGGTTCAAGGTGCTGCACGACGTTTCCCTGCATCTGTGCAAGGGCCAGACGCTCGCGGTCGTCGGCGAATCCGGCTCGGGCAAATCGACCCTGGCGCGTGTCATCACCGGCCTGCTGCCCCCCAGCAGCGGCGCGATCACCTTCGAGGGCCGGCCGCTGACGCCGTTGCTGAAAAGCCGGCCGAGAGACGACCTGCGCCGCATCCAGCTGATCTACCAGATGGCCGATACGGCCATGAACCCGCGCCAGACGGTGCGCGATATCATCGGCCGGCCACTGACCTTCTATGATGGCTTGCGTGGGGCAGCCAAGACCGCCCGCGTCAAGGAACTGCTCGACCAGATCGAGATGGGCACCGGCTTTATCGATCGCTATCCGGCTGAGCTTTCCGGCGGCCAGAAGCAGCGCGTGGCAATTGCCCGCGCCCTTGCCGCAAGGCCCGAGCTCATCTTGTGCGACGAACCCACATCGGCGCTCGATCCGCTGGTGGCGGAAGGGATCCTGAAGCTGCTGATGAAGCTGCAGGAAGAACAGCAGCTATCTTATCTGTTCATCACCCACGACATCGCCATCGTGAAGGCAATCGCCGACTCGGTCGCCGTCATGCATCGCGGCAAGCTCGTCCGCTTCGGGCCGAGATCCCAGGCGCTGTCGCCACCGTTCGACGACTATACCGACCTTCTCCTCAAATCCGTGCCCGAGATGCAGCTGGGCTGGCTGGAGAAAGTGCTTGCGACGCGGCGGATGGAAAGTGCGGGAAATTGAAGATCGATATTTGAGAGCGCATGACCATGACTGACCGTTCCTTCACCGTCATCGAGAACCAGTGGATCAGGCTTGCCGACGGTACCCGACTTGCCGCCCGCATCTGGATGCCTGACAATGCGGACGCCGATCCGGTGCCGGCCGTGTTCGAGTTTCTGCCCTATCGCAAACGGGATGGGACCAGTCCGCGCGACGAATCCACCTATCCGGTGTTTGCGGCAGCAGGCATCGCCGGCGTTCGCGTCGATATTCGCGGCTCCGGCGAATCCGACGGCGTCATCGACGGTGAATATACCGAGCTGGAGCTTGCCAATGCCTGCGAGCTGATCACCTGGATCGCAGAACAGCCCTGGTCGAACGGCAGCGTCGGCATGATGGGCATTTCCTGGGGCGGCTTCAACTGCCTGCAGGTGGCGGCGCTTCGACCACCGGCGCTCAAGGCCGTGATCTCGATCGCCTCAACCACCGACCGCTACAATGACGACATCCATTACAAGAATGGCTGCCACCTGTCGGCCCAGCTCTCCTGGGCCGCCACCATGCTCGCCTACCAGTCGCGATCGCCCGATCCCGACATCGTCGGCGATCGCTGGCTTGAGATGTGGATGGAGCGGTTGGAAAATGAACCCTTCTTCCTGGAGGAATGGCTTTCCCACCAGCGCCGGGACTCCTTCTGGAAACACGGCTCCATCCGCGAAGATTATGCGGCTATCGAAATTCCGGCGCTCGTCATTGCCGGCTGGGCGGACGGGTATCGCAACACGCCGCTGCTGGCCGTCGAAGGGCTCGGTGACAAGGCGAAGGCCCTGCTCGGGCCCTGGGTGCACAAATATCCGCATTTCGCCTGGCCGAAACCGCGCGCCGATTTTCATGGCGAGGCAATCGCCTTCTGGAACCGCTGGCTGCGGGGTGAGGAAAACGGCATAGAAACCCTGCCCCAGGTTCGCGCCTATATTCTCGACGGCCCGAAACCGGCGGTGCGGCGCGATGTCGATCCGGGCTTCTGGGTCTCCACGCAGCACTGGAGCGCACCGGAAAGCGAGTGCTTCTACGTCGACCAGTTCGGCTCGCTGCTGGAGGGGATGCCGATCCCGCATGCACCGGCGCACGAGATCTATCTGAAGTCACCGCTCGACACCGGAACCGCAGCCGGCGAATGGTTTACCCTCAAACCCGACGCGGAACTCGCCGGCGACCAGCGCAGCGACGATGCCGGATCGTTGGTCTTCCAAACCGCGCCGCTTGCCACGGCCAAAACCTTTCTCGGACGCCCGAGCATCACCTTGACGCTCAGCGCCAACGCCGAGCTTGCCAATCTTTGCGCCCGGATCGTCGATATCCATCCCGACGGCACGGCGACCCGCGTCTCCTTCGGCGTGATCAACCTTGCTCATCGCGACGGCAACGAGGATCCGCAGCCGCTTACTCCCGGCCAGCCGGTCGAGATCCGTCTTGATCTCGATGCCTGCGGCTACCGGTTCGGCGAGGGTCACCGAATCCGGCTATCGCTCTCGACCGCCTACTGGCCGATGATCCTGCCGCCGCCGGTCGATCCCGGCCTGACGATCGATATCGCTTCGCTTGGCCTTGCCATGCCGCTTCTCGGCGATCACGAGACATTCGAGATGAAGCAGCCGGCGAACCCGGATCCGCTGCCGAAATATATCGAGCACGCGCCGTCCTCCACACGTCGCACCGTCACCCGTGATCTCACTAAAAACCAGACGCGCTACGAGGTGGCTGAAGACACCGGCCTGTTCGAACATCCCGGCACCGGCCTTTCCACACGGCAGTTGCGCGAGGAGACGTGGTCGATCGACCCGACCGATCCGCTGTCGATGACGGGCACTTCAGTTTGGACCTGCGACATGAAGCGCGATCGGTGGTCCGTCCGTACCGTCTCCACGGCAAAACTCGCCTGCACGGCAACCGACTGGCTGATCAGCGCTTCGGTGCTTGCGTATGACGGCGACAGGAAGATCTTCGAAAAGACGTTCAAAAAGGCCATTCCCCGCGATCACATGTAGGCGTCGCCCGCCGTGGCTGGCGGCCTACGTCGATGTGATTTGACGCCGGGCCGGTATCCCTGAGACAGTCCATGCGAACAGGAGGAGTTCTCATGGCAGTCTTCGCAAATCGTCTGGCGGCGGCAATGTTTTGCGCCGTCGTGATGGCGTTTCCGGCATCGGCGCTGCGTGCGCAGGAGGCCGCCGTTGCCATTCCTGCACCGACGATCGACGAAGCCGCGAAGGGCAATGTCGAGAAGGCCATCTTCGCCGGCGGCTGCTTCTGGGGCGTTCAGGGCGTCTTCCAGCATGTGAAGGGCGTGAGCAACGCCGTTTCCGGCTATTCCGGCGGCGACCAGAAAGCCGCGACCTATGAGACGGTAAGCTCGGGCAGATCGGGCCATGCGGAGGCCGTCGAGATCACCTTCGATCCGAAGCAGGTAAGCTACGGCAAACTGCTGCAGATCTTCTTTTCCGTCGCCCACAATCCGACCCAGCTGAACTACCAGGGTCCTGACCACGGCCCGCAGTACCGATCCGCGATCTTCACCACGAGCGACGAGCAGAAGAAGGTGGCCGAGGCCTATATCGCCCAGCTTGATGCGACGAAACTCTATCCAGCCGCTATCGTCACGAAAATCTCCAGGCTTTCCGCCTTTTATCCGGCCGAGAAGTATCACCAGGACTTTCTGACGCTGAACCCCAGCTATCCCTATATCGTCTATAACGACATGCCGAAGATCGATAATCTGAAGGCGATCTTCCCGACTGCCTTCCGCGCCGATCCGGTTCTGGTGTCCAAGGCTAAGAGCTAGGTCAGTCGCTAACTGCCATCCGCCGCACAGCCTCGCAAAGCGCCTCGAAACCGCTGCGCGCGCCAGCACTCATGTGGCGGGCACGCAGCCAGGCATGCACCATCTGCGGCTCCTCGCGGAACGTCGCCTCGACGCCCGCCTCTCGCAACCGTCGCGCATAGAGTTCGCCATCGTCTCGCAATGGATCGAAATGCGCAACGGTGATATAGGCCGGCGGCAGGCCGGATAGGTCGCGGGCCAGAAGCGGATGCGCGACGGGTTCAATTTCTGGCGCCTTGAGGACTGCCCGGTAATAAGCGACATCGGCCGTGGTAAGCCCCGGCGCATAGGCCATCTCACGGTAAGAGCCAGACACAAGATTGCCGCCAAGTGCTGGATAGATCAGTACCTGGCCGGCAATCCCCGAAAGTCTTTCGTCCCGCGCCCGTAACGCAAGCCCCGCCGCAAGATTGCCGCCGGCGCTGTCGCCGATCAGCACGACCTTTCGACCCTCCCCTAAAATCTGCTTCAGCACACCGAAACAATCGTCCGTCTGAGCCGGCCAGAGATGTTCGGGCGCAAGCCGGTAATCGACCGAGACCAGTTCCGCCTGCGCGAAATCGGCAATCTCCGCACAGATCGCGTGGTGGCTATCCAGCGACCCGACGACGAACCCGCCGCCATGCAGGTAAAGAAGAACGGTTTCGCTGCTGATCGTCGCGGGTCGGTAACGCCGGATCGGCACGACCAGCATCTCGTCCTGAAACGTCAGACCTTGCGGCAGCGGCTGGTCGAAGCGGGCGCAGAGTGCATCATACCAGTCCCGCTGCTGTGCAATCGGCGCATCCACAGCATCGGCGGGGTAGAAGCGATCGCAGATATCGAGAAATTCGAGGATCCCCGGCTCTTCCGGAAACGGCCCGGACTTCTGGTCACTGTCTGACATCGGCAAGGCACTCCCAAGGAATGCGGGATACTATGCGCAACCGTCGACACAGGGCAACAACGGCAGTGCGATCACCCACCTACTCGGCGCTGATTTTCGCCTTGACGAACACGTCGTAGCGGGTGCTTTTCCCCAATATCTGATGGGACGGTTTGCGCACGCCCGCCATCGGCTCGGCGCGCAACGGCCACTTCAGCACGACCCGGTTTTGGGCCGCCTCCAGCGCGACCTGCATGAGCTGCACCGAATCCGCATCGGTCCCGACGATATCCCGGATCAGCCGCATCTCTTTCTTGACGAGAGCCGTTTTGTCGCGTGGCGGATGCATGGGATCGATCAGGATCACCTGCGGCTTCATCTGCGGCAGCAGAACGCAGGAATCCCCATGCACCAGCGTCATCCGGGACACGGTTTCCGCATGACGCCCGCCTTCGGCCCTCGCCCGTTCGAGCCCTTCCAGAAGCAGCGCATGCATCGTTTCGGATCGCTCGATCAGCGTGACGCGCGCGCCGAGCGATGCCAGCAGAAACGCATCGCGGCCAAGACCCGCCGTCGCATCGACAACATCAGGGATCGTGCCGCTCGAAAACCCGACGGCCTTCGGCAGGTCCTGTTTGCGGCCCTCGCCGGAACGGAAACGGTGACCGACTGCGCCGCCGACAAAATCGACGATCAGCGGCGTTTTCTCGAGGTTTTGTGCCAATGTCCGATCTCAGAAGGGCGTTGGAGCGGTGAACGTGACGTCCGAACCGTCAGGATGACGGAAGCTTAGTTCTTCGGCATGGAGAAGCAAACGGTTCGCAGCCAGAAGCGCATCGCCATCCGCGTAGAACGCGTCGCCGAGGATGACGTGGCCGAGCGCTTTCATATGCACGCGCAGCTGATGGGTGCGGCCCGTCAGCGGATACAGCCGCAGCCGCGTCCTTTTCTCGCCATATCCCATCACCTGCCAGCGCGTCTGGGCAGGCTTGCCGTGATCGGTGTCGACGCGGTGGCGCGGCTTGTTGTCTGGATCGATCGCCAACGGCAGCTTGACCACGCCTTCCGCCTGCTCAACCCTTCCCCAGACCTCGGCCACATAGGATTTCCGCGTGGTGCGCCCTTCAAACTGCGCTGCGACAAGCGCATGCCCCCGGCGGTTGAGCGACATCACCACGACACCGGATGTATCCTTGTCCAGACGGTGCACGATCAGCGCCTCCGGATACTCTTTCTGCACCCGCGTCAAAAGACTGTCCGACAGCGCCGGATGCCGCCCAGGCACCGACAGCAGACCGCTCGGCTTGTTGAACACAAGCAGATGCGCATCGCGGTGCAGCAGCGAAAGATAGGGATTCTGCGGCGGGTTATAGATCGGATCGGCATCTGAAAGCGCGTTCATGGCGACCCTCTACCAATGATTTCCTCGGCGTGAAAGACCCACAACAGCGCTCGGCAGCAGGCCGGTGGCGAAAACCGGGCTGAAACACTTGCAAATCCCGGTCCGGTTCTGAACTGTCGCTTCCGACACCTCACGCAAGACCGCATCGACATCCCCATGGCCACGAAGACGACCCTCAACGCGAAGAACCTTGAAGCGCTCGGCACGCAACGACTTGCCGAGCTGCTGATCGAGATCAGCATGGGCAGCGCCGCAAACAAGCGCAAGCTTCGCATGGAACTGGCCGGCAGCCACAGCAGCGAAGAAGTGGCGCGCGAAGTTCGCAAGCGGCTCGGCAGCATCGCGCGCGCCCGAACCGTCATCAGCTGGCGGCGGGTAAAATCGACGAAGGCCGACCTCGAAACCCAGCGCAAGACGATCGTCGAGACCGTGGCACCGGACGATCCGGGCGAAGGCTTCGAGCTGATCTGGCAGTTCCTTGCCCTCGGTGAGCCGATCTTCGACAGAACGGACGATGCGAGCGGCGCGCTGCTTGCAAGTTTCCATCAAGCCTGCAGCGATGCTGGCATCATCGCCAGCGGATCAGGCATCGACCCCGATATTCTTGCCGACAGGGTTCTGGCGGCGGTTCAGAACAATGGCCACGGCCAATTCGACCCGTTCATTCCAGCCATGGCCCCGGCCCTCGGCACTCAAGGCCTCGACCGCCTGAAATCGCTGCTTGTGCAGTGGTTGAACGAGCCCGACGAAAGCGCCCGGGAAAGCATCGGCACCACCTCACCGAGGCACGACCGGCATGATGAGACGACAGTGCGTATCGCGCTTCAGGCAATCGCCGATGCCACAGGAGATGTGGATGCCTACATTGGCGAACAGCCGGAGAAAACCCGACGGATACCGGCAATCGCTGCCGAAATAGCTCGCCGTCTCCTCTCCGCAGGGCGCGCCGAAGAAGCGCTGCAGGCGCTCGATGGCGCCGAAATAACCGGTTCGCCAGACCGCGAGATCGAATGGCAGCTCGCCCGCGCCGAGACGCTGGAAACCCTGGGACGCACCGAGGAAGCCCAGGCCGATCGCTGGCGATGGTTCGAACAGTCGCTCAGCGACATTCACCTGCGCGCATTCTTGAAACGCCTGCCGGACTTCGACGATATGGACGCCGAGGAAAGAGCGTTTGCCTATGCCCAGACTTCCCCGGATGTTCACCAGGCCCTCGCCTTCTTCCTGCGCTGGCCGGCACTCACCCAGGCAGCACGACTCGTGACAACCAGGACGGCAGAACTGAATGGCGATCTCTACGAACTGATGACATCAGCTGCCGAGATGCTCGCCCCCCATCATCCGCTCGCCGCAACGCTGATCCTGCGCAGCATGATCGACTTCTCGCTCGATCATGGAAAAGCCAGCCGCTACAAGCACGCAGCCCGGCACCTGGCCACAGCGCAAGCGCTTTCACCCCACATCCTCGATCAAGGCACCCTGAAATCCCACGACGCCTATGTCGCAACCCTGAAGCGCCTGCACGCAAACAAGCGCGGCTTCTGGAAGCATGTGGCGTGAGGACTTGGCAGCGTTGAGGCGGCGAACTGCTTGTCCGGCACCAATACGGCGCCGGACAAGGGTAGCGGGCTGCAACTCGGCCGGCGTGATCACGCGGCTTTCGTCAGGTCTCCATGAGGATCCAGCACGTATTTGACCGCAGCCCCCTGGTCGAAGCTTTCATAGCCTTGCGCCGCTTCATCAAGCGAAATGATCTTGGCGTTGACGATGTCGGCGATCGGCAGCCGGTCGTGAAGGATGGCTTGCATGAGCTGACGATTGTATTTCAACACCGGCGTCTGGCCCGTGTGGAAGGACTGGGCCTTCGCCCAGCCGAGACCCAGCCGAAGCGACAGGCTTCCCTGTTTGGCGGCGTCATCCACCGCACCGGGATCTTCAGTGACGTAGAGGCCGGGAATGCCGATCGAGCCCGCCGCGCGGGTGATCTCCATCATCTGGTTCAAGACGATAGCCGGCTGCTCGCCGCCCGAATGCCCACGGGCTTCGAAACCGACGGCATCGATGGCGCTATCGACCTCGTCGGTGCCAACCACCTCGGCGATCATGTCCCCGAGCCGGTCGCTTTTTGACAGATCGATCGGCTCGAAGCCGACCTTGGCGGCATGGGCAAGCCGATCCTTGTTGAAATCACCGATCATGACGACCGCTGCCCCAAGAATGCGCGCTGACGCAGCCGCTGCGAGACCGACCGGACCAGCACCCGCAACATAGACCGTCGATCCGACCCCGACGCCTGCCTTGACCGCCCCGTGAAACCCCGTCGGCAGGATATCGGACAGCATCGTCAGATCGCGGATCTTCGACATCGCCCGGTCGCGATCCGGAAATTTCAGAAGATTGAAATCCGCATAGGGAACAGTGACATAACGCGCCTGGCCGCCGATCCAGCCGCCCATATCGACATAACCATAGGCGCCGCCCGCGCGCGACGGATTGACGGTGAGGCAGACGCCGGTATCCTGCGACTTGCAGCAGCGGCAGCGGCCGCAGGCGACGTTGAAGGGCACGGAAACGATATCGCCGATCTCAAGCATCTCGACATCGATGCCCTTTTCGATGACCTCGCCGGTGATTTCGTGGCCAAGCACGAGCCCCGGCAGAGCCGTCGTGCGCCCGCGCACCATATGCTGGTCGGATCCGCAGATATTGGTCGAAATCACTTTCAGGATAACGCCATGCTCGATCCGGCGTCCATCCGGCGCCTCAAGCTTGGCGTCGTAGATATCCCTCACCTCGACCTTGCCCGGCCGCAAATACACGACACCTCTGTTCCTGCTCATGCCCATTCCTCCTCTGGGTTAAACTGAAAGCCACAGCTGCTCGCCAGCAGTTCGCCGGAAACGGCATTTCCGCCGCACTCCCAACCCCTTCCTCCTCGAAAAGATCAGGCGAGCAAAACAATGTACCTCAATCCCAACAGCAGACCACCATCATTCCCATTCGACTGCCGCGACAACGACATGCGGAGATGAAATGGCGACGAGGGGCGGTTTGGCGAGGAAGACTTCCGAAATGCGCATAGGTCAGAGCGCCCGAGGAACAGACAAGACGTCATTCAGGAACGCCGCTCCGACGTGGAAACACTGTGACCGCGTCAAGGCAGATGGAGGTGTGTTGTTTTGTATGACGAACGGTAAGCAGAGGCTGCTTCGAGCGCGGAACACACCCGATGGCAAAAAGGAGCAAAATCGAGAGATTCCAACGGATCAATGGTAGCCTTACGGACTAAGGTTCGGCATGGCGGAGAGGGTGGGATTCGAACCCACGATACGGTTGCCCGTATGCCGCATTTCGAGTGCGGTGCTTTCGACCACTCAGCCACCTCTCCGCTTTGCTGGTCGGCGCATTTGATGCGCGGCTGTCTCATAGCGGCGAAAAATCGGGCTGGCAAGGGGTGAAATGCAAGTCTTCATATCCTTTCGCCTTGACAGTTTTTAGGGCCTCGCGTAAGGCCGGACGCGTCGAAGTGTGGAAAAATGTCCAGACCAGACGTTGCGCGCCGAGGCGTGCAGAAAATCACCGGCAGATGCGTTCTGGAAGATCCGTCTTTCGCAACCCTGCTATAGCCCGACTGAGAAAAAGACGGCCGTCCTTTTGGGGATAGAGCCGGAACGAACATGAAAGGATAACCAATGTTCGCAGTCATCAAGACCGGCGGTAAACAGTACCGCGTGGCCGCCAACGACGTGCTCACCATCGAAAAGCTGGAAGCAGAAGCTGGCGCAATCGTAGAATTCAACGAAATCCTGGTCATCGGCGTCGGCGCCGATGCCAAGTTCGGCGCCCCCTTCGTTTCGGGTGCGACGGTCAAGGCTGAAGTTGTAGAGCATAACCGTGGCAAGAAGGTTCTCTCCTTCAAGAAGCGTCGCCGCCAGAATTCCAAGCGAATTCGCGGTCATCGCCAGCATCACACGGTCGTCCGCATCACGGACATCCTCGGCTAATCCAGGTTTTCGAAAGTTAAAGGAGAACACCAATGGCACATAAAAAAGCTGGCGGCTCGTCGCGTAACGGTCGCGATTCTCAGTCCAAGCGCCTTGGCGTGAAGAAGTTCGGTGGCGAAGTCGTCATTCCGGGCAACATTATCGTGCGTCAGCGCGGCACGCAGTGGCATCCGGGCGCCAATGTCGGCATCGGCACAGACCACACGATCTTCGCACTGACGGCAGGCAACGTGAATTACCGTACGCGCGCTAATGGCCGCGTATACGTGTCCGTTATGCCGAAAGCCGAAGCCGAAGCCGCAGAATAAAGCCGGCAAGCGTTAAGCAACCGGCGTCTCATCGACCCGGTTGAACGTTTGAAGGTTCAGTCAAAGAAAAGGGGAGATGGGGCGCTACCCATCTTCCCTTTTTCTTTTATCCCTCAAAGGAGACTGAACCATGCAAGGCGAATTAGTAAGGGCTGGCCAATTACGGCCGCCGGAAACAAGACCAGAGGAACGGCTCAGGCCGGACCGGTTGAGAAGCGATTGCCCCGTCTTACTGTCGCAGAGCCTTGTTCTGCGCGCACCGCACGAAGACGATATTGACGCACTTGCCCATCTCGCCAACAATGCGAACATTGCGACCATGGTGTCGCGCATGCCGCATCCCTACACGTCTAAAGACGCGGCCGATTTCGTGCGACGCACGAATGCGGGCGAGATTGGCAAATGCGTTTATGCCGTGACCCGAGCTGACAATGGCCAGTTTCTCGGCTGCTGCGCGCTCGAACCCCAGGTTGACGAACGAACCCTCGAAATCGGCTACTGGCTGGGCGAACCCCACTGGAACAAGGGCTATGCCACGGAAGCGGCGCACGCGCTGATCGACATGGCATTTCGCACCCGCAGCCATATCGAGCACATCGATGCCCGTTGCCGGGTCACCAACATCGCGTCGAAGCGGGTGATCCAGAAATGCGGCTTCCAGTTCCAGGGCACCGGCATGATCGAATGCCTGGCGGTGGGCGGAATGGTCCCCGTCGAATGGTTCCGGCTGGACCGCAAGACATGGATGTCGCTGAGAAGCTGGGGAGAGCTGAGATGAGTGCCGTCGTTCTCGAAAAGGCAAAAGCGGTTCGCACTGAGCCTGGCCCCTGCCCTGAAATCGTCACGCAGCGCCTGACGCTTCGCCCGCACCGCCTGTCGGATGCGGTAGCGATTGCCGAAACGCTTAGCGATTTCAAGGTCAGCCGCATGCTGTCGCGTGTTCCGCAGCCCTATGACCGTCAGGATGCGCTCGACTGGCTGGTGCCGCAAACTTCGGGCATCCTGCCGAACTGGCAGCTGGCGATCACCACCGGCGACGATGTGCATATCGGCGTTGTCGGCCTGGAACTCAGGCACGGCCGCTGGCATCTCGGTTACTGGCTGAACCGCCTCTATTGGGATCGCGGCTATATGAGCGAGGCAGCGTCGGGGGTCCTCGACCGCTTCTTCCGCCGCATGCCGGACACTGTCGTCCATTCGGGCGCGTTTGCCGACAATCTCGGTTCGCTCAATGTGCAGACAAAGCTCGGCTTCCGCATCACCGGCGCAAGCGATGTGTTCAACCGCGCCCGCAATGTCATGGTGCCGCATATCGAGACGGAGCTTGCCCCGGAGGATTTCCGGCTTCTGGCCCCCGCTCCCCGGCATGATCGCGCCTGATCATGCCTTGATCACGATCGGCCCCGGCGGATGCCTTGTCCGCCGGGGCCGTTTTCAGCGCATTCTGTCGATAGGCTTTGACCTAAAGCCTGTCGGACGGTATCGAAAACCTTAAGTACGTCCCGCCGGAGAGCGGGAGCGACCAAGAACAGGACTACCAGACCGATGAAATTTCTCGACGAAGCAAAAGTCTATATCCGCTCCGGTGACGGCGGCGCGGGCGCAGTTTCGTTCCGACGGGAAAAGTTCGTCGAATTCGGTGGACCTGACGGCGGCGATGGCGGCCGTGGTGGCGACGTGTGGGTCGAAGCCGTCAATGGCCTCAACACGCTGATCGATTTCCGTTTCCAGCAGCATTACAAGGCAAAGGTCGGCATCCACGGCATGGGCCGCAACCGCACCGGCGCCAATGGCGACAGTGTCACGCTCAAGGTTCCGGTCGGCACGCAGATCTTCGAGGAAGACAACGAAACGCTGATCATCGACATGACCAAGGAGGGTCAGCGTTTCCGGCTTGCCAAGGGCGGCAATGGCGGCTTCGGCAACACGCATTTCAAGAACGCCACCAACCAGGCACCGAACTGGGCAAACCCTGGCCTTGAGGGCGAGGAAAGCACCATCTGGCTGCGGCTGAAGCTGATTGCCGATGCAGGACTTGTCGGCCTTCCGAATGCCGGAAAATCCACCTTCCTGGCCTCGGTTACCCGCGCCCGCCCGAAGATCGCCAACTATCCCTTCACCACGCTGCACCCGAACCTCGGTGTCGCCACGATCGATGGCCGCGAGTTCGTTCTCGCCGATATTCCGGGCCTGATCGAAGGCGCCCATGAAGGCGTCGGCATCGGCGATCGCTTTCTTGGCCATGTGGAACGCACCCGCGTTCTGCTGCACCTCGTGTCTTCCATCGAGGAAGAAGTCGGCAAGGCCTACAAGACGGTCAAGACCGAGCTTCAGGCCTATGGTGGCGGTCTGACCGACAAGCGCGAAATCGTTGCGCTGTCGCAGATCGATGTGCTCGACGAGAAGGAACTGAAGAAGAAGGCCAAGGAGCTTGAGAACGCCTGCGGCCAAAAACCTTTCCTGATCTCCGCCATCACCGGCACGGGCATGACCGATGTTCTGCGCGCGCTCCGCGATGTCATCGTCGCGGCAAGCGTCGGCGAAGACACGGCCCTGCCGAACCGCTCCGTTCCTGTTCAGGAGTTCGACGAGGACGTCGACGAATGACGCCCGGCCACGAGATCGGTCACAAGCAAGTCTCTTCCGGGCAAGCCGGCGGTCGCAAGCCGCTCGGCGACCATCGCCGGATCGTCATCAAGATCGGCTCGGCCCTCTTGGTCGATCGCAAGACCGGCCTGAAATCTCCGTGGCTCGACGCGATCTGCGCCGATATCGCCGCGCTTCGGGCGAAGGGTATCGATGTTCTCGTCGTCTCCTCCGGCGCGATCGCCCTCGGCCGTACCGTGCTGAACCTTCCCCACGGCGCCCTCAAACTGGAGGAAAGCCAGGCAGCGGCAGCCGTCGGCCAGATCGCGCTTGCCCGCGCCTGGTCGGAAAGCCTGTCGCGGGACGGGATCGTCGCGGGACAGATCCTGCTGACGCTGGGCGATACGGAAGAGCGTCGCCGCTATCTCAACGCCCGTGCCACGATCAACCAGCTTCTGAAGATCGGCGCGGTTCCGATCATCAACGAAAACGACACCGTCGCAACGTCCGAAATCCGCTACGGCGACAACGACCGGCTTGCCGCGCGCGTCGCCACCATGACTGGCGCCGACCTTCTGGTTCTGCTGTCGGATATCGACGGTCTTTACACGGCACCGCCGCATCTCGATCCGGATGCGCAGTTTCTGGATATCATCAATGTCATCACACCCGAGATCGAGGCGATGGCCGGCGGTGCGGCATCTGAACTGTCGCGCGGCGGCATGCGCACCAAGATCGACGCCGGCAAGATCGCGACGACTGCGGGCTGCGCCATGATCATCGCATCGGGCAAGCCGGATCATCCGCTGCGCGCCATCGAACACGGCGCGCGATCCTCCTGGTTTGCCCCATCTGGCACACCGGTGACGGCAAGAAAGACCTGGATTGCCGGACAGTTGCAGGCGGCTGGCGAACTCGTCGTCGACGAAGGCGCCGAACAGGCGTTGGGTTCGGGCAAAAGTCTGCTGCCCGCCGGCGTGCGCCGCATCGAGGGCAATTTCCACCGGGGTGATACGGTCGCGATCATCGGCGCGGAAGGCCGCGAGATTGCCCGCGGTCTTGTCAGCTACGATGCCGACGAGGCACGCCAGATCACCGGCCGCAAATCGGCGGAAATTGAAGCCATTCTGGGCTATGCCGGCCGTGCCGCCATGGTCCATCGCGACGACCTTGTTATGACAGGCGCGATCAGGCGCACGACCACCCGCAAGGAGGATGCCGTTCATGTTGGATAAGGTCCAGATGACCGACGTTGCCGCAATCATGGATGCGATCGGCGTCAACGCAAACGCTGCAGCCAGTGCATTGGCAACGGCATCGACCGAGCAGAAAAACGATGCGCTCAATGCCATGGCCGATCTGGTTCTCGCCAACAGCGTCGCAATCCTGAGCGCCAATGCCGAGGATCTCCGCAACATCGAGGGCAAGGGGCTCCTCCCCTCCTTCATCGACCGGCTGACCCTCACCGAAAAGTCGATCGCCGGCATGGCGGAGGCGCTTCGCGAAATCGCCGCGATCAAGGATCCGGTCGGTGAAGTGATCGCCGAATGGGATCGCCCGAACGGGCTCCATATCGAACGTGTCCGCACGCCGCTTGGCGTGATCGGCGTCATCTACGAGAGCCGCCCGAACGTGACGGCCGACGCCGGCGCGCTCTGCCTCAAGGCCGGCAATGCGGTGATCCTGCGCGGCGGCTCGGATTCGATCCATTCATCGCAGGCAATCCATCACTGCCTGGTGGCGGGCCTCAAGCAGGCGGGTCTACCCGAACATGCGATCCAGCTCGTGCCGACGACCGATCGGGCGGCCGTCGGCGCCATGCTGTCGGGCCTGTCAGGCGCTATCGACGTCATCGTTCCCCGCGGCGGAAAAAGCCTGGTCGCCCGCGTCCAGTCCGAAGCCCGCGTGCCGGTCTTTGCGCATCTGGAAGGCCTTTGCCACATCTATGTCGACGCCTCCGCGGATCTGGAAATGGCAAAGGCGATCGTCGTCAACGCCAAGATGCGCCGCACCGGCGTCTGCGGTGCGGCCGAAACACTGCTGGTCGACAGCGCCGCGATCGGGACCCACCTGATGCCGGTGCTGGAAGCGCTGACGCAAGCCGGCTGCGAAATCCGCGCTTCGGCGGCGGTGCTCAAGGTTCACCCGGGCTTCAAGCCGGCGAACGAGGATGACTGGCATACGGAATATCTCGATGCCGTGATTTCGGTGGCGATCGTCGATGGCATTTCCGGTGCGATCCGCCACATCAACACCTATTCGTCCAGCCACACCGAAGCGGTGATTGCGGAAGATCCGGCAGTGGTCGCGCGCTTCTTCAACGAGATCGATTCGGCGATCCTCCTGCACAACGCGTCTACCCAGTTTGCCGATGGCGGCGAATTCGGCATGGGCGGCGAGATCGGCATTTCCACGGGCAAGATGCATGCGCGCGGCCCTGTTGGCGTCGAACAGCTGACCTCGTTCAAATACAGGGTGCACGGCACCGGCCAGATCCGGCCCTGACGTGACGATAGAGCGGATCGAAAGACGCCATCTCGCCATGCCGCATGTGGAACGGGGCATGGCCGTCGGTCTTTTCGGCGGTTCGTTCAACCCACCGCATGAAGGCCACCTTCTGGTCGCCGAGATTGCGCTTCGGCGCCTTGGGCTCGATCAGCTGTGGTGGATGGTGACACCTGGCAATCCGCTGAAAAGCCGGACAGAGCTCGCGTCGCTTCCTGATCGCATCGCCATGAGCGAGCGGCTGATCCAGGATCCGCGCATTAAGGTCACCGCGTTCGAAAAAGCGCTCGGCGGCGCCTATACCGCCGATACGCTCTCCTTCGTCAAGGCGCGCAATCCGCATATCCATTTCATCTGGATCATGGGTGCAGACAGCCTCAGGACCTTTCACCATTGGCAGAAGTGGCAGGAGATCGTCTCTACCTTCCCGATCGCCGTGATAGACCGGCCGGGTGCCACCCTTTCCTTCCTGTCATCAAAGATGGCCCGGACATTCCAGCATGCCCGTGTTGACGAGACGGATGCCGGCACGCTGTGGAAGCGCCGCCCGCCCGCCTGGACCTTTATTCACGGTCCGCGATCGGCCCTGAGTTCGACGGCAATCCGGGCATCGGGAAAGACTTCCGATTCCTAAAACTGGAACATTCCGATCACTTGAAAGATAAAGCATTCAATGCCACCTTCCTTATGCGGCCGGTCATCAGACGGGATTCGCGCGAAGAGGATGTTGCTGTTACCGGACGAAAGGAACGACCCTGACAACAGTACACGCCAAGGGAAGGACGGCCTCCGTCATTCCGCAGAGCCTGGAACGTGGCGATGATGCCGCCGCCCATGCCCTCGATCAGGTCCTCACGAGCCTCGAGGACTCCAAAGCAGAAGATATCGTCACCATCAATATTGCCGGAAAATCCGCTCTCGGAGATTACATGGTCGTCGTCTCCGGACGATCGAGCCGGCATGTCATGGCGATCTGCGATCACCTCATCACCGACCTGAAAGCAGAGGGCCTCGGCGGGGCCCGTGTCGAAGGCATGGAGACGGGTGATTGGGTGCTGATTGACACTGGTGATATCATCATCCATGTGTTCCGCCCCGAAATCCGCGAGTTCTACAACATCGAGAAGATGTGGGCTGCTCCGGATGTCGAGGAAGGCACAGTGCTTCACTAACAGGCCGGGACAGTCCTGAGCCGACCAGAGGCGACGATTGCCTGCAAACGGCGGCACGCTTACGCCGTGCCGGCCGAGTGGCAAACGGTCGCTCTGAAAAAACAACGGATCAGGATATGCGCATCAGCCTTTTCGCCGTGGGACGGCTCAAAGCCGGACCCGAGAAGGATCTTGCGTCCCGTTACCTCGACCGTTTCTCCAAGGCCGGGCCCGCAATCGGGCTCGAACTTGCCAGGATGATCGAAGTGCCGGAAAGCCGCGCTTCCAATGCCGAAACGCGAAAGCGCGAGGAAGCGGCCGCACTGGAGAAGACCCTTCCCGAGGGCGCCATTCTGGTGCTCCTCGATGAACGCGGCAAGGCGCTGGACAGCGAGGCCTTTGCCGGCCTGATCGACAAATACAAGGACGGCGGCAAGCGCGACATGATGCTCGCGATCGGCGGCGCAGACGGGCTGGACCCGGATCTTCGCGCACGCGCCGATGTCGTCCTCAATCTCGGCTCGATGACATGGCCGCACCAGCTGGTCCGCATTCTCATTGCCGAACAGCTCTATCGCGCCGTCACCATCCTTTCAGGCCATCCCTACCACCGCGTTTAGACTTCGTTTACCTTCCGGGCCGATGTTGCGAAACACGATGTTGTTTATGGCTGGCCCCGGCAAATCAGCTTAGGCTTCACCGGTCCGCTGCAAAATTCGAGAACGCGATGACGATCAGGAGAGCCATAGCCCTGGGCCTTGCGCTGCCAGCGATGGCATCGGCGCTTGCCTTCGCGCCTCTCCGCCTGCCCCCGTTTCACTGGATTGCCTTGGCACAGGAACCGGCACCGCCTGCGGCCCAACCCTCCCCGCCCGCGACCGAAGCCTTGGCGGATCCGACAGCGGATCTTCAAAAGAGACGCAACGAGACCCGCGGCGAGCTGGAAGTGCTGGCCAAAAGCATGAGCCTCTCGTCGGAAAAGGTCGCTCAGATCGAGCACAGCATTTCCGGCATCAAGAAGACGTCTGCGGATATGCGCCAGGCGCTGATCGATTCAGCCGCAAGGCGCAAGGACCTGCAGTCGAAGATCCAGGTGAGCGAAGACAAGCTCGCCTCGCTGAAAGTGCAGGAAGACAAGATCCGCGTGGCCCTGAGGGGGCGTCGCTCCATTCTTGCCGAAGTGCTGGGCGCGCTGGAACGCATGGGCCGCAGCCCGCCGCCAGCGCTGCTCGTCTCCCCCGATGATGCGCTGGGTTCGGTGAGAAGCGCCATCCTGCTCGGCGCCGTCGTGCCCGGCATGCGGGCCGAGGCCGAAAGACTGGTCACGGATCTTCAAAATCTCGCGAGCCTCCAGGCCGAAGCGGCCCGGGAGAAGGAAACCGTTTCGCAAACCATCACCGCAGGCGTCGAGGAAGAACGGCGGATGAACCTGCTGCTGGCAGAAAACGCCAAGCTGAACGCCGAGAATGAAAGACAGCTCGCTGCAGAACGCGCGCGTTCTCAGGAACTTGTCGGCCGCGCCACCTCGCTTCAGGATCTCATTCAGGGGCTTGAGGGACAGATCGCATCCGTGCGCGAAGGCATGGATCTGGCCCGTGCCGAGGAAGAACGCCGGCGGCAGATGTCCGAAGAAGAACGCGAGAAAGCCCGGCAATTGGCCGAAAGCGGTGTGCCCGACAAAAACCGTATTGCGCCCGCATACGCGTTTTCAAGCCTCAGGCAAAAACTGGAGCTTCCAGTTGCCGGCGAAATATTGCGTGCGTTCGGCGATGCAGACGGGACGGGACACCCGGCACGCGGTATGACCGTGGCCTCCAACCCCGGCGCAGTGGTGACGGCACCGGCCGATGGGCTGGTCGTGTTTGCCGGTGCATTCCGGAGCTATGGCCAGATGATCATCCTGAACGCCGGAGACGGCTATCATGTTGTTCTGGCAGGAATGGACATGGTCAACGCGCGGCAGGGCAAGTTTGTCTTTGCTGGCGAACCGATCGCTGCCATGGGTGAGAAAAGAGTAGCAAGTGCGACTGCGTTGGCGCTGGAAACGGATCGCCCGACGCTTTACATTGAATTCCGAAAAGACGGCACTCCGGTTGATTCTAAACCGTGGTGGGCCAGCAAAGAAACTGGAAGGGCGCGAAATGATTCGTAGGGCTTCTCTTGTCATCGTCGGAGCACTGTTGGGTGCGACCGCGATGAGCGTCATTTATTCGGCCGGTGTCCCGGCCCAGGCCGCCGGGGCTTCCACCTATAAGGAACTGTCGATCTTCGGCGACGTGTTCGAGCGGGTCCGCGCCCAGTATGTGACGCCACCGGATGAAAACAAGCTGGTCGAAAATGCCATCAATGGCATGCTGAGCTCGCTGGATCCGCATTCGAGCTTCATGAATTCCAAAGATGCCGAAGACATGCGCACCCAGACGCGCGGTGAGTTCGGCGGTCTTGGCATCGAAGTGACGATGGAGAACGAGCTCGTCAAGGTCATCACGCCGATCGACGACACGCCGGCATCCAAGGCTGGCATTCTTGCCGGCGACTTCATTACCGAAATCGATGGCCAGGCCGTTCGCGGCCTGAAGCTTGAAGATGCCGTCGAAAAGATGCGCGGCGCCGTCAATACGCCGATCAAGCTGACGGTCATCCGACAGGGTGCCGACAAGCCACTCGACATCACCGTCATGCGCGACATCATTGCGGTGCGCGCCGTGAAATCGCGCGTCGAAGCCGGCGACATCGGATATGTGCGCGTCATCTCCTTTACCGAGAAGACCTATGACGATCTCGAAAAGGCGATCAAGAAGATCAAGGCCGACGTGCCTGCCGACAAGCTGAAGGGCTTCGTGCTTGACCTGCGCCTGAACCCGGGCGGTCTGCTGGATCAGGCGATCAACGTCTCCGACGCCTTCCTGGAACGCGGCGAAGTCGTTTCCACCCGTGGCCGCAATGCGGATGAGACACGCCGCTTCAATGCCGGCCCTGGCGACCTGACCGACGGCAAGCCGGTGGTTGTGCTCGTCAACGGCGGCTCGGCTTCGGCGTCTGAAATCGTTGCCGGCGCTCTTCAGGACCTGAAGCGTGCGACCGTTGTCGGCACCCGCTCGTTCGGCAAGGGCTCCGTCCAGACGATCATTCCGCTTGGCGAATCCGGTGCACTACGTCTGACGACGGCGCTCTACTATACGCCATCGGGCAAGTCGATCCAGGGAACGGGCATCACGCCTGACATCAAGGTCGAACAGCCGCTGCCGCCGGAACTGCAGGGCAAGGTCCGCGCCGAAGGCGAATCCAGCCTCAAGGGCCATATCCAGGGCGCGGCCGAAACAGACGAAGGTTCCGGTTCGGCTGCCTATGTGCCGCCGGAAACCAAGGACGACCTGCAGCTGAACTATGCCATGGACCTGCTGCATGGGACAAAGACAGACCCGTCCTTCCCGGCAAGCCCCGACAAGGCTGCGGCCGCCGTCAAGAACTAATCAGGCAAACCGGTCAGGCGGCTGTTTCATCACAGCCGCCTGACCGCATTCATTTCGGCAGCGCAGACGCGGGCATATCCCTTGGGCAGCGATCTCCATGCACCGCTCGGTCAAAACCGGCCGCCGAAGCGACGAACGGCGCGTCGCCTGTCGGCCGTTGCCGTTTTAGGAAGCATCGGCGTGATTGCCGTCGTCGGCTTGTCGATCTATGCGATGCGAAACGACCCTCAGCTTGAGCGCATCGCCTCGAGCGAGCCCCCCTCCTCCACGGCGATCGCCCCCAAGACACCTGCCGATGATGCAGTTTCTCCCGAAAATGCCAACCCCAACGGCATGCCCCGGTCCAATCCGAATTCCGGCGCGACCATTGAGCAGAACCGGATGGCGGACGGCTCGGTCGTGACAAAATACACGCCGCGCGCAAGGGATGGAAACGGTCCCGTCCTTATCAATGCCCAGAGAATTGGCCAGGACCCGCGATTTGCGGCAGAGCCGAATACGTCTCTTCTGGAAGACACGGAATACGGCAAACTGCCGATCCTCGGCGAGGATGGCATGCGACCGATGGATCAGTATGCACGACCCTGGTCCGGCGCCCGCGGCACAAGGATCGCGATCGTGGTCGGTGGCCTCGGCCTCAGCCAGACGGGCACCCAGCGCGCCATCCAGCAACTGCCGCCAGGCGTAACGCTAGGCCTTGCTGCAAGCGGCAACAGCCTGCAGCGCTGGATGCAGGAAGCGCGCCGCGCGGGCCACGAAATCATCATCCAGGTCCCGTTCGAGCCTTACGACTATCCGGCCAACGACCCTGGACCAGGCACACTTCTCGTCAAGGATCCTGCCGCAAAGAACCTTGAGCGACTGCACGTGGCGATGGGCGAGATCACCAACTATACGGGGATCATGAACTACCAGGGCGGCCGCTATCTCTCCGACGTCAAGGCGCTTGAGCCTGTCCTGCGCGACATGGCCTCCCGCGGCCTGCTGTTCCTCGATGACGGCACCTCGGCCCAGTCGAAGACGGAGGTGCTGGCAAAGGCGATGCAACTGCCGCACGCCTTCGGTGACCTGACCCTGGACGGTCAGCTTCAATCCGACGCGATCCTCAAGAAACTTGACGAACTGGAGCGGATAGCCCAACGCAAGGGAACGGCAATCGGCATCGCCTCCGCCTTCGACGAGAGCATCGCGGCGATCCGCAAATGGGCCGACGAAGCCTCGCAACGCGGTGTAGAAATCGTCGGTGTATCGACGCTTGCCCGCGAGAGCGTGGCACCTTGAAGCAAGGGGAATGATATGGCCAAGGATCACAAGAAACCGGTGAAAGCGGACGATCTTCCCTATCGTCCCTGCGTCGGGGTCATGGTGCTCAACAGCGAGGGCCTCGTTTGGGCGGGACGCCGCATTGCTGCCGGCAACAGCGAATTCGACGGGTCTCCGCAACTGTGGCAGATGCCGCAGGGCGGGATCGACAAGGGCGAAGATCCCCTGCCCGCCGCCTATCGTGAACTGTACGAAGAAACGGGCATGCGTTCCGTCGCGCTGCTTGCCGAAGCCGGCGAGTGGATCAATTACGATCTTCCGGAACACCTGATCGGTATCGGACTGAAGGGAAAGTATCGCGGCCAGACGCAGCGCTGGTTTGCCTTCCGCTTTGACGGCGATGAAAGCGAGATCGCCATCAACCCGCCGCCGGGAGGCCATACGGCTGAATTCGATGCCTGGGAATGGAAGCCGATGCAGGATCTGCCCGGCCTGATCGTGCCGTTCAAGCGCGCGGTCTATGACAGGGTCGTCGCCGAATTTGCCCACCTCGCGCCGGCAGGCTGATTGCACGTCCGGTTAGCGCTGGTCGGATAAAGCAAAGCCCGGTGAAAGCATCTTCCACCGGGCTCGAGCGATAGAGTGTCGATGATTTGAGCTTTACTCAGCGGAGTCGGCTGATTCCGCGTTGAGCTGGCCGTATCTCTCTTCGCCGATCTTCGAGAGAAGTTCGAGCTGCGTTTCCAGGAAGTCGATATGACCTTCCTCATCCATCAGCAGCTGTTCGAAAAGCTTCATGGAGACATAGTCGCCGGCGGCGTGACAGATATCACGCGACGCCTTGTAGGCGGTGCGGGCATCGTATTCGCCAGCCAGATCGGCTTCGAGAACTTCCTTGACGTTCTGGCCGATGCGAAGCGGTGCCAGCGTCTGAAGGTTCGGATGACCCTCGAGAAAGATGATGCGGTCGATCAGGCGATCGGCATGCTGCATCTCTTCGATGGATTCGGCCCTCTCCTTCTTGGCAAGCTTGGTAAAACCCCAATCATGCAGGAGACGATAGTGCAGCCAGTATTGGTTCACAGCGCCAAGTTCGAGGAAGAGTGCCTCGTTAAGCCGCTCGATGACCTGTAAGTCGCCTTTCAATGTCCGCTCTCCTGTTTTCTTCGTGGAGTTGTTTCAAGCGCGACATATAGACGATCACGTCAGCTTCCGTCGAGTGCCGCTGGGCGTGATATTCTTCAGTGGTCTTGATGATCAGATCGACGACATTGGGAAAGCAACCGCAGCAACGGCCGCGTTTTTCCATCGCATGGTAGACCTTGATGGGAACGATCAGCTGCCAACAGTCCTCAGTGAGGAGTTGGATGATCGTATCCTTGATCTCCCTTTCGGTGATGTAATTGCAACTGCAAACCAGCATTTTGGATCGACCTGGAGAACATTGACCTCGATACAGACTTTTTGCAAAAGAGGACAAGCGATGTCAAGAAAGAATCCAGCCCGGTAATTGACATATCATAACCCCCTTATCAACGATCCGTGATCGGAGGCAGTGATGCCTAACCGGCTGCTGTGTCGCTGCGATATCTCTGAAAAGGCTCGGACGTCACTCGATCGAAACAACGCGCCGCCACAGGTTCCGTCCGCGGCAGAAGCAGAATCGCTCCACACGCCCGGAAAAGATGCGAGTGTCCCTTTGACGTCGAAACCCATCTGACGGAGTCTGCGGGAGGCATTGCCGAGCAAGCCCTGCTCTCCGCCACCGTAATCCGCACAGCCCGTGATATCCAGAGAGAGCCCGTTGCGCCCTTCTAGCGTCACCAGTGGCGTATATCGGTCGCACCAGTCGGAGAGCGCCATCAGAAGCGCCGCGTCGGCATCATCGTCTTCGTCCATCACGTCGAGCTCCGGAAAGATAGCTCGCGCTTCTGAAACGCCCTGCCCCAGCTTCAGGTTAAGGCGTTCGGCGGCCGCGTCGAGCACTGTCAGGCACATCCTGTCGGCGTGGCGCCCGGCAAAGACGATCGGTGGATGGTCGTGATGGCGGGACGACCGCCAGTCCATACCCCAGCGGCGGCGCGCGATTCTGTCGGTTGACAGACGCGGGAACACGAGTGTCAGAATACGCCTCTGTCCATACGCTAGAGCGGATCGAAAACAGGCGGTCATGCGGGTTCCAATCCAGACCAGACGCGAGCATCACGAGCAAGCTCGCCGACCGCTTTCCGTTTCCGAGATCGGCTTGCGCAGGGCAAAAGTCTCTCCCGCGCCCAGGCACCTTTGGCCATGGCGTTAACTCCATCGATAATGTTCGCTTTATGTTCTTATGGATTCCAGACACGTGGCAAAGAGTCAACAGCTCCCGATCAGGAATCTTTTCCTCTAAAAGCTATCGCAATGATTCTTTTCTCGAAATAGCTGCTTCAGGTATTATATGTGCCTGAGTTGGAAGGAGATCCCATGGCCCGCATTGACCAGACCGATGATTGGCAGGATCGCCATGCGCCGACGATCAGCACGTTCGAGTCGCTGGCATTAGAAGCCTACAGCCACCTTCCGGACGAATTCCGCAAACTTACAACGAACCTCACCATTGAGGTCGAAGAATTTCCGGACGACGACGTTTTCGAAGACATGGCGCTGGAAACGCCGTTCGACCTTCTGGGCCTGTTCGAAGGACGTGGCATTTCGGAACGGTTTACGGTGGAAACCGGCGAACTGCCCAATCGCATCCGGCTCTATCGCCGGCCTATCCTCGATTACTGGGCGGAGAATGAGGAAACGCTGGGCGATATCATCACCCACGTCCTTATCCACGAGATCGGCCATCACTTCGGCCTGAGTGACGACGACATGGAGCGCATCGAGGCGAGCGCCGAGGAAGCAAGCCAGCGCTGATCCAGCGCCGGCTTACAGACCTCGGCTGAGCTTTACTGCTCGCCGAGCTTCATGTCGGGGCTGTATTCCTTGCCTTCTACGGTCTTCATCACGGCCTGGCCGCAATGCATCTCGCCCGTCTTGCCGTTGAAGGCGTAGCTTGGCGAACCGGAGAGTTCCCAGCCCTTGTTCAGCGCCGCCGTCACCCGGTGACAAAAGGCGGCATCGTCAGGACCGGTGATGAAACGATATACTTTCATTGCTTTCTCTTTCTGTTGGCGATGACCGCCGCGCTGGCGACGAGCTTTTCCGCATCTTCGAGATGCAGACGCTCGACCATGCGGCCGTCGAGGTTGATGACGTTGAGCGTTTCGGCTCCCGGCTGGCGGAAGGCCTCGATGATGCCGCGTGCCTCTTCAAGCGCATCATCATAAGGACCGAAATGACGGTTGGCCGCGTCGATCTGCGCCGGATGGATCAGCATCTTGCCGGAAAATCCCATGGCACGGCCCTGGGCGCACTCGGCTTCGAACGCGGCTTCGTCCTTGAAATCGTTAAACACGCTGTCGATCACATCGACACCATAGGCCCTGCCCGCCAGCACGACCTGCATCAGCCAGGGTATGAGATTGGCCCGCCCCGGCTGCGGCAAAACACCCGTTGCCTTGCGGAGATCGTTGAGCCCCACGACGAGGCATTTGATCCGTCCGCCCACGCTCGAGATTTCGGCTGCGTTGAGGACGCCGAGCGGCGTTTCGATCATCGCCCAGATAGAGACCCTCTCCGGCACGCCCGCCTGAGAAAGGCGCTCGGCGATCACCCGGACGTCGTCCGCATGCTCAACCTTGGGAATGACCACCGCATCCGGCAGAAGTTCGACGATGAGCTCGAGATCCGCAGGACCGAATTCGCTTGTGAGCGGATTGATCCGGATAGCCGTCTCGAGACCATCGGAATTCAGCTCGGCAAAGCTTCTGCGGAGGTTATCCCGCGCTTCCGCCTTCTGCCCGGAGGCCACGGAATCCTCCAGATCGAAAATCACGCCGTCGCAGTCGAGCTGCGGGATTTTCGAAAGCGCACGGGTGTTGCTCGCGGGAACGCTCAGGAGCGAGCGCCGGATCAAAGCGGCCATCGCTTCGGGACCATGTAATCATTGGGAAAAGTCATAACGTGGTTGTGACAAGCTTTTTGGCCCTCGGCAAGACAGGAGGTCGCGAAACCACTTGTAAGCGAGGCCCGCCGGTCCCACATTTCAGACGTTGAAAGGTATGATCCATGCAAAACATTCGTGCATTTTTCGTCGTCGCCTCAGCTATTGCGGTGCTTGCCATGGCGGCGCTCTTTACAGCGTCTCTGACCGTCGCATTTGCCGGCATTCTCGTCCTTCTTTCAATTGGTAGGGCGATCTCGACCAGGTTGAACCCTGTACCCGTGCGAGCGAAATCGTTCGGACCAAAGCCGGCCAGCCGTGATATCCGTGTGTGGAACGACGGCCGCGGTACCATCATCGACCTCTAGCGTCATCATGTTCGCTCCGCCTGCGCGCTCTGGCGCAGCGGAGTACCGGTTGAAGGCATAATGCCCTTCAAATCGGTGGCAAATTGCTTTATTTGGCCTTCACGACAACTCCCTTGGAGGCAGATCATGGACAAGTTCACGCAACTCACAGGCGTCGCAGCGCCGCTTCCGGTCGTCAACATCGACACCGACATGATCATTCCCAAGGACTACCTGAAGACGATCAAGCGAACCGGTCTCGGCAAGGGACTGTTTGCAGAATCCCGCTACAATCAGGATGGGTCAGAAAACCCGGATTTCATCTTGAACAAGCCGGCCTATCGCAATTCCAAGATCCTGGTGGCTGGCGACAATTTCGGCTGCGGCTCGTCGCGTGAGCACGCGCCTTGGGCACTTCTCGATTTCGGCATCCGTTGCGTGATCTCGACCAGCTTTGCCGATATTTTCTACAATAACTGTTTCAAGAACGGCATCCTGCCGATCATCGTATCTCCGGAAGATCTCGAAAAGCTGCTCGATGATGCGGATCGTGGCTCCAATGCCGTCATTTCGATCGATCTCGAAGCACAGAAGATCACCGGCCCGGATGGCGGCTCGCTGCATTTCGACATCGACCCCGGCCGCCGCCAGATCCTTCTCGAAGGTCTCGACGATATTGCATCGACGCTGAAGAGCGACGCCGTGATCTCGAGTTTCGAGGACAAGAACAGCACGGACCGCCCCTGGCTCTGAGGGTTATCAGATGATCACGCATATCTCCTCCGGATCACCGTTCGAAGCGCGGATCGGCTATTCCCGCGCAGTTGTTGACCGTGACATGGTCTATGTCTCTGGCACGACGGGCTATGACTATGCCCTGATGGTGATGCCTGACGATGTCGCTGACCAGACCCGCAACGCGCTCGCCACTATCGCAAAAGCGCTTGGCGAAGCCGGCAGCAGCCTGAAGGACGTTGTCCGCGTGCGCTATTATCTCGTCGACATGGCCGATTACGATTCTGTGGTCGAGGTCGTCGGATCGGCATTTGCCAGCATCCGTCCGGCAGCGACCATGATCGTCTGCGGCCTCACCACCCCTGAAATGAAAATCGAGATCGAAGTGACCGCACGCATCGGTGCCGGCGCTTCCTGAAACAGCTGCCCAACCGCCGCCTGAACAATCAAGGACATCTGCACAATGGCAAAACACCTTTTCCTGCTTCCCGGTGATGGCATCGGTCCAGAGGCCATGGGCGAAGTGCGCAAGATCATCGCCCATATGAACGACGCCATGAGTGCCGATTTCGTCACCGACGAAGGTCTGGTCGGCGGCTGCGCCTATGATGCGCATGGCGCCGCCATTTCCGACGCGGATATGGAAAAAGCGATGGCGGCCGATGCCGTCCTGTTCGGCGCCGTCGGCGGTCCGAAATGGGATAGTGTTCCCTATGAGGTTCGCCCGGAAGCTGGTCTGCTGCGCCTGCGCAAGGACATGGAGCTTTTCGCAAATCTTCGCCCCGCCATCTGCTATCCGGCGCTTGCCGCCGCCTCTTCGCTGAAACCCGAACTGGTGGACGGGCTCGACATCCTGATCATCCGCGAACTCACAGGCGGCGTCTATTTCGGTGAGCCGAAGGAAATCATCGATCTCGGCAACGGCCAGAAGCGCGGCATCGATACCCAGATCTACGACACCTACGAGATCGAACGCATCGCAGGCGTTGCCTTCGAACTGGCGCGCACCCGCAAGAATGCCGTGTGCTCCATGGAAAAGCGCAACGTCATGAAGTCGGGCGTGCTGTGGAACCAGGTCGTCACCGAAATCCACAAGGCGAAATATTCCGATGTGAAGCTGGACCACATGCTGGCCGATGCCGGCGGCATGCAGCTGGTTCGCGCCCCGAAACAGTTTGACGTCATCGTCACCGACAACCTGTTCGGCGACATGCTGTCCGACGTTGCGGCCATGCTGACGGGTTCGCTCGGCATGCTGCCGTCCGCGTCCCTCGGCGCCCCCGATGGCAAGACCGGCAAGCGCAAGGCGCTTTATGAGCCGGTCCATGGTTCGGCACCGGATATTGCCGGCAAGGGCATTGCCAACCCGATCGCCATGATCGCGTCCTTTGCCATGTGCCTGCGTTATTCGTTCAACATGATCACTGAAGCCGACAACCTGGAAAAGGCGATCGCCAACGTTCTCGACCAGGGCATCCGCACCGGCGACATCATGGCCGACGGCTGCCGCCAAGTCGGCACCGGCGACATGGGCGACGCCATCCTCAAGGAATTTGCCGGTCTTTCGGCCTGAGGCATCCCGCGAGGGGACCACTTCCCTGAAACGAAAAAGGGCCCGACGTCTCCGCCGGGCCCTTCTTTTTGCTGACTGATCAGTCGTTAAGATCGATATTGCGCCGGTCCTTCACGAAGACCGCGCCGATGATGATCGTGAGAACGGCAAAGCCGACCGGGTACCAGAGGCCGGCGTAGATATCCCCGGTCGAGGCAACGATCGCGAAGGAGGTGGCCGGCAGCAACCCGCCGAACCAGCCGTTGCCGATGTGATACGGCAGCGACATGGCGGTATAGCGGATGCGTGTCGGGAAAAACTCCACCAGCGCCGCGGCGATCGGGCCGTAGACGATCGTCACATAGACGACCATGACCCAGAGAATGGCGATGACCGTCAAAGCCTGGGCATTGCCGAACACCGCGAAGAAGCCATCGACACGCACCTTGGCAGCATCGTTGGCGGCAGGGTAGCCGGCTGCCACGCTGGCCGGGCCGAGACGCTGCGCGAAGGTTTCGGTCTTGCCGTCCGGCAACGTCACATTGGCAACGGGAACGTCCGTGCCCGCCACGCTGACCGTGGTTGGCGCACCGGCGGCTGCTGGCACCAGCGTGTAGGTAAACGCCTGCTGCGACAACGTGCGTCGCGCGACGTCGCAGGGCTGCGTGAAGGTTCTGATACCAACCGGGTCGAACAGGGATCCGCATGTCGCCGGATCCGCCGAAACCTGGATCTGGACGTTTTTGATCGCTGCCGCGTAGGTCGGATTGGCGGTATTGGTCAATGCGTGGAACAGCGGGAAGTACGTGACCGCTGCGAGCCCGCAGCCTGCCAGAATGACCCATTTGCGGCCCACGCGGTCAGACAGCGCACCGAAGACGAGGAAGAATGGTGTGCCGAGAAGAAGCGACCAGGCAATCAGTACGTTCGCCGTCAGAAGGTCGACTTTCAGGATGCTCTGCAGGAAGAACAGCGCGTAGAACTGGCCGGTATACCAGACGACCGCCTGGCCGACGACAAGACCGAACAGTGCGATCAGCACGATCTTGCCGTTCTTCCAGGTGCCGAAGGCTTCCGTCAGCGGTGCCTTCGAACGGGTGCCTTCTTCCTTCATCTTCTGGAAGACGGGGGACTCGTTCATCTGCAAGCGGATGTAGATGGAGACGGCAAGCAGCAGTGCCGATCCGAGGAACGGAATGCGCCAGCCGCCCAGCAGACCGAATATGACCGGATAGCTTGTGGCAAAGGCTTCTTCACCCATGTTGACGCGCAGCGTCACGATGACGGCGAGCGACAGCAACAGGCCAAGCGTCGCCGTCGTCTGAATCCAGGCCGTGTAAAATCCGCGGCGACCGGGCGGGGCGTGCTCCGCCACATAGACAGCAGCACCACCGTATTCGCCACCAAGCGCCAGGCCCTGCAACATGCGCAGCGCGATGAGAAGGATGGGCGCCGTTGCACCAATCTGCTCGTAGCTCGGCAGAAGACCGACAAAGAATGTCGATAGGCCCATGATCACGATCGTGACAAGGAAGGTATATTTGCGTCCGACAAGATCGCCGAGCCGTCCGAAGACCAGTGCGCCGAAGGGGCGGACGAGAAAGCCTGCAGCAAAGGCCAGCAGTGCAAAGATGGCCTGCGTGGCGGGCGGAAACGCCGAAAAGAACTGCCGGCCGATGATGACGGCAAGCGTTCCGTAGAGATAGAAATCATACCATTCGAAAATGGTACCCAGCGACGAGGCGAAGATGACCTTCTTTTCCTCGCGCGTCATGGGGCTAGCCTTCGTCCGGGCTGCCGTTGCGACGTGTGCCATTGTCGTCCTCCCAACAAGATGAACTCCGTGCCTTCCTGTCCGGCCATTCTCCTCCTCGGCCAGACAGGTTAGCGCAATCGTTGCAGAGTGACAGAATTTGGCACGCCGGATGAGACATGCTTTCGGCTTATGACTTTCGTCTAATGACGTAGCTCGGAATGGTCAGGAGCGAAGCGCCTGGGCGGGCGACTGCCGATAGGCAAGAAGTGCCGGCACGGCCGAAAGGACCGCTGCAAAGCCCAGCAGAAAAAGTGCCAGACGTACGTCGTCTCTCGTGAACCCGACCGGCAGGATGACCCCGCTTTTCGCGGTAAACAGATGGGCGCCGAACTGCGCCCCCAGTAGCCCGCAGACGAAGCCGAGCCCGATGCCAAGCGCAACCAGGAGAAGCAGCTCCAGCCACACGATCAGGAAGACGGCGCCGCGCGGTGCCCCGAACGCGCGCAGCGCGCCGATCTGCCGGCGCCGTTGCCCCACATGGATCACCGTCACCAGCACCAGTGCCGCCGCGACAAGAGCCTGAGATCCCGCAGCGACCGCACTCAACACCATTTTCGCATCGCCAAGCGTTGCATAAAGGCCGGTCAGCACCTCGCCGGGAAAGACCGCCACCGTGCCATTGCCGCGATAGGCCTGACGCAGGCGATAAGCGTCGGCAATCGACTTCGGTTTGACCAAAATGGCCGGCAGGCCGGGGGTATCAGCGCCGAAATCCTCAACGATCGGCGCATCCGGATCGATGCCGCCGTGGTGATGGTCTTCGTCATGGGTGGCAGGGGCGACAGTTGCCGCAGGCTCCGTGCCTCCGTCCTCGTGCTCAGGTTCGTCGCCGAGACCATGGACATGCCATACGGCCTGGATCGGCACGAGAATGGCGCGGTCCCAAGGCGTGCCGGTAGGTTTCAGCTTGCCCACGACCTTGTATGCGATGTCCGTATGGGTTGGACCACCGGTTTCGGCTGTTCCATGCATCGGCTTGACGACGGCGCCGACCGGAAGAGTGACGGAAGCGCCGAGAACCGCTTCGCCTTCCGCGGCAAACAAGCGCCCCTCGCCAAAGCCTGGCGTCGTGCTGGTCACAAGCGTCGTCGTCGTTCCCACGATCGGATAGCCGGCAAAGGAATCGCCGAAACCGACGGGAGCTGCCCAGGCGACGCGCGGATCGGCGGCAAGTTTCGAAAGTAGCTCTCCATCGACCAGCGGCAGCGGCGCGGGCTGGAGAAAGATCGAGGAGAGGATCAGCTGCGTTTCGCTGCCGGAGGCGCCGATCACGAGATCGAACTTGTCGGCGGCACGCGCACTTCCGAGACGCAGCGACCGTTCCTGCAGGGTCACGGCAACCCCGAGCGCCGTAGCTAAGGCAACCAGAAGCACCACGACGGCGCAGCCCAGCCAGAGACGCCGCAGGTCGGCGACAATAAAACGGATCATACCGGCACCTTCCCGACAACATCATCGCCGACGATGCACCCGCTCCTGAGCACGATGCGCCGGTCGAGGCGTTCGATCATGCGTTGGTCGTGCGTCGCCACAACGAGCGTGCTGCCGGCACCGGCCGCGACCGACAGAAGCAGATCCCCGACCGCCTCGCCGTTTTCGACATCGAGGCTTGCCGTCGGCTCGTCGGCAATTATGATACCCGGCTTGCGCAGCAGCGCCCGGGCAATCGCCACCCGCTGCATCTCGCCGCGCGACATAGTCTCGACGGACTGACCGGTTCGCTTCAACCCCACGGTCTCGATCAGCTCATGCGCTCTTTTCACCAGATTTAGGGTCGCAACCCGCGAAAGCCTCGCCGGCAAGAGCACGTTATCCAGCGCGGAGAGGCCCGCAAACAGATGGAAATCCTGCATCACCAGGCCGACATTTTCGGCCCGCCAAAGGTCTCGCCGGCCTTCCGACAGTCTGGCAATATCCTGCCCACCCCAGATGACCTCACCGGTGCGAACACGCTCGAGCCCCGCAATGATATTGAGAAGCGTGCTCTTGCCGGAACCCGACCCGCCCGTGAGCGCAACCCGGCTGCCGGCAGCGATCTCAAGGGCGTCGATGGAAAGAACCGGTGTCGCCAGACCGGGAAACGAGACGGCGAGAGATTGCACCTTCAGAGGCATCATATCGTCAGACCGTACCGTATTCCGCCTGTCGGATCCGCAGCAGGCTCACGAAGCCGGTGTCCGGATCGGTCCACGAGCCCATCTCGAGCGTGCCGCGCACCTCGATCGTCTGGCTTGGCTGGGTGAATGTCTGCTTCTCATCGAGATAGACAACGACGATATTGTCCGGCCAATCCGCATCGGTGGAGCAGAACGGGCAGATCGACATCGGCACTTCGGTCAGAACAAAGAACGAGGCTTCCGCCTTCAGCGGTGGCGCCATGAAACCGCGCATGGCGATCTCCTGGCCGTTCAGCCGCTTGACCTTGTCGGAAAATTCCAGCCCGAGAACGCTGACCTTGCCATAGAGCTCGTCGAAGGAAAGCCCGTTTTCCGCTCGGGCTATTGCTCCTGATATCAGCAGCGGCAGGCCGGCAATGATGCCGAGCGAGGTCTTGAGCATCTGGCGACGATCGACCATCTCGAGCGCTCCCATGATCACTCTCCCGCGTTGATCACAGTCATCATCCAGCAGGTGAGTCATATCTTCAAGTCCCGCGATATCTCATTGGACAGGGGGCATGCCACAGGACATGCCCCCTCTTTCAGTCTTGTCGTTCATGCCCGATAGGTCTGATTAGTTGGTCTGCTTGGCGCCCAGCGCGAAAGTTTCCGCGAGAACCTTGTAGACGTCGCTCTGCTCCATGTAGCCGCGGAAGCCTTCCGAACCCGGGCCGGCAGCCTGAAGCACCACGTCGTCAACCGCATGGACGCCGCTGTCAGCGCTCTTCGGGATGATGCCGGTCACGAGAACGGCACCTGGGACATCCTTGTAGGCTTCGTTGGCGACATATTCCTTCTTTTCGTTCTGGATGGCGGGAACGAAGGGATTGTCGAGCTTCGGACGGAATGTCTCGTAATGATCAGGGCCGTTATTGGCGTTCAGGAACAGGCGCTTGGTCACATCGACCTTGTCAGGATAACCGTCCTTGTTCTCGTCCATATAGTTCGGGAAGCCTGCCTCGGCATAGGTCCCGACCTTTTCGCGCATGTCGTCGCCCGGCTTTTCATCGTTGACCGTACCGATGATCGAAACACCGTGGGTATGATCGCCGGTGACGATGATCAGCGTGTCGGGGTTCTTGTCGGCAAATTCGCGGGCTGCGGCGATTGCCTTGTCGAATTCGATCGTATCGACGACGGCGCGGTCCCAGTCCAGCGGATGGGACATCTTGTCGATGTTGGCAGCTTCGACCATCAGGAAGAAGCCGTCCGGGTTCTTCGACAGCGTGTCGAGCGCGACCTTGGTCATGTCGACGAGGCCCGGCTGATCCGGGAACTTCGCCGTCGTGCCCTTTTTCAGGAATTCGCGGTCAAGCGTCGTGTCCATGTTGCCGGTGTGGAACAGGCCGAGGATCTTGCCGGTATTGGTGCCGGATGCCGTTGCCAGTTCAGCCTTGCTGGTCGCAAGCATGTAGCCGGCGTCCTTGAACAGGGCGATATAGTCCTTGTCGTCCTTGCGCTTGGATCCAGGCGTCGCCTGGGGCAGGAAGTAGGCGGAACCGCCGCCGAGCAGGACGTCCGGCTTGACGTCGAACAGCATGCCGTTGATTTCCGCCTTGTCGCCGCGCTTGCGGGTATGGGCGACGACGGCTGCGGGTGTTGCGTCCTGAACTTCTGCGGTCGTGACGATGCCGATCGACTTCTTCGTCTGGCGGCGGACCGCTTCCGCGTATGTTTCAACCTTCGGATCGTCCATCGAGTCAGGCGTGCGGTCGGCATAAACGCCGATTGCGTTCACGGCTGTCTTGTGGCCGGTCATATAGGCCGACATCGTGTTGGCGCTGTCGGTGGCGACGGCGTCCGTCGCAGACGTCCCGATAAGGGCTGCCGGCGGGATGTCGTCCATCGCGAGACGACCGTTCGCTTTGCCCTCGGTCATGCCCTTGGCCATGATGCGGGCAGCGGTGCGATGCGCCACGGAAAGACCGTCACCGATCAGGAAGATCACGTTCTTGGCCTTTGGCTGCGCCGCGGTGCCGTAGACGTTCCAGGTCACGCTTTTGGTTTCCGAACCAGCAGACACCTCAACCTTGTAGTCGCCGGCATTCGCGATCGTCAGTGCGCGCAGCACGACGGCGGAACCGAGGACCTTGTCCTTGTTCTTCTCTTCTGCAACGAACTCGACATCCTTGCCGAACACGGACTTGTAGTCCTGGCCGTTGACGGTGATCTTGACGTCCTCAGGCTTCACGACCGAGCTGAACTCGACCTTGAAATCGAATGGAGAGCCGGTCAGGATCGTCGCCCGATCAAGCGGAAAGACGTTCGCGGCGTGGGCGGCTTGCATGCCGCCGGAAAGAATTGTGGTGGCTGCAAAGGCAGCAAGAAGCATACGCATGGAAAACCCCCGTCGTTGCGTCGCATAGAGGTTCGGGGATAGCCCCATGCGATGACAGTGCAATGACAGAAACGTGATAACGGCGCCGATGTCCGATCGCATCAACCTTGACTCTGTGGCAAAATCTTTTATGAGCAGCGTTGGAAAAGGAGTGTCCATGCTTCGCCGCGACTTTCGCTTTGCTGCGTGTGATGACCTGGCAGTATCTGCCGGGCGGCTGGATGTTGCCCTTTCGGTTTCCGACAAAACCACGGCCAAAACGACGACGAAAATTATCGTCTGACGTCTCTGGCCACCGCTCTCTCCCCGGTACGGCCGGGGACAAGGAACACCGCGTCGCGCACGACACGGGCTTCCCCCTCAGAAAACCGAGGAGAGACAGAAAGAGAGCAAAGAAATGGGTTTCAAGATCGCAGTCGCCGGTGCAACCGGCAATGTCGGCAGGGAAATGCTGAACATTCTGGCCGAACGTGGTTTTCCGGCTGATGAAGTCGTCGCACTCGCCTCCGCCCGCAGCCAGGGCACGGAAGTCTCCTTCGGTGACAAGACGCTCAAGGTGTCCAACCTCGAGAACTACGATTTCTCCGATACCGACATCTGCCTGATGTCCGCCGGCGGCGATGCCTCCAAGAAGTGGTCGCCGAAGATCGGTGCGCAGGGCTGCGTCGTCATCGACAACTCGTCCGCCTGGCGCTACGATTCGGAAGTGCCGCTGATCGTTCCGGAAGTGAACCCCGACGCCATCGTCGGTTTCTCCAAGAAGAACATCATTGCCAATCCGAACTGCTCGACGGCCCAGCTCGTCGTCGCGCTGAAGCCGCTTCACGACTTTGCCAAGATCAAGCGCGTCGTCGTTTCCACCTACCAGTCGGTGTCCGGTGCCGGCAAGGAAGGCATGGACGAACTCTTCACCCAGACCCGCGCCGTGTTCGTCGCCGATCCGGTCGAATCGAAGAAGTTCACCAAGCGTATTGCCTTCAACGTCATCCCGCATATCGATAGCTTCATGGAAGACGGCTACACGAAGGAAGAGTGGAAGGTTCTGGCCGAGACCAAGAAGATGCTCGACCCGAAGATCCGTGTCACCTGCACGGCCGTTCGCGTTCCGGTCTTTATCGGCCACTCCGAATCCGTCAACATCGAGTTCGAAAACGAGATCACCGCCGATCAGGCCCGCGATATCCTGCGCGAAGCGCCGGGTTGCCTCGTCATCGACAAGCACGAAGACGGCGGTTACATCACGCCTCTCGAATGCGCCGGTGAAGATGCGACCTACATTTCGCGTATCCGCGAGGACGCAACCGTCGAAAACGGACTCAACATCTGGGTCGTCTCCGACAACCTGCGCAAGGGTGCCGCGCTGAACGCGATCCAGATCGCCGAACTTCTGGTCAATCGCGGTCTGATCAAGCCACGCAAGGTTGCTGCTTAATAAGTAACGTACTTTATTAAGCAAATCCGCTTAGAAAGCCCCGTCAGAAATGACGGGGTTTTTTCGATTCGTCTCTCTTCACGAACTATTCATGGGAAGATGAATTGCGATTATCCGCCACTGGGGTCATAAGGCCGAATATAGCGCAATTCTTCCGGAAGCTTTCGGCCAAGCAATCCGGACTTTCGACGGGTTTGACCGCATGATGAAGACTATTCTGGCAGGATTGATCGCAGCAGCAACGCTTGCAACCGCAGCCCCGGCCTTTGCCGCCGCCTGCGGCAATGATGGAGCCGGTTTCGACAGCTGGGTCGCCGATTTCAAGCAGCAGGCACCGTCCAAGGGTATCAGCCCTGCAGTTCTCGACCGCGCCTTTGCCAACGTCGTCTACAACCGCCCGACCATTCGCGCCGACCGCGGCCAGAAAAGCTTCAAGCTTTCCTTCGACGAGTTCATGAAGAAGCGCGGTGGCGCAACGATCATCTCGCGCGGCAAGTCCATGAAGAAATCCAACGCAGCGCTGTTTGCGTCGATTGAGCGCCGCTACGGCGTTCCGGCCGGTCCGATCCTGGCGATCTGGGGCATGGAAACCGGTTTCGGCAATTACATGGGCGACCAGCATACGCTGTCAGCCGTCGCAACGCTTTCCTATGACTGCCGCCGTTCGGCATACTTTACCGAACAGCTTTACGCTGCCCTGCAGCTCGTTGCCCGCGGTGATCTCAGCACCACTGCAAAGGGTGCGGCGCATGGCGAGATCGGCCAGACGCAGTTCCTGCCGCTCAACGTCATCCGCTACGGCGCCGATGGCGACGGTGACGGCCATATCGACATGGTCCGTTCGCGCGCCGATGCGCTGGCATCGACCGCCAACTTCCTCAAGGGTCATGGCTGGCGTACAGGCGCCGGTTACCAGCAGGGCGAGCCGAATTTCGTCGCCATCCAAGGCTGGAACGCGGCAACCGTCTACCAGCAGGCGATCGCATACATGGGCGCCCAGATCGACGGCGGCTGAGCCGTTACACGGTTGAAATGATCAGGCCGGGCTCTGCTCGGCCTCGATCGCCGGTACACTGATGTCTGGCCGGGTGAAATCGCCCTTCTCGTTCATCACCCACAACTCGCCGGTCGAGATATCGAACCAGGCGCCGTGAATGTCGAGTTCTCCCTTTTCCGTGAGATCGCGGACGAAGGGGAAGGTCTGCAGATTGGCGATCGAATTGCGGATCGACACCCGTTCGAGCGCTGTCTGACGCTCGCTCTGGGTCATCAGGTCGTTGCTCTGGATCTGCGTGGCCGCAGGCCTGACCAAACCCATCCACTTGCCGATGAAATCCCCCTCCGACAGCGGCTTCATGGAAGCGTCGAGCGCTGCCTGGATACCGCCGCAGCGGCCGTGGCCCATGACAACGATATTGCGGATCTCGAGCACCTGCACCGCGTATTCAACCGCAGCCGATGTCCCGTGAAACTGGCTGTCGGGCTCGTAGCGCGGTACCATGTTGGCGACGTTGCGGACCACGAAGAGTTCTCCCGGACCGCAGTCGAAGATCGTCTCGGGCGCCGCGCGGCTGTCGCAACAGGCAACCAGGAGCGTATGCGGCTTCTGGCCGGTATCGGCGAGCGCGCGGTAGCGCTCCCGCTCGTCGCTGTAGCGACCACTCATGAAGTTACGGTAGCCCGAAAGCAGTTTTTCTGGAAATTCGCTCATGGCTCACGATTATCGTGCAGCCAGACGAGAATCAACGGCCATTGTGTGGATGCGCATGCTCTTTGAGCTTACGGCTTGCGCCTCTTAAGGGGATGCACGAGCCGGCGCATCTGGACCATCGCCATCGGCGTCGAGAGGCTGGCGGCATCCATTTCCAGCGTCAGCTCGTTGGCCCCGCGCTTTACCGAACGCGCCAGCACTTCGAACACGCTGGCAGTCGTTGTTTGCAGGGCTTTCTCTTCATCCATGCCGGACATGACGCGGGCGAGAAAAACCGCTGAGAGCAGGTCTCCGAGCCCGTTCGGGGCGTGGTCGATCAGCCGGTGTTCAGCCAGCAGCGCATGATTGCCGGTGAGATAGAGATTGCCGGTACTGCCGGTCATCATCGGCACCGCCGAGGTCACCAGCATCCGCGGCGGCCCGAGCGCGATTGCCGCCTCCATGATCGCATTGTTGTCATCGAGCGGTGCACCCGAGAGCCAGGCAAGCTCGTATCGGTTCGGCGTGGCGATGGTGGCAAGCGGCAGAAGCTCGTCGCGGATCGCTTCGGCTGTCGGCTGCGGGATATAGAGCCCGCCGAGATCGCCCATCACGGGATCGCAGACATAGATAAGGTCCGGGTTGTTTCTCCGCAGCGCCTCGATCAGTCGTGCCACGGCGCGCGGCTGCGCGGCATTTCCGAAATACCCGGTCAGCACCGCCTTCACTTCGCCGAGCCATGGCGCCCGGATAAGATCGTCTATAGCCTTGTCGAAATCCGATTCGGGAAACGTCAGGCGCGTCGAAGGACCGTGCCCGGGATGCCAGGGCAGAACGACGGTCGGCATGGCCCAGACGGGATATCCCAGGGTCTCGAGCGCGAAGACGGCGGCCCGGTTACCGACCGAGCCACGGATCACATGGCTGGAAATGACGATGACCGCGCCTGAATTACCCTGCATGATGCTTGCTTTCGACGTTATCGAACCGTTGATCGGATCTCTGTGTCGGCATGTCAACAAGACGTGACACGCCTATGACAAATTCCAGCCGCAAGCACCGGTGAGACACCGCGGCAAAGCATAATGACATTGGCTGCGTTTTATCGCACGTTGAGAAAAAATTTAGGGAGAGACAGATGGCAGGCCGGCAAAACCCGAAGCGGGACAAGCAGATCGAGAAGGCGGGCAAGATTGCGGCCGCTTCCGGCATGGAGGACCATCTCGATCCCTTCCTGATCTTCAGCCGCGCCAGCAGTGACGATCTCGAAAACTACACGCCCGAAATGCTCGCACTCTGCGCCGGGCATGCCGCCAGAAGGCTGAAAGCCTGGACGCGCATGAAGGCCGACGTCACGATCGAGACACTCGATGGCGTCGAGCCCGATGGAATGCCCGTTTCGATCATTACGGTGATCGATCGCAACATGCCCTTCCTGTTCGATTCGGTCATGGGTGAGGTGACGACGGCCTATCGCGACCTCACGATGGCCGTCCATCCGATCCTCGTCATCGAACCCGGCAAGCAGCCGACGCTTCACTCGAGCGAGCGACCCGGCGACCCGGCCCATCATGTCAGCCTGATCCAGATCCATGTGCCCCAGCTCAACGACGAGCAAGCCGACGGGCTGGTCGAGCGAATCCGCTATGTTCTTAACCAGGTGCACCAGGCCATCACCGGCTGGTCCGCGATGCTCGGCGTTCTCAAAGACGCCCAGGCCCAACTCGTCAACGCGAAAAAAGGCAAGAAGGCCGATGCCGACGAGGCGTATGCTTTTCTCGACTGGCTCAGGAACGACAATTTCACCTTCCTCGGCATGCGCGAATACACCTATTCGGGCAAGGGCGCCGATGCCAAGGTGGAGCGCGGCAAGGGCAGGGGCCTCGGCATCCTGTCCGATCCGGATGTGCTCGTGCTGCGACAGGGCAAGGATCAGGTCACGACGACGCCAGAAATCCTCGAATTCCTCGACGGCCCGGATTTCCTCATCGTCGCCAAGGCCAACGTCAAATCCGTCGTGCACCGTCGCGCCTATATGGATTACGTCGGGGTGAAGCGCTTCGATGAAAAGGGCAATGTGGTCGGAGAACTGCGCATCGTCGGCCTGTTCACTTCCACGGCCTACACGCAGTCCGTCCGCGACGTGCCGCTGCTGCGCGCAAAGATCGCCCGTATTGAAAAGAATTTCGGGTTCGATCCGGAAAGCCATTCGGGCCGCATGCTCGAAAACACGCTGGAATCCTACCCGCGCGACGACCTTTTTCAGATCGATCTCGATGTTCTCTCGAGCTTCTGCGAACAGATCATGGAGCTGAGCGAGCGGCCGCGCGTCCGCGTACTGCCGCGTATCGACCATTTCGACCGTTTCGTTTCTGTCATCGTCTATGTGCCGCGCGAGGATTATAATTCGATCGTCCGCGAAAAGGTCGGCGCGTATCTCTGCGAAATCTTCGACGGCCACGTCTCGGCCTATTACCCGGCGTTTCCGGAAGCCCGCGTTGCCCGCGTCCACATGATTATCGGCCGCAGCGGCGGCAAGACGCCGCGCGTCGCGCAGGCAAAGCTTGAGGAGGCCGTGCGCCTTATCGCGACGCCGTGGGAAGACAGGTTCGCATTGCTTGCGGAAGACGGCCCCCGCCTTTCCGTCACCCGCGCCTTCCAGGAAGCATTTTCGCCGGAAGAGACCTTTGCCGACCTGCCCGATATTGCCGCCTGCGCTGCCGGCGAGACCATCCGCATCGACTTCTACCGGCGCCCCGGTGACGATGCCAATACCGTTTCGCTAAAGATCTTCCACCGCGACCAGCATCTTTCCCTGTCGCGCCGCGTGCCGCTTCTCGAAAATCTCGGCTTTCACGTGGTCAGCGAGCAGACATTCGAGATCCACGCCGGCCCGCAAGCGGACCTCATCGTCCTGCACGACATGGAACTGCAGCTCGACGGTGCCCGTGAGATCGATCTCGCCCGCGAGGGACAGCGGCTCGAAGACGCATTCCTCAGGGCGTTCGAGGGACTGATCGACAATGACGGCTTCAACCGCCTTGTTCTGCTCGCCGGACTTTCCGCCCGCGAAGTGACCGTGCTGCGCGCCTATGCGCGCTATCTGCGCCAAGCCGGCATCGTCTACTCGCAGACCTACATCGCCGATACGCTCAACAAGTATCCGGAAATCTCCGCCTCCGTCTTCCGCCTGTTCCGCGACGGGTTCGATCCGAAGATTGCCGAAAAAGCCCGTATCAGGAAGCTGACCGAGCTGCACGAGACGATCGAGCAAGCGCTCGGCAACGTCCCGAACCTCGACGAGGACCGCACGCTTCGCCGCTTCGTCAACGCGATCGACGCAACGCTTCGCACCAACTATTTCCAGGTGGACGAGAACGGCGGCGCAAAGCCGATGCTGGCGTTCAAGCTTGATCCTGACATGCTCGACGGCCTGCCGGAACCGCGCCCGTACCGCGAGATCTTCGTCTACGGCACCGAAGTCGAAGGTGTTCACCTGCGCTTCGGCAAGGTCGCTAGAGGCGGCATCCGCTGGTCGGATCGCGGCGAGGATTATCGCACCGAAGTGCTGGGCCTCGTGAAGGCGCAGCAGGTGAAGAACGCCGTCATCGTTCCCGTCGGCGCCAAGGGCGGCTTCTTCCCGAAGATGCTTCCCGCCGCCGCCGCGCGCGACGCCTTCTTCAACGCCGGCAAGGAAGCCTACAAGACCTATATCCGCACGCTTCTGTCGGTTACCGACAACATCATCGACGGAGAGGTGGTCCCGCCCGAAAACACGCTGCGCATCGATGAGGACGATCCTTACTTTGTCGTCGCTGCCGATAAGGGAACGGCAACCTTCTCCGACACCGCGAACGGTCTGGCGCAGGAAGCCGGCTTCTGGCTGGATGATGCCTTCGCATCGGGCGGCTCTGCGGGCTACGACCACAAGAAGATGGGCATCACCGCCCGCGGCGCCTGGGAAGCGGTCAAGCGGCATTTCCGCGAAAAGGACATCGACATCCAGACGACGCCGTTCTCGGTCGCCGGTGTCGGCGACATGTCGGGCGACGTCTTCGGCAACGGCATGCTTCTGTCGGAAAAGATCCGTCTGATCGCCGCCTTCGACCACCGCGACATCTTTATCGATCCGGATCCGGATATCGAAAAGTCCTTCGCCGAACGCAGCCGCATGTTCGCCCTTGCCCGCTCCAGCTGGCAGGATTACGACCGCTCGACGCTGTCTGAAGGTGCAATGATCATTTCGCGCACGGAAAAATCCGTCAAGCTGACCAAGCAGGCGGCAGCGGCGATCGGTATCGACAAGATGACGGCCTCACCCTTCGAGATCCTGACGGCGATCCTGAAAAGCAAGGTGGACCTTCTCTGGTTCGGCGGCATCGGCACCTATATCAAGGCCGCGTCCGAAACCGATACCGAAGTGGGCGACCGCGCCAATGATCCGATCCGCATCACGGCCGGCGAAGTCGGTGCCAGCGTCATCGGCGAGGGCGCCAATCTCGGCGTTACCCAGAAGGGCCGCATCGCCTATTCGCTGGCCGGCGGGCGCTGCAATTCCGACGCGATCGACAATTCCGCAGGCGTCAATTCGTCCGACGTCGAGGTCAATATCAAGATCGCGCTCAATCCGGCCATGCAGGACGGCAGGCTGACCCGCGCCAAGCGCAATACGCTGCTCGCCTCTATGACGGAAGACGTGGGGCATCTCGTCTTGCGCAACAACTACCTTCAGCCACTGGCGATTTCACTCGTCGAGCGCAAGGGTACCGCCAATCGCGAGCAGCTAGCCCGCCTGATGTCGGTCCTCGAAAGCGAAGGGCGGCTGAACCGCAAGGTCGAAACGCTGCCCGACGATGTCGAACTTGCCGAGCGCTATGCCAGCGGCCGGCCGCTGACACGACCGGAGATCGGCGTGCTCGTCTCCTACTCGAAGATCGTCCTGTTCGACGCCCTGATCGACAGCACCATCCCCGACGACCCGTATTTCGCATCCGTGCTGAAAGCCTATTTCCCGGCGAAGATGCAGAAGGCTTATGCCGCCGATATTGCCGGCCACCGCCTGCACCGCGAGATCGTCGCGACGGCGCTGGCAAACGAAGCCATCAACCGCGGAGGACCGGGCTTTATCCACATGATGAGCGACATGACGGGCGCCACCGCGGCCAATGTCGTGAAGGCACTCTTCCTCGTTCGCGACGGCTTCGATCTGGAGAATATCTGGGCCGAAATCGACCAGCTGGATGGCAAGATCTCCGGCCGGGTTCAGAATGATCTCTACGCCCAGGTTACCCGCATCATCGGCATCGGCACCTATCTCGCGCTCCAGACGCAGATCGGCACGACGGAACTGACTGATGCCATCGCCAGGCTCAGGGCCGCCATCAAGGGGCTGCGCGCCACCGTGACCGACGATATCATCGCCGAAACGGGCCCGCTTGCCGCAGAACTTGAGGCCGAAGGTGCGCCGTCCGGTCTCGTGAAAGAGATACGCCTGCTATCGGCCCTCGTCATCGTGCCGGAGATCATGCGGATTGCCGACCGGACCGGCGAAAGCATGGCGCGCGCCATCGAGAGCTATTTCGCCGTCACCGAAACGTTCCGCGTCAACCGGCTGATCGTGGCCGGCGAGCGGATTGGCACAAGCGATCATTACGAAAGCCTGGCGCTTTCGCGCAGCCTTCAACAGCTCGCCTCGGCCCGCCGGGACATCGTCATTGCCGTCTTGACCGAGCACCGCAAGGACAAGAAGCCGGTGGAGGCCTGGATCGCTGGCGATCGACTGCGCGTCAATCGCATCGGCGCTGAACTGATGAGCCTGAGCGAAAGCGGCGATCTGACCCTCTCGAAGATTTCCGTCGCCGCCGGCCTGCTAGGAGATCTGGCACACGCACGGTCGACTTGAGGGCAGGGGCTCCGGGGAAAAGAAGATGGCCGAGACAGGAATTGACGAGGCGCCGGCTAAACCAGGCCGGCGCGGCATTTGGGGCTGGATGCTGTTCGACTGGGCGGCACAGCCGTTCTTCACGGTTGTCATCACCTTCATCTTCGGCCCGTATTTCGTCGCGCGCCTCACCGACGACCCGATCTCCGCCCAGACCACCTGGAGCAACATGGCGACGGCATCCTCCGTCGTCATCGCCATCCTGTCTCCGATCCTGGGATCGATCGCCGATCAGTCGGGGGCCAGAAAGCCATGGATCGCAAGCTTTGCACTGATCAAGGTCGCAAGCCTCGTCATGCTCTGGCAGGCCGCCCCCGGCTCGCCACTCACCCTGCCGGTGACCTGCATCATCCTTGCCTCGATCGCGGCGGAGTTTTCCATCGTCTTCAACGATTCCATGATGCCGCGCCTCGTATCCAAGGCCGATATCGGCAAGGTTTCGAACATCGCCTGGGGTCTGGGTTATCTCGGCGGCATGACCGTGCTGATCGCGGTCGTCGCGCTGCTTGCCGCCAATCCGGAAACGGGTCTGACGCTCCTCGGCATTCCGCCGCTCTTCGGGCTTGATCCGGCGCTCGGCGAGGACGCGCGCATCACCGGCCCGATCGCGGCGATCTGGTATCTTCTATTCATCCTGCCGATGTTCTTCTTCACGCCGGACGCCCCGAAAGGCCTGCCTCTCGCAAAGGCCGTCGGCTCCGGCTTCCGCGAACTTGCAGGCACGCTGCGTGAACTTAAGCATCGCCCCGGCACCATCCGTTTCCTGATTGCCCGCATGCTCTATCAGGATGGCGTCAACGGCCTGATCATTCTCGGCGGCACGTTTGCGGCCGCAATGTTCGGCTGGGCGACCATTGAGATCGGCATCTACGGCATCATCCTGAATGTCGTGGCGATCTTCGGTTGTATCGCCGCCGGGGTCCTCGACCGCGTGCTCGGATCAAAGACTGTCGTGGTTACAAGTCTAGTCCTGCTGTTGATCGCAACGCTCGGCATCGTTTCCACCAGCCCGGGTGAGGTCTTCTTCGGCCTGATGCCGCTTTCCATGGAGGATTCAGGCGGTATGTTCGGCACCGCGGCGGAAAAGGCCTACATTCTGTTCGGGCTTCTGATCGGTGCCGCCTTCGGCCCGGTCCAGGCCTCGTCGCGGTCATACCTTGCCCGCAGCATCGATGTGTCGGAGGCCGGCCGCTATTTCGGCATCTACGCGCTGTCTGGACGCGCCACGAGCTTTCTCGCAACGCTGTCATTTTCCATCGTCACCTATGCAACGGGCTCGGCCCATCTTGGTATGGCGACGCTGACAGTCTTTCTCGGCACCGGCCTTATCCTGCTTCTGACCGTGCCCTATCCGGCCGACAGATCGGCCGGATAGAAAGTTTTCGGCTCGGATTAGTGCCGGAAGTGCCGCATGCCGGTAAACACCATCGCCACACCATGCTCATCGGCGGCCGCAATCACTTCCGCATCGCGCATCGACCCGCCGGGCTGGATGACAGCGGTTGCGCCGGCAGCAATCGCCGAAAGCAGACCATCGGCAAACGGGAAGAAGGCTTCCGAAGCGACCGCTGACCCCTTGGTCATCGGCTCGGCCCAGCCCATCGCCTTCGCCGCATCTTCGGCCTTGAGGCCGGCGATGCGGGCGGAATCGATGCGGCTCATCTGGCCGGCGCCAATGCCTGCCGTCTGGCCGTCCTTGGCATAGACGATGGCGTTGGACTTGACGTGCTTTGCCACCTTGTAGGCGAACTTCATGTCTTCAAGCTCGGTCGGCGTCGGTGCTCGCTTGGTGACGACCTTCAGATCGACATCCTCGATCACGCCGCTGTCGCGGCTCTGGACAAGAAGGCCACCGGCAACGGTCTTTGCCGTGATGCCGCGCGAACGGGGATCCGGCAGGCCACCGGTCACCAGCAGGCGCAGGTTCTTCTTGGAAGCGATGATCGCCTTCGCCTCGTCGGAAACCTCGGGTGCGATGATTACTTCGGTAAACAGCTTGACGATCTCTTCCGCCGTCTCGGCATCGAGCAGCTGGTTGAGCGCGATGATGCCGCCGAAAGCTGATGTGCTGTCGCAGGCCAGCGCCCGCAGATAGGCGTCCTTCAGCGTCGAGCCGGTTGCGACGCCGCAGGGGTTGGCGTGCTTGATGATGGCACAAGCCGGTCCCTGGTCGGCCGCAAATTCGCCGATCAGCTCGAAGGCGCCATCGGTGTCGTTGATGTTGTTGTAGGAGAGCTGCTTGCCCTGCAGCAGCGTCGCGGTGGCAACGCCCGGGCGGTTCTCGCCGGTCACGTAGAAGCCGGCGCTCTGGTGCGGGTTCTCGCCGTAGCGCATGGCTTCCTTCAGCACGCCGCCGATCGTCCGGTAGCTCGGCGTCTCGATCTCGAGCGCTTCGGCAAACCAGTTGGAGATCGCCGTGTCATAGGCTGCGGTGCGGGCATAGGCCTTGGCGGCAAGCTTCTGGCGGAATGCATAGTCCGTCTCGCCGCCATTGGCCTGCAGCGCTTCTATCAGGGCAGGGTAGTCGGAGGGATCGGTGACGATCGTGACATAGGCATGGTTCTTGGCGGACGCACGGATCATCGCCGGGCCGCCGATATCGATATTCTCGACCGTCGTCGGATAGTCGCCGCCTGCCGCGCGCACTTCCTCGAATGGATAGAGATTGATGACCGAAAGATCGATGCTCTCGATGCCGTGTTTCTGCATCGCCGCGACATGCTCCTCGTCGTCGCGGATGGCGAGAAGGCCGCCATGCACCGTCGGATGCAGCGTCTTGACGCGACCGTCCATGATCTCAGGAAAACCGGTAACCTTGGAGACGTCGGTGACGGCAAGACCCGCGGCCGCGATCGCCTTGTGCGTGCCGCCGGTCGATAGCAGCTTCACACCCTGCTCGGTCAGCGCTTTCGCGAGCTCGATGATGCCGGACTTGTCGGACACGGAAAGAAGCGCTGTGCGGATCTTGACGCGGTCTGGCGCTGGGATTTTCTTGGATGCGACGGCCATCGGTCTCTCCTGAAAGAGGGTGCCCAAAAGGGCGAAAAGGGATTGGCCGCCGGTTAGCACAGCTGCCCCTTCAGGGAAACCCTATTCCAACCAGGGCTAATCGGCGCGACGCAGCATCCAGCGGATTTCGGTGACCTCGGGCAGGGTAAATTCGATCGCCAGCTGCTGGCTCGGACGAGGGCCGGAAACATCCGCAAAGAAGATGTCCTCGTCGATCATGACATCGAGACCCGGCGCCGAAAACAGCCATTTCTCGCCGTCACTCGCCTGCATGACCACGCTTTCCGGGTCGCGCCGCACCAGACGGATGGCCGGGTGAATATGGAAGCGAACCACCGCCACCAGTCTCTCGTCGCTTGCCTCTTCGCCATCAGGCACGAACAGCCGGTCATGGCCCTTGATCTTGTTGCCTGTCGTATTGAGGCCGATCTCGCGGTGGTAGAGATAGCCGAACTCCTTGAGATACCCGTCATGGGTCGCCCGCAGCCAGTCGTTGCCATGCGCATCGTCACGTCGGTCGATCGTGACGTCCGAAACGCCGGGAAGGAGGATGGGGCCGGCAAGCTTCGACTTGGCGATCCGGCTCGATGACGTCTCAGACAGCGTCAGCGTCGAATGCGCCGCCGTCGAGCGCGCCATCTTGCGGTGGCCGCGCCCTGAAAATTTCGGTGAGCCCGAGTTGACGATGAACCTGTTGCGGCCCGACGAGAGCTCGAAGGCGAGGCAACCGGCATGCGCCGTGCGCGAGAATTCCGGCTCCGACCAGCCGGTATCGACGATCAGCGTCGTGTCTTCGGCCGTCAGCCGGTGGTAGTTCATATGCGGCAGCGCCTTGAACGGCTTGCCACCGCTTTCGTCATACCGCAGCACCGACATCAGTTCGCTTGCCGGTGTCGCCGTGGCACCGTTGAACAGCGCGAGATCGCCGTCCTGGTGCCGGAAGAAGCGCAGCGCCGGATAGATGCGGTCGATCGTCGGGATCAGCTTTTGCGGCAGATCATGGCCGAGATTGATATAGGTCTGCCTCAAGGGCAGAAGGTCGAGCAGCGCATCCAGCATCGAGCGCGGATTGCGCGAGAGATGGCCGCCATCGGCAAGGATCTGGAATTCCAGTTCACGGTCGAGCCGCGCACCTTCGCGACGGATGAAGGCCGCGCGTGTAGGCATGGAAACAGACGCCATGGCGAGCGCGATGCGGATGCGAAGCCGGGTCTCGTCGGCGGGAATGCAGCCGGCGATCTTGCGCAGGTAGCGCACCTGAAACGCCAGGCTCTTCATGAAGCGGCGGTAGAAGCCGGCCTCCGCGCCCTGCAAGAGGACGGTCGAGTGGGACAGCCACGCGACCACGCGCTCGGCCACCACGCTCGGTTCCCAGCCGATGCCCCTCTGGCGACGGCCATGCAGCGTGATCCAGTCCGCCACCACGTCACGCGCGTGATCGCAGGCTTCTTCCGTCTTGTTGGCGCGAACATGCCGCAGCCAGGCAAACGAATGCAGCCGCTCGGCAAACGCCTTGGACGGAAGCTCGACCTGGAACGGCGAGTGACCATAGGTTTCGAGAACGCGCCCGGCCAGCGGATAGCGCCCCTCAAGAATTTCCTCGGCAATGAACGGATCGATCGATCGCAGATCGGTTGGCGCCACGATCAGCCTGTCCGGCACCGGCAGCGGTGTCAGAGCAAGGCGCATGCGGGCGGACCGGCGACAAATGCGTCGCCAGATCTCCCGCATGCCGAAGGCGAGAAGCCTTCGGCGATCGGCAAGCCGCATCGTCACTCGAGAAATACTCCGCAGGGCCGGAGGCTCTGCCCGAGCACCCGGAATCGATTATGGATCAACCGAAACTATGAAAGGTTATAGTGAATAAAGACTTACCGGACGCGCAGCACGCTTGCGAAGAAGCCATCCATGCCACCGGCGAAAGTCTCATCCCCCGGCAGCATGGCCGGCGTGGTTCGAAATTCGCCGAGATCGGAAACCGCGGATTCCAGACCCGGCCAATCGCTCGGGCTGACCGGCTGCCGTTCCAGTGTCGGCGTATCCGCCAGAACCTTGGCCACCAGCTTCTCGCCCTCCAGCGGATCGAGCGAGCAGTTCGAAAACACGATGAGCCCGCCCGGTTTTACCAGCGTCACCGCATGCCGCAGCATGCGTTCCTGCAGCACGGCAAGCTTGCCGATATCCTCGGGTCCCTTGGTCCAGAGCACATCGGGATGGCGGCGGGTGGTGCCGGTGGACGAGCAGGGTGCATCAAGCAGCACGCCATCAAGCAATTCGTCCGGTTTGAATTCGAACAGATCGCCGCTCGAAAGCTCCGCTTCGAGACCGAGCCGTGCCAGGTTTTCCTTCAGCCGCGCCAGCCGGTTGGCGGATTGCTCGACGGCAATCACGTGCGCGCCGGCCACAACCAGCTGCGCCGTCTTGCCGCCGGGGGCGGCACACAGATCCGCGATGCGCTTGCCCGTGAGGTCACCGAACAACTGTGCCGGAATGGATGCGGCAACGTCCTGCACCCACCATTCACCGTCCTCGAAGCCCTCGAGACCGGTCACCGATCCCTGGAAAGCCTGGAGGCGGATGCTGCCTGTTGGCAACAGCTTGCCGCCGAGCTTTTCCGCCCAGCCCTTGGCATCGCTTTTCACTGTCAGATCAATCGCGGCCGGCGTCAGCTGCGCTTCCGCAATCTTGTCGGCCTCGGTCTCGCCGTAGGCGGCAACCAGACGCTTGCGGAACCAGTCCGGTACCGGCGACACCGAAGCGGTGGCGGCGAGGATCTCTTCCTTTTCGCGCACCATGCGGCGCAGAACGGCATTCACCAGCTTGGCAAAGCGACGGTTGCGCGGATCGCGATTGGCCTGCTCGACGGCCAAGTCGACTGCCGCATGCGAGGGAACGTCGAGATGCAGGATCTGCGCTGCGGCGACCACCAGAACATGATGCAGTGATTTTGCCCCATGCGGCAGTGGGGTATCGATCATGGACGAAATCGCCGCTTCGAGCCGCGAAAGATGGCGAAGGGCCGTGGTCAGGATGGCACGCGTCAGGGCCCGGTCGGCATCTCCCAGCGCCTTGTAGGCCGGGTTGCCATGCGAAAGGTCGAGCATACCATCGAGCGAAATCTTCTTGTCGATCGCCGCGGACAAAAGCTTTGCCGCCGTCATGCGGACTTCGAGCCCCGGCTTTGCCGGTCCGGCGTCCGGACGGGAGCCTGGAGCATGGGATGTGGGGTTTTCCCGCGCGCCAGTTGATCTGGAAGGCTTGTTGTTTTTCTTGTCGTTCAAGACCATGGACCCTTGGGCGGTTCGTTCGAACTGCGGCCCCACCGGCTGTCGGAGCCGGAATTCGGAACGGAGCGCGCGCTTCGCTGCGGTCTAGCAGCCGAAGACTGCCCCGTCGAGCCACCGCCGCCGATGTCCCCCCGGAACTCACCGGTCATCTGCTGAAGAGCTGCGATCCGGTTGTCCGTATTCGGATGGGTCGAGAACAGGTTATCCATCCGCTCGCCCGAAAGCGGGTTGATGATGAACATATGCGCCGTCGCCGGGTTGCGCTCCGCTTCGTAATTCGGAACCTGGCGCGCCGTGCCGGCGATCTTGGAGAGTGCGGAGGCAAGCGCCAGCGGTTTGCCGCAGATCTCGGCGCCGCGACGGTCGGCCGAATATTCGCGCGTCCTGCTGATCGCCATCTGCACCAGCATTGCCGCAAAGGGCGCAACGACCATGGCAACAATCACCCCGATAAAACCGAACGGATTGCTGTTGTTTCCGCGATTTCCGCCGAACAGAAACGCAAAATTGCCCAGCATGGAAATCGCGCCGGCGAGCGTCGCTGTGATCGTCATGATCAGCGTGTCGCGGTTTTGCACATGCGCCAGCTCATGCGCCATGACACCGGCCACTTCGTCATGGGTCAGGCTTTGCAACAGACCGGTCGAGGCGGCAACGGCGGCATTTTCAGGATTGCGGCCGGTCGCAAACGCATTCGGCTGCGGGTTGTCGTAGATATAGACCTTCGGCATCGGCAGCCCGGCATTGGCCGCAAGCGATTGCACCATCAGGTAAAATTCCGGCGCCGACTGCGCATTCACTTCCTGCGCATGATAGGCAGACAGCACCATCTTGTCGGAGTTCCAGTAGGAAAACAGGTTCATGCCGGCCGCAATCACCAGCGCGATCATCATCCCGCCCTTGCCGCCGATCAGGAAGCCTATGCCCATGAACAACGCCGTCATGAAGGCCAGAAGCATGGCGGTGCGCATCACATTCATCGTCATATCTCCTGTTGCCAATTCAACCCGTGTAAGGGTTTTCGAAATCTTCAGAACGCCCTATAATGTGGTGAATTCGCTCAGACTTTCAATAAACCATCCGGTGAATGAAATGCAGACGCCCGACAACGACAACAGCGAAACGCAGATCGAGACCGCAGCGCCCAGCAAACCGCTCTCGCCGGCTGCCCAGCGCGCGCTGAAGGAAGCCGAGGAGCGCCGGCAGGCTGCAGCGAAGGCGGACACGCCAGAAGAATTCGGCGGCCGCGGCGGCGCCGATCCCGCCCGCTTCGGCGACTGGGAAATCAACGGCCGCGCCATCGATTTCTGAGCGGCAAAGCGGTAAGCAAATATTCCTATTGACTTCAGCCAATGATCGGAATTTATTCCTTTCATGGTCAGATATCTCGCGCTCATTGCTGTTCTCTTGGGTGCCTTTACAGGTGGCGCGAGCGCGCGCGAGGAAATCTCCGGACCGGTTGCTGCCGAGATCCTGCGCGTCATTGATGGCGATACGATCCTGGTCGCGGCCCGTCCCTGGCCGCAGCAGACGGTGGAAGTCTATGTCCGCATCCGCGGCATCGATGCGCCGGAGCTGAAGTCGAAGTGTCATTCCATCCGACAGGCCGGTGGTGACGCGCGCCAGGCGCTGGAAGCACTGACGGCGGCGTCCGCCACGATCCAGCTCGTCAACATTACCGGAGACAAGTATTTCGGCCGCATCGTCGCCGATGTCGTGCTGCCAGATGGCCGCAGCGCCGGCTCGGACCTGCTTCTGGCCGGATTGGTCCAGCCCTATGACGGCGGCCGCAAAATGGCGCAGGTCTGTGATGACTGAGCCTGCATCGCCCGGTTGAATTGGGCACGGATGCAGATATACCCTCGCATTCGGGGGTGGAAATGAAGAGATTTGTAATACTGGTTGCGGCGGTTTTGCTTGGCGGGGGAGCGCAGGCGAAAATCTGCAAGGACGTTTCAAGCTGCGAAGAGGCCGTCATCCTCTGGTGCGAGGGGTATAGCCGGGCCGATGCCGACCGCGACGGCATCCCGTGTGAAACCGTATGCCATTCGCTTCGAGACGTTCAGGAAATCCAGTCCCGGGTGGGATGCCATCGCTGACATCCCACGCGAGTTATCGGATCAATCCGACCTGTTCTGCCGGTTGGCGATCAGATCATCCACCACGCCTGGATCTGCGAGTGTCGACGTATCTCCCAGCGCCCCGAAATCGTCCTCGGCAATCTTTCGCAGAATGCGTCGCATGATCTTGCCGGATCGGGTCTTGGGCAGGCCGGGCGAGAACTGGATCTTGTCCGGTGCCGCGATCGGGCCGATTTCCTGGCGCACATGCTTGACCAGCTGCTGGCGAAGCTCCTCCGTCCCCTCGTTGCCGGCCATCAGCGTCACGTAGCAGTAGATGCCCTGACCCTTGATGTTGTGCGGGTAGCCGACCACGGCCGCCTCCGACACGAGATTGTGCGACACCAGCGCCGATTCCACTTCCGCCGTACCGAGACGGTGGCCGGAAACGTTGAGCACGTCGTCGACGCGGCCCGTGATCCAGTAATAGCCGTCCTCGTCACGCCGGCAGCCGTCGCCGGTAAAGTACTTGCCCTTGTAGGTGGTGAAATACGCCTCGACGAAACGGTCGTGATCGCCGTAAAGCGTGCGCATCTGGCCCGGCCAGCTGTCGATGATGCAGAGATTGCCGTCGGCAGCCCCTTCCAGCACATTGCCTTCGTTATCGACCAGCTGCGGCTGCACGCCGAAGAAGGGTTTTGTCGCCGAACCCGGCTTGAGCGCTGTGGCACCCGGCAGCGGCGTGATCATGTGGCCGCCGGTTTCCGTCTGCCACCAGGTATCGACGATCGGGCAGCGCTTGTTGCCGACCACCTCGTGATACCAGTTCCAGGCCTCCGGATTGATCGGCTCGCCGACCGTTCCGAGTAACCGCAGGCTGGCCCGCGACGACCGCGTCACGAACTCGTCGCCGGCGCCCATCAGCGAACGGATCGCTGTCGGCGCCGTGTAAAAGATGTTGACCTTGTGCTTGTCGACGATTTCCCAGAACCGGCCCTGATCGGGGAAGTTCGGCACGCCTTCGAACATCAGCGTTGTCGCGCAGTTCGCCAGCGGCCCGTAGACGAGATACGAATGCCCGGTCACCCAGCCCACATCGGCCGTGCACCAGTAGATATCCCCGTCATGGTAATCGAACGTGTATTCATGCGTCATCGCCGCATAGACCAGATAGCCGCCGGTCGTGTGCAGAACGCCCTTCGGCTTTCCGGTGGAACCGGACGTGTAGAGGATGAACAGCGGGTCTTCCGCCTTCATCTTCACCGGTTCGCAATGCTCCTTCACGGTGGCGATTTCCTGGTGATACCAAAGGTCACGGCCGGGCGCCCAGTTCGTCTTGCCGCCGGTGCGGCGCACCACTAGAACCTTGTTGACCGTGACATACTGCTTGGCCGCGATGCGGATAGCGGTATCGGTATTTTCCTTGAGCGGCACCGGTTTGCCGCCGCGCACGCCCTCGTCACAGGTGATCACGAATGTCGACTGGCAGTCGATGATGCGGCCGGCCAGCGCTTCCGGCGAAAATCCGCCGAACACGACGGAATGCACCGCACCGATACGGGCGCAGGCCAGCATCGCATAGGCTGCCTCCGGGATCATCGGCATGTAGATCGTGACACGGTCGCCCTTCTTGACGCCGTGCTTCTTCAGCACGTTCGCCATGCGGCAGACCTGATCGTAGAGCTGGTTGTAGGTGATCTTCTTGTCGATATACGGGTTGTCACCTTCCCAGATGATCGCAGTGCGCTCGCCATGCGTCTTCAGGTGCCGATCGATGCAATTATAGGAAACGTTGGTCTGGCCATCCTCGAACCACTTGATCGAGACCTTGCCCTTGAACGACGTGTTTTTCACCTTGGTGAAAGGCTTGAACCAGTCGATCCGCTTGCCGTGCTTGCCCCAGAACTTGTCCGGGTTTTCGATGCTTTCCTCATACCACTTGTCATACTTGTCCTTGTCGATGAGCGCCTTTGCCTTGGTGGCTTTCTCGACCGGATAAATTTTTTCGGACATGTGCTCCTCCCTGCTTTGACCCATATCTAACACTTGGAACATGGGCCGCAATTAGACAAAGGGTAAGGTGCTGGACGATTTGCAATTCCGACGCAAATCGAATATAGGGCAATAAATTCCCGGAAATTGTGGTTGATACCCACGCCCGCGACACCGGCGCGGACGGACAGAGGAACTATATCTATGGCTCAAACACTGCTCATGCCGAAAGCGACAGCCGTCTGGCTCGTCGACAACACCGCGCTTTCGTTCGACCAGATCGCCCAGTTCTGCAAACTTCACCCGCTCGAGGTGAAGGCGATTGCAGACGGCGAAGCAGCGCAGGGTATCAAGGGCCTCGACCCGATCGCCACCGGCCAGCTGTCGCGCGACGAGATCGAACGCGCTGAAAAAGACATCAACTACAAGCTCAAGCTTTCCGAGCCGAAGGTTCGCGTTCCCGAATCCAAGCGCCGCGGCCCGCGTTACACGCCGGTCTCCAAGCGCCAGGATCGCCCCAACGCCATTCTCTGGCTGGTGCGCAATCACGCAGAACTGAAGGACGCGCAGATTTCGCGCCTCGTCGGCACCACGAAGTCGACCATCGAACAGATCCGCGAGCGCACCCACTGGAACGCCGCAAACCTGGCGCCGATGGACCCGGTCACGCTCGGCCTTTGCAGCCAGATCGATCTCGACCTTGAAGTCGAGAAGGCCTCGAAGGGTCGCCCGCTGCCCACCGCTGCCGAACTCGGTGCATCCCTGCAGCCGGCTGCAGAAGCCGAAAACATCGGCTTCGGCGGTTTCCGCAGCGAACGCGAAGAAGAGAAGGAAAAGGAAATCGATGCGAACGCCGTGTTCGCCAAGCTTTCCTCCCTCAAGTCGACCCGCAAGGACGACGACGAAGAAGACGACGGCCGCTTCTAAGCCGCGATCTTCGAGATACGATTTTACGAAAGCCCTGGGCCACAGCCCGGGGCTTTTTATTTGGGCGCTCAGTCGCCAGCCTAGGTGTCGCCTGTGCGCGATACAGCCCGCATGCCCCCTCCATAGCCTTTCGCGGTGAGCGCGGCTGTCACCGCATCCAGTGCGCCCGGATCCTCGATCGTTGCCGGCATGGTCCAGGGCATCCCGTCCGCGATTTTCTGCATCGTGCCCCGCAGGATTTTGCCCGAGCGTGTTTTGGGCAGTTTCGGCACAATCATGACCGTCTTGAACGCCGCAACCGGGCCGATCTCCGAGCGCACCATTTCTGCGACTTCCGACGAGATCTTATCCGTTTCCCGTGAAACATTGTGCTTTAGGACAAGGAAGCCGCAGGGGATCTGCCCCTTCACCGTATCGCTGATGCCGATCACGGCGCATTCCGCCACATCAGGATGTTTCGCACAGACCTCTTCCATCGAGCCGGTCGAAAGGCGATGCCCGGCGCAGTTGATGATGTCATCCGTGCGCGCCATCACGAAGACGTAGCCGTCCTCGTCGATCACGCCTGCATCTGCGGTCGTATAGTACCCAGGGAAGGTGCTGAGACAGGTCTCGCGGAAACGCTCATCTGCGCTCCAGAAGGTCGGCAGGCATCCGGGCGGCAGCGGCAGCCGGATGGCGAGGTTGCCGAGCGTCCCCGCCGGCACCGGCAGTCCGGAATCATCAAGAACATCGATGGCGTAGCCGGGCATCGGTCGTGTGGGAGATCCGTGCTTGAACGGCATCAGCCCCAGGCCCAGCGGATTGGCGGCGATCGGCCAGCCGGTCTCCGTCTGCCACCAGTGGTCGATCACCGGCACTTTCAGTTTCTGCTCCGCCCATTTCAGCGTTTCCGGATCCGCCCTTTCGCCCGCCAGAAAAAGAGCACGCAGACCCTTGAGATCGTAATGCGCCATGAGTTCGCCGTCCGGGTCTTCGCGGCGGATAGCGCGGAACGCCGTTGGCGCCGTAAAGAACACCTTGACGTCATGGTCGGCGATGACGCGCCAAAAGGTCCCTGCATCCGGCGTTCCCACCGGCTTTCCCTCGAAGATGACGCTGGTATTGCCGGCAAGCAGCGGCGCGTAAACGATATAGGAGTGACCGACCACCCAGCCGATATCGGACGCGGTCCAGAACACCTCGCCCGGCTTGATCCCGAAAATATTCGGCATACTCCAGGCGAGCGCCACCATGTAACCGCCGTTGTCGCGCACCACGCCCTTTGGCTGTCCCGTCGTACCGGATGTGTAGAGAATGTAGAGCGGATCGGTAGCCTTGACCGCCACGCATTCGATATCCCGGCCAAGCGCGTTGCCGACCAGATCGGCAAAGTCGAGTTCGCCCTTTTCGGGCCTGAGCTGCGCTATGAGTTCCGGCCGCTGCACGATGAGGCAGTGCTCCGGCTTCACGGTTGCGAGCTCGATTGCCTTGTCGAGCAGCGGCTTGTAGGCGACGACCCGACCGGGCTCCAGTCCGCAGCTCGCGGAGATAACGAGTTTCGCCTGTGAATCGTTGAGACGTGCTGCCAGTTCCTGTGCCGCGAAACCGCCGAACACCACGGAATGCACAGCACCGATCCGCGCGCAGGCGAGCATCGAGAAGATCGCTTCCGGCACCATCGGCATGTAGATGACGACCCGGTCGCCGTAACCGACGCCGAGATCGCGCATGACAGTTGCAATTGCCTTCACCTCCGCCAGAACCTCGGCATAGGTGAAGGACCGTTGCGCACCGGTCATCGCGCTGTCGTGGATAAAGGCGAGCCGATCGCCGTTGCCTGCTGCGACATGGCGGTCGAGGCAATTGTAGCAGGTGTTGGTTTCACCCCCCACGAACCACCGACCATAGACACCGGCATTGGCATCAAAGACCGCGTCCGGTTCTTTGAACCAGTCGATCGCCTCTGACGCGGACTTCCAGAAGGCATCTGGGTTGTTTTCCCAGCTGCTGTAAACGTCGAAATATTGGCTTTGCATCTGTACCTCCCAACACAACCGCATAGCCTGATCGGGCGAGTGTAGGGGAGGGACGATCGGGCGGGAAGCCCGACCAACGGGTTAGACCTCAGCGTGCGCCGAAGATTGCCGAACCGACGCGGACGCTGGTGGCGCCAAATTCCACCGCCGTCTCGAAATCGCCAGACATGCCCATGGAAAGCTTGTCCACGCCGCATTCTTTGGCAAGCTTTGCCAGAAGCGCGAAATGCGGTCCCGGATTTTCATCCGCCGGCGGAATGCACATCAGCCCTTCGATTGCGAGCCCCAGCTCGTTTCGGCAGAGCTCCACGAACGCTACCGTCTCTTTCGGCTCGATGCCGGCCTTTTGCGGTTCGAGCCCGGTATTCACCTGCACATAGAGCTTCGGCGACTTGCGCTGCTTGGCCATTTCCGCCGCCAGCGCTCGTGCAATCTTCTCGCGGTCCACCGTCTCGATCACATCGAACAGAGCCACCGCATCACCGGCCTTGTTGGATTGCAGCGGGCCGATCAGATGCAGCACAATATCAGGCGTTTCCGCCTTCAGCTCCGGCCACTTGCCCTGACTCTCCTGCACCCGGTTTTCGCCGAACACACGCTGGCCCGACGCGATGACCGGCCTAATGTCACCGGCATCGAATGTCTTGGAGACAGCGACGAGCGAGACAGAGCCCGCGGAGCGATTGGCCGTCTCTTCCGCCTTGCCGATCCTTGTCCTGACTTCCTGGAGCCGTTCTTCGACGCTCATTGTCCGTCACCTTTCGCTATTCTTGTGATGCAAGCGATTAAAGCCCATATGAGGCTCTGCCAAGGGCATGTCCCATCAAAGTTTGGCACGTGTCAGGCCTCAAAAACTTGACGCTTGCGGCCATTCATGGTGAAGGTCTGCCCGACTCCTATATCCTGATTTCCCGGAATATCATCCAGATGGCGACTGAACGTTACAACCCGCGCGATGCCGAGCCCCGTTGGCAGCAGACCTGGAACGAGGCGAAGGTTTTCGAAACCGACAATGCCGATCCGCGGGAAAAGTATTACGTCCTCGAGATGTTCCCCTATCCGTCCGGCCGCATTCACATGGGTCACGTGCGCAATTATGCGATGGGTGACGTTGTCGCCCGCTACAAGCGCGCCCGCGGCTTCAACGTTCTGCACCCGATGGGCTGGGACGCGTTCGGCATGCCGGCCGAAAACGCCGCGCGTGACAACAAGACCCATCCCAAGGCCTGGACCTACCAGAACATCGAATCCATGAAGAAGCAGCTGAAGGCGATGGGCCTTTCGCTGGACTGGTCGCGCGAGTTCGCCACCTGCGACGTGGAATATTACCAGCAGCAGCAGCACCTCTTCCTCGACATGATGGAAAAGGGCCTGGTCTATCGCAAGCAATCCAAGGTCAACTGGGATCCGGTCGACCAGACGGTTCTGGCCAACGAGCAGGTGATCGACGGTCGCGGCTGGCGTTCGGGCGCTCTGGTCGAGCAGCGCGAGCTCGTGCAGTGGTTCTTCAAGATCACCGATTTCAGCCAGGATCTGCTCGACGAGCTGGATAACCTGGACCAGTGGCCTGAAAAGGTCCGCCTGATGCAGAAGAACTGGATCGGCCGCTCCGAAGGCATGAGCCTGCGCTGGGAAATCGTAGCGGAAACCGCACCCGCCGGCGTCGACAAGGACGTAACGGTCTATACGACCCGTCCCGACACGCTTTTCGGCGCATCGTTCCTGGCGATCGCTGCCGACCATCCGCTGGCGAAGGCCGCGGCTGCGAACAACCCTGAGATCGAATCCTTCGCCGAGGAATGCCGGCGGCAGGGCACGTCTCTCGCTGCGCTGGAAACGGCCGAGAAAAAGGGCATCGACACAGGCGTCCGCGTCAAGCATCCGCTCGATCCCTCGTGGGAACTGCCGGTCTATGTCGCGAACTTCGTGCTGATGGAATACGGCACAGGCGCAATCTTCGGCTGCCCGGCCGGCGACCAGCGCGACCTGGATTTTGCCCGCAAATACAATCTTCCAGTCGTTGCCGTGGTGATGCCCAGGGATGGTGATGCCGCCACGTTTGAGATCGGCGATACCGCTTTCGTCGACGACGGCGTGATGATCAATTCCCGCTTCCTGGACGGCAAGTCCACGGACGAAGCGTTTCAGATCATTGCCGATAGGCTGTCCGAACAGACGCTCGGCAATGCACCGCAGGGCGAGCGCAAGGTGAACTTCCGCCTGCGCGACTGGGGCATTTCCCGCCAGCGCTACTGGGGTTGCCCGATCCCGGTCATCCACTGCGAAGTCTGCGGCGTCGTGCCGGTGCCGAAGAAGGACCTGCCGGTGCAGTTGCCCGACGACGTCACCTTCGACCTGCCGGGCAACCCGCTCGACCGCCACCCGACCTGGCGCCATGTCAGCTGCCCGAAATGCGGCCACGATGCCCGTCGCGAGACGGACACGATGGATACGTTTGTCGATTCCAGCTGGTATTTTACGCGCTTCACAGCCCCTTGGCTGAACGAGCCGACAAACCCGGCCGTTGCCGATCACTGGCTGCCGGTCGATCAGTATATCGGCGGCATTGAGCACGCGATCCTGCATCTGCTCTATTCGCGCTTCTTCACCCGTGCCATGCGCGAGACCGGCCACGTGGCCGTGAAGGAACCGTTCAAGGGCCTGTTCACGCAAGGCATGGTCGTGCACGAAACCTACCGTCTCGGCGAGTCCGGCCAGAACGGTGAATGGGTCGCTCCCGCCGATATCCGTATCGAGGAAGTCGACGGCAAGCGTACCGCGACGCTGCTGACAAGCGGCGCCGACGTCACCATCGGCTCGATCGAAAAAATGTCGAAGTCGAAAAAGAATGTCGTCGATCCCGATGACATCATCGCATCCTACGGCGCCGATACGGCCCGCTTCTTCGTTCTGTCCGATAGCCCGCCGGATCGCGATGTGATCTGGTCGGAAGCGGGTGTCGAAGGTGCCTACCGCTTTACCCAGCGCCTGTGGCGCCTGATTTCTGAAGCCGCCGAAAACCTCAAAACGGTCGATCCGACTCCGGCTAAGGATGGCGATGGACTGGCAATCTCGCAGCTTGCCCATAAGACGCTGCAGGCCGTGCAGGGCGATCTCGACAAGCTGTCCTTCAACAAGGCCGTGGCCCGGATCTACGAACTGGTCAACGCGCTTGCAGCGCCGCTGACCGATGTTGCCGCCGGCAAGGGCGACGCCGCCTACCGTGCCGCTGTTCGCAACGCCTCGGAAATCCTGATCCAGATCGTCGCGCCAATGACGCCGCATCTGGCCGAGGAATGCTGGGCCGTGCTCGGCAATGGCGCGATGGTTTCGACAACTGCCTGGCCACAGTTCGACCAGGCACTCGTTGTCGAAAACGACGTCACGATGCCGGTCCAGATCAACGGCAAGAAGCGCGCCGAATTGACAATCGCGCGCGACGCGGATCAAACTGCCGTCGAGGCTGCAGCCCTCGCACTCGACGTGGTAAAAGCCGCTCTCGATGGCAAGCCACCGAAGAAGATCATCGTCGTCCCACAGAGGATCGTGAACATTGTTGCCTGATCGTTCATTCCGCCGCTTTGGCATCGCACTTGGCATCGCCGGCCTTGCCCTTCTGGCGGGATGCCAGGCACGGCCTCTCTATTCCGAACAGGAAGGCACCGGTCAGAAGCTCGCATCCGTGGAGTTTGCGGATCCGAAGACCCGTATCGAGCAGGTGATCCGCAACAATCTCGTCTTCCTCACCGGTCATGGTGCAGGCGAGACGGCCCATCCGCTCTACGAAGTGAAAATGACGGCCACGAGCTCCGCCTCGAGCATTCTCGACCTTACCAGCGACGATGACACCGTGTCTGTCAGCAACATCCCTGTTGCCGGCCGCGTTCAGGTGGATGTCACCTATACGCTGACCCGTATCAGCGACAGCAAGATCCTGAAATCGGCCAAGCGCGAAGTCGTCGCCTTGATCGATGTCCCGGGACAGAGCTTTGCAAAACTGCGCGCAATCCGCGACGCTGAAAACCGTGCTGCCCGCGAGACAGCCGAGTTCCTGCGTGGTGAAATCGCCATTGCCCTTGCCCGCGAGCCCCAGTCGCCTCCCGTATGGCAGAAATAAAATCCCACGAGTTCGACCGGTTTCTTGACAAGTCGGTCGGCCTCTACAAGATCTTCGTCATCTATGGGCCCGATCGCGGGCTCGTTTCCGAGCGGGCTGCGCAGATCGCAGCCAAGACCGGTGTCGCGCAGGACGACCCATTCGCGATGCTCAAGCTGGATGTATCCGATCTCCAGGGCGATCCCGGCCGTCTGCTTGATGAGGTCAACTCACTCGGCCTTTTCGGAGGCGCCAAGCTCGTCTGGCTCCGTGGCGCAATGAACGAGAAGCCGCTGCTGGATGCCATGCAGGCGCTCGCCAAGGATGAGCCTCCCGCCAATATCTTAATCATCGAGGCTGGTGACCTGAAGAAGGGCAGCGGCCTTCGCAAGGTGGTGGAGCCGGTCCGCTCCATCGCCGTCATTCCCTGCTATGCGGACGATGCACGCGCGCTTGCTGGCCTGATCGATACGGAACTGTCGGCCGAAGGCCTCACCATCAGCGGCGCTGCCCGCCAGCGCCTGATGGAGCTTCTCGGCGGCGATCGAATCGCATCCCGCAATGAGGTGAAGAAGCTGGCGCTCTATTGTCGCGGTGCGGGGACTGTTACCGAAGATCACGTCGATGAAATCATCGGCGATGCGAGCAGCGTCTCCGCGGACGAGGCCGTCGACGCCATTCTCTCCGGAGACGTGGCGTCTCTTCAGCGCGCTTTCCAGAAGGTGCTTGTATCCAAGACGCCGATCTTCCTGATCCTGCAATCCTGCCTCAGACAGTTCCAGTTGCTGGATGTGATGCGGGCGGAAATGGACGACAAGAAGCTGCAGGCCGCACAGGTCATGATGACGCTCGGTCGGCATATCCATTTCAAGCGCAAGCCGATTATCGAAAAGGCGCTGCGATCCTGGACCGCGCCGGCACTTGCCCGGGAAACCGAGCGCCTGCAGGCGGCCGTCCTCCAGTCCCGGCAAAGACAAAGTCTCGAGCCCAGCATCGCCTTCCACAGCCTGATGGCAATCGCGATACAGTCGTCGCGATATCGCTGAAGACGATCTGGGAAGACGCTAACCGCGCCGCTCCAGCAACCGGCAAACCTCTTCAAGCTGCTCGAGATTGCGGTAGTTGATCCGAACCTGGCCGCTGCCGCCGCGGTGATTGATCTTCACATCCAGTCCGAGAGCATCGGTCAACGTGCGCTCCAAGGCCAGCGTATCGGAATCTTTTTCGACCGACTTGGTTTCAAGCTGGGGCATGCCCTGGGACTTGATATCGTTTTGCGCAAGCCGCTCTGCGTCGCGCACCGACATGCCTTTGGACACGATCGTGCGCGCGAGGGACGAGGGATCGGACGTGGTGATCAAGGCACGCGCGTGACCAGCCGAAAGGCTTCCAGCAGACAGCATGTCGCGAACCGGGTCCGGCAATTTCAGAAGGCGAAGGCTGTTTGCGACATGACTGCGGCTCTTGCCGATGATTTCACCCAGATCGTTCTGGGTATACCCATGTTCGGCAATCAACTGCTCGTAACCGAGTGCCTCTTCGAGCGGATTGAGGTCGGACCGCTGAACGTTTTCAACGATTGCGATTTCAAGTGCGGTCCGATCGTCTACGTCGCGGACGATGACCGGGATCTCAGTCAGTCCCGCCAGTTGCGCTGCACGCCACCGGCGCTCACCGGCAATGATCTCAAGGCGACCGTCGACTGTCCGAACAACGACCGGCTGGACAATGCCATGCTGCCTGATCGAGCTGGCGAGATCCTGCAGCTCGGCCTCATCGAAATGGCGCCTGGGGTTTTTCGGACTGCGCGAAACATGCTCAATCGGCACCATGCGGTCCGGATTGACGTTTTTCGCAGGTGTATTGACCTGCACAGGTTGATCCATCTCACCGATAAGCGCAGCAAGCCCGCGGCCCAGCCGCCTTTTCGAGGGATCTTCGTTCATCCTGTCACCTGTTATTTCGTGTAATCAAAGAAGGGTTTCAAGCCGCCTTGCGCCGACGTTCCCGCTGGATCACCTCGGAGGCGAGCTGAAGGTAGGCCTGGCTCCCAGCGCATTTGAGATCATAAAGAATAGCCGGCTTACCATATGATGGCGCTTCGGATACCCGAACGTTGCGCGGGATCAGTGTGTGGTACACCTTATCGCCGAGATATGTCCTGACGTCGCTGACGACCTGTTGGGCCAGATTGTTGCGCGCATCGAACATCGTCAGAACGATGCCCTGGATATCGAGCAGCGGATTAACTGTCCGGCGGACTTGGTCAACCGTTTCCAAGAGCTGGCTCAAACCCTCGAGCGCAAAGAACTCGCACTGCAGAGGTACGAGCACCGAATGCGCTGCCGCCATCGCATTCATCGTCAGGAGATTGAAAGAGGGTGGGCAGTCGACGAGGATATAAGAATATGCACGCGCGACATCAGTATCCAGCGCCCGCTTTAACCGGAAAGCGCGGTCCGTGGCCTGCGAAATCTCCATCTCGAAACCGAGAAGATCCATGGTGGAGGGAACGATGGACAGGTTCGGAACAGCAGTCGGAACGGCAGTTTCACCAATATCGCTTTCACCCATCAGCACGTCATAAGACGAATGAACGCGATCCTTGCGGTTAATACCGAGGCCAGTGCTGGCGTTTCCCTGAGGATCAAGGTCGATGATGAGGACGTTTTCGCCGATTGCGGCGAGCGCCGTTGCCAGGTTGATCGCTGTCGTCGTCTTACCGACGCCGCCTTTTTGATTAGCGATGGTAATAATACGGTTCTTTTCGAACATATCGCACCTGACTTTACGGGTCCTTGCGTCGGAGGTTGCTGATCTCAAGAATAACCGAGTCCTGCTCGACAACGCTTTGGTGTTCTAGCAGATCGAAATCCCAGCGACTACGGGCTTCGCTGACTTCACGGCGATAATCCCGGCCTTTGTGGAAGAAGCCTCTGGCTTCCGTTTCGACCATCCAATCGGAGGAATAGGATAGAAGTTGGTCGAGATCAGCCAGAGCGCGAGCGGAAACGCGCTGGCATCCAGGCAAGTCATGTGTCGCCTGCTCAATCCGGAGCGGATGAACCGAACCCCGAGCTCCGGTTTCGTTCAGGGCGACGCGGAGGAAAGCAGCCTTTTTATGGTTGCTTTCGACCAAGTGAACCCAACCATCTTCAAGCTCGGCGAGCAATATCGCGGTCACGACGCCCGGAAAGCCACCGCCCGAGCCAAGATCGATCCATTTTGATGGCTCCGGGGATAGTTGAAAGATTTGCGCGCTATCGGCGATATGGCGCTGCCAAATCTCGTTCAGGGTCGAGGGAGCGACAAGGTTGATTGTTTTCGCCCACTTGGAGAAGAGCGTGGCAAAGTGCTCAAGCCTCTCCTGCGTTTCACGTGAAACACTTCTGCCGTTCAACATCATGCCGAGACTCGTTTTACGCGATCCGAGACCGCGGCTTCTTTTTTTACAAGCGCAAGAATAAGTGCCAACGCTGCCGGCGTCATACCGTCAACTTTTGCGGCCTGCGCCATATTGCTGGGCTGATGCTTCGCGAGCTTTATTCGTAGCTCGTTTGAGAGACCGGGCACTGTAGAATAATCGAAGGACAGGGGGATGGTTTTTGACTCATCGCGGATCGTTGAGCCAATATCTGCAGCCTGTCTATTCATGTAGACAGAGTAGGTGGATTCGATCTCGAGAGCTTCCGCTACCTTTGGATTGACCCCACGGAGTTCTCCCCAGACACCGGCCAGATCAGCCATCGACTGGTTGGGGTAGGCGAGCAGTTCGTACGCCGTACGCCGCTGGCCGTCCTGATTGAGGGACAATCCGTGCGCTGCACCCTGTTTAGGCGTCAGCGAGAGCGATTTCAGCATCGCACGGATTTCGTCGACTGCTTTGAAGTAGGCCGCGAACTTCGCTGCACGATCAGTGCCCACGCAGCCCAGTTCAATGCCCTTTTGAGTCAGCCTGATATCGGCATTATCGGCTCGTAGCGAAAGGCGGTATTCTGCACGTGATGTAAACATCCGATAAGGTTCCGTCACGCCCTTCGACGTGAGGTCATCGACCATGACACCGATATAGGATTCGGCTCTGCTGAACGGCTCCGGCTTCCCACCCGAAGCCGTGATCGCTGCTGAAAGGCCGGCGACCATTCCTTGCGCGGCAGCTTCCTCGTAACCCGTGGTGCCGTTGATCTGGCCAGCCAGGAACAGCCCCGGCAATTTCTTGACTTCCAGCGTGGGTGTCAATTCCCGCGGATCAACATAGTCATACTCGATCGCATAGCCGGGCTGAATTATCTCGACCTGCTCAAGGCCCGGGATAGTGCGAATGAAAGCTTCCTGGACTGATGCGGGCAGGGACGTGGATATTCCGTTTGGATAAACAGTTGGATCATCAAGCCCTTCGGGCTCTAGGAAGATCTGGTGCCCGTCGCGCTCACCGAACCGCACGATCTTGTCTTCGATCGACGGACAATAACGTGGGCCCACGCCCTCGATCTGGCCGGAATACATTGCGGACAGGTGGATGTTGTCGGAGATGATCCGATGGGTCGCCTCGTTCGTGCGGGTCACTCCACAGCTGATCTGCGGCGTTACGATTTTATCGGTCATGAACGAGAATGGAACTGGCTGCTCATCGGCTTCCTGCTTGTCAAGCTGGTCCCAAGCGATGGTCCGCCCATCAAGCCGTGCCGGTGTACCGGTTTTCAGGCGCCCCAGGGCAACGCCAAGTCCAAGAAGCGTCGCTGATAGCCCGAGCGATGGTTCCTCACCCACCCGACCGGCCGGTATCTTTTCCTGCCCGATATGAATAAGCCCGCGCAGGAACGTACCGGTCGTGAGTACAGCCGTTCCGCATCCGAATCGACGGCCATCCCTCATGATGACAGCTGACACTCGACCAGTGTCCGTGATGAGGTCGAATGCGTCACCCTCGATGACAGTGAGGCTCAGGTGATTGAAGATTTCCTTCTGCATCGCTTCACGGTAAAGGCGCCGGTCGGCCTGCGTACGGGGACCACGAACGGCGGGACCCTTTTTCCGGTTGAGCAAACGGAACTGGATTCCAGAAACGTCTGCGACGCGGCCCATCAGACCGTCAAGCGCATCGACCTCGCGCACGAGGTGACCTTTGCCCAGCCCGCCGATCGCGGGATTGCAGGACATGACACCAATCGTTTCACGTTTGTGGGTGATTAAGGCCGTCCTCGCGCCCATCCGCGCCGCAGCGCTCGCGGCCTCGCAACCGGCATGACCACCACCAATGACGATGACATCGAAATTTTGGTCCATATTCATTGTCCCACGTCAGCCGAGTGTTTCACGTGAATCATTTTCCGATACAGAACTGCGAGAAGATAACATCCAGCAACTGCTCGACATCGACGCGGCCCGTAATGCGCCCCAAGGCGGATGCGGCTGCTCGAAGGCTTTCGGCTCTCAAGTCAAGTTCCGTGCCGTTTAACGCCTCTGCGATAAAATTGGAAGCATCTTTCAGTGCGTCGACTTGCCGAGCTCTGTTCGGAAGCAGCGAACCGGTCCACAGCGCTGTGATCTTTCGGAGGATGGTCTCCCTGAGGAGCTCGAGCCCGTCGCCAGTTTTTGTTGAGATGCAAAGGTCGAAGTCGTCCGAAGGTGCGTGCGCATCCAGCTTCGTTCCGACAGTCAGGACGTTAATCTGACTGAACTCATGGTTTTGTAACGCCGGCGAATCGATCTCGTTGAGAGCGAGGATCATGTCGGCTTGCTCGATCGCAACACGGGCTCGACGGATCCCTTCGACTTCAACAATGTCGTCGCTTTCCCGCAGGCCAGCCGTATCGAAGAAACGGACGAGATAACCCGACATGTCGAGATCGACATGCAGGATATCCCGGGTCGTTCCTGCACGTTCCGTCACAATCGCCACATCCCGGTTCGCAAGCGCGTTCAAAAGGCTGCTTTTGCCCGCATTCGGAGGCCCGGCGATGACGATCTTGTAGCCATCTCGGATGATCTCGCCAGACTTTGCGGTTTCCAGATGCTGGAGAAGTTCCAGATAAATCTGTCCCACCTCGCTCCAGACCCGCTCCGATACGGAACCCGGCACGTCGTCCTCGTCAGCGAAATCCAGCTCGGCCTCGATCAGAGCACGCGACCGCGTCAGACGTTCAGCCCAGTCGATATAGAGCGCTGACTGGCCGCCAAAGCTTTGCTCGACCGCAAGACGGCGCTGCATTTCCGTTTCGGCAGAGATGAGATCCGCAAGACCTTCAATCTCGACGAGATCCAACTTGCCGTTCTCAAACGCTCGCCTTGAAAACTCTCCCGCCTCGGCCAACCTCAGTCCGTCGATTTGCTCGAGCTCCAGGATGAGAGCTGCAACAACGGCGCGGCTGCCATGCACATGCAGTTCGACGCAGTCTTCACCCGTAAACGAGTTTGGCCCCGGGAAGCCGACCACCAGTCCCTGATCGATAATCGCGCCGTTTCGGCCGCGAATCGTTCTGAGCGATGCTTTACGGTTTGTCGCTAAACGACCAGCAAGCGTCTCAGCCGCGGTGAAGGCTTGGTTGCCGCTTAGCCTGATAACGGCGAGACCTGCGGGCAGTGCTCCACTCGAAAGGGCAAAGATCGTATCAGGGTTCATGGTGCGGCTTTCCGACTGTGTCCCAGAAACTCGAAAGCGCCCGTCTTTACGACGAGCGCCTCTCGGTAGCAGTGAATCCGGCTAAGGATCAGGTGTTCATCGAGTCGAAGAAGTCGCTGTTGCTCTTGGTCTGCTTCAGCTTGTCGATCAAGAACTCGATTGCATCGGTCGTTCCCATCGGCGCGAGAATGCGACGGAGAACAAAGATCTTCTGCAGGTCTTGGCGCTGGACGAGAAGATCTTCCTTGCGCGTGCCGGATTTCAGAATATCCATGGCCGGGAAGATGCGCTTGTCTGCAACCTTGCGGTCGAGCACGATTTCCGAGTTGCCGGTACCCTTGAACTCTTCAAAGATGACTTCGTCCATACGGCTGCCCGTATCGATCAGCGCCGTAGCGATGATGGTCAGCGATCCGCCTTCTTCAATATTACGGGCGGCGCCGAAGAAGCGCTTCGGGCGCTGCAGGGCGTTGGCATCCACACCACCGGTCAGAACCTTGCCGGATGACGGAACGACCGTGTTGTAGGCGCGGCCAAGACGGGTGATAGAGTCGAGCAGAATGACGACATCGCGGCCGTGTTCGACGAGGCGCTTCGCCTTCTCGATGACCATTTCAGCCACCTGAACGTGGCGGATGGCGGGTTCGTCGAAGGTCGAGGAAACAACTTCGCCCTTCACCGAGCGTTGCATGTCCGTCACTTCTTCCGGCCGCTCGTCGATCAGGAGAACGATGAGATAGCACTCGGGGTGGTTTGCCGTGATCGAATGCGCGATGTTCTGCAAGAGAACGGTCTTGCCCGTACGCGGCGGCGCGACGATCAGGCCGCGCTGGCCCTTGCCGAGTGGTGCGACGAGATCGATGACGCGCGCCGAATTGTCCTTCGACGTCGGGACGTCAAGTTCCATCTTGAAGCGCTCATTCGGGTAGAGCGGCGTCAGATTGTCGAAATGCACCTTGTGGCGAATTTTTTCCGGGTCATCGAAGTTGATCGTGTTGACCTTCAGCAGCGCGAAATAGCGCTCGCCTTCCTTCGGCCCGCGGATCGGTCCCTCGACGGTGTCGCCGGTCTTCAGCGAGAAGCGGCGAATCTGCGAGGGAGAGATGTAGATATCATCGGGGCCAGGCAGGTAATTGGCATTGGCCGAACGGAGAAATCCGAAGCCATCCTGCAGAACTTCAACGACACCTTCGCCGATGATCTCGACATCCTGGCTGGCCAGGATCTTGAGAATCGCAAACATCAATTCCTGCTTGCGCATGGTGCTGGCGTTTTCCACCTCCAGCGATTCGGCGAATGTCAGCAAATCGGTCGGCGATTTGCTCTTGAGTTCTTGAAGCTTCATTTCAGCCATGAAGAGGGGACCATATTCAGAATTTTTTGGGGAAACAGGCGTGTCGGTGAAATTCGCTACCGCGGAAGACACCGGGGTAGGACAGACGATTACACACATGCCACGAGATGAGATGGCCGGGAAAATAGCTGTTCACGAGCACGCCTGCAAGGGGGAGGGGCAGGCGGAGTTAAGAAAAAGCTCAAGACACCATCAAAATGGCTTAACGATGACCATGATTACGATGGCGATCATCAAAACCGTCGGGATTTCGTTCATCAGCCGCCAGTAGCGGGCGGTTTTGCGCGGCCCGTCTATGGCAAAAGCCCGAACTGCGGCACTGAACCGCATATGCGCCATGGTGAGCAGCAGGACAAACAGTATCTTGGCATGAAGCCAGCCGCCCTGGAAACCGTAGACTGCCCAAGCGAGATAAAGCCCGAGCGCCCAGCTGATCATCATCGCCGGGTTCATGATGATTTTCAGGAGCCGCCCCTCCATCACTTTGAAGGTTTCCGACTGGGCGGAGCCGGGTTCGGCTTCCGTGTGATAGATGAAAAGCCTGGGAAGGTAGAGCAGCCCGGCCATCCAGGAAATCACGGCGATGACGTGAAAGGCCTTGATGTAGAGCAGGAAATCATCCGGCCGCAGCCAGTAGATAAAAAACAGCACGACGACGAAAACCGAAAGCGCCGTCGCCGCCCGGAACGCGACACGCCGCCCATTTCCGGCACCGGTGCGATCGTCCCGCGTCATACGCCCGATCCTCTGACCCGTTTCACAAGATGCGCAACAGTCTGCGGATCCGCCTGCGGTGTGATGCCGTGGCCGAGATTGAAGATCAGCGGTCCCTGTCCAAGCCCCTGGAGAATAGCATCGATCCCGTCGTCTAGGGACTTTCCGCCTGCCACCACGCGCATTGGATCGAGATTGCCCTGGACGGGCCCGTCCTTCTGCAGCTCCTGCGCAAACGACATCGGCACCGACCAATCGAGCCCGATTGCATCTGCGCCCGTCCGGGCCCGGTAGTGTTTGAGGTTCATGCCTGCACCCTTGGCGAAAGCAATCACCTTCGCGTCAGGTCGCGCTGCCTTGATGATATCGATGATCCGCCGCACGGGCTTGATCGAGAATTCCTCGAATTCCTTCTCCCCGAGCACGCCGGCCCAGGAATCGAAGATCTGCACGACATCTGCGCCCGCATCGATCTGACCGATCAGATATTCGGCAGACATCTCCGCCAGCAGAGCCAGCAGTTTTTCAAAGGCCTCGGGGTAGCGGTAGGCGAACAGACGTGCCGGCGCTTGGTCCGGTGTTCCCTGACCGGCGATCATATAGGTCGCAACGGTCCAGGGAGCCCCGCAGAAGCCGATCAGGGCAGTTTCAGGGGGTAGCTCCAGCCGAAGCCTCCGAACCGTCTCCAGCACCGGTGCAAGGTGGGAAAGCATCGTGCTGCCATCGAGCGCTGCAATCCCTGCTTCGTCGATCGGATCCATCCTTGGACCCTCTCCCTGCACGAAGCGAACATTGCGCTTCAAGGCATCGGGAATGACGAGGATATCGGAAAACAGGATGGCTGCGTCGAACTGGTAGCGCCGGATAGGCTGAAGCGTCACTTCGACAGCCAGATCCGGCGTATAACAGAGATCGAGAAACGAACCGGCTGCCGCACGGACTTCCCGGTACTCGGGCAGATATCGACCTGCCTGCCTCATAAGCCATATCGGCGGTGGGGTGATCGTCTTGCCGTTCAGCACCTCAACGATCTTCCTGGTCGGACCGGCCAATGGGTTCTCCAAATAAAGAAAATAAGATTCTTAAGATCTTCTATTTCTTAGAGTCGGTGAGTAGCAAGGATTAAAACTCCTGCACAGAAAACGCGACGATCTGCCGCTCCGTATCGTTGAAAAGGAAAACTTCCGGGCGTTCTTGGCAGAGCTTCTGGATAACCATATTTCGATCAGGGATATCAATTGCTTGTGCCGGGCGCTTGGTGAAGCTCTCTTGTGGATATCTTGTGAATCAAGCGATAGGTTCATCCGGTTATCCCCGCTTTGAACAGGTGGCCTGAAACGGCTTCCTCGAAATACGTGATTGTGGACAACTCGGAGGTTATCCCAGGGGTCGGGCCCGTCCCTCCAAACGCGGTCACTCTCTCCCCGGTTATCAACAGAGGACGAAGAACAACGTGGAGAACAGAAAAAACTTCTTCCATCTCCACCTCATATCTGACTCCACGGGCGAAACCCTGATCTCGACAGGACGCGCGGCGACAGCCCAGTTTCAGACCTCGCTCGCCGTCGAGCACGTCTATCCGCTGGTGCGAAACCGCAAGCAGGTTCTCGCCGTGCTGGAGGCGATCGATCGCGAACCGGGGATCGTCCTTTATACGATCGTTGATCGCGTGCTTGCGAAACTGCTGGACGAGCGCTGCCGTCAGATGGGAACCCCATGCGTCAACGTGCTCGAACCGGTTATGGCGACATTCCAGACTTATTTGGGGGCACCGTCGAAATACCGCGTCGGCGCGCAACACGCTCTCAATGCGGAATATTTCGCCCGCATCGAAGCGCTGAACTTCACCATGGATCACGACGACGGCCAGATGCCCGAAGGCTATGACGAGGCCGATGTCGTGCTGGTCGGGATCAGCCGCACCTCGAAAACCCCGACCAGCATCTATCTCGCCAACCGCGGCATCAAGACAGCCAATATTCCGATCGTGCCGGGCGTGGAGCTTCCGTCGACACTTCTATCTGCGACCCGGCCACTGATTGTCGGGCTGGTTGCGACGACCGACCGCATTTCTCAGGTGCGCGAACACCGCGAACTCGGAACCACGCAAAATTTCGATCGCGGTCACTATACGGATCGGGCAACGATCAACGAAGAACTGAAATATGCAAGAGCGCTCTGTTCCCGCCACGGCTGGCCGATCATCGATGTCACCCGCCGCTCGATCGAGGAGACAGCCGCTGCTATCGTTGCGCTCCGCCCGAAGCTGCGGTAATCCGCACCAAATCCATCCGGAGATATGCCGTGACCATGCCCCTCGTATTGGCCTCATCCAGCAAGTTCAGACGAATGCTGATGGAAAATGCCGGCCTGAGTTTCGAAAGCCGGGCGGCCGATATCGATGAACGTGAAATCGAGACCGGACTGGTTGGCGCCAGTCCTGATGTCGTCGCGCTGACTTTGGCGAAGGCCAAGGCGCTTGATGTCAGCAGTCACTTTGAAGGCGCCATCGTGATTGGTTCGGATCAGACCATGTCGCTGGACGATCGCGTCTATCACAAGCCGAAATCACGGGAAGGGGCGCGCGAAAGCCTGCTGTCTCTGTCAGACAGGACCCATAGACTGAATAGCGCCGTCGCTCTGGTGCGCGATGGCGAAACCCTGTGGGAGCACGTTGCCCGTGCCGATCTCACTGTCAGACCGCTCAGCGAAATATTCGTGGATCGCTACCTGGATAGGGTGGGCGAAACCGTGTTCGGAAGCGTCGGCGCCTACCAGTTGGAAGGTGAGGGCATTCAGCTCTTTTCGCGGATCGATGGAGATTACTTCACCATTCTCGGCCTCCCCATGCTGCCGCTTCTCGACACTTTGCGCGCTATCGGAGCGATCGATGGCTGATTCACGTGAAACACTTTTGGTTAACGCTTTCGTAACGGGGTGGCCGATCAAGCACTCGCGTTCGCCGATCATCCACGGTCATTGGCTGGCTAAGTTCGGTATTTCTGGCCGCTACACACGTGAAGCGGTGGCACCTGAGGATTTTCCAGCTTTCGTCAGCAAGCTCAAAGACGGATCATCGGGCTATCGCGGCGGCAATGTCACCATTCCCCACAAGGAAATGGCTTTTGCGCTCGCTGATCGTCCAGATGCGATAGCCGAAGAACTCGGTGCCGCCAATACGCTCTGGGTGGAGGACGGTGTTCTTCACGCCTCGAACTCCGATGTCTACGGCTTTACCGCCAACCTCGACGAACAGTCGCCCGGTTGGAAAAATGTCGATCGCGCCGTCGTTCTCGGTGCCGGCGGTGCCAGCCGAGCCATCATTCAAGCCATCAGGGATCAGGGCGTCGGAGAAATCCACGTCGTCAACCGGACCGTGGCGCGTGCGCAGGAACTTGCCGACCGGTTCGGACAAAACGTGCACGCGCATGCGATGGAAGCACTGGGCGAGGTCATGTCCGGCGCAGGTCTCTTTGTGAATACAACATCGCTCGGCATGGACGGCGCGCCGATACCGCAGTTCGACTTCTCGACCATGCTCACGCACGCAGTCGTTACCGATATCGTTTATATCCCGCTGCAAACGGACATTCTGAAACAGGCGGAGGAGCAGGGCTTCGTGACCGTGGATGGTCTCGGCATGCTTCTGCATCAGGCCGTGCCGGGTTTCGAGAAATGGTTCGGCCTCCGCCCTGTCGTCGATCAGACGCTGCGGGATCTCGTCATCGCAGATATGGATATGCACGGATGATCGTTATCGGCCTCACCGGCTCCATCGGCATGGGAAAATCCACCACCGCACAAATGTTTGCGCAAGAGGGTATCCCGGTCAACGATGCCGACCAGGTGGTCCACGATCTCTATCACGGTGAAGCGGTCGATCCGATCGCGGAGGCGTTCCCGAATGCGGTCAGAGACGGTGTCGTCGACCGACAGGAACTGTCGCGCCAGCTTTCGGCAGCACCTGAAAAATTCAAACTGCTGGAATCCATCGTCCACCCGCTGGTGCGCAAACGCGAAGCAGAATTTCTCGATAAACACAAAAGCGCCGGCGCAGCGCTCGTCGTGCTCGACATTCCCTTGCTGTTTGAGACCGGCGGCAAAAAAAGGGTCGATTTTGTCGTCGTCGTCAGCTGCGATCCACAGGTGCAGCGCCAGAGGGTACTTGCGCGGCCCGGCATGACAGAGGAGAAGTTGTCGATGATCTTGGCCCGGCAGGTTCCGGATGCCGAAAAGCGGGCGCGTGCCGATTTCGTCATCGACACCGGCGCCGGACTGGAGACAGCCAGATCAAGCGTGCGCGAGATCATCGGCAAGCTCAAAGCCGGCAGCAGGAACGGAATTACCCATGCGTGAAATCATCTTCGATACCGAAACCACAGGCCTTGAATCCAAGGCCGACCGGATTATCGAAATCGGCGGCATAGAGCTCATCAACAACTTCCCGACGGGGAGAACGTTGCACCTCTATATCAACCCGGGCGATCGCAAGGTTCATCCGGATGCGCTGGCTGTCCATGGCATTACCGATGAGTCGCTGAAAGACAAGCCGCTGTTCGCCCAGGTGGCGCAGCAGATCATCGACTTCTTCGATGGCGCCCGGTGGATCGCCCACAATGCCAATTTCGATATCGGCTTTATCAATGCCGAATTTGAACGCATAGGCCTGCCGCCGGTCCCACCGGAAAACGTGGTCGATACGCTTTCGATGGCCCGCCGAAAGCATCCGATGGGTCCTAACTCCCTCGACGCACTGTGCCGTCGCTACGGCATCGACAATGGCCATCGCACCAAGCACGGCGCGCTGCTCGACTCCGAACTCCTGGCGGAAGTCTATATCGAAATGACCGGCGGCCGGCAGGCGGCTCTCGGTCTGGTTGGTGCCGATCAGCCGAGAAACGTCATCGAGATCGAGGATGTGGTGGTCACCGCGATCGCCGCACGGCCACGCCCTCTGCCGCCGCGCATTAGCGAAGACGACATCGCGGCCCATGCCGCGATGGTGAGTGGACTGAAGGATAAGGCCGTCTGGCTGAAATATGCAGCCGACTGATTCCTGCTGAAGTCCAGACATGAAAAAAGCCCGGCTGTGACCGGGCTTTTTATATTCTATCCGTTGCTCGCTCAGCTGTTGAGCGGCTGAACCTGCGACTTGGTCTGTTCTTCGGCCATACGCTGCGAGAACATCTGACCGAAATCGATCGGATCGATCATCAGCGGCGGGAAGCCACCGTTGCGGGTCACGTCGGAAATGATCTGGCGTGCGAACGGGAAGAGGAGACGCGGGCATTCGATAAACAGAAGCGGCAGCATGTGCTCCTGCGGGAAACCGGTGATGCGGAAAACGCCGCCGTAGACCAGCTCGGCCGCAAACACGATCTTGTCGTCTTCACGGGCTTCGGCACTCAGCGACAGAACGACGTCGAAGTCGTTTTCGGAAAGCGGATTGGCGTTGACGTTGACGCTGATATTGATCGCTGGAGCCTTGTCGCGCGACTGCAGCGAGCGTGGCGCGCCGGGGTTTTCGAACGAAAGATCCTTGGTGTACTGCGCCAGGATATTGAGCGAGGGTGCGGAAGCCTGTTCGTTATCGTCTGCCATAAAAATTCCTCAAGGCTGGAAAGGGTGGCTGAAAAGCGTTGGGGGCACTTAACATTTCGCTCCGGGGCTTACAACCCTGCGAGATCTTAGCCTTAAGGTTCGATCCGCTTATCCTTGTCCGCCCAAGGCGAGGACGGGTTCGGTTCGCGGCGATAATCGTCGTCATCGAGATCGACCACCGGGCCGGATCCAACCGGATGAACAGGCTCAGGGCCGGGGCCAGGGCCGGGACCGGCGCGAAAACCGCCCGGGCTTCTGCGATCGCCCGAATTCACGACAACCACGCGGCTGCCGATGGCCGACCAGATCAGCTTGCGGATAAAGGGCACAAGCAGCGCGAGACCAATGATGTCGGTCAGAAACCCGGGCAGCATCAGCAGGATGCCAGCCACCACGACCATCGCTCCGCTTACCAGTTCGGCTGCAGGCATCCGACCTTCGCGCCCTTCTGTCGAAAGCCGCCGCAGCATAGTCATCCCCTGGCCGCGGATCATCAATGCGCCCAGAAGGCCCGTTCCGAGGACGAGGCCAAGCGTTCCCCAGAGTCCGATCGCTCTTCCGACCAGAACAAAACCAGCGATTTCGGCCAGCGGCCATGCCAGGAGAACAACCGGAAGGAATGGTAAGCGCATAATCATTGCCTGTATCTAATTGGCGGATATGGGTTCATCTCACGCCGTTGCTATTTGAAGATGGGCGGTAGGAGACTATATGAAAAGCTGCATAGAACTTTTAAACGACAATTGCGGGATAAAATGGGCTCGAACGACTTGATAACACTGTTTTTCCTCGTCGCAGCAGTGCTGATATTCCTGCAATTGCGCAGCGTCCTCGGCCGGCGCACGGGACATGAGAAGCCGCCGACTGAGACAGTCAGCCCTCGCGATGTTGCCCGCGGTCCCGTCGAGGACGATAGCAAGGTAGTGACGCTTCCTCGCCGCGACAATGTCGATGAGGAACAACGCAATGCCGATATCGACGCCGTCGCGAAGCCTGATACGCCGCTCAACGCATCGCTTCGTGCCCTCGTGAAGGAAGATCCGTCGTTCCGCCCGAAGGAATTCCTCAACGGCGTGCGGATGGCGTACGAAATGATCGTCATGGCTTTTGCCGACGGTGATCGGAAGACCTTGAAGGGGCTTCTCTCCAATGAGGTCTATGACGGCTTCGAAGCGGCGATCGCCGAGCGCGAGGCCAAGGGCGAGGTGATCAAGTCCACATTTGTCGGCATCGACAAATGCGACATGACACAGGTTTCGATCAAGGACGGCGAATCTCAGGTTACCGTCCGCATTGTCAGCCAGTTGATCTCCGCAACCTTCGACAAGGCTGGCACGCTGATCGACGGCGATCAGGAAACCGTAGCCGACGTCATCGACATCTGGACCTTTGCCCGCGACATCGGCTCCCGCGACCCGAACTGGAAGCTGGTCGCCACCGAATCCGAACAATGATTTCCGCGTCTCCGACCCTCTCTGACTTCCGCCTCGAGAGGGTCGACTTCGCGGATCTCCCCGGTTGGGCTGCCGACGATCCGAGCCCGCTGTATGAGGCGATGCGTGCTTGCGCGGCCCATATCCGAAACGTTAAGCCCTATCGCAAGGGTTCTCTCGGCCTGGAGGCCATGGAACTGGCGGACCTCTTCGAGCAGGCCGCACCATTTGCGGATGCCTCTGCAGCTCGCACCTTCTTCGAACAACGCTGCACACCCTTCCGGATCCTGAAGCACAATGACGAACAAGGATTCGTCACCGCCTTCTACGAACCGGAAGTCGACGTCTCCGATGTGAGCGAAGGTCTTTTCACCCATCCCTTCTATTTCCGGCCTGACGATCTCGTCGATCTCGACGAAAGCAATCGCCCTGCGGATCTCGACTCCGGCTACATGTTCGGCCGTCAGACGCCGGATGGTATCGTCGCTTATCCGGATCGCGGTGAAATCGATCGCGGCTGTCTCGACGGGCGGGGGCTGGAGATAGCCTTCGCACGGTCGCGGATCGACGTTTTCTTTGCCCATGTTCAGGGCGCAGCTCGGCTGGTCTATCCCGATGGCCGCGTCCGTCGCATCACCTACGCAGCAAAGGCAGGCCATCCGTTTTCGCCGATCGGCAAGCTTCTGATCGATCGTGGCGAAATCGCTCGCGAAGATATTTCCATGCAGAGCATACGGGCGTGGCTTGCCGAAGCTCTGGTGTCGAATCCGGCTAAGGTTGATGAAGTCTTATGGCACAACAAGTCCTACATCTTCTTCCGTGAGGCCGATGTCAGCGACCCTGACCTCGGTCCTATCGCTGCCGCCAAGGTGCCGCTGATCGCGGGACGCTCGCTCGCCGTGGATCGCTCCATTCACACATTCGGCTACCCCTTCTTCATCCATGCGGAACGGCTGACACATCTCGACGACGGCAAGCCGTTTGCGCGGCTGATGCTGGCGCTCGATACGGGTTCAGCCATTATTGGGCCTGCGAGGGGCGATATCTTCACCGGTTCCGGCTATCACGCAGGCGAGCTTGCCGGCACGGTGCGAAACGATGCGGATTTCTATATCCTCGTCCCAAACGCGGCCGCCGGCCGTTATGCCGGGTAGGATATGGCGCATGAAGGATCGAAAACTCAGTTCAGATGAACGCATCCTTTGGGGCAAGGTGGCGAAATCCGCCCGTGCTCTGCCTGGGCGCATGAAAGAGATCGCTGCCTTCGAAGAGGAAATGGCGGCACGACTGGCGGCAGAGGATGAAGTCTCTAAGCCCCCGGTACCGCCAACCCAGCGTGTCAGCGATGCCTTCGCGGCAGTCGCGCCGAAGGTAAAAAAGCCTGCCGGCATCCATCATCCGCTGGAAAAACCCACCCGGAAGAAGCTCGCCAAGGGTCGCCTTGCGATCGATGCTCGGCTCGATCTGCATGGTCTCTACCAGGACGCCGCCCACGACCTGCTGCTCGATTTTCTCTACAGTGCCCATGATCGCGGTCTGCGCCATGTTCTCGTCATCACCGGCAAGGGCCGCTCGGTGGGCGGCGAGGGGGTTCTGCGCCGTGCGGTGCCGCTGTGGTTCTCGAAGGCCGAATTTCGTTTCCTGATCTCGTCCTACGAATGGGCAGCCCAAAACCATGGTGGCGAGGGCGCCATGTACGTGCGGCTTTCAAAGAGCCGTGCGGATTATCGGGGATCGGTCCTGTGACGCCCTTTGGTGAAGCGCTTCGACAGCTGCGCGCCAAAAAGGGAGTTACCCAGAGGCAACTGGCAGAGGCGATCGGGGTTACGCCTGCCTATCTGTCGGCCTTGGAACATGGCAAACGGGGCCGGCCCACATTCGAGCTGCTCCAGCGTATCACCGGCTATTTCAACATCATCTGGGATGAAGCGGAAGAATTGTTTCGGGTCGCAGAAGCCTCGCGCCCGAAAGTGGTCCTCGACACGACAGGCCTGGCGCCTGCATACACCGCATTTGCCAACGCCTTGGCGGCACGGATTCGCTCTTTGCCGCCGGACGTGCTAGAGGAAATGCGAAGACTTCTGCAAAAGGCTTGAATTGCCCTGGAAATCTCTGCGCATCCACGCCTTTCCAGGCATTTTGCGAGGCACCAACCTTTAGAAACCGCCCTGAATTCCCTATATTCAAGGCGGAGACTCCGGTGATTCGCTCGCCGGTATTTTAACCAACTGGAAGAGACTGAATGACCGACACACCCGTCAGCGATCACGGCGCGAGTGCCGAATACGGTGCCGATTCCATCAAGGTTCTAAAGGGCCTGGATGCGGTGCGAAAGCGCCCAGGCATGTATATCGGCGACACAGACGACGGCTCGGGTCTGCATCACATGGTCTACGAGGTCGTCGACAACGCGATCGACGAAGCCTTGGCCGGCCATGCAGATATCGTCACGGTCACGCTCAATGCGGATGGCTCGGTTAGCGTCACCGACAACGGTCGCGGCATTCCGACGGATATCCATACCGGCGAAGGCGTCTCGGCAGCCGAGGTCATTATGACCCAGCTCCACGCCGGCGGTAAGTTCGACCAAAATTCCTACAAGGTCTCGGGCGGCCTGCACGGCGTTGGCGTCTCGGTCGTCAATGCGCTTTCGGTCTGGCTCAAGCTGAAGATCCGTCGCTCAGGCAAGGTTCACGAGATCTCGTTCACGCACGGCGTCGCCGATGCGCCGCTGAAGGTCATCGGGGATTATGAAGGTCGCTCCGGCACGGAAGTCACCTTCCTCGCCAGCACGGAAACCTTCACTATGACCGAGTTTGATTACGGCACACTCGAGCACCGCCTTCGCGAACTCGCCTTCCTCAACTCCGGCGTTCGAATCCGGCTCACGGATCGGCGCAAGCCCGACGTGAAGGAAGAGGAAATGCTGTATGACGGCGGCCTCGAGGCTTTCGTCAAATATCTTGATCGTTCCAAGAAGCCGCTCGTCGAAAAGCCTGTCGCCATCAAGGGCGAGAAGGATGGCATGACGGTTGAAGTCGCGATGTGGTGGAATGACAGCTACCACGAGAACGTTCTCTGCTTCACCAACAACATTCCGCAGCGCGATGGCGGCACGCATATGGCAGGCTTCCGTGGTGCGCTGACTCGCCAGATCACATCCTATGCGGATTCGTCCGGCATCATGAAAAAGGAAAAGGTTTCGCTCACCGGTGACGACTGCCGAGAAGGCCTGACCGCAGTTCTTTCGGTAAAGGTGCCGGATCCGAAGTTCTCGTCGCAGACCAAGGACAAACTCGTGTCCTCGGAAGTGCGCCCGGTTGTCGAAAGCCTCGTCAACGAAGCGCTGAGCTCCTGGCTTGAAGAACATCCGGCAGAAGCGAAGATCCTGGTCGGCAAGGTGGTGGAAGCTGCCGTTGCCCGCGAAGCGGCCCGCAAGGCTCGTGAACTCACCCGCCGCAAGGGCGTGCTCGATATCGCCTCGCTTCCCGGCAAGCTCGCCGATTGCTCCGAACGCGATCCGGCCAAGTCCGAAGTCTTCCTCGTCGAGGGTGACTCCGCCGGCGGTTCCGCCAAGCAGGGCCGTTCGCGTGATACCCAGGCTATCCTACCGCTCCGCGGCAAGATCCTGAACGTCGAGCGCGCCCGTTTCGACAAGATGCTGTCCAGCCAGGAAATCGGCACGCTGATTACCGCTCTGGGTACATCGATCGGCAAGGATGAGTTCAACGCTGACAAGCTGCGTTATCACAAGATCATCATCATGACGGACGCCGATGTCGATGGCGCCCATATCAGAACCCTGCTGCTGACCTTCTTCTTCCGTCAGATGCCGGAACTGATCGAGCGTGGCCACATCTACATTGCCCAGCCGCCGCTTTATAAGGTGACGCGCGGCAAGTCGATCCAGTACCTGAAGAACGAGCAGGCTCTGGAAGAGTATCTGATCGGCATGGGGCTGGAAGATACGACCCTGACCCTCGGCTCCGGTGAAGTCCGTGCCGGCCAGGATATGCGCGAAGTCATCCAGGATGCATTGCGCATCCGCTCGATCATCGAGGGACTGCATTCTCGCTACAACCGCTCGATCATCGAGCAGGCAGCCATTGCCGGCGCGCTTCATCCAGATCTGACGGACAATCCTGAACGGGCCCAGCAGACGGCTAACGAAGTCGCCAAGCGTCTCGATATGATCGCCGAGGAAACCGAGCGTGGCTGGTCGGGTCACGTCACCGACGAAGGCGGCATGCGCTTTGAGCGGATGGTTCGTGGCGTAAAGGAAGTCGCCGTGATCGATGTGGCCCTGATCGGCTCTGCCGATGCCCGCCATATCGACCAGATGTCGTCGCGTCTGCAGGAGATCTATAGCACGTCGCCAGTTCTTGCCCGCAAGGATAGCGAGCAGGATATTTCAGGTCCACGCGCCCTTCTCGACACGATCTTTGCGGCGGGACGCAAAGGACTGTCCATGCAGCGCTATAAGGGACTTGGTGAAATGAATGCCGAGCAGCTGTGGGAAACAACGCTTGATCCCAACGTTCGCTCGCTGCTTCAGGTCAAGGTTCCCGATGCGACGGATGCAGACGGCCTGTTCTCGCGTTTGATGGGCGACGAGGTCGAGCCTCGGCGCGAGTTCATCCAAGAGAACGCGCTGAACGTCGCCAACCTCGATATCTAGCAATCTTTTCATCGTGCAAAAATGGCGGCCTCCCGGCCGCCATTTTTGTTTGTCCAGCAGAAATCTGTTTCACGTGAATCTAACCTGTGGATGGACGATTCACGTGAAACAATTATTCTTCGCCGGCAAACCTTCCTTCGAAAGCGACTTCCGATACAGGCTTGCGCTGGCTTGGAACCTCACGCTCGCGCAAGTCCTCCGGCAGCGTGTCCTTGGCTGCCATGCGCCCGATCGCCGCTGCGGCTTCCACCCTGAAACCCTCAGGCAAACCAAGTTCGCCAACAGCCTTTTCCTTGTCGAACCCTTCCATGCCATGCGCATGATACCCAAGCTTCATCGCCTGGCAGATGATTGAGAACCACGCGGCGCCCGTGTCGAAAGAATGCGTATAGCCCTCGCGACGTTCGCCATCCTTGGAAACGCGATAGGTTTTCGACACGAAGAAGACCAGCGCACCCGCGTTTTCTGCCCAGCGCCGATTGCCCGGAACGAGCAGATCCGCAAGTCTGGTGAAATCCTCGGTACCATGTAACGCGTAGACAAAGCGCCAAGGTTGGCTGTTGCCGGAAGAGGGCGCCCAATGCGCGGCATCCAGAATGGTCAGCATCGTTTCCCGATCGATGGCTTCCTTCTCGAAGGCCCGCGGCGACCAGCGATCGAGAAAGAAAGCGTCGATTGGAAATTCCGAAGTCCGGCTGTTGCTGGTCGTCATAGTGTCCTCTCAAGTTTGGGTCTTACCCAATCTAGGCAGTTAGGGCTGCTTTGCAATGAACCGCAGATGGCAGAAAGAGGGGTGACAATCGCGCCTCTTTTTTGCATAAACACTTGTCTGACAACTGGAGGAATAAGACCTTGAAATTGATGCGTGTAGGACCTGTGGGCCAGGAGAAGCCGGCATTGCTCGATCAGGATGGCAAGATCCGTGATCTGTCTGGCCATGTCGCGGATATCGGCGGGGAGGCGATTTCGCCCGAGGGTTTGACGAAGATTGCCGCGATCGACGCGTCGACATTGCCGGAACTGTCTGCCGATCGGATCGGCGCCTGCGTGACGGGCACCGGCAAGTTCATCTGCATCGGCCTCAACTATTCCGACCACGCGGCCGAAACCGGCGCCACCGTGCCGCCGGAACCGATCATCTTCATGAAGGCCACCTCCGCCATCGTCGGACCCAACGACGACGTCGTCATTCCGCGCACATCGGAAAAGACCGACTGGGAAGTTGAACTCGGTGTCGTGATTGGAAAGACCGCGAAATACGTGTCGGAAGCCGAGGCGCTGGAATACGTTGCCGGTTACTGCCTCACCAACGACGTCTCCGAGCGCGCCTTCCAGACAGAACGCGCGGGCCAGTGGACCAAGGGCAAGTCCTGCGACACGTTCGGACCGATTGGCCCATGGCTTGTCACCAAGGACGAGGTCGCGGATCCGCAGAACCTTGGAATGTGGCTGACGGTCAACGGCGAAAAGATGCAGAACGGCTCATCCAAGACGATGGTCTACGGCGTCGCCTTCCTCGTCTCCTATCTCAGCCAGTTCATGTCGCTGCATCCGGGAGACGTCATCTCCACGGGTACGCCTCCGGGCGTCGGCCTTGGCCTCAAGCCCCCGCGCTTCCTGAAAGCCGGCGACGTTGTCGAACTCGGCATCGATGGTCTCGGCACCCAGAAACAGACATTCGTCGCCGATATCTGATCGATCGCTGGCATCGGCAAGGCGTGCTGCGGCGAGGGAAGGGCGGTGGTAAACCGCCGCCCTTTCATAACTCCCTCCACAAGTGCTAGCCTTGCTGCATTCCGATGGCGGAACGTTTTGCCCGCCACCGCTTTGACGGATATCGGACCAGGGATGAGGAGAGCCCGATTTCATGTTCTACCAGCTCTATGAGTTGAACCATGCCGCCATGGCGCCGTTCCGGGCCGCCGCGGATGCCATGCGCTTCATGTCCGACAATCCGATGAACCCGTTCGCCCAGACAGCACTTGGCCGCTCCATGTCGGCCAGTCTCGAAGTGTTCGAGCGGATGACGCGACGCTATGGGAAGCCGAGCTTCAATCTTCCGGAAACGGTGGTCGACGGTAAGCCGGTCATGGTCACCGAAGAGATCGTCTGGGCAAAGCCCTTTTGCAATCTCCTGCATTTTCGCCGCGATCTGCCCGCCGCGCGCCCGCCCGACCAGAAGATCCTGCTCGTCGCGCCGATGTCCGGTCACTATGCCACCTTGCTGCGTGGCACGGTCGAGGCGTTGCTTCCGCATGCGGATCTCTACATCACCGACTGGATCGATGCCCGCATGGTTCCGGTCACCGAGGGCAGCTTCGATCTCGACGATTACATCGACTACCTGATCGAGATGCTGCATCAGATCGGTCCCGGCACCCACGTGGTCGGCGTCTGCCAGCCGTCGGTGCCTGTGCTTGCCGCCGTTGCGGTGATGGAGACCCGCTGTGATCGGATGGCGCCCGCCTCGATGACGCTGATGGGTGGACCGATCGATACCCGCAGCAATCCGACGGCCGTCAACAAACTCGCCGGAGATCACCCACTCGAATGGTTTCGCGACAATGTCATCATGAGCGTACCGTTTCCGCAGCCGGGCTTCATGCGGCGTGTCTATCCGGGCTTCCTGCAGCTTTCCGGCTTCATGTCGATGAATCTTGACCGCCACGTCACCGCTCACAAGGAGTTCTACGAGCACCTCGTCAAGAACGATGGCGAGCCTGCCGAAAAACACCGCGAATTCTACGACGAATATCTCGCGGTGATGGATCTGACGGAAGAATTCTATCTGCAGACCGTCGATGCCGTCTTTATCCGTCATTCCTTGCCGAAGGGCGAGATGATGCATCGCGCGATGCCTGTTGATACGAAGGCGATCCGCTCCGTCGCTCTTTTGACGGTAGAAGGCGAAAACGACGATATTTCCGGCGTCGGCCAGACAAAGGCGGCACACACGATTTGTCCGAATATCCCGGATGACAAGCGCCAGCATTACATGCAGCCCGATGTCGGGCATTACGGCGTCTTCAACGGCTCGCGTTTCCGCAGTGAAATCGCCCCCCGCATCATCGAATTCACCCGCAAGCATGCCATTGCCGATACCAAAACTGCCAAGCCCGCATCCCGGAAGCGTAATACCAAGGGTGATTCGCCGACCTGAGAGTGGATCCGGTTCGATGCCGGTATCTGGATTTCTCCAAGGTATTTCAGCATGTTCTTGGATTTAGCGACCTGTCTTCTTGAAGGCGGGTCTGAGGCTCACCAAATCGGATATCATCGGGCTGGCATCAGGCCACTCCGCGTTGAACTGAAGGGTGTAACCCATGAACCAGTCTGCATTGATTCGTCCGGAATGGACGCCGGCCACCATTGGTTTAATGGTGCTCGGTTTCGTGGTCTTCTGGCCTCTTGGCTTGGCCATGCTTGCCTATATCATCTTCGGGGATCGGCTTCGCGGCTTCAAGCGCGATGCCAATAATCGCGCCGACGAATGGGCCGGCAAGACCAGCCGGTGGTTTTCTAAAAGCCGCGCCGCTGGCTACAACACGCATTTCTCGACAGGCAACGTTGCCTTCGACGATTGGCGCAAGGCCGAACTCAACCGCATGGATGAAGAACGCCGCAAGCTTGACGAGATGCGCGATGAGTTCGACAACTATTCCCGCGAGCTTCGCCGTGCCAAGGATCAGGAAGAGTTCGATCGTTTCATGCGCGAGCGCCGTAACAGCAACGCTTCCGGCCAGAACCCGGTCGTCGACGTCTGATCGGTCAAACGGATCTTCTGAAAACGTAACGAGCCGGCGTCCTTGCGACGCCGGCTTTTTCATGAGAACGGTTCTCTCGAATCGGCTAGAAAGGCTACATGTTCGCGCTCCTCAAAAAGCCCCTTCGCGCCCGCTCGAAACCGCTCGAAACCGTGAAGCGCACGCTTGAAGTTGGAAACCGCGCTTTGCCGCTGACGATCAAGGAAAACAGTCGCGCCACTCGTATCACGCTGCGCATCGAGCCCGGCGGCCGCGCGCTTAATCTCACTGTGCCGGCAGGCCTTCGGAAAAGCGAGATCGAGGAATTTCTCGAGCGCCATCAGGGTTGGCTGCTCACGAAGCTCTCGAAATTCTCCACCGACAATCCCATCCGCTCAGGCGGCTTCGTGCCGATTCGCGGCGTTCAGCACCGCATCGACCATACCGGAACGCTTCGCGGCCTGACGGAAATCGCCATGGTCGATGGCGTGCCGGTGGTAAGGGTAAGCGGGCTGGAGGATCATCTCGGCCGTCGGGTCGCGACATTTCTGAAAAAAGAAGCACGTCGAGATATGGAGCTGCTGGCCTTTCGCCATGCCGCATCGATCCGCAAGCCGGTCGCATCAGTCACGCTGAAAGACACGAGAAGCCGGTGGGGATCCTGTTCCTGGGATGGAAACCTGAGCTTTTCCTGGCGCATCGTCATGGCGCCGCCGCTGGTGATCGATTACCTCGCAGCCCACGAAGTGGCACATCTGAAGGAAATGAACCACGGGCCAAAGTTCTGGGCTCTCTGCCACCAGCTTTGCCCGAGGATGGAAGAGGCGCGCAAATGGCTGAAGCAGAATGGCTCACAGCTTCACGCGCTGGATTTCAGCTGAAGCCCGGCTAGAACAAACGGAAACTGGACAAAGAGATCAAGGTGTAGCTGTGCGAGCCGGGAACTGACGCGGAGTCGGCGCGACCATTACCATGTCGCCGGCTGTGTCGGTCTTGGCACCCGCCGGGCGCCGTTTCGGCAGAGGCCCGCTATTGGGCAAGGCTTCAGTCGAAAGAATGGCGGCACTTGCCGCATCCATGCCAGCGCCGGCCTGGTAGGCCTGCATCATGCTGGGCGAATGGGCAACAGGCTGCACTGTTGCGACAGCGGCGGAAGATGTGTCGGCAACCGTTGTGACCGAGGCAACGCCCGGCAAGGGCTGCTGCGTTGCTGCGGACGCAACCGCAACGGGGCTTGGTGTCTGTTCACGAACAGGCTCGGCCCGTGCGATCATGCTCATCGCTCCCGGCGTTGGTACGATCGTTCCTTCAGCCATCATGACATAGGCCCCGGCAGGCTTCGGCTCTGGCGTCTGCAAGTTGCCGTCCTCGTCGCGCTTTTCGTAAAACACGTTGCCGCCGGCATCAGCCACGTAATGCATGTTCTTGTAGGGGAAGCGCAGGCCCTTCGTGTGGAAGAACATCGCTTCCTTCACATCGGGGTGGCGCTTGCCCTTCAGCACGGCTTCCGCTGCTTCATTCAGCTGCGGCGCAGTGTTTTCGTCCATCTTGCGGGTCATCACCCCCGGCGCGAACTGCTTTTCCTGCCCCACGACACCACAGATTGTCTCAGGGTAAAGACCTGAGGTCAGGCGGTTCATGATGACGCTGCCGACAGCCATGAAACCATCGGGGCTGCTGCGCCTTGATTCGAAATACATCGCGCGCTTGAGGCATTCGCGGTCGCTGGACGAATAGGTGTAGACCTGCTTTGCCGAACCCACATTGACCTGGGCAGTTCGTGTCTTCGAAGACTTGGAATCGAGCGACGCAGTCGTCTGAGTGCAGGCTGAAAGAGCGCTCACCGCGGCAAGGCACATTGCAGCGCGCACAAAGTTCGCACCTCTTGCCGCCATGACTACCCCCTGCGAAAACATTTCAAGAAACAATTTGCTGTGGAATAAGTTACTGGCAAAACCCTAATAAATCAAACCTGAATCGAGAACGTCTATTTTCCCGGAAAAACCTGCTCTTTTGACCGAGGTTCTGGTTGTGATGATGTCGGCGAGCATGTCCTTTCGCGTGCAGGATCGTGGTGGAGAACCGAATCACGCCCTGGATGATTGCCTGAGGTCTTGAGAAGAGGAGTCCGTGCCGAACTGTCACGCCACCAGACCGCTGAAGGGCTCGACTCCGGGCGCGTTTCGTGCCAATCCGCGCACATGAAACCGGATATCAAGATCTGCGGCCTCAAGACTGAAGAAGCGGTCGATCGCGCGGTGACGCGTGGCGCAACCCATATCGGCTTTATCTTCTTCCCCAAGAGCCCGCGTAACATCGCGCCCGAGATCGCCGGAGACCTGGCGGACCGGGTGCGTGGTAGAGCTAAGATCGTTGCGGTCACGGTGGATGCCGATGACGAGGAACTGGACGATATCGTCTCGCTGCTTCGCCCGGACATGCTTCAGCTCCACGGTCACGAGAGCCCGGAACGGATTTTGCACGTCAAGGCGCTCTACGGTCTGCCTGTCATGAAAGCGTTTTCTGTCAAGTCCGCGGATGATCTTGCAGGGGTCGATGCCTATATAGGTGTGGCTGACCGTTTTCTGTTCGACGCGAAGGCACCGGCTGGCTCCGATCTTCCGGGCGGCAACGGCATTTCCTTCGACTGGAAGGCCATGGCGTCGCTTGACCAGAGCGTGGATTACATGCTTTCCGGGGGCCTGAACAAGGATAATGTCGCGACTGCGCTCTCATCGACGCGGGCAAGCGGCATAGATGTATCGTCCGGTGTCGAAAGCGCGCCAGGCGCCAAGGATCTGGGCATGATCGATGCGTTCTTCGATGCGGCAGACGCCGCTACGAAACGCTGAAGGAGTTGAAAGTGAACGAGACCCCAAAACTGAATTCGTTCCGTTCCGGTCCCGACGAGGACGGCCTCTTCGGTATTTTCGGCGGCCGCTTTGTCGCGGAAACCCTGATGCCCCTGATCCTCGATCTGCAGGGCGAATGGGAAAAGGCGAAGACCGATCCCGCATTTCAAAAGCAGCTTACCGATCTCGGCAAACACTATGTCGGCCGGCCCAGCCCGCTCTATTTCGCCGAGCGCATGACGGCAGAACTCGGCGGCGCCAAGATCTATTTCAAGCGCGACGAGCTCAATCATACCGGCTCCCACAAGATCAACAACTGCATTGGCCAGATCCTGCTTGCCAAGCGCATGGGCAAGACCCGCATCATCGCTGAAACCGGTGCTGGCCAGCATGGCGTCGCTTCGGCCACGGTCGCTGCCCGCTTCGGCCTGCCCTGCGTCGTCTACATGGGCGCGACAGATGTCGAGCGCCAGGCACCCAATGTCTTCCGCATGAAGCTTTTGGGCGCCGAGGTGATCCCGGTCACGTCAGGCCACGGCACGCTCAAGGATGCCATGAACGAGGCATTGCGCGACTGGGTCACCAATGTCGATGACACCTATTACATGATCGGCACCGCTGCCGGTCCGCATCCCTATCCGGAAATGGTCCGCGACTTCCAGTCGGTCATCGGTCGCGAAACCAAGGAACAGATGCTGGAAGCCGAGGGACGTCTGCCCGACATGCTGGTAGCAGCCGTTGGCGGTGGATCGAATGCGATCGGCCTGTTCCATCCGTTCCTCGATGATGACAGCGTAAGGATCGTCGGCGTCGAAGCCGGCGGCAAGGGCCTCAACGGCGAGGAGCACTGCGCCTCGCTGACGGCAGGCTCGCCTGGCGTTCTGCATGGCAACCGCACCTATCTGCTGCAGGATGGCGACGGACAGATCAAGGAAGGTCATTCGATCTCGGCCGGTCTCGACTATCCCGGCATCGGCCCGGAGCATTCCTGGCTGAAAGACATGGGACGTGTCGAATACGTCCCGATCATGGATACCGAAGCGCTCGAAGCCTTCCAGTTCCTGACGCGCACCGAGGGCATCATCCCCGCGCTCGAACCCTCGCACGCACTGGCCGAAGTCATGAAGCGCGCACCAAGGATGTCCAAGGACGAAATCATCGTCATGAACCTGTGCGGTCGTGGCGACAAGGACATCTTCACTGTCGGCAAAATCCTTGGAATGGGGCTCTGAACATGACCGCACGGATGGACAAGCGTTTTGCCGATCTGAAGGCCGAAGGCCGCCCGGCACTGATCACCTATTTCATGGGCGGCGATCCTGATTTCGCCACGTCGCTGGCCATCATGAAGGCTCTGCCGGATGCCGGCGCCGACGTGATCGAACTCGGAATGCCCTTTTCCGACCCGATGGCCGATGGTCCGGCAATCCAGATGGCGGGGCAGCGCGCGCTGAAAGGCGGCCAGACGCTCGCCAAGACGCTGGATCTCGCCCGCGAATTCCGCAAGACCGATGCCGCGACGCCGATCGTCATGATGGGCTACTACAATCCGATCTATATCTACGGCGTCGACAGGTTTGTTGATGACGCGCTGGAAGCCGGAATCGACGGCCTGATCATCGTCGACCTGCCGCCTGAAATGGATGACGAGCTTTGCATCCCGGCGATCGCCAAGGGGCTGAACTTCATCCGTCTGACCACGCCGACCACGGACGAAAAGCGCCTTCCGACGGTTTTGCACAACACGTCGGGCTTCGTCTATTACGTTTCGATGAACGGCATTACCGGATCCGCTCTGCCGGATCTGTCGCTGATCTCGGGCGCTGTCTCCCGCATCAAGGGTCATACCGACCTGCCGGTCTGCGTCGGCTTCGGCGTCAAGACCGCCAACCATGCGCAAGCCATCGGTGCTGCGGCTGATGGTGTCGTCGTCGGCAGTGCAATCGTTGCGCAGGTTGCCGGCAGTCTCACCAAGGATGGCGCTGCGACGCCAGATACGGTATCTGCCGTTTCCACCTTCGTCCGCGGCCTGGCCACCGGTGTGCGTTCCGCCCGCCTTGTTGCCGCCGAATAACTGGCCCAGATAGGCCTGACAAGTCCAAACTCGGAGTACGCCCAGTGAACTGGATCACCAATTACGTCCGGCCGCGCATCAACTCCATGCTCGGCCGTCCCGATCGGGATGTGCCGGAAAATCTCTGGATCAAATGCCCGGAAACCGGGGAAATGGTCTTCCACAAGGATCTCGAAGAGAACAAGTGGGTCATTCCCGCCTCCGGCTTCCACATGAAGATGCCGGCCAAGGCGCGTCTGAGAGATATGTTCGACGACGGCGAGTTCGAATCGCTGGTGCAGCCGAAGGTCGCCCAGGATCCGCTCAAGTTTCGCGACTCCAAGAAATATGCTGACCGCTTGAAGGACAGCCGTATCAAGACCGATCAGGAGGACACGATCCTCGCCGGTCTCGGTTCCGTCCATGGCGTTAAACTCGTCGCCGTCGTGCACGAATTCAACTTCATCGGTGGTTCGCTCGGCATGGCGGCCGGCGAAGCGATCGTCAAGGCGGCCGAGCGTGCGCTGAAGGAAAAGTGCCCGCTGGTGATCTTCCCGGCTTCTGGCGGCGCCCGCATGCAGGAAGGCATCCTGTCACTGATGCAGCTACCGCGCACCACGGTTGCCGTCGACATGCTGAAGGAAGCAGGCCTTCCCTATATCTGCGTGCTGACCAACCCGACCACCGGCGGCGTGACCGCTTCCTATGCCATGCTGGGTGATGTCCATATCGCCGAACCGGGCGCCGAGATCGGTTTTGCCGGCAAGCGCGTGATCGAACAGACCCTGCGCGAAAAGCTGCCGGAAGGCTTCCAGACCGCAGAATACCTGCTTGAGCATGGCATGGTGGATATGGTCGTCAAGCGCCACGATATCCCGGCAACGCTGGCGCGGATCCTGAAGATGCTGATGAGACAGCCTGATCAGGAATTCCTTCCCGCCCCTGTCGCCGTCAGCGCCTGAACATCGGTTCTGACCTAACGTGATCGGAGCCGGAGCTTCGGGATGACGACGATGAACCAGCCCGTGGCAAGTGCGGCCGAACAGGAAATCGAGCGGCTGATGACCCTTCATCCGAAGGGTTTCGATCTGTCGCTCGAGCGCATTACCCGCCTCCTTGAGGTGCTCGGCAATCCACATCTGAAACTGCCGCCGGTCATTCATGTCGCCGGCACCAACGGCAAGGGGTCCTGCACCGCCTTTTGCCGCGCGCTTCTCGAAGCGGGTGGCTATGCCGTGCACGTCCACACATCGCCGCATCTGGTGCGCTGGCACGAACGCTTTCGCATCGGCGTCAAGGGCGGCCGGGGCCAGCTTGTCGACGATGCCCTGCTGGCGGATGCGCTGCGCCGCGTCGGCGATGCCAATGCCGGCCAGATGATCACCGTGTTCGAGATCCTGACAGCGGCAACCTTCCTGATCTTTTCCGAGCAGCCCGCCGATGCCGTAGTGCTGGAAGTGGGCTTAGGCGGTCGCTTCGATGCGACCAACGTCATCACCGACCCCGCCGTCTCGGTGATCATGCCGATCGCGCTCGATCACCAAGCTTATCTGGGCGACAAGGTCGAACTGATCGCAGCGGAAAAAGCCGGCATCATGAAACGCCGCTGCCCGGTCGTGGTCGGCGCCCAGGAATTCGACGCGGCCCGCGAGGTTCTTGTTGCGACTGCCGAACGGCTGGGCTGTCCGCTCTCCATCTATGGCCAGGATTTCTCAGCTCACGAGGAGTTCGGCCGGCTGATCTACCAGGACGAAGACGGCCTGCAGGACCTGCCGCTGCCGCGCCTTCCTGGCCGCCACCAGTTCGCCAACGCCGCGGCCGCCATCCGCGCCGTCAAGGCCGCCGGTTTCACGGTGACGGATGCGACCATGGAAAAGGCGATGGGCATGGTTGAATGGCCGGCCCGCCTGCAAAAGCTGGTCGAAGGCAAACTGCTCGAATTCGCGCCCCCGGGTTCAGAAATCTGGCTCGACGGCGGGCATAACCCGGCCGGAGGCGAAGTGATTGCCGAAGCCATGGCCGCCTTTGAGGAACGCCAGCCCCGGCCGCTCTACCTCGTCACCGGCATGATCAATACAAAGGATCCCGTCGGCTATTTCCGGGCCTTTGCGGATCTCGGCGAACACGTCTTTACCGTCCGCATCCGCGATAGCGAGGCAGGCCTCGATCCGGTCGTGCTGGCCAATGCGGCGTTCGATGCTGGTCTGGTGGCCGAGCCCGCGGGTTCCACCATCGAAGCCTTGCAGGAAATCACCCGCCGCCAGCTGCCCGGCAGTCCCCCACCCCGTATCCTGATCGGCGGCTCGCTCTATTTCGCCGGCAATGTGCTGGCCGACAATGGCACGCCACCGGTCTGATAACGGACAGGATCTATCAACAGCAGATAACAAAAAACCCGGCTGATCGCTCAGCCGGGTTTTTGGATTCACGTGAAACAGACGCTTAAGCGGCGCTGGAGATCCAGGCTGCGAGAGCCGTCTTCGGCGCAGCGCCAACCTTGATGTCGGCCACTTCGCCGCCCTTGAACATGGCGAGGGTCGGGATCGAGCGCACGCCGAACTGGGCAGCCAGTTCCGGGTTCTCGTCGATGTTCAGCTTGACGACTTTCACCTTGCCAGCGAGTTCCGTCGAAATTTCTTCAAGGCTCGGAGCGATCATCTTGCAGGGGCCGCACCATTCGGCCCAGAAATCGACGACGACCGGCTCTACGGCGTCCAGAACTTCAGCCTGAAAATTGTTTGTATCGACTTTCACGGTAGCCATTGGGCTCTCCTTCGATTCTTGTTGACCCAGATGTGAGATCGGCACTCACTATTTTCAATGTCCGTCATGTCACTTTGTCTTAAGTTCTGCAAGCGAACGGGACATCAGCTCCACACCCAGCGGGATTACCTTTGCCGTCTCGGTGTAGACGAGCACGCAGTCGATCGCTTTGCCCGGATAAAGAGGCGTGAGGATTTCGCGGTAGATGGAGAGCTGTGCCCTGTGGGTCAATGGCACGTCTTCCGCAGTGCCCGGCGGAAAGCGGTTGGTCTTGTAATCGAGGATGATGACGCGGTCTTCCATCTCGACCAGCCGGTCGATCCGGCCCGAGATCGCGTAGTCCTGGCCCTCCAGCGTCAGCGTTCCCATGATCGAGACCTCCGACTGGCTGCGCGCAGAAAATACCGGCGCGAGCTCGGGAAGGGACAGAACAGACATGACGCTCTCAACTAGCTTCTGTCGCTCAGCCGGCGGCCAGAAGCGGGCGGCGCGGTCGGCATAACGCCGGGCTGCACCCTCGCGCTCACCGTCCGGAAAGTCGGTCAGCATCTGCAGCATCCGATGCACCAGCTTGCCTTTTTGCAGTGCCAGGCTGCCGGTCGCCTTGTCTCCAAACAGGGGCGATGTGACGATCAGATCATCATCGTCGTCATCGATCATCGTGCCGGCACCAGACGGGCTAAGTGGCCTCGGCAGGATTTTTCGTGGGGGAAGCGGCCGGGAGAGGGCAATGGGCAGGGTAGGTGCGAATGCCTCCCGTTCCGAGCCGCCTGAACCTGCGTGGTCCGCTTTGGCAGCAGCCTTGCCGGGCGCCTGGGGCAAACGCCAGGACAGGCCGTTCCACTCGCCCTCGGGTCCGGAGAATGTAGTCGGGCTGCAATGCTGACCGCTCGTCGACAAGGCCCGCGCGATCATCGCCTGCCAGCTGTCAGGGTTGTCGCGGCTGCCACGATAGCCGCAAATCACAAGATGATCGGCAGCGCGGGTCATACCCACATAGAGAAGTCGCCGGTACTCTTCTTCGGCAGATGTCTTCAACCGCTCGTCCTCCGCCGCCGTCAGCGGGTTGGACAAAGTCTTGCCCGCAAGCCAGGCCGGAACATCGCCATGGACGGTCTTCAGCAACCGGAATTTCGGGACATGCGACGGAATGAAGGATTTTGAGTTGCTGTCGACGAGGAACACGACCGGCGCTTCGAGGCCCTTGGAAGCATGTACGGTCATGATCCGCACCTCGTTGCGGCCACCATCCTGTTCGCGCTTCACCTCGGGGCTTTCCAGCTCCAGCGTGGATACGAAAGCCTGCAGGCCAGGCAGGCCGGATGTCTCGTGATCGAGCGCGAAGGTGAGCAATTCATCGAGAATATCGCCCGCCTCGGTGCCGAGCCGTCCGAGAAACTTCCGCCGTCCGCCATATTGTCCGAGAATACGGGCGTAGAGATCATGCGGGCTGAGCAGGCGCGACAGCGTCAGCAGATGCTGTAATCGCTCTGCTGCGTCGCGAAACCTCAGCGGCTGTTCCTCGGCAAGACGCTTCAGCTGCGCCCAGGCGCTGTCGTCTTCGGCTCTGAGCGCCGCAACCTCGAAGACATCCTCCTCGGACAGATCGAATAGCGGGCTTTTGAGAAGCGCTGCAAGCGACAGGTCGTCCTGCGGCAGAAGCAGAAAGCGGCCAAGCGCCAGCAGATCCTGCACCGCGATATGGCTTGTCAGCTTCAACCGGTCGGCGCCTGCTACGGGAATGTTGTCGCGACGTTTCAGCGCCCGCGTCAGCGCGTTGACGAAGGCGTCGCGCTTTCTCACGAGAACGAGAATGTCGCCAGGCTCGATTGGCCGTTCCACGCCCTTTTCGATGATCGTCTCGCGGCCGATCATCTCGCCGATCCGGGCGGCGATGCGAGAGGCGAGAATGGCAGCCGGTGCCTTGTCCGGGGTCGAATCGAACGGCGCGGTCCAGTCGTCTTCCTGTTCGGACACTTCGGGCGCCACCACGTCCCACAGATCGACTAGGCCGGGATGGCCCATGCGGTTGGAACGGTGCTGCACCGGATCACCGATCGCAGACAGTCCCTTGGCATTTTCCTCGATCGAAAACACCTGATCGACGGCAGAAAGAATGTCGGCTGTCGACCGGAAGGAGAGCGGCAGGCGGATCGCATGGAACGGCTGGCCGCTGGCAGCCACCTGCCTCTTCGTCGCGCTGCGTTCCTCGGCAAACCGCTCCGGCCGCGCGCCCTGGAAGGAATAGATCGACTGTTTCTCGTCGCCGACCGCAAACATCGTGCGGCGCGTATCGCGCGCGCTGTTGCCGGAATAAAAGTCCTCCGCCAGCGACTTGATCACGGTCCACTGGATCGGGCTGGTATCCTGCGCCTCGTCGACCAGGATGTGGTCGATGCCCTGGTCGAGCTTGTAGTGCACCCAGGCGCCGACGCCATCGCGGGTGAGGAGATCGGCGGTGCGGGCAATCAGATCCTCGAAATCGAGAAGGCTGCGGCCCCGTTTCAGGTCCTCGTAGTCGTCGGTGAGACGTGCGGCGAGCGTCAGCGCCGCCTTGGTGGCGGCAAACAGGCGAAACAGCCGCAAACGGTTCCGGCAGCTCAGAACATGCTCTCGCGCCGCATCGATCGCGCCGGCAAGCTCCGGCGCGATCTTGGTCATGGCGCTGGCGATCAGGCTGCGATCCGCCTTCACCGTGCCCTTGGCCGTGAGGAAGATGGAATCGAGATAGGCGGCACGCTTGAAGACATCCGTCTCCTTGGCGACCAGGCGCAAACCATAGGCCACCTCATGCACGGTCGAGCCGCCCTTCTGGTCGGCAAGCGACAGATAGAGGTCGAGCGTGATCCCGGAAAGCTGAGGCAGTGGCCAATAGGTGGCGGCAATACTGTCTTCACTATCGGCAGGGTCGAGCCCCAGAACCCGCTTCAGTTCCGGGCCGATGCCGCCGTTCTTCTCCGCCTGCGCCGTAAATTTGCGGATCGCCGTGCGTCTTGCAACGATGTCGGACAGCAGCGCCTCCAGCCCGAACTCGTCGCCGAGATCGAGAACATGCCCAAAGGCCTCCGCCAGATCCGGATCATCTTCGGCGGACGTGGCCGTCAGTAGAGAACGCCGCGCTTCGGAGAGAAGGGCAGTGGCAGCGCGGTCGTCGAGCACGGAAAAGTGGCCCGCCACATTGGCCTCCAGCGGAAACTGGTGCAGCAGTGCTTCGCAGAAGGCGTGGATCGTCTGGATCTTCAGACCACCCGGCGTTTCCAGAGCCTTGGCAAAGAGGCGCCGCGCCTCGGAAATCGTCGAGGAATCCGGCTCACGACCTTCGATAGCCGCAATCCTTGCCCGCAACTCCGCGTCGGAGAGAACCGTCCATTCAGACAGCCTTTGGAAGACGCGGTTCGACATTTCCGAAGCCGCGGCCTTGGTATAGGTGAGGCATAGAATGGCGGAGGGGCGGCAGCCGGCAAGCAGAAGCCGGATCACCCGCTGGGTCAGCACATGCGTCTTGCCAGAGCCGGCATTGGCCGACACCCAGGCGGAACTTGCCGGGTCCGATGCGCGTGATTGCTGAACCGTCGTCCAGTCGATCCAATGAAGCGGGTCGTCACCATCCGGCAGGTCCGAAGCCGGGTTATCCGGAAGGTCGGTGAAAAGATCACTCATCGGCGTCTGCCTCTCCATCGTCATCGGCCGTCGACCACTCGGCAACGCGGGCGAGGTGATCGTATTCGCCTCCGAAATCACCCTGCGCGAACGGGACCAGCCGAGAGGCGAACCCCGCATCGCCCTGACGCAACTTGATGACGAACCTGGTCAGCTGGTCGATCGAGTCCTGCGCCAGATCGATCGCCGATTTCGGCTGGCGCTTGGCACTCGCGGTTGCGCCCTCATTGTTGATCCGGTCTTCCTTGAACCGGTCGCCGGGTCGAAGCCGCACATAGAGAAGATCGCCGGGCCGCTGGATGCCCATCGTCTTAAAGGCGCCTGCCTGCAGGGCTGCCGCCTCCAGTGCAAGTTGCGGGTCGAGCAGCGACCTGGCCTGCAGGATGGAGGGGTTGAGGCCGGTCTTGTAGTCGATAATATCCGCCTCGCCGGATCGCTTGATGTCGATCCGGTCGGCAATGCCGGTGACGCGAATGCCAGCGCTCTCAACGTCGAAACCGGCACCGGCTTCCGTCACGCTGCTGCGCACCTCCGGTGCGCGGCGCTCTTCCCAGTCGAGAAAGGCCCGGGCCACCTCGACGAAGCGCGGCCGCCAGACCCGGTCGATATGCGGCGGCAACTGTTCGGCATCGAAAAGCTCCTGCGTGATGCGCTGCATTGCTTCACGTGAAACCGGCGTGCCGGGCTTGTGTCCTTCCCGCGTATAGCGGTCGATAATGGCGTGGTAGAGCGTGCCGCGCTGTGCCGCACCCGGATCCTCGTTGAACGGCGCCAGCGGATCAAGCTTCAGGATGCGCCGCGCATAGATCGAATAGGGGTCGCGACGCAGCCTTCCGACTTCGCTGAATGAATATTTGACCGGCTGCAGCTCCGCCGGCGGTTTCGGGGCAGGGCGCCTGGCCTGCTGCTGGTTGTCGCCGCGATCGATCAGTGATGCCCAGTGAAGGACATCCTTGCCGCGCGCCTTCAATTCGTCGGCAAAGGTTTTGCCACCCAGCGCCAACAATCTCTGCAGCCAGCGGGAAGCAACTGTCGGCGTCGATCCCTGTCGTGTGGAGCGGGAAAAGATCAGGTTGCGGGTGCCGCAGGCCATTTCGAAATCGTGCGCCAGCTGGCCGATCCGCCGCTCTGGCGGTTCCAGTCCCATGTCGGTCTTCATCGAGCGCGACAGGAACGGATTGTTGACCGTCTGTCCCGGCCAGGAGCCTTCGTTGAGGCCGCCGAGGATCATCGTATCGACGCTCTGCAGCCGCGCTTCCAGCGTCCCGAAGATGAACACGCGCGGATGCGCAAGCGATCGCGGCTTCACCGCTTCGCCTGTCGTCAGCGCCATGACGATGTCGATCCACTGCGGCCCGTCGGCCTCGATCTGGCCTTCCGTCTCGATCACTTCGCCGAGCAGACCTGAGAGACGTTCGCCCGGCTCGCCGGACCAGAGTGCCGAGAGATCACCGCGCTCATCGATGCACAGCGCCTCGAGCGCGCGCCCGGTGCGTGTCGCCCAATCGGACAGAGTCAGCCTTGCCGTCAACCCGCGTCCATCCGCCCGGCGGCGGATAAAGGCGCTTACCAGCGGTTCGACCGCTGCCGATATCCGCTTTGTGATATCCTTTGCCTGACCCACAGCGCCTTCGGGCAACGAGCTGCGCCAATGCGGCATGTGCCGGTCTTCAAGGATCGCGGTCAGCTGCGCATCGAGAAGCGGCTCGAGTGCTGAAATATCCATGTCACCGACGCCACCGCGCAGCGCCAGTACTTCGAGCGCATCGATTGAGGCGCGTAGCTCGGCAGGCGGAAGGCCAAGCCGTATTAGCGGGTGTTTCAGGAGACCCACGATCGCCACAGGGTCGCCGGGGCGAAGCGTCGCTTCGAGCAGAAGCTGGGTCAGCGTGCCCTGCGGCGTGCCGGAAAGGGCGGAACCGGCCGAATCATCGGCGAGGATGCCGAAACGGGCAAGCTCTGCGGTGACGCGGCGACCGAGCGCACGATCGGGCGTGATCAGCGCCGCCTGGGCCTCGCCACCGTTGCGTCCGGGTTTCTCCAGCGCCAGCCGCAAGGCGATGGCAATCGCCACCGCTTCCTCGCGCTCGTTGGCGGCTTCGATCAGCGCGACATCGGCAAAGGCCGCGCGCAGCTTTTCCGGATCGGCGTCCTGGCGCCACGTATTCCAGCGATCGGTCGCCTTGGCAGGCACCAGCGCCTGCGAGATCGCCTCGGCGCGGAAGGCAAGATCGGCCTCCGTCTCTCCGATGACAGTGACATCGTCCCGCGTGGCACCGATCTTCTTCAACAGGCGGGAAAGACCGAATTGCGGATGACTGCGGCTCGAAGGGTCGGGCTTGCCGTCGAAGGTTTCCTCGCCCACCATGTCCCACTGGTCCTGCGGCATCGTCATGTCGAGACCCGGCAGGACGACAGTGCCTTCTGGAAGCCTGGAGATCGCTGCGATCAACTCGGCGGCGGCCGGCACCGACCCGGTGGAACCGGCAACGATCACGGGGCCCTTATGCTCCCGCTCGGTAATCCGTCGCGCTTCGCCGCGCAGGATCGAAGCCCGATGCTTTGCCGGCGAAGAGCGTTTCAGCTCTTCCAGCCGGGTCGGCCAGAAACCGCTGGCGATCTTCAGGAATTCGGCGGTCAGCTGCCACCAGAGCGCATGTTCGCCGGTCTGGAGATTGTCGAGATCCTTCCAGTCGCGTTCCTCGGTCTCGATCGCATCGATCAGTTCCGCCAGCGCCCGGGCAAGCCAGATCGCATCCGCCGGGCTTGCGGGCGCGACCAGCGGCGATTCCGAATGCACATCCAGCACGATCTTCGGCAACTGGTTGCGCCAGGCAAGGATCAGCCGGCCAAGTTCGAGCAGACGGGCCGTGCCACCAATCGGCAGAGCCAGATCCATTTCCTCGGGCGCAACGAGATCGAAAAAGCCCTGATCGTCGTCTGTTTCGCCAAGTGGCCGGATGACCGGCAGGATCGCGGCGCGGCCGCCGAGAAGATCGACAAATTCCGAGCGCAGCACGCGGGCCGAACGGCGCGTCGGCACAAAGATGGTGACATCGGCCAGCGACAGCGGATTGTCGGGGTTGTAGCGGAACGTCTTGTTCAGCCGTCCGTCGCAGAGCGCTGCGGCCAGCGTCTTCAGGAAAGGCGCGCCTGAGGGAATGGAGAACAGGCGGTTCGGCGACGCATCCGACATCGGATCAGGCCCCTGCTTTGTGGCGGGCAATCACGGCTTCGGCTTCAGGCAGCGCCTCCGGCGTGCCGACAGTGATCCACTCGCCATCCATCACGAGCCCGAACAGCCGATCGTTTTCGATCGCACGGTCGAAATAGATGTTGAGATTGAAGGCATCGTCAGGCGCATCGTCGAGACGCGACGTGTGCATCACGATCGCGCCGGCATAGACGACCGGGTTGCCATCTCCTTCGGTGTAGCGCGAAAGCCTGCCGTCGGAGGACAGCTGGAAATCCTTCTTGCCGTTGTGTCCGGTGGTGCGCTCCAGCGGCACGCAAAGCAGTGCCATATCCATGCGCTGCGGGTCGAAAAACCCGGCCAGACGCTCAAGATTGCTCGGCTCGCCTGGCTTTTCGCCAATCCAGAACAGGTCGGCATTCATGACGAAGACAAAGCCGGGCGCGAGCAGGGACAGGCCCTGCTTCAACCCGCCACCCGAATTCATCAGCTGCGCCCGCTCGTCGGACACGGTGATCTCAAGGTGCGGATAGGCGGCGAGATGCGCTTCCATCCGGTCGGCGAAGTGATGGACGTTGACAACCGCATGCGTCACGCCAACGTCGGCCAGGGCATCGAGCCCGTAATCGATCATCGGCTTTCCTGCAACGGGCACCAGTGGCTTCGGCATCGTATCGGTGATCGGGCGAAGCCGGGTACCGAGCCCTGCCGCCAGCACCATAGCCTGCGTGATCGGGGCGTTGGTCATGTCCATGCAACCGTATTTATGATTCGGGAAGCTCTATACCAGCCCTGTGGCACCAATCGCGCAAGGGCGCGAGTGCTTCATGCGCGAGTGCCGTCGAAAGATGGCGCAATGTTCGCGGCATATGCTTCATATATTGCGGCTTGCCGTCGCGTTCCCGCAGCCGAACCCAGAGCCCGGCAAGCTTGCAGTTGCGCTGTGCCGCCATGATCGCCCAGGATTTCAGGAAGCCCGTTTCGTCAAACCCGCCCAGTGCGCGGCGCAGCGTCAGGTAGTCGATCATCATCTGATCGGCAAGAACCTTGGGAATATCGACGCGGGCGTCCTGGACCAGCGAAGCAAGATCATAGGCCGTCGGGCCAATCATCGCATCCTGGAAATCGATCAGGCCCACCTGGTGCACGCCCGACGCCTCTGAACGCCAGATGATGTTCGGCGAATGGAAATCACGTAGCAGCAGGTTTTTCTCCGCGCTGCCGAGCTTTGCGATCAGCCCGTCCCAGATCGAGAGATACTCTTCTCGCTCGTCCTCGCCAGGCTGTCCGCCGCGCTTCCACGGCAGGTACCAGTCAAGAAGCAGCCGCGCTTCCATCTTCATCGCGACCGGATCGAAATCCGGAATGTGATGCGTTTGGGAGCCGTCGACGGGAAGATCCTGGCGGATCTCATGGCCATGCAGATAGGCGAGTGCTACGACGCTTTCGCGGTAACGTTCGCCGATCGGCTGCCCGTTTTCGTCAAGCACGCCGTCATGGCCGAGGTTCTCGATGAGAAGAATGCCTTGGTCGTAATCCGCGGCGAGCACCTCAGGCGCGCAAAGGCCGATGCCGCGCAGATAGTCTGAGATCGCCACGAACGGATAGGCGTCCTCGGCAATATGCGCCACTTTCGGATAGGGTTTTCCATCAAGAACCGGCGGACCCTCGGGCCGCTTCGGCCAGTCCATCAGGATCACCTTTTCGGCTGAAGCAGTCAGAACCGTTTCATAGGCCCGCATCGAGGCATCGCCGGTCAGGAACCGGCGTCGGCCATCGGTATAACCGTGAGTGCGCAGAAACTCGCGGATGGCGATCACCCGGCGGATGCGGGCAAGGGCTGCTTCCGGTGCCGTAATCGTCGCCCGTCGGCCAATCGTCTCATGCTCGAGCGTTAGCGTGATGCGGTCGAGAGGCAGCAGGTCGCCGCCCATTTCCGGCCATTCGACAAGGCAGATGCCGGAGGAAAGTGCTTCGTCGAAACCAAGCTCGTCGAGCTCGGATGGATCGGCCAGCCGATAGAGATCGAAATGCGCCACGGGAATGCGCAGGTCATAGATCTGGACCAGCGTGAAAGTGGGGCTCGGTACTTCCAGATCGTCCTGGTCTGCCATGGCCCGAAGGAAGGCGCGCGCCAGCGTCGATTTGCCGGCGCCGAGATCGCCCGAAAGAGCCAGGCAGTCGCCAGCCTTCAGCGCCAGCACCAGATCCTCACCGAACAGAATTGTCTCAGCCTCGTCGGCCAGTGTCACGACAATGCTATCGCCAGGCGCAGCGATCATTCGGCCGCGACCGAACGGGTCCGCGCTCCAACCGGAATGCGGCAGGTGACAACCGTTCCCTGTCCGGCCCGGCTGTCGATCGAGACGTCGCCGTTGTGAAGGGTCACGAAGCTTTCGACGATCGAAAGGCCAAGGCCCGCACCGCTGCGCTTGCCGCCCTTGGCGTTTGCCTCGAACCGGTCAAACACCGTCTTCAGCATGTCAGGCGGAATGCCGGGACCTCTGTCGGTCACGGAGAAGAACACGTTGCTCTCGTCGCGCCAGCAGTTCAGCGAGATGGCGGACCCCTCCGGCGCAAAATTGGTGGCGTTCATCAAAAGCTTGATCAGGATCTGCTTCAGCCGCTGCTCGTCGGCAAACACGGTTCCGAGTGCCTTCGGCGCGATGATTTCCAGCGTCACGGTATTTTCGTGCAGCCGGTCGGCGATCTGCATCGCCACGTCGTCCAAAAGCTCGTCCACGGCGAGCTGCGAATAGTTCAGCTGCATGATGCCGGCATCGACGGTCGCAAGATCGAGGATGTCGTTGACGATGGTGAGAAGAACCGAGGACGACGTCGAGATGTGGTCGATATATTCCGACTGCCGCTCGTTCAGTTCGCCCATGCCCGGCGTCTTCAGGAGATCGGTGAAGCCGATGATGTTGGTCAGCGGCGACCGCAGCTCGTAGGAAACGTGCTGGACGAAGTCGTTCTTCAGCTCGTCCGCCTTCTGCAGCGCCTCGTTCTTTTCCTTGAGTGCCCGCTCGGCACGTGCGCTGGCCGTCATGTCGACGAAGGTGAACATCGTCTGGGCATTCGGCAAAGGCGTCGCGGCATAATCGAGGATGAGGCCGGAATAGAGTTCGAACGTTCCCTGTATCGACGCCCGTTCGTCGTCGAAATTGGTCAGCATCTGGCCAAAGAGGCGCCAGCCGTCCGGCTCGTCATAGGACGGCGAACAGGCTTTCTCGATCGCCTTGATATGGGTTCCGGGCTTGGTCTCTTCGGCGGTCACGCCCCAAAGCGCCCGGAAGGCGGGATTGGACAGCGTGATCCGGCCGTCCGGACCGAACACGGCCACGCCTTCTGTAAGATGGTCGATCGTTTCGCCCTGAACCTTGACCAGCGTGTTATAGCGGGTTTCGAGATCGACCTGTTCGGTCAGGTTCTCGAACACCCAGGTAGCACCGCCGCGCGGGTGGGCGGTGGCGATGACGCGCAGCGTCTGGCCGTTCGGCAGATGCCAGGTATCGGTCTTGGTATCGAGCGCCTGGTAGATCGACAGCGCCGATTCCTTCCAGTTGCGCCAGCTGAGCTCTTCCGGCAGCTTGCCGTTGGCGCGCAGCTTGTCGAGCAGTTCGGAATTATCCGGCCGCGATTCGAGGAAGGGCAGGGAAAGGCCCCACAGCTGGACGAAAGCCTGGTTGTAGAATTGCAGCCGCCGTTCGCCGTCGAAGATCGCGACGGGTGTCGCGAGATGGTCCAGCGTTTCGGCGTGGCTGTTGAGCGTCCGCTTAAGCTCTTCGCGCACCGATTCGGCTTCCGACACATCGATCGCAATGCCGACGGAACCGTTCGTTGCCACGACATCGACAACGTCGAACACGGTACGATTGCCGCGCACGACAGTGGAGATGCGGTCGTGGAAAGGCGAGTTGGCTGTTGCGACGGCGCGGATTTTCTCACGCGCGATCGTGCCCAGGAATTCGCGGCTTTCGTCAACGGCCTGCGTCGGAACCTTGGCTTCGACGGCATCGCTATAGGCGTGGTTGACCCAGGCAAGCCTGCCCTGTGCGTCGCGCTGCCAGACCGGCTGTTCGATCGTGTCGAGCAGCGAGTGGAAAAGCGAGATGGAGTGGGTTAGCCGTTCGCGTTCGATCTTCAGTTCGGCAAGCTCGGCGCGCAGGTTGTTGAGCGCGATAAAGCGGACAAACGCCTTTCCGCCCGAAACGCGGCCCTGCACCTCAAGGATTTCGTCGCGGTTGGTTTCAAGAACCAGATCGAAGCTGCGGGCTTCGCCGCGCAGAGCGTCGATCGCCTTTTCCAGCTCGATTGCCGAGGAAGAGCGCAGCCAGCGGCCGAAGGCGAGAAAATCGCGATCCTGCTGCGGCGCACCGGTTTCAGCCGGCAACTGGCCCAGGAACTCAGGTTTGGAGTAGCCGCTTTCCCACACCACGATGCGGCGGTTCTTGTCGGCGATCAGCGCTTCGTACTTGGAAATCCGCTGCTGCGCATCCGACAGCGCGCTGCGCATATCCTGGGTTTCGGCTTCCATGTTGCCGCGTTGGCGAACCAGCCAGACGGCCGACAGCAGGGCAGCCCCCAGCGCGCCAAGCAGCAGCGACGACCAGATCACCTGGGTCGACGAGAACATGTGCGGACCGACCGTGCCGGCCTCCTGTGCATGCGCCATCCCAGCCACGCCTGAGAGCACCGTCCCCGCCAGGAACGCTGCAGCCGAACGTGCCAAGCTCACCGGCGCAAGCCGGGCAAGGTCTTTCTTCCACCGCCCATTTGCCGCCTCTTTACAAGCGTCCAGGCCGCAGCTCATCGCCACGCCACAAATGAGATCGGCCTGCTTTCGCAGGCTCGTTTTTCTTACCGACATGACCGGTCTGTCTCCGTCCAATTGCCGCTTATCGACAAGACATACCACATCGCACCTTGCCCGAAGCCGGAGGCTCGAACGAGTACGAATCAAGAGCTGTAACAATACCTGTCGCGGCAGAGAGCGGGAAGGCGCGGGGCCAAAAAAGAAGCCGCAGCCTTTGTCAAGGCTGCGGCCACAAGATGTTGTGGATTGTTCGGCTACGGATCAGTAGCGGTAGTGTTCAGCCTTGAACGGACCCTGCGACGAGACGCCGATATAAGCAGCCTGTTCGTCAGAAAGTTTGGTCAGCGTCACGCCGAGCCTTCCGAGGTGAAGACGGGCAACTTTTTCGTCGAGGTGCTTGGGCAGGATATAGACCTCGTTCTTGTACTCGCCCTGCTTCGTGAACAACTCGATCTGGGCCAGCGTCTGGTTGGTGAACGAGGCGGACATGACGAAGGACGGATGGCCGGTAGCATTTCCGAGGTTGAGAAGGCGACCCTCCGACAGAAGGATCATCCGGTTGCCCTTCGGGAACTCGATCATGTCGACCTGCGGCTTCACGTTGGTCCACTTCAGGTTCTTGAGCGCCGCAACCTGGATCTCGTTATCGAAATGGCCGATATTGCCGACGATCGCCATATCCTTCATCTCGCGCATATGCTCGATGCGGATGACGTCCTTGTTGCCCGTCGTGGTGATGAAGATATCGGCCGAGGCAACGACGTCTTCGAGCACGACGACTTCAAACCCGTCCATGGCAGCCTGCAGGGCGCAGATCGGATCGACTTCCGTGACCTTGACGCGAGCACCGGCGCCCTGAAGCGAAGCAGCCGAACCCTTGCCGACATCGCCGTAACCGCAGACGACGGCGACCTTGCCGGCCATCATCACGTCGGTGCCGCGGCGAATGCCGTCGACCAGCGATTCCTTGCAGCCGTATTTGTTGTCGAACTTCGACTTGGTGACGGAGTCGTTGACGTTGATGGCCGGGAAGGGCAGGAGGCCCTTCTTGGAAAGATCATAAAGGCGGTGAACGCCTGTGGTGGTCTCTTCGGTCACACCCTTGATCGCATCGCGCTGCTTGGTGAACCAGCCTGGCGAAGCGGCAAGACGCTTCTTGATCTGCGCGAACAGGATCTCTTCTTCTTCCGATGTGGGCACGGAAAGAACGTCCTCACCGGCTTCGGCGCGGGCGCCGAGCAGGATGTACATGGTGGCGTCGCCACCATCATCGAGGATCATGTTGGAGAAGCCGCCATCGGTCCACTGAAAGATCTTGTCGGTGTATTCCCAGTACTCGGTGAGCGATTCACCCTTCACGGCAAATACCGGGATGCCGGACGCTGCAATTGCAGCAGCGGCATGATCCTGGGTCGAGAAGATGTTGCAGGAGGCCCAGCGAATGTCGGCGCCGAGTTCCTTCAGCGTCTCGATCAGAACCGCCGTCTGGATCGTCATGTGCAGCGAACCGGAGATGCGGGCGCCCTTGAGCGGCTGCGATGCACCGAATTCCTCGCGGCACGACATCAGGCCCGGCATTTCGGTTTCGGCGATGTCGAGCTCCTTTCGGCCGTAGGCAGCAAGTTCGATATCCGCGACGATGTAATCCTTGTCAGTGCTCATAAAGCTCTCCGCGTGGTGTGTCGATGGCAGGGGAACGGATTTCCGTTCATCCGGGCGTCGACGAAAAATCTCGCCAGCGGTGTAACAGGCTTGGGGCCGACTTGCAACCAACACATAAAGACGTCTTTATATGTTTATGTCCGTTCGGTCGCTATGGTTATCAAGCTTCTTCGCCGAACTTGTTGGCAACGAGCGCCTCCAGAGCGTCGAGCGCTTCAACAGCCTGCGGGCCGCTTGCGGAAACCTCGATCGAACAGCCGGTGCTGGCGGCTAGCATCATCAGGCCCATGATGGAATTGCCGCCGACTGTCGATCCATCCCTTGAAACCTTCACATCGGCTTCGAAACTTTCCACCATCTGCACGAACTTGGCTGATGCTCGCGCGTGGAGACCACGCTTGTTGACGATTGTGAAATGCCGTGGGGCAAGGGGAGACATGCGTTTGCAGTGCTTTCTTATTTTCCGCTGAGCACGCGGCTTGCGACGTTGATATATTTGCGGCCGGCCTCGGAGGACTCGATCAGCGAGCGCTCCATGTTGTTGTCGCTTCGGACGCCGGCAAGCTTGATCAGCATCGGCAGGTTCATGCCAGCGATGACCTCCGTCTTGCCGCTTTCCATCACCGAGATCGAAAGGTTCGACGGCGTACCGCCGAACATGTCGGTGAGGATGATGACGCCGTATCCGTCATCGGCCTTCGCGACCGCATCGACGATATCCTGCCTCCGCTGGTCCATATCGTCTTCGGGGCCGATGCAAATGGTTTCGATGAATTTCTGAGGTCCGACGACGTGCTCGACGGCCTGTCGAAATTCCTCAGCCAGCTTGCCATGAGTGACAAGCACAATTCCGATCATGAAAACTGCCCCCTGCTATGGAAACTTGCGGCCAATATCGCAACGCAATACAGGCGTCCAGCGGTGGGGAGCCATCTTCGCCATGTCCGCATCAAGTTCAAGTTAAAAAATCGCGAGCCGGATTGGGTCAGAAGGGTCGCTCCCCTCGAAATGCCGGGAAAAGGCCGGAAAGCGCGGAAAGTGGCTCCGGAAAGAGCGACCATAATCTCACCAGTGGAATGTCTCCGAGACCCGAAAGCGCAAAGCGTTCGTTGTCCGGCGGATACCGTTCGTCGTTCGGAGACGACAGGACGCGCACGGCAAGATCGAGGGCAGCTGACGGGGCGGAGTCTACTTCGATAATGCCACTGCCGCGCAATTCGATGAGGCCGGCGATCGTCTGCGGCCGGTGTGCGACGAGGCGATCATTCTCGCGCGAGACGAACACCTGATCGTCGGCCACCAGCGCCGAAAAGACGCCCTGGCGTCTGGCGGCACTCAGACAGGCAAACGCCAGCATGGATTTGCCGCTGCCGGAAGGACCGGTGAAGAGGATGCCGCGGGTCCCGACGACGATCGCCGTTGCATGGATATTGACCCGTTGCGTATCGCTCATGGCTCTTCGCCCGAAGGAAGCGACAGCGTGAAGCGCGCACCCTTGAGCGTCTCCGTCTGGGGATCGACAAGGTTTTCCGCCTGTAGCGAGCCGCCATGCGCCACGGCGATCTGACGGCTGATCGACAGTCCCAGGCCCGAATTCTGGCCGAAGCTCTCGCCATCGGGGCGATCGGTGTAGAACCGCTCGAAGATGCGATCGATGTTTTCGGCCTGAATGCCCGGACCGTTGTCATCCACGGTGACGACCACCTTGTCCTTGACCCGGGCGAGGCGGATGGCAATGCGACCACCTTTTTCCGGCACGAAGGAGCGGGCATTTTCGATAAGGTTGGTGATGATCTGGCCAAGCCGCAGGTCGTGGCCGTTGACGAGGTAATTCGGTTTCTGCCCGCCCTTCGCGTCGATGACCAGATCGATCTCGACCGGTTTGCGGCCGGTGCGGATCTGTCTGGAAATATCGACGAGGTTGCCGAGCAGGGTATCCATGCCGACAGGTGCCGAATCGGTCCGGGCAAGCTCCGCGTCGAGCCGGGATGCATCGGAGATATCGCTGATCAGACGGTCGAGGCGGCGGACGTCGTGGAAAATGATATCCGTCAGCTTCTGTTTCGAGGCCTCGGACTTGGCGAGCGGCAGTGTCTCGACGGCGCTGCGCAGCGAGGTCAGTGGGTTCTTCAGCTCGTGGCTCACGTCGGCTGCAAAACTTTCGATCGCGTCGATGCGGTCGTAGAGCGCGTTGGTCATGTCGCGAACGGCGATCGAGAGGTTGCCGATCTCGTCCTGGCGGTATGAGAAATCCGGGATCTCTTCTCGCTGCTTGGCACCGCGACGCACCCGAACGGCAGCGGCCGCAAGCCGGCGCAGCGGATTGGCGATGGTGGACGACAGAAGCAGCGACAGCAGAATGTTCACAAGCGTTGCGACGCCGAAGACGCGCATGATCGCCAGCCGCTCCGCATGCACGATCTTGTCAATGTCGCCGGCTTGGGTCGACAGAAGCAGAACGCCGAGCACGGCACGGAACCTCTGGACCGGGACTGCGACGGAAACGATCAGTTCGCCGCGATCGGTAATGCGCACCACCGCGCCGCGAACGCCGGTGAGCGCGTTCATCACTTCCGGATAGATCGAGCCATCGCCGCCGGGCGCTTCCTTGTAGGTCGGCAGGTTGCCGGGCTGCAGCATGCGGTTGAACAGGCCGGCAACCCATTCGCTCCAGGTCTGCGACTGGTCTTCAACCGGCGGCAGATCGAAGCGCAGCACCTGGCCGCGCGAATAGAGGTGGCGGGAATCCAGCAGCAGATTTGCGTCCGCATCGAATAGCCGGGCACGGGTGCGGGTCGGCGAGATCAGCCGCCGCAGCACGGGCGCCACGCGTTCGGGGTCGATCGGGAAATCGAGGTCCTCGTCGTTCGGCACCGGCGTGATGCTCTGGCCCGCCTGCAGTTCGAGAAGCTTCTGCGGATCGATGGTGATCGAATTGGTATCGACGGAGGCGGATGCGGAGATCGCGCCGGCAATGATTTCGCCCTGGGTCAGCAGGCTCTCGACGCGGGCATCGATCAACCCCTCGCGAAACTGGTTGAGATAGAGGATGCCGGCGACGAGAACGACGGTCGCCGCGATGTTGAAGAACAGAATGCGGCGGGTGAGGCTGGAAAACACCGCGTGGCCGAACACCCGGCGAATGAGCGTGAACGGTCGCGACCAGAAGCGCCGTGAGGCGCGGCGTATTCCGGCACTCGCGGGTCTGGTCGTTCCGGTTTCATGCAATCGGTCTGCCACGTGCAGTCCTTCCAGAGAGCTTACAGTCTAAGCCCTGTGCCGCGGCGGCTTCAAGTTACGCATCCGCACGATCGAATTCTTAGAGGCTCCCGGGTCTCGGAGCTGGCAACCGTTACGCAGCCTCGCGGAATCGGTAGCCCACGCCGTACAGCGTCTCGATCATGTCGAAATCCGTGTCAACCATCTTGAACTTCTTACGCAGGCGTTTGATGTGGCTGTCGATGGTGCGGTCGTCCACATAGACCTGTTCGTCATAGGCGGCATCCATCAGCGCGTCACGGCTTTTCACGACGCCCGGACGCTGCGCCAGCGAATGCAGGATCAGGAATTCCGTCACCGTCAGGGTTACCGCTTCGCCCTTCCAGGTGCAGGTGTGGCGTTCCTGGTCCATCGCCAGCTGGCCGCGTTCCAGTGTGCGGGCCGCCAACTGGTCCGGGGTCGGCTTGACGCCGCCACTTGCCTGCTGGGCTTCTCGTGCGCTGGAGCGGCGCAGGATCGCCTTCACGCGCTCGACCAGCAATCGCTGCGAGAACGGCTTGGTGATGAAATCGTCTGCGCCCATCTTGAGCCCGAACAGCTCGTCGATCTCTTCGTCCTTGGAGGTGAGGAAGATCACAGGCAGATCGGATTTCTGTCGCAGGCGTCGCAACAGCTCCATTCCGTCCATGCGCGGCATTTTGATATCGAAGATGGCCAGGTGCGGGGGGCGGGCGATCAGCCCGTCGAGCGCGGAGGCGCCATCGGTATAGGTTTCGACCTTATACCCTTCGGCTTCCAGTGCAATCGACACCGAAGTCAGGATATTGCGGTCGTCATCTACGAGCGCGATTGTCTGCATTCTCTCCGTCTCCATCGTCATATAGGCGCATCTCCTGGATGTCCCCAGCCAGAATTGGCGAAAGCCATGCGCTTCTTCAGTATAAAGGTGGAACAAATTGTGGCAACGCCAAGAGGCGCACGGTCGGTAGGGACCTTTGTCCCAATGAGCCAAACACAGTCTGCAGGTCGTGAAAGACCCTCAGAAACGGCGAACAGAAAACCCTCGTAAACCGATTTAATCGAGAATAAAATTTTTTAAATCGATTAAATAACTGATATTATTACGCTATTTCAGAATTATCTTGCCCTTTTTAAAAACCCGCTCTAGGTTCCGCGCAGGTTCAATCCACAAAAAGGAGCGCGCGTATGGAGCAGTTTGGACTTCACAACCCATCGAACGGGCTCGCAGACATCGGTCTCGGCAATGCATCGCGTGTGAATTACAATCTCAGCGAAGTCGAGCTTTACGAAGAAGCGATTCGCCGGGGCGAAGCCGATCTGACGATCGACGGCGCGTTGAGGGCTCGCACCGGACAGCATACCGGCCGGTCGCCCAAGGACAAATTCGTCGTCCGCGACGCGGGTACCGAAGACAAGATCTGGTGGGACAACAACAAGCCGATGTCGCCCGAGCACTTTGCCGTGCTGAAGGCTGACATGCTGGCCCATGCCAGCGGCAAGACCCTGTTCGTCCAGGATCTGATCGGCGGCGCCGATGAAGCAAACGCGCTTCCGACCCGCGTCGTCACAGAGCTTGCCTGGCATGCGCTGTTCATCCGCAACCTCCTCATCCGCCCCAAGCGCGATACGTTGGAAGGTTTCGAACAGAAGCTGACGATCATCAACCTGCCGAGCTTCAAGGCCGATCCGGCCCGTCACGGCTGCCGCTCCGAAACCGTGATCGCCTGCGATCTGGAAAACGGTCTCGTGCTGATCGGCGGCACGTCCTATGCCGGCGAAAACAAGAAGTCGGTCTTTACCGTTCTCAACTATCTCCTGCCGGCCAAGGGCGTGATGCCGATGCATTGCTCCGCCAATGTTGGCAGCGAAGGCGATACCGCCGTGTTCTTCGGTCTCTCGGGCACCGGCAAGACCACGCTTTCCGCCGACCCGACCCGCACGCTGATCGGTGACGACGAGCATGGCTGGGGCGAAAACGGCGTCTTCAACTTCGAAGGCGGCTGTTACGCCAAGGCGATCAAGCTTTCCGCTGAAGCCGAACCCGAAATCTACGCGGCAACCCGCCGTTTCGGCACGGTCCTGGAAAACGTCGTGCTCGACGACAACCGCGTTCCCGATTTCGACGACAATTCGCTGACGGAAAACACCCGCAGTGCCTATCCGCTGCATTTCATTCCGAACGCATCGGAAACCGGTCTCGCGCCGCACCCGAAGACGATCATCATGCTGACGGCAGATGCGTTCGGCGTGATGCCACCGATCGCGAGGCTGTCCCCGGAACAGGCCATGTACCACTTCCTGTCCGGGTACACCGCCAAGGTGGCTGGCACGGAAAAGGGTGTCACGGAGCCGGAAGCGACGTTCTCGACCTGCTTTGGCGCGCCATTCATGCCCCGCCATCCAGCTGAATACGGCAACCTCCTGAAGGACCTGATCGCCAAGCATGGCGTCGATTGCTGGCTGGTCAACACGGGCTGGACGGGCGGCGCCTACGGCACCGGTCGCCGCATGCCGATCAAGGCGACGCGCGCTCTTCTTTCCGCAGCCCTGAACGGTAGCCTCAAGGATGCCGAGTTCCGCACGGATGCCAATTTTGGCTTTGCCGTTCCGGTCGCCGTCGATGGCGTCGAAACGTCCATTCTCGATCCGCGTTCGACCTGGTCCGACGGACAGGCCTACGACAACCAGGCAGCCAAGCTGGTCTCGATGTTCATCAAGAGCTTCGAGAAGTTCGAAGACCACGTCGACAGCAAGGTCCGCGACGCAGCGCCCGGCCTGAAGATCGCCGCCGAATAATTCTGAAGGCCACTTCGGCCCTCAAGGATTCACGTGGAACATTTCAACCGTCGGCTCCCTCTGAGCCGGCGGTTTTCTTTTGCTTCGGTTTGTGGGAAATACGGCCATGGCCAGCAATCCTCTCGAGATCAACACCCGCATCACCATCGCCGGATGGGAGCTCACCGAGCAGTTCGTGCTTGCAGGAGGTCCGGGCGGCCAGAACGTCAACAAGGTCTCGACGGCGGTCCAGCTGTTCTTCGATCTCGTCAATTCGCCGTCGCTGCCCGAACGGATCAAGGAAGCCGCGATCAAGCTCGCCGGCCGGAAGGTATCCAAGGACGGCGTGCTGATGATCGAGGCCAACCGGTTTCGAAGCCAGGAGCGCAACCGCGAGGATGCGCGCGACCGGCTGAAGGAACTGATCCTCAAGGCTGCCGAACCGCCACCACCGCCACGCCGAAAGACCAAGCCGACCAAGGGCTCCGTGGAGCGGCGGCTCAAGGCAAAATCCGGCCGTTCTGATGTCAAGAAGATGCGCGGCAAGCCGAACGGCGACTGACGGGCAGGTCGATGGGAGGAACGATATGGCGACTTTGGCAAACGGCATCCGGCATCTGCCGGACCATCTGAACCGCGCCGCCCAGGAACATCTGGTCGAGGTCATCCGCGCCATCGTCGCCGAGGCCCCGCTCTACGTCCCAGCCATGCCGGGCACCGGAAAACCGATGTCGGTCCGGATGACGAATTGCGGCAAGCTCGGCTGGGTGACGGACAAGGAGCGCGGCTACCGCTACCAGGAGGTCCATCCGCAGACGGGCAGACCGTGGCCCGCCATTCCCTCGGAACTGATGGAGCTCTGGGAAACCCTTGCCGGCTACGACAAGCCGCCGGAGGCCTGCCTCGTCAATTTCTATTCCGACGACGCAAAGATGGGCCTGCATCAGGACAAGGACGAATCAGACCTGAACGCGCCGGTCCTTTCCATCTCGCTCGGCAATACCTGCCTGTTTCGGGTCGGCGGGGTCGACCGGAAGGATCCGACGGGTTCCTTCAAGCTCTCGAGCGGCGATATCGTGGTCCTGGGTGGGGAAGGGCGGCTGGCGTTTCACGGGGTCGACCGGATCTATCCCGGCACGTCGACGCTTCTCAAGAACGGCGGTCGCATCAATCTGACACTGCGAAGGGTCAATAGCTGACGATCGAAGATCCATCGTGTGATGGGTCTCGATGGACAGCCTACAGTTTTCTCAAAGCCACCGTCTCGATGAAGTGGTCGCGACCCTTGCGAAGAATGATATCCGCACGCGGCCGCGTCGGGATGATGTTCTGGCGCAGGTTCTTGAGGTTGATGTTTTCCCAGAGACCTTCGGCAACGGCAAGGGCCTCAGCCTCACTGATTGCCGCATACTTGTTGAAGAAGGATGTCGGCTCACGAAAGGCCGTCTGCCGCAGTTTCATGAATCGCTGGACGTACCACTGGTGGATCTGCTCCTCGTCCGCGTCGATATAGATCGAGAAGTCGAAGAAGTCAGACACGATCGGCACGATCTTGCCGTCAACAGGCAGTGCCCGCGACTGCAGCACATTGATGCCTTCGAAGATCAGGATGTCGGGACGGTCCACCAGCGTATATTCGCCCGGAAGCACGTCATAGGTCAGATGCGAGTAGCGCGGCGCCTTGACGTTCTTCTCGCCGGCCTTGATCGCCGAAAGAAACCGCAGGATCTGGCCGATATCGTAGCTCTCGGGAAAACCCTTGCGCTGCATCAGGTTTTCACGCTGTAGAACCGCATTTGGATAGAGAAAACCGTCGGTCGTGATCAGGTCGACCTTGGGGCTTGCTGGCCAGCGGGCAAGCAGTTCCTTCAGCACGCGTGCGGTGGTCGACTTGCCGACCGCGACCGACCCGGCAACGCCGATGATGAACGGGGTCTTTGATACATCCGGAAGGGTCAGAAACCGGTTGCGCTGCCGGTAAAGCCGCTGCGAGGCTTCGACATGGGTCGAAAGAAGCCGCGACAACGACAGATAGATGCGCCGGACCTCGTCGATGTTGATCGGATCGTCCAGCGAGCGCAGCCGGGCGATTTCCTCGGCCTTCAGCGTCAGTGGCGTGTCGGCCCGAAACTTCGCCCATTCCTCGGCGGTGAAGTGGTGGTAGGGCGAGTAGTATTCCGCGTTCACACCGCTCTCCGGGATATCCACATCATGCTTTTCAGGCGTCGAAACGATGTTCATGAAGGAGCTCGGCTCGCCTTTTCCTGCAGGCCTGTCTGGCCTGTCCTGCGCTGAAGTTCGGCGAGCACATCCTGCAACGGGATGTCGGCAATGTTCAATACGACCATAAGATGATAGAGAAGGTCCGCACTTTCAGACACGAGATCGTGCCGGTCCTGCGCCACCGCGGCGATCACGGTTTCCACCGCCTCTTCGCCTAGCTTCTTGGCAGCCTTGGTCTGCCCGGCCGCCACGAGCTTGGCGGTCCAGGATTCCTCAGGCGGGGCTTTCGCGCGCTGCGCAACGATCCTCTCGAGATCGCCGAGGGTGAATTCACTCAAAACCGTCTCCTCCCGTCCCGAATATCAGTCGAGCCGCATGGCAATGCCATGGTCGGCCATATAGCGCTTTGCCTCGCCAATCGAATAGGTCCCGAAGTGGAAAATCGAGGCGGCGAGAACGGCGGTCGCATGGCCCTCTTTCACGCCCGCAACGAGATCGTCCAGCGTGCCGACGCCGCCCGAGGCGATGACGGGAACGCGAACCGAATCGGCAATCGTGCGGGTCAGCGCCAGATCGTAGCCGATCTTCGTGCCGTCGCGGTCCATCGAGGTCACGAGCAACTCGCCGGCGCCGCGCTCGACCATCTTTCGCGCAAACTCGACAGCATCGATCCCGGTCGCAGTGCGTCCGCCATGGGTGAAGATCTCCCAGCGATCGCTCTCGCCTGATGCGGACACCCGCTTGGCATCGATCGACACGACGATGCACTGGTTGCCGAACTTGTTGGCAGCTTCGTAGACGAAATCCGGATTGTTCACTGCAGCGGAGTTGATCGAGACCTTGTCGGCCCCGGCCAGCAACAGCTTGCGGATATCGGCAATGGCGCGAACGCCGCCGCCAACGGTCAGCGGCATGAAGCAGTGTTCGGCGGTGCGGGCCACGACATCGAAGATCGTGTCGCGATTATCGGACGACGCGGTGATATCGAGGAAGCAGAGCTCGTCGGCACCGGCAGCGTCATAGGCTTTTGCGGCCTCGACCGGATCGCCGGCATCGATCAGGTCCACGAAATTGACGCCCTTGACGACACGGCCGTCCTTCACGTCGAGGCAGGGAATGACACGGGCTTTGAGCGTCATGCGGCTTCTCCTCTCGCGGCGCGAATCAGCGAAAGCGCTTCGTCAGGATCGATCCGGCCGTCATAGAGCGCTCGCCCGGAAATCGCGCCTTCGAGACGGGCCGCATCCGGCTGCAGCATGCGGTGGATATCGTCCATCGAGGCAAGCCCGCCCGACGCGATGACGGGAATGGAAACTGCATCCGCCAGTTCCAGCGTCGAGGCCCAGTTGATGCCGGCGAGGATCCCGTCGCGGTCGATGTCGGTATAGATGATTGCCGAAACACCAGCGCCTTCAAATTTCTTGGCAAGCTCGATCACGCCCAGCTCGGACGCTTCCGCCCAGCCTTCCACCGCCACTTTGCCACCCTTGGCATCGATGCCGACGGCGACCTGGCCCGGAAACTTCTTGCATGCCTCGATGACGAGAGCAGGATCTCGAACCGCGACGGTCCCGAGAATGACACGCGCCAATCCGCGGCTAAGCCATGCCTCGATATGCTCGAGCGTCCGGATGCCGCCGCCGAGCTGGACCGGGTTCTTCGTTACCTTCAGGATCGCATCGACGGCCGCGCCGTTGACGCTTTCGCCGGCAAAGGCGCCGTTGAGGTCCACCACATGCAACCACTCGAAACCCTGGTCCTCAAAGGCCTTGGCCTGGTCGGCCGGGTCCGGATTGTAGACGGTCGCCTGTTCCATGTCGCCAAGCTTGAGGCGCACGCACTGGCCGTCCTTGAGGTCGATAGCCGGGAAAAGAATCATGTTAGGGCTTCCAGCGCAGGAAGTTGGAAATCAGGGCGAGGCCGAGCGTCTGGCTCTTTTCCGGATGGAATTGTGCCCCCACCATGTTGTCGTGTCCGACGAAGGCAGTCATGGCGCCACCGTATTCGGTCGTGGCGATGACGTCGGAAGGGTTGGCGGCGGCAAGGTGGTAGGAATGCACGAAATAGGCGTGCAGCCCATCCGGCCCGGTCGGAATGCCATCGAACAAAGGATGCGGGTTAGCGAGCTCCAGCGTGTTCCAGCCGATCTGCGGGATCTTCAGGCCTGGATCGGACGGCGTCATCTCGACGACGTCGCCCTTGATCCAGCCGAAACCTTCGCTCGTGGTCTTTTCAAGTCCGCGCGAGGACATCAGCTGCATGCCGACGCAGACCCCGAGGAAGGGGCGTGCGTTTGTCTCGACGGCCTCGATCAGCGCCTCGTGCATCCCCGAAACGGCATCGAGCCCCGCCCGGCAATCGGCATAGGCGCCGACGCCTGGAAGAACGATGCGATCGGCCGTGGCCACGGCATCGGGCTTGTCGGTGAGGTCGATTTCAGCGTCGATGCCGGCCTCGCGGGCGGCGCGTTCGAAAGCTTTGGTAGCGGATCGGAGATTGCCGGATCCGTAGTCGATGATTGCGACGCGCATCAGCGTCCTCCGTGATCGAAAAGTCCGGCGCCGGAACTCTGCCATCCTGCAGCGGCGGGGGAAGGGGTGTTCGTCTGTGGTGCCCATTCGGAAAGAGTAGGCATGGCGCTCGGTTCAGGCTGCGGCAGATTGGAGAAATACATCTCCTCGGCCGTGCTTCTGTCCTGCGCAAACACGACGGTCTCAAGCGTGTAACCGCGGCGCTGCAGGGACTGCGAATAGAGATGCCGCCCTTCCAGCGCAACGATGAGGTTCATCGCAAAGCCGAGCAGCCAGCCACCGATCGCAAAGCCCGGCATGGTCGAAAGAACGCCGCTGCCGATCTGGATGGCGAGTGCAATCGCGCCGGCAATCCACATCCGGTGCCAGAAAAGCCAGATCCAGGAGAGCAGAAATGCCGGCCATGAAAAGCCGTCCGGCATGATGATGGTGGAACGGTGCTCCCTGTCGGGGCCATTTTTCGGCGTCAGAACGAGATAGCTTCTCAAGGATGAAACTCCTGGAAGCGTCAGGCAAGCGTACCCTTGGTCGAAGGAACGCGATTGGCCTGCCGCGGATCGATTTCGGTCGCGATGCGCAACACGCGCGCCACGGATTTGAAGCAGGTCTCGGCGATATGATGGTTGTTGGCGCCGTAATGGTTGAGGATATGCAGCGTGATCCCGGCATTCTGGGCCAGCGCGTTGAAGAATTCCCGCACCAGTTCCGTATCGAACGTGCCGATCTTCGGTGCCGAGAACGAAACGTTCCAGACCAGGAAAGGCCGGCCAGACACGTCAACCGCAGCCTTCGTCATCGTTTCGTCCATGGCGAGATCGAGCGAGGCATAGCGGGCAATGCCGCGCCTGTCGCCGAGCGCCTTGGAAATGGCCTGGCCAATCGCGATGCCTGTATCTTCCACCGTATGGTGATCGTCGACATGAAGGTCGCCCTTCACGTCGATCTCCATGTCGATCAACGAATGGCGCGAAAGCTGGTCCAGCATATGGTCGAAAAACCCGACGCCCGTCGAAATCTTTGACGTGCCGGTGCCGTCAAGATTGACGGAAACCGAAACGGAGGTCTCGTTGGTCTTGCGGGAAACGCTTCCCGTGCGTGCGGCTGTCGTATCGACCATCATGTCACCCATGCTTATTCTGCGCGCTCCATATCAGGCGGCAGATCAAATATCCAGCAAAAGCACGGCCGACGCGCGGCCGGTACGCTGTGCTGTTTCGGCAAGATTGTATTCGGCGGATGCCCACTTACATAGGTCACAACGGAGCCGCCATGAACGTCGCTGGGGCTCGCAATCGAAGGCGCCCTCCAGGGGCTTTTAGAGGTAGATGGAATGACAACGATTATTACGGTCCGAAAGGGCGGCAAGGTGGTGATGGCCGGTGACGGTCAGGTGAGCCTCGGCCAGACGGTGATGAAGGGCAATGCCCGCAAGGTGCGCCGCATCGGCAAGACCGGCGATGTGATTGCCGGTTTCGCAGGCGCCACGGCCGATGCCTTCACGCTTCTCGACCGCCTCGAAAAGAAGCTCGAACAGTATCCCGGCCAGCTGATGCGCGCCGCCGTCGAACTTGCCAAAGACTGGCGCACCGACAAATATCTGCGCAATCTCGAAGCGATGATGCTGGTTGCCGACAAGTCGATCACGCTCGCCGTCACCGGCAACGGCGATGTGCTGGAGCCCGAACACGGCACGATCGCCATCGGCTCTGGCGGAAACTATGCCTATGCGGCGGCGCGCGCGCTGATGGACACGGACATGTCGGCCGAAGAGGTTGCCCGCAAGGGGCTCGATATCGCGGCCGATATCTGCGTCTACACCAATCACAATCTCGTCGTCGAAACGCTCGACGCCGAATAACGCCATCCAAGCCAGAGGATCTCTCACGGGCCGGGCCTGACAGGACGGTTGACGAGGGACGCCAAGAGGAACTCATGACCAATTTTTCTCCCCGGGAAATCGTTTCCGAGCTCGACCGCCACATCATTGGCCAGCACGACGCCAAGCGCGCCGTTGCCATTGCGCTTCGAAACCGTTGGCGCCGTCATCAGCTGGACGAAAGCCTGCGTGACGAAGTCATGCCGAAGAACATCCTGATGATCGGGCCGACCGGCGTCGGCAAGACGGAGATCTCTCGTCGCCTTGCAAAGCTAGCCGGCGCTCCCTTCATTAAGGTGGAAGCCACCAAGTTCACCGAGGTCGGCTATGTCGGGCGTGACGTCGAACAGATCATCCGCGATCTCGTCGAGATCGGCATCGGCCTGATCCGTGAGAAAAAACGCACCGAAGTGCAGGCGAAGGCGCAGGCAAGTGCCGAGGAGCGCGTGCTCGATGCGCTCGTCGGATCGACGGCCTCTCCTGCCACCCGCGACAGTTTCCGCAAGCGCCTGCGCAGCGGCGAGCTTGACGAGAAGGAAATCGAGATCGAGGTGGCCGACACCAGCTCGGGCATGCCCGGCTTCGACATTCCCGGCATGCCGGGCGGCAATATCGGCGTTCTCAACCTCTCCGACATGTTCGGTAAGGCGATGGGTGGGCGCACCAAGAAGGTCAAGACCACCGTTGCCAAGTCCTACGGCGAACTGGTGCGCGACGAATCCGACAAGCTGATCGACAACGAGGTGATCCAGCGCGAAGCGGTGCGTTCGGTCGAAAATGACGGCATCGTGTTCCTCGACGAGATCGACAAGATCGCTGCCCGTGACGGCGGCATGGGCGCCGGTGTTTCACGTGAAGGCGTGCAGCGCGACCTGTTGCCGCTTGTCGAGGGCACCACGGTCTCGACCAAATACGGACCGGTGAAGACCGATCATATCCTGTTCATCGCTTCCGGCGCCTTCCACGTGTCGAAGCCGTCTGACCTTCTGCCGGAGCTTCAGGGTCGCCTGCCGATCCGCGTTGAACTGAAGCCGCTGACGAAGGAAGATTTCCGCCGCATCCTGACGGAAACCGAGGCAAGCCTGATCCGGCAGTACAAGGCGCTGATGGGCACGGAAGATCTGGCGCTCGACTTTACCGATGACGCGCTCGACGCGCTGGCCGATGTCGCGGTGCATCTCAACTCCACCGTCGAGAATATCGGTGCTCGCCGGTTGCAGACGGTGATGGAGCGCGTGCTGGACGAGATTTCCTTCACCGCGCCCGATCAGGGCGGCACGGCGATCACGATCGATGCCGAATATGTCCGCAAGCATGTCGGCGATCTCGCCAACGATACCGACCTGTCGCGTTACATCCTCTGACCTTGAATTCGTGGCAGCCGGGCAACGACCGGCTGCTGCTCGCCTTGGCAGTGACGCTATTTTGAATGCCACTCTCTCGACATTACAGCATCTCTTCACGTAAGGGTGACGCGCTTTCGTGATGCGCCGCTCTCCCCCGCCTGACTGTTTCGGCGTCTGGAGCGTTATCAGTGCAGACCGTAATTGGGACACGACAATTTTGAAACGCCTCCTGCTTGCATTTCTGATGACCGTCGCATGGACGGCCGCTTCCACGACCTACGCGGCCGCGGTGACCATCGTGCCGGAAGGCAACCGCAATACGGTGCAGCCGAAAGTGCCGGGTGCCTCCGTGCGCCGAACCCGCGCCGGCCGCACCACGTTCGACGACAAGTATGAAAAGATCCGCGATCTGCTCGCAACCGACAAGAAACTGATCGGCAAGATCAGATCTGCGGCAGCGGCCTACGGCTTCGATCCGATCCATATCGTCGGCGCGATCGTTGGCGAGCACACCTATAATGTCGATGCCTATGACCGGTTGCAGACCTATTACATCAAGGCTGCCGCCTATGCCGGCAACAGTTTCCGCTTCGGCTACGACGACGAATCGATCAAGGATTTTCTCGACCGCCCGCAATTTGCAAAATGCAGCACGGGGCTCGACTCCTACCGTCTCTGGACCTGCCGGGAAAATGTCTGGGAAGACGCTTTCCGTGGCCGCAAGGTCGATGGCAAGGCGTTTCCGGACAATCGTTTCAGCGCGGTCTTCTTCCAGCCCTTCTATGCCGGCCAGACCTTCGGCCTCGGCCAGCTCAATCCGCTGACGGCGATGATGTTTTCAGACACCGTCGCCCGCGTTTCCGGTTACCCGAAGCTGGACGAGAACAAGGCATCGGAAGTCTATGACGCGATCATGGACCCGGACAAGTCGCTCGCCTACATGGCGGCGAACATCCGCCGTTCGATCGACGACTACAAGACGATTGCGAATGTCGATATCTCCCGCAATCCCGGCATCACAGCCACTCTCTATAACACCGGCGGCTCGGCACAACGGGCGGCAGCCTTGAGGGCGCGCGGCGGTTTGCCGGAAGAGAATTATTACGGCTGGCTGGTCAACGACAAGATCGCCGAGTTGAAATCGCTCTTCTGAGTTCTGATATGTTCTTCATCTCTTAAAGATGAGGACCCTTCATATGGACATGCGCCCCGAACCTTTCGTGCCACCGGCACCGGAGCCGCGCACCGTCCCGCCGTCGCGGCTGGAAGTCATCCGCACCGTGATGCGCAATCCGCTCGAACTGTGGGGAAAGCCGTCCTACACGCTTCCCTGGATCGAGACGAAGTTCCTGAAAGAACGCACCCTCATCGTCAACGATCCGGGCCTTATCCGGCACATTCTTGTCGATAATTCCGCCAATTACGAGATGTCGGAGATCCGTCAGCTCATCCTGCGGCCGATCCTGCGTGACGGGTTGCTGACGGCGGAAGGGCCCGTGTGGAAGCGCTCGCGCAAGGCGATGGCACCGGTGTTCACGCCGCGCCACTCCCGCGGTTTTGCCGGCCAGATGCTGGCGAAGTCGGAGGAGTATGTCGAGAAGTATGCGGCCGACCATCCTTCGGGCGCGGTCCACGACATCTCGGTCGACATGACGGAACTTGCGTTCGCCATCCTTTCCGAGACACTGTTTTCCGGCGAGATCGTCACCGAGAGCGAGAAATTTTCCGATGACGTCGACAGCCTGCTGCATCGCATGGGCCGTGTCGATCCGATGGATCTTCTGCGCGCCCCTCCTTGGGTACCGCGCGTGACGCGGATCGGTGGCCAGCGCGTGCTGGACAAGTTCCGCAAGGTCGTCGCCGATACCATGATCCAGCGCCAGAAGCGGATCCGCGAGACGCCGGATACCGTACCGCAGGATTTTCTAACATTGCTGCTGCAGCTCGAAGGGCCCGACGGCCTGACGATGGCGGAAATCGAAGACAATATCCTGACCTTCATCGGCGCCGGCCACGAAACGACGGCGAGGGCGCTCGCCTGGACGCTGTATTGCGTCGGCCAGTCGCCGCATGTGCGCGATGCGATGGAAACGGAGATCGATCAGGTCTTGAGCGAAGGGGCCGAACCGGTCGACTGGCTGGAGAGAATGCCCTGGGTGAGGGCCGCTTTCGAGGAAGCGCTGCGGCTCTATCCGCCGGCGCCCTCCATCAACCGCGCGGCAATCCGTGGCGATCGCTGGACCAGCCCGACGGGCGAGACCGTGACCATCGATGCGGGCGTGACGGTTCTCGTCATGCCATGGACGCTGCATCGGCATGAACTCTATTGGGAAAAGCCGCGTGCTTTCATGCCGGAACGCTTCCTTCCGGAAAACCGCGGCAATATCAATCGCTTCCAGTACCTGCCGTTTGGGGCAGGGCCGCGGACCTGCATCGGTGCCGTCTTTGCCATGCAGGAGGCGGTGATCGCGCTTGCCGTGTTGATGAAGAGTTACCGGTTCGATGTGGTGCCGGGCACCAAAGTCTGGCCGGTTCAAAAGCTTACCACCCAGCCGCAGGACGGAATACCGATGAAGGTCACCCGGCGGCGCTCCACGTGAAACACCTCTTGTAAGCGGTCCATATCGGCCCATGATTTCATGGTCGATGGCATCGTCGGCGATTGACAGACAAGGTCTTGCGGGCAATCTGCATGTCACCAAAAAATCATACGGGAGGCGCGGCATGACTCGCATCGAAAAAAACGGACTGCAGATCGATCAGAAGCTGCACGACTTTCTGGTTACGGAAGCGCTTCCCGAGACCGGTATTGATGCCGACCATTTCTTCGCCGAGTTTTCCGCGATCGTTCACGACCTTGCGCCGAAGAACCGGGCGCTTCTGTCCAGGCGCGATGCGTTTCAGCTCGAGATCGACGAGTGGTACCGCAAGCACGGTGCACCGAACGACCTGGCTGCCTACGAGGAATTCCTGCGCGAGATCGGCTATCTTCTTCCCGAAGGACCCGATTTCCAGGTCTCGACGGAAAACGTCGATCCGGAAATTGCCGGCATCGCCGGCCCGCAGCTCGTCGTCCCCGTGATGAATGCACGCTATGCACTGAACGCAGCCAATGCGCGCTGGGGTTCGCTCTACGATGCGCTTTACGGCACGGACGCCATCCCTGAAACAGATGGTGCCGACAAGGGCAAGGGCTACAATCCGGTTCGCGGCAAACAGGTAATCGCCTGGGTGCGCGACTTCCTCGATCAGTCGGCCCCGCTTTCCGGCGCCAGCTGGAAGGATGCAGCCTCCTTCAAGGTGGAAGATTCGGCCCTGTTCGTGACGCTGTCGAACGGCGAGGTGACAGGCCTGACCGATCCGACGCAGTTTGCCGGCTATCTGGGCGAGCCGAACCGGATCCTGCTCGTCAGAAACAACCTACATGTCGAAATCGTCATCGATCCGGCAACCGCGATCGGCAAGGACGATCCGGCTCACATTTCCGATGTCAGGATCGAATCGGCGATCACCACAATCATGGACTGCGAAGATTCGGTCGCGGCTGTCGACGCTGAGGATAAGGTTGCCGTCTATCGCAACTGGCTCGGCCTGATGAAGGGCGATCTAGCGGAAGAGGTTGCCAAGGGTGGCAAGAACTTCCTGCGCACGCTCAACCCGGATTTTGACTATACGGCGCCCAATGGCGCAACCGTCGAAGTCAAAGCCCGCTCGCTGACGCTGATCCGCAATGTCGGCCACCTCATGACCAACCCGGCCATTCTCGACCGCGACGGCCATGAAGTGCCCGAAGGCATCATGGATGCTGTCGTCACGGCGCTGATCGCCATCCACGACATCGGTCGCAAGGATGGCGGCATCACCGGCCGCCGCAAGAATTCGAAGCTCGGCTCCATGTATGTGGTCAAGCCGAAGATGCACGGGCCGGAAGAAGTGGCCTTCGCAGCCGAGATCTTCACGCGCGTCGAACAGGCGCTCGGCCTTGCCGACAATGCCATGAAGATGGGCATCATGGACGAAGAGCGCCGCACCACGATCAACCTCAAGGAAGCGATCCGCGCCGCGAAGGAGCGCGTCGTGTTTATCAACACCGGCTTCCTCGACCGCACCGGCGACGAGATCCACACCTCGATGGAAGCCGGCCCGATGATCCGCAAGGGCGACATGAAGCAGGCGGCCTGGATTGCGGCCTATGAGAACTGGAATGTCGATATCGGTCTCGCCTGCGGGCTGTCCGGCCATGCACAGATCGGCAAGGGCATGTGGGCGATGCCGGATCTGATGGCGGCGATGCTGGAGCAGAAGATCGGTCACCCGAAAGCGGGCGCCAACACCGCCTGGGTCCCGTCACCGACGGCCGCCACTTTGCATGCCACCCACTATCACAAGGTTGATGTGGCAGAGGTCCAAAAGGGGTTGAAGACCCGTACCCGTGCGAAGCTCTCCGATATCCTGTCGGTTCCGGTCGCCTCGCGGCCGAATTGGACGCCGGAAGAAATCCAGCGCGAACTCGACAACAATGCGCAGGGCATTCTCGGCTACGTCGTGCGCTGGATCGACCAGGGCGTCGGCTGCTCCAAGGTGCCGGATATCAACGACATCGCGCTGATGGAAGACCGGGCGACATTGCGCATCTCGTCGCAGCATATGGCCAACTGGCTGCACCACAAGCTCGTCACCGAAGAGCAGATCGTCGAGACGCTGAAGCGGATGGCGGCTGTGGTCGATGGCCAGAACGAAGGCGATCCGCTCTATACACCGATGGCAGCTAACTTCGACGCCTCGGTCGCCTTCCAGGCAGCGCTCGAACTGGTCCTCAAGGGCCGCGAACAGCCGAATGGTTATACCGAACCGGTGCTCCATCGCCGCAGACTGGAACTGAAAGCGCAAGCCGGCTGATCCAGCCCGTCGCTCAGACACAAAAAAGGCGCCGGGAAATCCTCGGCGGCTTTTGTATTTGCAGGCGTTGAACCCTTACTGGATCACGACGACCTTGGTGTTGCGGCCCGGACGGACGCGGCTGTAGAGGTCGATCACGTCCTGGTTCATCAGACGGATGCAGCCCGACGAAGCGGCGGTGCCAATCGAGGCCCATTCCGGCGTTCCATGCAGGCGGAACAGTGTGTCCTGGCCCTTTTCGTTGAACAGATACATGGCGCGTGCACCAAGCGGGTTCGACAGACCGGGGCCCATGCCGTTTTCGACATAACGGGCGATGTCCGGCTTGCGCACTGCCATTTCCTTCGGCGGATGCCAGTTCGGCCATTCCTGCTTCCAGGCAACATAGGCGGTACCCGACCATGCGAAGCCCTGCTTGCCGACGCCGATACCATAGCGCATCGCACGACCACCCGGCAGGATGAAATAGAGATGACGCTCGCGGGTGTTGACGATGACCGTTCCCGGCCGCTCATTCGTCTCGTAATTGACGACCTGGCGAACGAACTGCGGCTTCACCCGGTTGATCGGGATCGCCGGCAGGGTGTAACCTGCATCGGTGATCGACCCATACGAATCGGTAAAGATCTGCGCCGTCTCGATACGGACCGGAGCTTCGGCCTGGGCGACCGTCCGGGGTGTGTCGGACGTAGTGGAGCAGCCGGCCAGGGCAGAGGTTGCCAACAGGCCGAGTGCGAGCATGCTGTTGCGAAAGCGCATGGATGTCTCTTGATGTACGAATCGATTGAAATGGGCGCTCAGGCGCCTTCGGACCCGTTATTTTCCATAGCGCAGCGCTTGGCAAGCGATAGCAGTGAGCCAGGGGATCGCGCTTCCACGAATGCAAAAGGCAATGTCCTTTTTGCAACATCCGTAACCCCCCGGAGGGGCTGTGACAGGTCAAGTGCATGACGATATTGAATATTGCCAATAATAACCCGCTGGTCGACGGCCGTCAGTCGTCGCGGGCCATGATGGTCCGCCGGGGCATGCAGATCCTGCTCCATGACATGCGGCATGCCATTCTTCCGGAAATGGCGCTTTCAAATGGTCGCCGCGCCGATCTGATTACAGTGTCGGAGAAGGGCGAGATCTGGATCATCGAGATCAAGACGTCCATCGAGGACTTCCGGGTCGATCGCAAATGGCCAGATTACCGCGCCTCCTGCGACCGGCTGTTCTTCGCCACCCACAAGGACGTTCCGCTCGATATCTTCCCGGAGGATTGCGGCCTGTTCCTGTCCGATGGCTACGGCGCCCACCAGATGCGCGAGGCACCGGAACACAAGCTGGCGCCCGCATCGCGCAAATCGATCATGCTGAATTTCTCCCGTCTCGCCGCGCGAAGGCTGATGCTGGCCGAATGGGCGACCGGCAAAAGCTTCGACGACATCTGACCGGCGAGACTTACTTCGGTGCGCGCTTGGCAAGTATCCGCTGCAGCGTGCGCCGGTGCATGTTCAGCCGCCTTGCGGTTTCCGAAACATTGCGCTCGCATGCCTCGTAGACGCGCTGGATATGTTCCCAGCGCACCCGATCGGCAGACATCGGGTTCTCGGGCACATCCGCCTTTTCGCCCGGGCGCTGCATCAAGGCGTTGAACACATCGTCCGCATCCGCAGGCTTGGACAGATAGTCGAGCGCTCCAAGCTTAACAGCCGTCACCGCGGTCGCGATATTGCCGTAGCCGGTCAGCACCACGATCTTGGTGTCCGAACCGGACTTCTGGATGGCTTCGATCACGTCGAGACCGTTGCCGTCACCCAGCCGCAAATCGACCACGGCATATTTCGGCGGCCGGGCTTCGGCCTTGGCGATCCCTTCGGCGACCGATTCCGCTGCATCCACGATAAAGCCGCGGCTTTCCATGGCGCGCGCCAGACGCCGCAGGAACGGGCCATCGTCATCGACGAGCAGCAGGAAAGGATCGTCTCCGAGCTGGGCATCGTCGAGGGCGGGCATGTTTTCAGAATTCGTATCCATCGTCTGTCTCCACGGACAACGGTCCGTTGCTGCACTTCAATATGGGTCGCGTTGGCAAAGCGGCCACTCATTTTATCGCCGGCCGGTCCATCAGGCTGCGCGGCCATTCGATCCGGATCCGGGCGCCTGCCTTGCCGGCATCGCGGTTGCCGAACTTGAGCGATGCCCCCGATCGCTCCAGCAGCGTCTTGGCGATGAAGAGCCCGAGCCCGAGCCCGCCCGCACTTTCGTTTTCGCGCGACCGTGTGGTCATATACGGCTCGCCGATATGGGCGAGAATGTCAGGCGCATAGCCCGGCCCGTCATCCTCGATGGTGATGGCAACCCGCGACGCCGTGTGTTCGGTGGTCACCGTGACCTTGTCCCTGGCATAATCGACGGCATTCTCGACGAGGTTGCCGAGACCATAGAGAATGGCCGGGTTGCGGTTGCCGACCGGCTCGCCGGCAATATCGCTTTTTTCGACGAGTTCCACATCGATGCCGAATTGCCGATGCGGCGCAATCACCTCCTCGATCAGCGACGACAGCGGCAGACGGCGCATATGCTCCTCGCTCTCGGTCGACAGCGATGTGAGCCGGCGCAGGATATCGCGGCAGCGCTCGCTCTGGCTGCGCAGCAAAAGGACGTCTTCGCGAAACCGGTCGTCTTCGCGAAGGTCGCGCAGCATTTCCTTGGCAACGACGCTGATCGTGGCAAGCGGCGTTCCAAGCTCGTGGGCTGCCGCTGCCGCCAGTCCGTCGAGCTGCGACAGGTGCTTTTCCCGCTCCAGCACCAGTTCGGTTGCAGCCAGCGCATCCGCCAGCAGCGCCGCTTCGCTCGAGACGCGATAGGCATAAAAGGCCGCAAACATCATCATCGAGGCGATCGCGCACCAGACGCCGATCTGCATCACCGGCTGCGTCTCCAGCGTCTGGCCCGCATACCAGGGCACATCGAACGGCGAAAAGGCGATCGTGGTGGTGCAGATCAGGGCAAACACGATCAGCATGATCGAATGGCGCAAGGGTTGCGAGGCAAACGAAATGATCACCGGCACGCAGATCAGCGGCGCGAAGGGATTGGCAAGGCCACCGGTGATAAACAGCAGCGAGGCCATCTGCAGCAGATCGAAGCCCAGAAGCGCAATGACGGACCGCGGTCCCAGCCGATGCGTCGCTGGAAACCAGGCCGAGAGGGTAAGGTTCGCCACAGCAAGCGCCGCGATCAGGATTGCCGCCTCCATCAGGGGCAGCGGGAACTGCAGCACGAACGCGACGATCACCACCGTTGCCGTCTGTCCGGCAACCGCAAGCCAGCGCAGCCGCACCAGCGTCTGCAGGCGCATCCGCCGGCTGGATCGGCTGCGCACCGCATCGGAAAGGGCGATGACGCCGCTTTCGCTGGTCGCCATCTCGTCGCCGGACATGTCTCTGGTCGCCATCTCTTCTATGTCCCGCTTTCCGCTTCGACTGTCACGACGCTTTTCATAGCGCGCCGCATCTCGTGGTCGCAGGCGGCATTCTGTCACGTCTGCCTATCATGTCCCGCGCGGTTTCGCCCGCGCCGTGGGCAGAGCCTCTGCCGGATCTTCCGGCCACGGATGTTTCGGATAGCGTCCTCGCATGTCGGCGCGCACATCCTTCCACGATCCTGACCAGAAACCGGGGAGGTCTCTTGTCGTCTGGATCGGCCGGTGCGCGGGCGATGTCAGTTCGAGCAGCAGCGGCAGGCGCCCGCCCGCTACAGCCGGATGGGTCTTCAGCCCGAACAGTTCCTGAACCCGGATCGACAGGGTCGGCTCGTCTCCATCGTAGCGGATCGGATGCCGCTGTCCGGTCGGCGCCTCGAAATGCGTCGGCGCCAGGCGTCCCATATCCTGCAGGATGTCGTAGGGAACAAGCGAGCGCAGCCCTTCTGAAAGACTGCCGGGCTGGATCGCGTCGATGCCGGAGGCCTGGCCCTGAAACGGAACGAACCATTCGGCAAGCCGATCAAGGAGTGCTGCGTCATCCATGTCAGGCCAGGGCGCACCGATCGTCCGGTAAAGGAAACCCAGCCTCTCGCGCAGCTGCGTGCCGTCCTTGGAAAACGGCAGGACCTGAAGCCCAAGCTCCCGCACACCCTCGGCAAGTGCCAAGGCAGCGGCTTCGCCCGTTTTGCGGGGCAGGGGCTTTTCCTCGAACACGATGGCGCCAAGCCGGGTCACCTTTCGGGCCCGCAGCTTCAGGCTCTGGCGGTCGAACACCGTCTCGTCCTGGCGAACGATCAGATCGTCGAGCTCGGCTTCGATCTCGGCACGACTGGTTTCGGCCGCGGCAAGGATCCGCGCTTTGACGGCCCGCCCCGAAAGATCGGCGATGACAAGCATCGTTGCACCGGCAAGCCGCTCGGTTTCGGGCAGTTCCGCCCCGCGGCCGTTTGCCATCACGAACCGCCCGCGCCCGCCGCGCTGGATCGCCACCCGGTCCGGATAGGCGTGCAGCAGAAGCTGGCCGGCTGTCGCTGGCAAACCCGGTTGCGCCTTGCGGGGGAGACCTGAGGCGATCCGGTCCGCAAGCCGCCTTGCGGCGTCGGCGCGCTCGCCCTTTTCATTGCGAAACCGTCTCAGCCTCTCGTCGAGATCCACATCCGATCCGCCAAGACCCTGTTCGGTCAGGAGCACGGCAAGCAGGCAGGCCTGCCTTCCGTGGCCGTCGTCTGCCGCCGAAATCGTCATCGCCGCAAGCCGCGGCGGCAGCGCCATGTCGCGCATGGTCTTGCCCCGCGCCGTCAGCCGCCCCTGCTCATTGAAGGCGCCAAGCTGAGTGAGAAGGCTTTTCGCCTCCTTGAAGGCAGCGGCGGGCGGCGGATCGAGAAACGCCAGCGATGCCGGATCCTCCACGCCCCAATGGGCAAGGTCGAGGACGAGGCTAGAGAGATCGCTCGCAAGGATCTGCGGTGGTGTGAATGCGGGCAGGGCCGCCGTCTGGCCGGCATGCCACAGACGGATGGCGATACCCGGTTCGGTTCGCCCCGCACGCCCGGCACGCTGATCGGCCGAAGCGCGCGAGGCCCGAACGGTCTCCAGTCTGGTAATGCCGGTCGAGGGCTCGAACACCGGCAGCCGCTGCAAACCGCTGTCGATCACGAGGCGCACCCCGTCGATGGTGATCGAGGTCTCGGCGATCGAGGTCGCGAGCACGATCTTGCGCTGTCCGGCAGGGCAGGGCCGGATCGCCAGATCCTGATCGCGCTGAGAAAGATTGCCGTAGAGCGGCACGACCAGCGTTTCCGGGCCGAAGCGACCCTGCAGCCGCTCAGCCGTGCGCAGGATTTCCCCTTGGCCCGGCAGAAAGACAAGGATGGAGCCGGTTTCCGATCGGTGCGCTTCAATGATCGCGCGCGAGACCGTATCCTCGATCCGCTCGCCCGCCGGCCTGTCTTGATGGCGGATCTCGATCGGGTGGCCTCGTCCCTCGCTGACTATAACGGGCGGATCGGAAAGCAGCCCGGCGACCCGCTCGACATCTAGCGTCGCCGACATCACGAGGATGCGAAGGTCTTCCCGCAGCGCCGATTGGACATCGAGCGCAAGCGCCAGCCCGAAATCCGCATCGAGCGAGCGTTCGTGGAATTCGTCGAAGATGACAGCGGAGACGCCAGCAAGTTCGGGATCGTCGAGGACCATGCGTGCAAACACGCCTTCGGTGACTACCTCGATCCGGGTTGCCGAAGACACCCGGTTGTCGAGCCGCATCCGGTAACCGACGCGACCGCCCACCTCTTCTCTTATAAGAGACGCCATGCGTGCTGCTGCGGCGCGCGCCGCAAGCCGCCGCGGTTCAAGCAGGATGATCTTGCCCCCGCACCACGGTTCAAAGAGAAGTGCCAGCGGCACCAGCGTCGTCTTGCCGGCGCCCGGCGGGGCGGAGATGACAGCCCGGTTGCCGTTGCTGAGCGCCGACAGGATCTGAGGAAGCACATCCGATACCGGAAGCTTCGGCAGCCCTGCGATGAGGGCCGCGCCTGACGATGCAGAAGGTGATGACGCAGACATTCCTGAACTCGCTTTTGAACGCTCTCTATATATAGACAGATACGCGCCACGACGCGGGAGCTAGCCCTCGAAGACCGGATAGGGCAACCAGGGAAGTTGGGCTGGAACGGACCTCTTCTAGCAATCCGTCCTGACATAGGAATAGCCACTTCCGCAAAGAGAGGATGCTCCACCACAACTGCCCGCTTTGTCATCACTGCCCAAATTCTATGCCGCATCAGTGGCTTCCGAGGGGTTGTGAAAGAAAAATGACATTTTTGAAAAACCCCTGTTGACTTGCTCGGGGCCTCGGATCTATAACCCGCTCACTGAATGAGGGCGGCGGCGCTGCTAGCGACGGACTTCTTCGTTTCGGTGAAAACCTAAAAAGATTGGCGGATGCTGATTGGGGCCGGGTTACGGTTTGGCTCTTGGGTTTTGTGACGTTTTAG
>NZ_JACYUZ010000005.1:0-354362 GCF_014842035.1 Rhizobium sp. CFBP 8752 | reverse complement strand
AAGACGACCAGTGGCGGGCGCGTGTTCCTGCTGCCGATCAACCTGCACACGATCAACCAGTTCTTCTGCAAGACGCTGCGACCCGACGAGGCAAGACAGTTTATCGCGTCGCTGGCCGATACGTCCATCGGTGAGCCGAAGACGTTCGAAGAGCAGGCTTTGAAATTCGTCGGCCGTGATCTCTATGAGGCGTTCCTGAAGGGCTACACGGTCAAGCAATGGGGCTGCGAGCCTAGCCAGCTGCCGGCCAGCATTTTGAAGCGTCTGCCCGTCCGTTTCAACTATGACGACAACTACTTTTTCCATCGTTTTCAGGGCATGCCTGAGAACGGCTATACGGAAATGGTCGAACGCATCCTCAATCACGAGCGCATCGAGGTCAGGCTCGGGACCCGTTTCACCCGGCCAGATGCCGCGTCATTCGACCATGTCTTCTATTCGGGACCGCTTGACGGTTACTTCGACTTCGAACTGGGTCGGCTAGGCTATCGGACGCTGGATTTCGATCGCTTCAGCTACAACGGCGACTACCAGGGCTGCGCCGTGATGAACTACGGCGATCTCGACATTCCCTATACCCGCATTACAGAGCACAAGCATTTCTCGCCTTGGGAAACCCATGAGAAGAGCATCTGCTACCGGGAGTATTCACGCGCCTGCGGACCAAGCGACATCCCCTACTATCCGATCCGCATGGCCGACGAAAAGGCCCTGCTCGAGCGCTATGTCGAGCTGGCCCGGACGCAGCAGAACGTGACATTCGTCGGCAGGCTCGGCACCTATCGTTACCTCGACATGGACGTGACGATCCGCGAGGCCCTGGACACGGGGGACGCCTATATCAACGCCCTGCAAGGGAAAGGCGCGCTCGGAGCGTTTTTCGTTGATCCGTAGAGAGATCGTCAGAGACAACCATGTGTCCAACAGTCTGCGGGCGGTTATAAACCGCCCTTCCCCGCCTGCCTTACCGTCTCCTCACTAAGGGCTGGTGGCTGGAAGAGGACACTAACGCCTGCGACTACATCGTGGCCGCCGCGGACACACAGAGTATCCCAGTTTGGCCCCCAGCCGTCCGGTCATGAGGTTTTGCCATGCAACTAACCAAGGCAGAGCATGTCGCAGAGCGACCATCCTTTATACGCCGGAAACGCCTCCTTATTTTCGTTTCAGTGATGTCACTGACGGACTTCCTGGTTTTCAGGCATGGCCACGGCCTCAGCCTTCTTCTTCTGTCCGTTTTGCTGACGGCTGCGGTCCTGCTCGCAGCAGCCAAACCGCCCGGTCCTTTACCGGAGTTGGAACGCTCATCGGTCCGACAAGGTCGTAATGACGGACGGAGGCATCTCGACCAGCTTCGGTGGGTTCGAAGGAGCGTAGTGCTAGCGGCGTTGTTGTCCGGCGTCCTCTTTGACGGTTCTTATTGTCAAGAGACGACAGTGTGCAATGCTGCCCGCCGCTCCCAACGGCGACGACGTCCTCTTACGTCTGGGAGGCATTAAGATACACCCGGCTTTTCCACGTGCGCGCAACTCATCCTTTACACCCTTACCGCTAATCGTAGATTATCGGCCGCATGAATGGGATCGCAACATATTGCAGCTCTTGAGAAATAGCGCACTGCTGGCAGTCCTGGCTGGTTGCCTGATCTTCCTACCGCCGTTTAATGGGTACCTGAGCCAAGGCGTCCAATCAGTCTTTGACTATTTCGACACGAGGCCCAAGCAGACTGTGCTGTTTATCGGTAACAGCCGTACATTCTATAATGATATGCCTCACATGGTCCGGAAAATTGCTGAGTCCGCAGGCTATTCAAAGAAACTGCACATTGAGATGGATGCCGAACCCGGCGTCAGCCTTGGCTTCCACATAAAAAGCGAGCAAACCCAGCGGCTACTGTCGCAGCACTGGGATCATGTGGTTCTTCAGGTGCTGAGCAGCGATCAATACAGTTCGAAACGATCCGCCTCAGCCTGGGTTGACGCACAGAACCTGATCAGGGAGGTCCAGGCGAAGGGATCTCTGCCCGTGATGTTCGTGACATGGCGCTACACTGACCAGTGCAACGATAATGCCGGCATGCCAACATCAGCCAGCGATCTTTCGCCCTTGGGCTTTGTTGAAATGCATTTCAATATCCAGCAGCAACATGCACGTCTCGCAAAGCTGACAGGAGTGGACCTAGTCAACGTTGGCAGGCTCTGGGAAGAGCTGCAAAGCCAGCCGGAGCATGTCAATCTCTACCACGACTGCAACCATCCTTCGATCTACGGCAGCTACCTCGCCGCACTGATGTTCTACGGCTATTTTTCCGGAGACGAGATAGCAAACGTGACGTTCAGGCCTGAGGGAATTTCTTCTGAGGAGGCCGAAGCTTTGAGAAAGACGGTGTCCAGGTATCTGGCAAAGGGTACGGAGGACTGACCGGTCCTTGCAGTTGGATAGGTTGCGTCAACGAATATTTAACGTTCCATAAGTTGTATATTGTGCTGGGGGAGCGAATATATGACAACTGTTCAAACGGACGAAAGACGCCACGACCTTGATGCCCTGCGCGTCTTTTGCTTCGGGACGCTCATCATCTACCATTCGAGCCTCGTTTACGGAGCGAAGAGCTGATGGATACACTCCTCGGATACCAGCACTCTGATCGATCTGATTGCGCTAGGGTCTCATCCGTGGCGAATGAGCCTGTTATTTTTCATCTCCGGTCTTGTGACGGCATCTCTTCTTAAAAAGAGATCTGTTGCCGAGATCCGTCGCGCCCGCACGACACAGCTGCTTTTACCCTTTGTGCTAGGCGTTCTCCTGGTTGTCCCGCCACAAATCTATGTGTCGCCGTACAATCCCAGGCCTGATCTCTCCTATTGGGAATTTTGGACATCCTACTTTATATCAAACCTCCGGCTGGAGCATATGTGGTTCCTAGCCTATCTCTGGGTCTATATTTTCGTCTGGTCTATCGCCCATCCTGTGATTATGCGGCGCTGGCCCGGCCTGTCGGCGACGCTGGCCGCGCACCTTCGAGGAAAGGGACTGTTCCTAGCCCCTATCGCATTTCTTTCAGTCCTGAGAGTGAGCCTCTATCCGACCTTCCACGAGACGCTTGTCATCACCACTGATTTCTATTCGCATGCGGTGTATTGCTCTATGTTTATGGCAGGCTCATTGCTCGTCAACGAGCGCAGCTTTTGGCGTGAGGTTGACGGTCAACGATGGATCAGCCTTTGCACCGCTGCAATGTCGCTTTCCGCGCTGGCGGCTCTCTTCGTGTTGATACCTCGTGAGGAGATGTCCGAAGCTCTCATCGGTGTAGCTCGAATTATCCGGTCAACCTTCCAGTGGAGCGCTATCCTCACGCTCCTCGCCTTTGCAGGCCGACTTGCCAGCTGCCCGAACAGGATCATCAAGCATTTGAACGGGTCGATCATGACCTATTATATCGTACATCAGACGGTGATCGTCCTCGCTGCCTATCACTTCGCACAGGCAGGCCTACTCGACATTTATTCATTTATTCCAATCATCCTCATCACAGCATTTATCTGCGTGCTTGTTGCAGAGATGAAGTCATTGGCTGCTTCCTATCTTACGCCGATCGTTCGCGGTATCGCTCGAGGAAGGAGTGGACTTCGAAAGCCCCCATCAGAGGCAGTCTAGGTCCTGCTGGGATTTTAGCGGTATAGTTGATCGAAATTATGAGCGCGACGCAGCCTATAGCTGCGTCTTCACGTGTCGGCCTGCCTTTTACGTAACGTCTTCGTGGCAGCTACGCGCCTGCGCCCGGTTCCCAGCCCAGTTTCTTTTGCCAACTCCGAGCGCTTGGCCGAATAGTCTGGAGCAACCATCGGATAGTCGCTGGGCAAGCCCCACTTTGACCGGTATTCTTCCGGGGTCATACCGTATTGGACCATCAGGTGCCGTTTCAGCGATTTGAATTTCTGTCCGTCCTCAAGGCTTATCAGATAATCCTCTTTGATAGATTGTCGGATCGAGACGGCTGGTTTTTTAGTTTCTGATACGGCGGGGGCGTCAGTTTGTTGCTCAAGGCCCTTAAGGGCGCGGAAGGTCTGCCCGATCAGATCTCGGACCTGTGCAGTCGGTACCGTGTGCTTTACGACATAGGCTGCTACGATACGGGCCGTGAGTGCAACAACTGGATCGGGTTCAGATGCGACGGGGCTCCCATCAAAGGTATTTTCGAGCATTATTTTATCCAAACAACCATGCAATTCGATTTTTCAATAGCGGGTGCGCCGCTGCTTTGAAAGGTTTTTACGAGGTCCAAACCAGAGGAAACCGGCAATGTTATTGTAAGCAGGCTTCAGCAATGTCTGTTTTTTAAGCGCTTGGCGAGTGCAGTGGAACCTGACGCTCGCCGACCGTCGTGTTGCCAAGATTGTTAAAAAAATCCGAGACCTTCCTGGCCAACACCTGTTTCATTACGTGGATGATGAGGGAGAACAGCGTGAGGTCAGTTCAGGCGACGTCAACACTTACCTGCGCGAAATCAGCGGAAGCGACATCACAGCGAAAGATTTTCGCACCTGGACGGGTACTGTTCTTGCGGCGCTGGCGCTGATCGAGTTTGAAAAGTTTGACAGTGAGGCGGCCGCTAAGAAGAATGTCCGTACCGCACTCGAGAAGGTGGCGGCTACGCTTGGTAACACCCCCGCGGTTTGTCGGCGTTGCTACGTGCATCCCGAAGTCATCGAGAGCTACATGTCAGAGACCCTGATACTGCAGATTGAACATGAGAGAGAGCGTGAGCTGCGCGATCATGTAGCGGGATTACGACCCGAGGAGGTGCTGGTGCTGGCCTTCCTAAAGCAGCGTCTGTCCAACAAGCTGATCTGACAGCAAACGATTGTGCGCCAATAACCACGCGGTCAGGGGCACCTTTTCGCTTCCCCAGCGCCGAGCTCATGCAGGTGGCAGGCCACTGGACGATTCCGCAACTTACGAAAGCAGCGCTGGCGGAAGACCCTAAGTATACTCCGCTCAATCGAATCCAGTTGTTCCTTCGTCAGCTTGATGTCATTTGGTCAACCGAACAAATTCCCCATCCGGCGCGCAAACGGATGCGGCAGTGTAGAAGAAGTCTTGGCGCTCAAACCCGCCGCCGTCCTCCCACGCGTGGTTGACCTTTTGATCGCACTCCAGGATCTTATCCAGCGGGCTAGCCGCGTTCTTGGGCATCTGCACTTTATCCACAAACAGGTAGTGGCTAGTATTGGGATCGTCAGTGCGCAATACGGTGTCGTACTTCAGTGACGCGGTGTACCCAGCTAGACCCTTGCCTAACTTTTCGCAGAAAACGTCCTTGTTCGGGTGCACTTTCGCCTTGTACTCAAGCGGACATCCGTCTTGCTTAACTTCCATCTGCAGCACGAGTTTGGAGTACTTTCCTAGCTCGAACTCCTCTCCGGGAGATATCGTCATATCCCCTTGACCGGAATTTTGCTGTGTCTTTGGTTGATAGATAACAGTTCCGATGGCTTGCTCTGCGGAGCTGCCAGCCCGTGTAACAAGGATCGATACTTTCTTGTACCAAAAGCCTTGGGCTTGCTTGGGTGTGAAAGTGACTGACTTTGGTTTCATCGGCGCTATGGCCGAGGCAGCAACACCAATAGGAATGNTTCTTGTACCAAAAGCCTTGGGCTTGCGTGGGTGTGAAAGTGACTGACTTTGGTTTCATCGGCGCTATGGCCGAGGCAGCGACACCAATAGGAATGGTCTTCAGGCCGACCAACCCCAAGAAAGCATTTTGCGAACTACCGCTAATGGTCACCAGCACTGTCTGCCCGGTCATGGAAACGTTATATGTCATACCGGCCGGCAAGCTCTTTGCGTAACCCGCTAGAAAACGTTCAGCTGCAACCTTGGCGGCACCTGCATTCGTTCCGTTAAAGACGCGTGCGCCAGCGAGCGCCGCGCTATCGGCAACACCCTGTGCGCTAACTTTCTCGCGGGTTGCCAAGGTGTAGTCGATCGCTCCACCGGCAGCTATGATCAGCGGCGTCGCCACAAGAGCCGTAATCATACCAAAGTTGCCACCGCGATCCTGTAAGATATTTCGTATAGTCAAAGTCGTCCCCCCAGCGTGTTCGTTGTTTTTAGAAGTGGGAGGTAAAAACGAACGTAAGGAACACGGTATATTAGATGTCAAAACTTGACGTTGCGTATTGCGGAATTGCTTTATTAGCGCTTACTAACTAATAAACCGCCCTCGCAGTCTCGGCCGACCCGCAAATTGGCGAAGATCGCCCTCCCCGACGTCTCGCGCGGACCCCTAACTGCTAGAAAGACGTCCTATCAACTTTGCGCACCGGCAGTCGTTCTAGCCGGCGAAATGGCCGCAAGTCAGCCTGCTTGTATAATTCCGAGCTGCTTCTCAGTGACCGCCATGACCGGAACACGGTGTGTTCATCAGCCACGGCAACATGTGCGGTTAGCCGACAGGCCGAAATAGGCCTGCGATCAGATATTCGATCAGTGCTTTGACTTTTCGCGATGGTTTTGGGCCGGACGGGTAAACCGCGTAAACGCCTGCAGGCTCCAGCGCATATCCTTCCAGCACTCGGACAAGTCTGTTGTCTGCTCGTTCGTCTGCCGACATAATGCCCGAAACAACGGCCAAACCTAATCCCTGAACACATGCTGACAGGATTCCGGGGGCAGAGTTGATCGTAAGTCTGCTACGGACATCAACCGAGATCAGCGTGTCGCCCTGCCAGAAACGCCAGCCTCCTGGACCGAATGCGCCATAGCCGAGAATGCAGTCATGGGCGGTGAGCTCCTCCGGGGTAGCCGGGGTGCCGTTTCTGGCAAGATAGTTTGGCGATGCTACGACCATTCGTTCAAGCGCGCCAATTCGTCTGGCACCAAATGTGGAGTCGGGAAGTGTGCCGGTTCGGATCGCGAGATCGACACCGCTCACGACCAGGTTTTGCAGTTCATCCGCCATCATGATCTCGACCTGAAGGTTGGGATAGGCGTCCATGAAACCCGACAACAACGGCATAATGGCCCGTGTCCCGTAAGATATCGGCAACGCCAGCCGAATGACGCCTTCGAGCGAATCTGTGCGCCGCGCTGTGTGTTCGGCTTCTTCTATCGTCTCAATGAAGCCGCGTGCCATTTCGAGAAAGGCGGCGCCTGCCTCTGTCAAGGTGAGATGCCGCGTCGTTCGGATTAAAAGTTTGACACCGATGCGTTCCTCAAGCTCCGTAACGATCCGCGAGACCGAGGCTGGGATAGCCGAAGGTCCCTCGCGGTCTGCGAAAAGCTGGCGCTTTCCGCAACCCTTACGAAGACGGCGAGCTGCTGTCAGCGATCACTCATTTGCTGCTCGAATAACAGTTAGGAGAGTGGCGAGTTCACCTTCCAGACCAATGACGGTCTGCGCAGCTTTGCCGCCGGCGACCGTCTTGTGTTCCTGGAGAACAACCGTGACCTTGGCGTGAAAAACGGCATGCTGGGGGAGGTGAAGGCCGTCGAGCATGACGCGATACATGTAGCGCTCGACGGTGCTTCTGATCGAGCAGATGCCCGTATGGTCAAAGTACCCATGAAAGATTACCAGGCGGTTGATCACGGCTACGCCACGACGATCCACAAGAACCAGGGGGCAACGGTCGATCGCGCCTTCGTTCTGGCATCTGGAACCATGGACCGGCATCTGACCTATGTTGCCATGAGCCGCCATCGGCATGACGTACAGCTCTACGGCGACGCCCAGGAGTTCGCGTCGAGGCGTGGCAGTCAGATGGCTGCACAGGGCAAGCTGGTGGAGCATGGCGCTGCCCCTTACGAGCATAAGGCCGGCAATCGGGAAAGCTACTTCGTCACGTTGGAGGACGCCAAGGGTGAGCGTCATACGACCTGGGGTGTGGGTCTGCAGCAGGCGATAGGGGAGGCGGCACCACAGATCGGCTCGACGATTGGGCTCTCGCATGCCGGCGCAGAGGCTGTGCGTCTGCCTGGGGGCCAAGAGGCGCGCCGCAACAGTTGGAAAGTGCTGGGTACGAATGAGCTGGCGTATGAGCAGTTGGAAGATCGGCTGTCTCGCTCCGGCGTGAAGGAGACGACGCTGGATTATGCCAGAGAGTTTGCCGAGCGACGCGGGCTTGCCGAGCAGTTGAGCATCAGCAGCGAGATCCGCCTTGATGTTGCCCAAGGTCAGGACCATGAGGGCGGCGCCCGCGCAGTCGACCCTGCCAAGGTGGTCCAGGATCGGTCGTCCCTGGAGCGTTCTGCATATGCGGAGCGTACCCCCTCACTGGCCGATCCTGGACGAACTGGCGCGGATGAACGCGCGGGTTCTTTCGGCTCCGGTGTGGGAGAAGGTGCGCCGAAGAGCGCTTCGCCCAAACGGAGCATGTTTGCGGGGCTCAAGCTTAGAGCCTCCGGATCTTCGGAGAAAAGCAGCGAGCTCCCTGGACGACAGGACAAGGAAAAGGATAATCCCGAGCGCGATCGCTTCGCCGATCGGGTGCGACCCATGTCCGGCTTCGAGCAAGCCGTCGACACTTATGCGCGTGCACTCAGTGCTGCGGAAAAGCAGGTTGACCAGGGCCTGCCCCTTCTCGACGTCCATAAACAGGAGCTGAGCAAGGCAGGCGAACGCCTCGATGAGCTGCGGCCCGGATCGCATGCGCTGATGCGATCGTCCCTACAGCACGATCCAGCATCAGCGGACGCGTTGACGGAGCGTTCGGGGCATGAGCGTGTCGGTCAGCTCATTGCCGGCATGGATCGTGAACGGGCAGCGCTTGCCGATCCGCAAGTCCGCACGGAGCGGTTCATACAGCGCTGGCAGGAGTTGCAGTCCGAGCGTCAGGAGCGCTGGCACGACGATGAGGAACGCGGCAAGGTCGAGGGACAGATGCGTAGCATGGCGAAGGCATTGGAGCGGGATCCGCAGGTGGAGACGGCTTTGCGCGATCGCGCTCCGGAGCTCGGCATCAGTCATGCCGGCAAGGATCATAACATTGCCCGCGAGATGGAGCAGCAGATCGGCCAAGGTCGCAGCCAGAGCCGTGGCATCGAGCGATAAGGAGAGAGCATGTCAGACGACCGGCAGAACGAGGAAAGTGAGAGCTTCGAGCCTGATACGCTTGACGAGGACGCTGGTGATCCCGCCGCCGCCTTTGACGCGCTGCGGGAGAGGGTGGAGAACCTGGCGTCTGATCTGACACGTGAGATGACGACGATCCGCAAGGGTGTGGAGCATGCGCTTGATCATCTCGATCAACGCGGCGCGCCGATCGACTACAGCGGTGAGATAGGGCGCATGAGCCAGGACGTCGCGGGCTTGAGTGAGCGGCTGGCCGGCATCGAGCAGTCTCCCATCCTCAGGCAGGGGCCAGAACATTACGCCCGGGTGCTGGAGCGGGGCGGCGAGGGGCTTGTTCGTACCGCGGCGCAGCAGTTCCAGAATGAAAGCCGCGACTTCCAGCGGGCGGCGCGCGAGCTGGCGGAGCATACTCGGAGTGCACTGACGCGGAGGAGCCAAGCTGTTCGAGTTTGGGTGGCCGCTGGTTGCGGTGTGGTGGTGGGTGCGCTCGTTCTGTTGCTGTTGCCGCGCTTCTTGCCGGTTGCCGCCAGTAGCCACGTCGCGGCATTGGTCATGGGGCAGAACCGTATCGATGCGGGCCATGCCATCCTTTATTCCGCTGATCCAAGCGCGGCGAAGGCTGTTTCCAGGGGTGGCTGGATCTATGAGACCAATCGCAAAGCGGTCGATGAGTGCATTGCTGAGATGTTGAGGAGCGGAAAGGAACAACGATGTGCTGTGGTTCTGCCTGTCGCAGAAAAAAGGCGGCAGGATCCGTTATGAGCACAGAGAAGTGGCATGATAGGTCCGAACAGCTGGGCAATTGCTAAGTGGCTTCCGCCTTGATTATACCGCCACCATCGTTGGTGCCATCGCGTTGAAATAGGCCTGATCCGGTATCTGCCGGTCAGGGGATGAATCCGGGCGTAGGGTGTTGAATTTCACATATCGGCCGATACCAGCGTCGGGCCCGGACACTGTTTCAATGGCGTGAAAGTGGACTTCCTCGTATCTGATCGAAAGCCTGCCGTGCGACAAACACGTCGGCTCGCCATAGACGCCTCCGGGATCATCACTACGATCAGATGAAATGTCATTTTGCAGGTCAAAGTCCGCGAAAAATGTATGGAGCCGCCTCGGACCTTCTGCTATTTAGCGCGACTAAAGTAGGAACGTCTCTCCGTCGTCGAGAGAACAAGGAGATATCGTGAATCCAACAAACCTGCTCCTCACCGAAGTGCGTGACTTGGTATCCTCAGTCCTACCGCAACTCGTTGCGATGAGATATGATGTTGAAATGAAACCGGATGGCAGTCCCGTTACGAAAGCCGACGTTTTTCTCGAAAAAGCAATCGCGTCACACCTAAACTCCCGAATTCCTGGGTTGCGTTTCATTGGCGAGGAAACCGGCGACACGGAAACGACCACCGGTTCAGAATGGGTTGCTGTTCTCGATCCGATAGATGGCACGGAAAATTTTTGCTCGGGATTAAAAGAGTGGGGAGTATCTTTGTCCATTTGGAAAGCCGGCGAACACAAAGGTAGCATGCTAATGTTACCAGAACTCCAAGAGGTTGCACTGTCGGGAAATATTCCACGGGTTCCGCGATCGAGGATAGTGGGTTTTTCATCTTCGTTTTCCACGGAAATCGCTGACGGCATAGCTCGGCACAGCGAATCACGGATAATGGGGTGTGCGGTTTACAACCTCTTTAACGTTATAAGAGGCGCCTATTCCCGCTTCATTAATCCAAAGGGTGCGTACAACTGGGACCTTCTCGCAGGTGTGGCTCTAGCGAGAGAAGCTGGCTGTGAAATCAAAATCAATGGACAAGATTATGACGGACGTTTTCTCGAAGCAAATCAACGCTATCGCGTCGACATACAGCACCGATACGATATTCATCCTCGGTAAAGGCCCTTCAGCGGACGAGATCCCGGCGGAAGTCTATGCCGGCTCTCTGGTCATCGGACTTAATGATGCGGAAAGAATCTACCCTGCGGACATCACTGTATTCCATGCGGATTGGGTAAAGAAAGCTTTACAGGAGACGGGCCCGAAGTCCCGTCTTTACGTTACCTCATCTGATTTCGACGGAGGAAGCGGAGCCGTTGTCCGCGTTCCCCATATAGCCTTGGGTCAGGAAAGCAGCGATCTTATGATGCAGCGGCTCCTGTCCGATGAAGTTGTAATAGAAGATGTTCTGTTCATTTCTGCGCTGCAGGTGGCTCGGGCTATAGCTAGGATACGGGGTTCACGCCAACGTATATGTATGGTTGGCTTCGATTTCAGAGCCGATCTGGGCCGTGCGCAAATGGGCGGCAAGGTCTATGATAATGCTGACCTAGTAACCCGCGAAGTCAAAATCGATACACAAGAGAACTATCTGCTCAACGCACTGTACATGCTGCAAAATAGCGAGCTCGACTTGATTCACGTTGGCTCGCGGTCATATTCGCGCTTGACATCAAGTGATTTGATAGAGGAATTTTTACCCGCGTCTCCGGCAGCTAGCTCAAACTGGAAGGTAGAGGTTGTAGCTGAGATAACAACGAATCATTTCGGTGACCGTGGCCGACTCGAGAGAATGGTTCGCGCCGCAGCCGCAGCGGGCGCCAACTATGTCAAGGTGCAGAAGAGGAACGTTGAGTCTTTTTACTCGAAAGAGCAGCTCGCCGCAGTCTACAAGTCTCCGTTCGGTAAGACGTTTGGCGACTATAGGCGCCACCTAGAGCTCTCGCGCGACGACTTCCAGTTCCTGGACGAACTTTGCAAGAGACTTCATATCAGGTGGTTCGCCTCCGTTCTGGACGAAGATTCCTATCGATTTATAATGGAATTTTCGCCGCCTTTGATAAAGCTTCCCTCCACCATTTCTGAATTTACTGATTATCTATCGTTAGTAGGGAGCACCCACCGAGGCGGAATAGTTCTTTCCACCGGCATGACAGACAAGCGCTACGAGGATTGGGTACTCAAGACCTTTGCAAACGCGCCGAAGCTCTATCTAATGCAGGCAAATTCGGCTTATCCTACGCCTCCTGCCGATTGCAATGTAGGTGTAGTACGACATTACCACAGGCTTTCGAGAGACGACCTGAGAATTATACCGGCCTATTCGAGCCACGACCCTGGATGGTTTGGCTCGACAATGGCCGTCGCGGCAGGCGCCCTAATGGTCGAGAAACACGTTAAACTCGGCAATACAGACTGGGCCCACTTCGACGCAGTCGCACTGGACATAACCACGTCCGAGTTTCGCGACTACGTGGCTAAAATTAGGGAAGCGGAGGCGATAGTGGGTTCGGAGGAAAAGATGATCGCTCCCAGTGAGCACCACAAGTACCGTAGATCGAGTGAACAGTGAGCAAGGCTAAGTGATGCGGAAAAAAGTTCTGGCTGTTATCCCTGCCCGATATGGCTCATCTCGCTTTCAAGGAAAGCCACTAGCTCTATTGGATGGCCATCCAATGATTGAATGGGTGGCCACGCGAGTAGCCTCCAGTAAATTAATAGATGACGTCATCGTCGCGGTTGATGACGACCGTGTAGCGAGCGTTTGCGAGAAAGCAGGCCTTCGCTATATCATGACCGATGAAGCTCATAGAACAAGTACAGAGCGTGTCGCCGAAGTCGCCTCTCGTATCGCATCCGACCTCTATGTCGTGATCAATGGCGATGAGCCACTAATTGACGCTCACGTGGTTGAGAAAGCCATACCGGATACTTGGCCAATAGATACGCCGTTCGCTGTGAATCTAATGTCAATGATCTCCTCACCCGCGGAGGTAGTGGATCCGACAAATATCAAAGTGGTCACTGGGAAAGACGGCTTTGCGATATTTTTCTCTCGTAGCCCGATACCGTTCCCAAAGGGTAGTTTGCAGTTTCGCTATTTTAAACATGTCGGGGTTCTTGCCTACAATCGGCTTGCGTTGCAAAATTTTTCGGCGTCCGAACGCGGTCCATTGGAGACTGTGGAAGACATCAACGAACTAAGGTTTATTGAGCAGCGAATACCACTGAGAATGATCGAGGTTCCATCTGGACTTGGCATATCTGTGGACACCCCTAAGGACCTTGAGCATCTTCGCACGATGATTCAACAAAATGGGATCTCATTTCCCGGTCTCGCAGAGTTGTAACAACCGTATCTGCTAACTTCTCACCCATGACGCGTTAGAGCGCCGCGAAACGGTTTGCAGTCGCGACAACTTTTTGAGATTGGATATCTTGTGACCCACACCGTCGTTGCATTCGTTCCCAGTGAACCTCTTGCACTTGCTCTTGCCGCATACTTCCATTCTCGCAGTATCAAGTCTTATGAACTTGTGATGGAAGGGCCAATAAAAATTTCGAAAGTTGGGCAGAATGCGATAGAACAGCTCGGCGGGACGATTTTTAGGGGCACAGCCGGGAAAATAAGACTGGAAGGCATCAATCAACTCTATCTACATACGTATGCTTGGAGCTTCGATAAATTGATACCTCTGCTCGAACGGGCGAAAGCTCAGGGAGTGCAGGTAATCGCTTATGCAGATGGGTTGAAAGCAGAGTATTCTGTCGATTTCTTGCGGAACTCTGGTGTTGAAAAAATCGTATTTTTTGGTTGGATATTCGACAAGGGCGGCCTGGAGGACATCTCCCTCGATGCGGTTTGCCTCAAAGACATAGTTAATATGTATGCTTTGTTTAAACCAACGGGGGACATTATACCTCACGTGGAGGAGGCAAATACCGCGGTTGTCTACCTTAGGTACTGGGGAAAAGGCGTCTATGAAGTTCAGCCCCACTTGAGCCCCGCGGAAGCACTTTTTCGTTCGATGGACCTAAGTGGCGGCTCGAATTTTGATAAGGTATATGTAAAGTCAGATCCACGGATCCTTCCCAATGTTGAACAAGAATTTGTTGAGCTATGTCGGTCACATCTTTCCAGTGATGTTAGACCGTTCTCCGATTTTGTTGGGAATAAAAGCCTAGCAAACGATATGCCTCTCGAGTTCTTACAGTATCATCCTGCCCAACATCTCATCTTCTGCTTCGACAGTACTGTCTCGATTTATCTTGCAGCGCTAGGGGAGAAACGAGTTTCTTTTCCACTTGAGAATGCGATCAAAGAAATTTTCGTGCAGAAGGACGGTTACCAAGCGGTTAAAAGCTATTCTAAATTGTACTCGGAAGTATGCGAACATATTTGGAAGCACGGTCCGAGCGAAATTCCAAGGATAGGAGCCCACCCCTAATTACCCGCGCGGCAGCATGAAGTTCGAGCGCGCGTTTCCCCATCGCCTCATTTGCCGACCCATCCTTCTCGGTCTCGAGAGCAAGATCGCAAGAGGGATCCCTTCAGGAGGCAGCAAAAGGTCACGTACCGCTACAGATCCAGCGGCTTTGTTGCCAGATGCTCGTTTGCGCAAAACACGCACGTCGACTGGCATTACATCGCGCCGGGCAAGCCAATGCAGGACGGCTTTGTGGAAAACTTCAATGGCAGCTTCCGCGACGAATGCGTTAACGAAACCCTGTTCTCGTCGCTGACGCAGGCAAGGATTGAAATCACAGCATGGAAGGAGGACTACGACCGAAACCGACCACATTCATCGCTAGGCAACATCACACCACGTGAATTTGCGTCGAAAATCGCTCTCGAAAAACAGGGTGCATCAGGCCAGATTGAAAACCGAAGACTCTCCTGAAAACTGGAGGGAAGATGGGTCTCAGGTCACGACGCCTGCATTCTCCGATAGCCGTAGCAACGGTGGTTCGCTTCAAAGATTTCCGCTAAGCTGAGGCGCACGGCGGCGTACTTGTCGACCAAACATATGCGGGCACGATGGTAGAAGTAGGAGCTTCGGGCAATTCGAAGCTCGGCCAGCAGTTCTGGCAAGCGATAATTTTCTTTAAGGGCGTCAATCAGCTGTGTGTTCTCCCGATTACTCAGGATCTGCAGATCGACGCCCAGGTCTTTTTTTATGAGTTCGGTTGCCTTCTTCAGGAGATCATGCTCGAGCTGCAACTGGCGGACATCATGCTGGAGGGTTTCAAGCTGTCGCTCAAGCTCTTCACGTTCAGGTACCTGGGGCTGGCTTTGCGGATGTGTGAGCCTCGTGACCGAGTAGCTGTAACCGCTGTTCTGCCCCCACATTTCCTGCAGCCGCCTGATCTGTGATCGACTTTCCATGGATGAGCGACAAGGAGTTTCTCCATGGAATCTACATTGGAGGTTCTCACGACGCGGCAGAGCCGTCGTGAGGTTCATCGTCAATGGCCAGACGAGCTCAAGGCGCGGATCGTATCTGAGAGCTTGCGTCCAGGCGTGACGGTAAACGAAGTGGCGGACCGCTACGGGATGAAGGCCAACCACCTGTCGTCCTGGCGAACGCTGGCCCGGCAAGGCAAGCTGCTGTTGCCGCAGCCGGAAGATAAGGTCGAATTCGCGGCCATGATTGTCGAGCCGCCGCCATCGACTGACGCGCCGAAGCGGCCGTCTGCCAAATCAGTCTGCCGTGCCGAGATCGTAGTGGGCCCGGTCACGATCCGTCTTGAGGAAGGGGCGTCGGTTGCCCGGATCGCGGCCATCGCCCGCGCCTTGGCGGCGGCGACATGATCTTTCCATCGAGCCGGGTGCGGATCATGGTGGCGACCAAGCCCGTGGACTTCCGTAAAGGTCATGACGGATTGGCCGCGTTGGTAAAGAACGAGCTGCACAAAGACCCGTTCACGGGAACGGTCTTCGTGTTCCGGTCTCGTAAGGCAGATCGGCTGAAGCTGATCTACTGGGATGGCTCCGGTATCGTCCTGGCCTACAAGCGACTGGAAGAGCATACCTTCACATGGCCCGGCATACGGGATGGCTTGATGACGCTGACCCACGCCCAGTTCGAAGCCCTGTTTGCGGGCCTCGATTGGCGGCGGGTTCATGCCGTTCAGACGAGAACGCCGGAGACCATCGAATAGCTGCGGCACAATGACTCAGGACGGTAAATTCCGAGGGAAAATGGCGCGGGATTTGGTAGATTCTGGCCATGCTTGATACCGCCGATCTTCCCGATGATGTTGCCGCCCTCAAGGCGATGCTGATTGCGGCGCACGCACGCGAGGCAGGCAAAGACGCCCAGATCGCCCGCAAGGATGAGCGGATCGAACGGCTTGAGAAGCTGGTCGCGGCGTTCAAGCAGGCGGCCTTCGGGCGCAAGTCCGAGAAGACCGATCCCGACCAGTTCGATCTGGCGCTGGAAGACCTGGAAACGGCCATGGCCGCCATCCATGCCGAGGATGAGGCGGATGCTCCTGTTGGGAACAGGATCACCAAGCCACGCGCAATCAATCGCGGCTCCCTTCCAAAGCATCTTCCTCGTATCGAAGAGGTGATTGAGCCGGAAAGCCTGGTCTGCGCTTGCGGCGGTTGTCGACATTGTATCGGCGAGGATGTCTCCGAGCGGTTGGACGTCGTCCCGGCGCAGTTCCGTGTCATTGTCACCCGCCGTCCCAAATATGCGTGCCGTGCCTGCACCGACGGCGTCGTTCAGGCTCCGGCTCCCGCTCGGCTGATCCAGGCAGGCCTGCCGACGGAAGCGACCGTCGCCCATGTGCTGGTCTCCAAATATGCCGATCATCTACCACTCTATCGACAGGCGCAGATCATGAGCCGCCAGGGCGTCGATCTTGACCGATCCACGCTCGCCGATTGGGTTGGCCGGGCAGCCTATGAACTGCGTCCCGTCTTCGATGCGCTGATTGCCGACCTGAAGCGCTCGACCAAGCTCTTCATGGACGAGACCCGTGCTCCGGTGCTTGACCCCGGCTCGCGCAAGACGAAGACAGGTTACTTCTGGGCGCTGGCGCGGGATGATCGGCCTTGGAATGGCGGTGCTCCGCCGGGCGTCGCTTTCACCTACGCGCCCGGTCGGGGAGGCATTCATCCCGAACGGATATTGCAGCGCTTCTCCGGCATCCTGCAGGTCGATGGCTATGCCGGATACAACAGGCTGATCGCTTCGGATAGTGCAGGCCCGGACATTCGGCTTGCCTATTGTTGGGCCCACGCACGGCGCAAGCTGGTGGAAATCATCCGCAACGGCTCCGCACCAATTGCCGAGGACGGCGTCAAACAGATCGGCGAACTATATAGGATAGAGGCCAAACTGCGCGGCTTTGATCCGGAGGTTCGCTTTGCTGAACGACAGGAACGGTCTGCGCCACGGGTCGCCGACATGCAGACCTGGCTTGCCCATCACCGTGCTCGCGTTGCAATAAAGTCTCCACTCGGCGAGGCTCTAGCATACATAGCCAGATACTGGGATGGCCTGAAGCTCTTCCTGACCGACGGCCGCGTCGAGATCGATAACAACAGCGTCGAGAGAACCATCCGGCCGATAGCCCTCAATCGCAAGAACGCGCTTTTTGCGGGCCACGATGCTGGAGCTGAGAACTGGGCGACCATCGCCTCGTTGATCGAGACATGCAAACTCAATTTTATCGATCCCAGTGCCTACCTAACCCGCACGCTCACCGCGCTTGTGAATGGTCATAAGCAGAATGAGATCGAACGCCTTCTGCCTTGGGCTTACGAGGCGGGTTAAATTTGTCCGTCAGCCTTATGGCGTCTTCGCCCTTCCCACGATGGTTCTTCGACGCTTGCCGTCGTTTCACCCTCTTCCAGAGCGTGTCGGGGACAATACGCAGTGCCGGAATCTCCTGGACGATGTGCTGTTCTGGCGGGTTTAGCCGTGAGACTCGGCGTTCGCTCACGGGGTTCTTCCGGTAAACCAGTCTGTTGAACACCAAGCGGCCTATGTACAACTCGTTGTTCAAAATTCCGGTCCCTCTTCGGCGGTGGCCCCTGATCGCTGTTCCTCTCCAGGCCAGTCCACGAGGGCCAACTACCCCCTTCTTGTTAAGTTTTTCCGCAATAGCGTCCGGGCTAAAGCCCTTTGCATACTGCTCATATATCCAGACGATGACACCGGCTTCGTCGGCATTAATGTCTCTCAGGCCTCGGATCGGCTCACCGTCAGCTCCAAGAACCCTTTTAATTGAGTAGCCGTAGCAAATGCCCCCAGGCACTCGCCCTTTCTTTGCTACCGTCTTCATACCTTCTCTTGTGCGATACCGAACCTGTTCCAGCATTTCACTGTTCAGGACGGCCCTCAGGCCAAGCTCCATGGACGACACCTGGGAGCTGCCATGAACGGTCCAAAGTTCGATTTCATGGAAGTGCAGCAGCTTCAGTACCTTTGCGCTGTGTTCGAGGTCTCGCGACAGGCGATCAAGGGTAAGGCAAAGAAGGACGTCGAATGCTCCTTCTCGCGCCCCCTTCAAGGCGGCCTGAAGACCCGGTCTCGTTTCGAAGCTAGCGCCGCTTACCCCCCCATCGACAAAGGTCTCACAAAGCGTCCAGCCACGCTCTAAAACAAACGAAGTCCCTAAATCGAGCTGGGTTTCGATGGACGCAGGGTTTTGCTGATCTGTCGAATAACGCGCGTAGATGACAACTCTTTTGCACATTTCGGTCTCCCCAAAGACAATGACAGGCGAAGGTACCACGACCCACACGCTCAGTTGTCAGGGGAGGAATAAGTTCATTCAGGGGTGGTCAATGTGCGGAGACAACAGCGCTTACGAGTAGCTGATCTTTCCAGCTGTACAATTTCGGCCTTGAGACGCCCAGTCGGTCAGCTACCTGTTGTGCGGTTTCATCTCCACCGCATAGCCCGATGACACCAGCATGCCGCTTATCCTCACTATAGCCCGGATGCCATGATCGACCGACCATCGATGTTCGCGTCTCCGGAAACGCGTCACGAACCCATGCGGTCAGTGTTCCTCGTCCAGGATAGCCGAGCGCCCTCATCGTCGCAGAGATGCAACTATCATGGGTGCGAAAGTGCTCAAGTGCGGCCTGCTTTTGGGCCTCGGAGAATTTCTGTGCTCGAGCTACCGCCTCAACACGCAAGTCGCGGCTCTCGACGTACTCCCGGTACCAACCCTTCAGGGCATTCTTTGTAGGATAACCCAACTGCCGAATGGTCGCGTTAAGTCGCTTGCCCAGCCGGAGATACAGCTCAACCGCTCGAAGTCCGTCTGCGTAGGAATACATGAACTACCTCCTTGGTGGTCCAAGTTTTCGTCCGCACCGCCATAAAGCTGTGCTAGGTCAGCTCTCAGTGGAAATCAACAGATAGTCGCTACCGGCGTGTCTCTCGTGTCATGGCTTATTTAACCTGCTATGGATGTTTTTGCCCAACTTCTAATTCGTATGGGCTGTGGATAAGACATCCACCTTCAAGGCAGAAAATTTACACTATGGCCATTGTGGTCACGATCGTCGTTGGTGTCGAGTGGTTAGGCTAATGGCCCGACTGGATGCGTGTAGGGAGGCTGCCTCGGCCAAGTGCTACTAGTGGACTGATTCCAACGTTTGGTGCCCACGCCTGAACGCAGCAATGATGTCGTTCGGGTCCTCTCTCCAGATGAATGGCTTTGGTTCGCTGTTGCGCTACTTGACGAAACGGTTTGCCTCGATCAATCCACTAGATGATCTCTTGCGCCAAGGATTTAAGGGAAACGGTGGTATTGAAGCTCTGACCAATAACGTGTAATGGCCCTCTGCGTGTGATCGCTCGGAGATTGTCTTGGACGCCATTTTTCAGACGTTATCGATAGGGATCACTCGCCAGGTCCGTGTTGTCACAGCCCTAACGATCAGAGAAGTCCGTATCCGGAACGGCAAGAACGCTTTCATGCAGCTCTTCGACCTGCTAGAGGCACTCGTCTTTATCATCGTGCACTGGATTATTTTCAGCTACATGCACCGAACACTGCTAGTTGGCGATAGCCTGCTGCTCTTCATAACGACCGGGATTTTTCCAGTTCTGTTCTTTCGAACTATGAGTATTCGCGCTGCAAGCGCAATCGAGGCGGCAAAGTCTGTCGTGGCCGTGCCGCTAGTCGAAGCCCTCGATTACTCGTTAGCGCGGGTATTTGTGGAGTTCTTGTCGTTTTCCCTGATGTTCATGTTTTTCTTCGCCGGCATTGAAGCTTTTGGTCTGTCGAAATTTGCCATCCCTTACAACCCCATTGCTGTCGTCGAGTTCGCCTTACTGATGCCGCTCCTCGCGTTGGGAGTCGGCCTTGTTAACTCTAGCCTGATCTTTGTTTTTCCTTTGTGGAAGTTCGCATGGTCAATGATCTCTAGGGTGCAGATCTTTTTTAGCGCAGTCTTTTTCATTCCAGAGTACATGCCTCCCGCTGTAAAGAATATCTTAGCATACAACCCGATGCTGCATTTTGTAGCGCTATTCAGAACCGGGTTCTATCCGACCTACCCAACCCACTTACTGTCGAAGATGTACATCCTGCAGTGGACTTTTGGCGCGCTAGTCACAGGGCTTGCCGCCGAACGGTTATTGAGGAAGCGTAGGGTCAACCATAAGTGATATCGTTCAAGTATTCACTAGACCTAGTTCGACAAGGACAGGACGCCAGGCAGCCGGATAGCCTCGGTAATTAGACCCCTCAGGATGAGGTAAGGGAAACAACCTTACTTTTGGATCGAGTTCGGCATCCCGCACAATCCGCGTGTAATTCGGGAAATAAAGCAGGGCTAAGTCGAAATTGTCGTTTCCGCAGAACGACTCAAGGCTGGAAGCAAGTTCATTCAATCTGCTGATCTTGGTTGGTGTCGGGTCGGTATTATATGGCCAAGCCCGCAACTGCGTTGCCTCGCCTCCTAGACGGATAAAGACTTTCCGCCCTGTCGACCTGCTCTTTTCCGTGAAGGACCGCATTTTATGCGCAAATTTGCTGGCGACCTCCGCCTGGGCCTCAGGGGTAATCGGCTCTACCAACGGCTTCGGCCCGCTACCACGGGGAAAATCATGATGATAGAGCATTCCGTACTGGTTGCATGACACGCTCTGTGCATCAGGAGTAACAGTCACGTTCTTTGCAAACGACCGACCTTCATCTCGCAGGATTTTGAGCACGGATTCCAGTGTGGTGACAGTCCATTCGAACGGACCGTCGACATACTTGATGTCGTGCTCTTTCAGCTGAAAGGCGACCTGGCACAAAGAACCGAGGAGAATCACGCTTTCATATGGCCTCAAGGTATCCTTGCCTCTGTCTGAATTCGCGGTGCTAGCTGCGCAAACAATTTCACGCGGAATTCGACCTTAACGCTACTCACAATGAAGTGTACCGATGTTTAATAAAGCTCAACTCGTCGATCTTCTCATCGATCTCGTTGGCTCGCGAATTCGAGAGCAAGAGACCAGTTTGTACCATTTGGGAGTTAACCGGGAATCTCCGATGCACTATTATCGGCCTTCAAAGACGCCATACATTTTACCTACATGGCTTTTAAGAAGCTCAGTCTGTTCAGCACCAAAATCGAAATAGCTTCCGATCGCGCCGTAGTGTCGTTTTAGGCGTGCAAAAAGGTCCAGTATTGCTTGCCGTTCGTCCAGTATCTCAAGTATGTTCATGAGCTGCCAAACCGAGTCACCCAGATTACGGCTGTTAGAAGTCACACATCTTTCAAAATAAGCCTCATAGAAAACTCGCGCTTCGGCGTAACGCCCTGTTTCGCGATAAACATGTCCTACGATTACGTCGAAATCGCGCAGTCCGTGGTCCTTGTATAGCGCTAGAACGTTGGGCAGCGCTGCTTTAAATCGACGGGAGTCCATCTGTTCCAAGGCAACCGTACGCAAATTTCGAGTATTTTCCCCATTTTGGCCAGCATCGATCGTAAGCAAAAGCTCATTGAGTTCGGCGGTGGGCTGCATATTATTTGCTATTGCATACCATTTTCTTGCTTTTTCGAGCTCTCCAGAACGGTTGAAGAGATGCCCGATTTGGATGTGAAGGTCCCAATCCAGAGGCATTAAATTTAGCGCCTCGTAATAATGACCTTCGGCTTTCTCGAAATCACCCATCTCCTTGCTCATGTGGCCCATCTGCACGAGGATGCCGAAACGATTTGGATCGTCACGTAGAACCATCGTGTATGCGCTGTAGGCCTCGGTCCAGCGACCGTAACGCTGGGCGATTTTAGCCTTGTCCAGATGGATTTTACGCTTGCGCCGCCTGATAGGGTTGAATTGTACCAGCTTCATACTTCTCAACCAATCTTTCTCAATCGTACGCTTTGTACGCTTATCCACTGGCCGGGAACTGCATCCTGAACTCGTAGCCGGACCTCCGGAAAGGCATGCATCCGAAGCTTTTCAAAACGGAAGCTTCCGCGAACATTGCCATGAGCCGTCACATGCAACAGCCGATCAATTCCAGCGTTTGCGACAACGTCGACTACGAGCGAAGCCCATTCAGGCTGCACGACGTCAAGCTCAACAACCCAAAATCCGTCGGCAATCGTCGACTTTGGGCCAGTTAAAATAAAACCATCCGAGACAACCCATGAATCTGCGCGAATATCTTCGGTGCGCGTGATCATTGAGGGCGCCAATTCCCACTTCTGACCCGTAAAGCGGCACAGGGTCAGTGTTTCGTTGGAACTCTCAGAAAGAGCTCGGAAACCACTAGCTTGAACCAAAAGGGAAGTCTCCGCAGCATCTCCATAGCCCTTGGGCTGGGGAAATCTACTCGGATAATCCCATGCGATATGGCGGCCTTCAGACAGTGCTACGTCATTCAGCAGTTCAAGTAAGTCAAGTCTTGTAATACCCCCGACTTCGAGTTGGTGGGTGAAGCGAGCCAGTTCAACCTCACTGGGTTGACGTACTAGAACTTGAGAAAACGCGTGAATCACGTAAGCTTTGTCATCCATCGGGGCGAACGAAACCAGATTTTCTACGACAAGTGCTTCGCCAGGGAAACCTAACCGTGCGAAGTTAACGGCTGCTGTGGCCCTGTCCACTGGATAGGGTTCGCCTTGGATGTTGTGCAGGCTGCGGATAATCTCCTCTCGAGTTGCCCCGCCAACAATTCGTTCGCTTAGTTTATGCAACGTTGCTTCATCCATGCTAGTACCCATACATTCTGCAAGGTGTTTCACGAATTTCCGAGGTTCGGCGGCAAACTCGACAGCCGAGGGCGTTTTCCGCTTTTGACCGCCGGATGGACCTGTCTCACTCTTAGTCATTTGGCCCTTCCCATCTTCTGATCAATGAACCAGCGATAGCGGAGTGCGAGCTTTTCATAACTGAAGGCTTCCATCAAATGCTTCGCATCCAGATCGTAGAGATACAGCATTGTCTTGTTCCCCATAAGAATCGTTATTGCCTCAGCAAGGCTTGTCACGGATAGATCTCTTACTCGGTGGCTTATCCCGGCAAGATCATTTAGCACGGGAGATGTTGAGCAGAGAATAGGCGCACCAGCCAACAATGCGACTCTTACAGCGCCGGTGGCCGTTTCATGAGATTCGCCATATGGGAAGACTAGCAAATCACATTCGCTCAGCCTCGAAACAATCTCCTCTTCGGGGAGGAAGGAGTAGTCAGTCTCTACATACTCCCGCATGTTCAAAGAATCGATTACTGTTTCGGTTTGCCTCTGCGCTTCCAAAGACTGGGAAGCGTCAGTGACGCAATTCAAAAGCATAAGCCGGACGTCGTCAGTAACCGTAGAACGTACGCGACCAACAGCAGCTACTAGAAGATCGATATTTTTGTGCTTGAAAAGGAAACCGAACGTACCAACCGTGAAACTTGCGCCTTCGCGTTTTTTCGGGCCGTCTAGCCGCTGGAAACCGTGAGGTATGACGAATACATTCTGCTGACCTACTTCAGAAAGAAGGGCTGCATCGCCTGCAGAATGCACAAATACCGCGTCGAAGCGAGTGGCCCACTGAAGTTCACCCTTAAGGGCGATCTCCTTAACATTGTGCATGGTGATAACGGAGACCTTGTATCCGGAATTGGCTACGGCGTCCGTCACGCGTAGCATGTCCTGGTTCGAAAAATGACCCGGATGATGTTGCCACCACAGAATCGGATTATTCGACGACTGGAGAGAAGCGATTAACCGGTCAATACCGCGATAATCGTAGCTCCATACCCTCTGAAGTCTACCGTCTGACGCGTCACTGGTCTCTATTCGATCCTCATCGAGAACAATTCTGCTGAAAATGTTGCCGATTCGTCCTGAGAAAATCTCGGTGGAATACAGATGCTCGGAATAGGTCGCGATACCACATTTCTGATGCCAAGTCGTGATCAAGTCAATTTTCGGCTCGCTCCCGTGATGAACAGCGTACCTGCCGTTCTCGGGAGCTTTGAATAAGCACTTTTCAACTCTTTCAGCGACTCGAGCCCACGTCAACTCCGCGAGAATCAACTTCCGTCCCGCCTCCGTGCGCCGCTTCGACTCCTGCGGGTTGCCAAGCGCCTGGCGCATTACCGCTTGGATTGAGGCGACGGAAGGTTCTGCCCAGAGGCTATATCCGCTCGATACATGGCTTTCGGACGCGGCAAGCGAGTAGCTAATTGGATAAGACGTGTCGGATGTACAAAAATCTGTTTGACCTGAAAATGCCGTTGTCGCAACGGGGACGCCAAAGAGCATAGCTTCCGCGAACGGTAGACCAAACCCCTCCCCTTTGCTTGGCGCAACGAGCAAATCGGCTGTCTTGTACAGTGCGGCAATATGAGAATTATCCCAGTGCTCATTTACCACGGTGATCATGGGTGCGAAAGGCCGGGACTTCAGTGCTTCCTCGACATAACGTGCGATTTGATTATGGGGGTTGGGGGTAGTCTTGATAAAGAGCTCGACGTCATCCTTCTGATTGAAGGTGTCGCAATATGCATCCACAAGAAGCTCCGCACCCTTACGTGGGAAGCATGACGATACGTGCAAAACGCGCTTCGCTGCGATCTTTTTGACAGCCGCGAAACTACGCTCTTCGCTGCGCAGAACGTGATCGCATCCATTGCCGATGACATCGATCGGAATAGTGACGCCAGACCCTTTGAGAGCCTGCTTGACAAAATTGGAGGTCACCATCATGAAGTCGAGGTCACGATTGAACCTTTCAACCATATAGACCGGGATTTCAGTTTCTTCCCATGCAAAGCAAACGTAAGAGTTTATCTGCCCAACCATATCACTGGTTTCAGGTGGCCAAGGATTCCGAAGGTGAAACTTGTACTTTCCCGGCGCTGGATAATCTTCAAGCATTACGTCGTAAACATCGCTCATCTCCTTCAGCTTAGCGTCTGTGCGCCAGTCTTGTTCATTCGAATAGCAACGCACCAGAAACCCAGACTGTAACAATGATCTGGCTAGATTTCTGTTTACGATCGCTAAACTGTAGTCTCCTTTGAACGGGCCATCTAGCAGGATCGCATTGCGCCTCAAACCTGCTTTATCAACGCCTTTTGGCGAAGGAACCGCATCAACTTCGTATATATAGTTGACCATCGCACTAAATTACCTAACGCTAACGACGATTACCATCCACTAAGCCAGTTCGACAGTGATGGTATGACAGTGAACATAGAAGAAATCTTATCGATTTGGAAATCCCGCATCGCAAAAAAATGCACGCAGCCGCGCAACAATTGAAGACTTGACGGTAGGTTCCGGGCCTATCGCCCTAGGTCAAGGGCGATAGGAGAAGCCCGTTTGGTCGGCATTCTGCGATCGCCACAACATCTGCCAACTTGCGCTGTCTCCACTAGCTATTCTGATTCGAGTTTCATATAGCGAATAGTTGGTATACGAAACGAACTTGATGTAGGGACATCATGAAATTTGGAACGAGCGGCTTGCGTGGTCTTGTCGCTGATCTAGAGGGCCGAGCTTCAGCGCTTTACGCTCAGGCTTTTGCGCTGCACCTCCTGTCGATCGGGGCAGCGAGGGCGGGCGATGTTATCCTGGTCGGTCGCGATTTCCGCTCATCGAGCCCTTCGATCTCCGCAACCTGCGTTGGCGCGCTGGCTCGTGCGGGCCTGAAACCCGTCGATTGCGGCACCCTGCCGACGCCGGCCCTTGCGCTGTACAGCATGTCGCTGAAGGCCGCTTGTCTGATGGTCACCGGCTCGCATATTCCCGACGATCGCAACGGCATCAAGTTCTACCGCCCCGATGGCGAGATCGACAAGAATGACGAAGCTGGCATCACGATGATCGCCGCCCAGCTGGACGCAGGCGAAATCGACTTTTCCCCCGGTGCGGGTGACGATGGTTCGGCCGAGGCCGAGGCGCTGTTCGTCGCCCGCAATGGCTCCCTTTTGCCGGCTGGCGTGCTATTCGGACTTAAGATCGGCGTTTACCAGCATTCGACCGTCGCGCGGGACCTGTTCGTGTCTGTGCTTCGAGCCTATGGCGCCGATGTCGTGGTGCTGGGCCGCTCGCAGCATTTCATTCCAGTCGATACGGAGGCGGTTTCCGCCGAGACAATCACCTTGTTGAAGATCTGGACGAAGGAGTACGGGCTCGATGCGATCGTGTCGGCCGATGGCGACGGCGACCGGCCTCTTGTCTCGGACGAGACCGGGGAACCGTTGCGCGGCGACCTTCTCGGCCTGATCACGGCACAATTCCTCGGTGCTGATGTGCTAGTGACGCCGGTCACCTCCAATTCAGGCATCGAGAACGCTGGCGCGTTCAAGACGATCCGCACCAAGGTCGGCTCGCCATTCGTCATTGCCGGCATGCAGGAGGCGCTCGCAGGCGGTCATTCCGGAGTCGTCGGCTTCGAGGCCAATGGCGGCACGCTGACGGGATCGAGCTTTGCAGTTGCGGGCGGCAAACTTGCACCCTTGCCGACGCGCGACAGCTTTCTACCCGCTCTGGCCGCGCTCGCCCTACGGGCGGCCGGCGACAGGCCGATGTCGTTTATCGCGTCGAGCTTTGGCCTTACCTTTGCCGCTGCCGACCGGCTGGAGAATTTTCCCGTTGAGACAAGCGCGGCAATGATGACGCATCTGAGGGCCGGCGACGACAATCTTGCTGTCTTCCTCGCACCCCTTGGGACGGTTGCCTCAAAGAGCGATATCGACGGGCTGCGGGCGACGTTTTCTGACGGGCGCATCGTCCATCTTCGACCTTCCGGCAACGCTCCGGAAATGCGCTGCTATGTCGAAGCCGCCAGCGAAGCAGAAGCGAAACTTCTTCTCACGCAGGGGCTTGACCTGATCCGCAACTGGGCAGCAAACAAAAAGCCCTGAGACGCCACTTCGGGCCAGGGGGCTGCCCGTTCGCTAGTCCCCGATCAATCGATAAAACCACCGTACCGAACCGGAGACTTCGTTCATGACCAACAAAATCATTCCAGTCATCATGGCGGGCGGCAAGGGTACGAGGCTCTGGCCGCTGTCGCGCGCTACAGCGCCAAAGCAGTTCATTCAGTTTGTCGGCGACCGTACACTCTTCCAGGCTACGCTCTCCCGTGTTTCGGACGCTGCCATCTACGAGGCGCCAATCGTCATCACCAACGAGGACTTCCGCTTCCTTGCCGCCGAACAGTCACGCGAGATCGGCGTGGCTCTTTCCGCAACGCTGCTGGAGCCTGTGGCTCGCAACACGGCTGCCGCCGTTGCATCGGCCGCAGCCTTCGTCGCGAAGATGTTCGGCGAGGAGGCGCTGATCCTCGTGCTGGCCTCCGACCATGAAATCGTCTCGGGCGCTGATTACGACGAAGCGATCCGTATCGCTGCGAAGACCGCAGCATCCGGCAAGCTCGTCACTTTCGGCATCACACCAACCGAGCCTGCCACCGGCTTCGGCTATATCGAGATCGGAGACACGCTTGCGACCGGTGCGGCCAAGGTGAAACGCTTCGTCGAGAAGCCTGCTGCTGAAAAGGCGGAAAAGATGCTGGCAGCTGGCGGCTTTGCCTGGAACTCGGGCATCTTCCTGTTCAAGGCATCCCAGGTGCTCTCGGAACTCGCGGTGCATGCTCCCGAAGTCGAGGCCGCCGCGATCGCCGCCGTCGAGCGCGCCGCAAGCGACCTGGACTTCATCCGCCTCGACGAACAGGCTTTTTCCGCGAGCCCGAACATCTCTATCGACTATGCGCTTATGGAGAAGACCGCCTGTGCCGCCGTCGTGCAGACTGCCTTCACATGGTCAGACATGGGAAGTTGGGATGCTGTTTGGAAGCTCGGAAGCCAAGATACGGATGGCAATGTCATTTCAGGAAATGCAACGCTCATCAACACGAAGAACTCGCTCGTAATGTCCCGCCATGGCCATCTGGCCGTGCAAGGCCTCGAGGGGGTTGCCGTGATTGCCAGCGAAGACGCCGTCTATGTCGGGCGCCTCGACGAGAGCCAGAATGTCGGCAAGCTCGTCAAGCAGCTCGCCACTGCCAAGGCTACTTCGGCGCTGACGCAGACTCACCCGACCTCCTATCGCCCATGGGGCGGCTATACATCGATCCTTAACGGCGACCGTTTCCAGGTAAAGCGCCTGTTCGTCACCCCCGGCAAGAAGCTGTCACTGCAGAAGCACCACCACCGGTCCGAGCACTGGATCTGTGTCAAGGGCACCGCCGAAGTGACGATTGGCGATACGGTGCAGACTGTTCGCGAGAACGAGAGCGTCTACATCCCACAGGGCGAAGTCCACCGGCTCGCAAATCCTGGTAAAATTTTGCTTGAGATGATTGAGGTCCAGACCGGCTCTTATCTCGGAGAAGACGATATCATCCGCATTGTTGATGAGTTCGGTAGGGGGTAGACGGCGTGTAGGCGACCAACGTCCGCTGAAACAGCTTTTGAAACACGCGGGCGGTCGGAGACCGCTCGCTTTTTCGGATGTTCTCACATTCGAACCGACAAAGCGGCGCAATGTGTACAAACGGTTCCGCTCGGAGTTGCCGAAAATTGATCGACAACCGGGCCATCCACACAGGATATGACCTCGTGAACGTTGATCTAGTAACTGGAGCATTTTTAGTGGCAGAAGGGATTCTTATTTTCGTAAATTATAAGATTTTTTTCTTTCATGACGAAGCGCCGTAAGCCCGAACTGCTTTGGGTTCTGGAGCGGCCTGAAACCCGGCTCCATACAAATGCGCCGGAAAGAGATCTGCGCGGCTTTATCATCAAGCGAAAGATTTCCGGCGGCACGGTCAGCCGCAATGGCCGGCAGGCGAGCGACAGCATGATCGGGCTGATGAACCTGTCAAAAGCTCAGCTGTCGTTCTGGCACGACCTTAGCGATCGGTGGGGCATGGGTGACGATGACCATCCTGTTCCGCCACTCCTTCCTTGGTTGCGGCACGCACCTGAAGCCTTTCCCTGCCCATGGGCTGGCCCTGCCACTGGATCTGCCCAGCTTACGTTGAGCTATAGTTCTAAGGTGGCTCCACCATTCTGGTTAAGGCGTTCTTACTGCTTGCAGTTTTAGAACGTTCGAAACCGATTAGCTTCTTAGGTTTCATTACAGGCAACACTGAACAATGAAACCCATAACCAACGATAAGTACCTCTTATCGATGGTTAGCCATCTATGGTAATTTTCTTGCCATCTGAGGTGTAATCTCTATATTGAAGCCACGATTTAACGAGGCGCACCATGTCCGAACCGCAGCTCTCCATCCGCAGCAGCAAGGCCCGAGATCTGGCCCATGCCCTCTCCCGCCGCACGGGCCAGCCGATCAATCGGCTCGTCGAACTGGCACTTGAGCGTTACGATCAGGAGCTGCGCGCTGATAACATCCGCTATCCCATGGACGCCGTATGGGATCTGGCAGCCGAGGATCTACGCAATATCGCACCCGGCACGACGTCCAATCACGATGACTTCTACGATGAGAACGGTCTGCCGATATGATTGCCGTCGATACGTCTGTTATTATCGCGATATCGATGAAAGAGCCGGAAGCAGATGTGTTCAGACCACTGATGGGACGCGAGCCGGTCATCATCGGCTGGCCGACCTTGCTTGAGGCACGGATGGTCCTGTCGGGTAAAGGATTCGTCAGTGCAGCCAAAATCATCGGGCGGCTTGCCGAAACTGCGAATGTCACGACTGTCGCTTTCGATGAGAAGCACTACCGGGCGGCAGAAGAGGCTTTCGAGCGTTTTGGCCGTGGTCGTCATCCAGCTGCGCTCAATATGGGCGACTGTTTCTCGTACGCTGTTGCCGCTGTTGCCAAGGCGCCGCTCCTGTTCAAGGGGCATGACTTCGGCCACACTGATCTCAAACTGCATCCCGCGTCGTCGATGGCATGACAAGCACTGGCTCAGACCCGGTCGATCGCCGTGCCCACGAACTCGATACGATTGCAGCAGTACTGCCTCTCGAGCGCCGCGATGAACTTGCCGAGTTGCTCACCGATCAGGACGTCGCAACGCTGCGCCATCTGGTCAACGAGGGCATGGGCGAAAATACCCTTCGAGCCCTGACGTCTGATCTTGCCTACCTGCAGGCCTGGTCGCTGGCGGCGATTGGCAAATCTCTGCCCTGGCCGGCGCCCGAAGCCCTGCTCCTGAAATTTGTCGCCCATCATCTGTGGGACCCGCAGAAGCGCGAAACCGATCCAGATCACGGGATGCCGGCAGAGGTCGAGCAGAACCTCCGAAGCCAAGGTTTTCTGAAGTCGGCAGGCCCGCATGCACCCGATACCGTGCGCCGGCGCCTCGCCACGTGGTCGACGCTCACGAAGTGGCGCGGACTAACCGGCGTCTTCGCCTCCCCTGCCCTCAAGTCCGCAATACGGCTCGCTGTGCGGGCGACGCCCCGACCACGTCGGCGAAAGAGCAACAAGGCTGTTACCGGCGATGTCCTTGGCAAGATGCTGGCAACCTGCAACACCGAGAGCTTGCGCGACATCCGTGATCGAGCAGTCATGATGGTCGCTTTCGCCTCGGGCGGTCGGCGCCGCAGCGAGATTGCCGCCATGCGCGTCGAACAGTTGACCATCGAGCCATCGATCGACGTTACCGATGGCTCTCCCCTCCCCTCGCTTTCGATCCATCTCGGCCGCACGAAGACATCTGGCGCCGATCATGATGAGGTCGTTTATCTCACTGGCCGACCCGTCACTGCTCTGAATGCCTGGCTTGCGGCTGCCAGGATCGACAAGGGAAGCATATTCCGGAAGGTGGATCGCTGGGGCAATCTCTCCAATCGGCCGCTCGAGCCCAGCGCGGTCAATGCGATCGTCAAGCAGCGGGCTGAAATGGCCGGGCTCGAGCCTGGGGAGTTTTCCGCACATGGGCTGCGATCAGGATATCTGACGGAGGCTGCCAATCGCGGCATTCCGCTGCCTGAAGCGATGGAGCAGTCGCGCCACCGTTCGGTGCAGCAAGCGTCGAGCTATTACAACAATGCCACACGGCGTAGCGGGCGAGCGGCACGGATGCTTTGACAGTACTCATTATGGACACGCGACATGCGAAAAGGGTGCGCTGTCTGGCAGTGAGAACTGCTTGCTGCCAATGCGCAACGCGACAAAAACTCTGTAGAGCGGTGTCGTATACGGGGTCTAGTGCCGGAGTGTACGACAAATGCCTGCAGGTGTCGTCTCAGCAGCGCCTCAAACGCCCTTAGTCCCGGATAGATGCCCACATTCACCTAAGGCAGTGTTCGACGAAGTGCTCAACGCGCCGCGACTGTTCTCGCTGAGCAAGCAGGGATAGGTAAACCTCCCGGAGGTCCGCTGCATCATCCCTTCCGACAATCCAATCTTCGACAGCTGCTAGGAAAACCGGGTCGTCTTCGAACTTGAGGCCAAGACCAATAGTCCTGTCTCGGACTGCCTCGAACACCGCGCGTCGTTTACTGCTATCCATGCTAACCCTCTCTGATTCGACATTGATAGCGATGTTCCGGAGACCACGACACATAATTAGCTGAGTAGGTCCCCATAAGTCCCAATCAGGCGCCTCTTGTCTTGCAGGCGCCGAGGTGAGATCGCGGCCGTTCGCATCAATAGCCGATAGTCGAACCATTGATCCAGGTTCCCGACGGCCCTACTCTCCCGTAGCTGTCGGTTCTCGACCGCACCAAACAGACGAGGTCGTTTATCTCACCGGCCGCCCCATTGATGCGCTAAATGCCTGGCTTGGCATCCAGGATCGACAAGGGCAGCATATCCCCAAAGTCCGATCGCTACGTGGGTCGGTTCCGGTTGGAGAAGCGAAATGACACGCTACGCGAGGGGCGCCGCTTTTACGATTAGCGCAAAACCCGAATCCCGGCTTGGAGCACAGTATCAGCAGGGAGAACTCACTCTGTTTTGAGGCCGAAATTCAGCATCTCCTCCACCCGGTTGTTTTCGGTTCTCTCACCTTTTCTTTTCGAAAAGCAGCAGTTCTGCCGGTTTTTCCCGCGCAAACCCTCAGCTGCAAACGACTGAGACCGCCTCAATTGAAGCAGCCTCGGGTTAACCACGCAGCTTAAAGCTTACGTGGATGTTGGCACTTGTCTTTTGCGTTGCTGCAGGTGAGTTTCTAAGCGCGGACCCCGGTTAAGTTTTATTGGCCATTAGTGTTCGTGCACCGCTATCGCAGCTCAACCAACATATTGAGGAGCTCAGATCCTGTCTGAAACACCTTTGAGTTGGCCGAGTAGCTTCTTTGACTCTCGATCATTTCGGTCAATTCTGACGCCAGATCGACATTAGAGGTCTCAAGCGCTCCCGACGTGATCGATCCAAAGCCGGATGATCCGGGGAAACCGAGGGTAGTAACCCCTGAGCTTCCGTTCGCCGAGAATGCGTTACCTCCCGATACTGTCAGGTTGTCAGGGCTTTCCACGGCCGCGAGCGGGATACGATATGTCGGTAGGAGGGAGCCGTCGGCGTAGCGCATGGAAAGAATTCCATCGTCTGAGATCTCGTAACCGATAGCGGGACTGGCCCCACTTCCATTGACGTTAGCTGCTGCTACCACGAAGTTCGCGGCGAGCTGGGTTGTCCCATCCAGCGACAAGGTCAGTGGCGCACCGCTTCCGAAAGGGATTTCGAGTTGTTCCTCGCCCTCAAGGGCACCAGTGTCAGAATTGAAGGTCAAGATTTTGGTGACCAGTGGGGATGAGCCGTCAGCCCCATAAGGAAAGCCACTGCTAGAAGCATCAGCGTGGTTGAAGACCGCCATTTCCCACGTGCTGTCCTTACCCTTCGTATAGTAAATGTCGAGTTGAATGCGGTTTCCAAGTGTGTCGTACGTTGTAAGAGAAGACTTGTTGGTAAAAGTGCTTGTTGCGAGATTCTGAGCCGGCGTGGTCGCGCCGACAATTTGTTTCTCGACGACTGGCTCCGCCGGATTGAAATTTAAAGAGACCGATGAAGTGTCTACCCAACCTGCCGTCCCGTCTGGCAAAGAAACCGATCCAGAGAAGTCGATTGGATAAGTATCTCCGGACATCAGCGGGATTTCTAGCAAGCCCGCGCTCGTCATCGCCCCAGTTGACGGATCAAACTCGAATGTTGTGGAGGCGAGCGGTGCCGAACCGGAGAGACCGTATGGAAACCCGCCTGCTGTGGAGTCAGCGGTGTTATAGGCGGCAACGTCCCATGTGTAGGGCCCAGTCTTCGTCAGGTAGACATCTAGACTGGATGATCCGCTATAACCAAGATAACCATTCAAGGTAGTTTTGGTTGTGTAGGTACTTTCGTCTGTGTTTGCGGAAGCCGGCAACTCGCCGCTCGCTGTGTCAATTTCAGGGACATCAGACGGGAGGTTCCAGCTTTGATATGACTTAGGCGTAGAGCCGAGGCCGTCAGCCGATTCCGTTAGAGCTGAAAAATCGAGCACTGAAGGGTCTTCAGGCTCAAAGCTCAGAATCGGATCTCCGCTTAAGAGATCACCGGTGACTGGATCAAACTTCAATGTCGTCGTTCGCATCGAGATGTCGTCGTTCGACAAATCGTACGGGAACGTCGCGCCTGATCCTTCCCAGTCTGCGAAAGCCGTTATCTCCCAAGTGTCATCGGCCGTTTTCGTGTAGTATATGTTCGTTACCGCACCGCCCAAATCGGGTGACTCGTCGTTGAGCTGTATGAAATGCGAATAAGCGCTAAATGGACTGTTTGCTGAAGGCGGAACGTTCGCGATATGGCTTCCAACAGTTTCCGCATTAGCAGGTAGGTTTACGCTAAAGACGCCCCTGGTAGATTGCGCAGCAGTCATTCCGCCGCCTTGCGTCTTAACGGGCTCGAGCCCATCAAAACTATTGACTACCGTCGTCGGCTCGCCATTTGTATAGGGATAGCCTAGCAGCTTGGCACCAGACGAGTTCACGAGCTCTCCATCTCGGTTCTCCTGAAATGTCCCGTCCCGCGAGAGCAGAAAACTGCCGCTCTTATCGCTTACGACAAAGAACCCTTCACCGCTGATCGCCAGGTCCGTTTCTGATGTCGTGTAACTCAGTGCGCCTTGTTGGGAGATTGAACGCGACGTCGATGTTTGAACTGCACCAGAATTATAGTTCCCGCCACCGGACGAAAGCATCAACGTGGAGAAAGTGGTTTCGGCGCGTTTATAACCCGTCGTTCCGGAGTTCGCGATGTTGTCTGATACGGTGCCAAGCCGGTTGGCCTGAGCATTCATGCCAGAAACGCTTGTTTTCATAGTTCCGAAAAGACTCATAAAAGCAACCTTTACCCCTCATCTACTCTAAGTCGTTATTCGGCCACGCTTACGCGAGGCTAGCGTGAGAATCGATTCTGTCGTTCGACCTCAGTTGAGTATAAAGGGCGTATGAGTTGCCAGCTCCCTCCACCTACTGCCCTGAAAAAACCCGTACGCTGCCCATCGAGATGACACGCATCTTAGACCGGTGAAAATTCATCGTTTCAGAGAAACGGGTTCCATTCGAGTAGGCCGACTGACACGGGGAAAGGCGTCGCGAAGCACGGTGTCAGCGCCGGCAAAACAGTCGATCCAGAGTGTTTTGACGGCGCTGACTTCTCTTTGTAAATCTGACGTTGATCGCCGCTGACGAGCTCGACACCATTGCAAGCGTCCTGCCGATCGAATGTCGCGACGGGCTTGCGAACTGCTCACCGATCATGATGTTGAAACCCTCAAAACCGAACCGGATCACGGGATACAAGCGGAGGTGGAGCAGAACCTCCGAAGCCAAGGTTTTCTAAAGTCGGCTGGCCCCGCATGCACCCGATACCGTGCGCCGGCGCCTCGCCACGTGGTCGACGCTCACGAAGTGGCGCGGACTAACCGGCGTCTTCGCCTCCCCTGCCCTCAAGTCCGCGATACGGCTCGCTGTGCGGGCGGTCGGCGCCGCAGCGAGATCGCCGCCATGCGCGTCGAACAGTTGACGGTCGAGCCATCTATCGACGTTCCCGATGGCTCTCCCTCCCCTCGCTTTCGATCCATCTTAGCCGCACGAAGACATCTGGCGCCGATCATGATGAGGTCGTTTATCTCACCGGCCGACCCGTCAATGCCCTGAATGCTTGGCTTGCGGCAGCCAGGATCGACAAGGGCAGTATATTCCGGAAGGTCGATCGCTGGGGCAATGTCTCAGTGCGGCCGCTTGAGCCGAGCGCAGTCAACCAGATCGTCAAGCAGCGGGCTGAAATGGCGGGGTTGGATGCCGGGGATTTTTCGGCGCACGGGCTGCGGTCGGGTTATCTCACGGAGGCCGCCAATCGTGGCGTTCCTTTGCCGGAGGCCATGGAGCAGTCCCGACATAGATCGGTCCAGCAGGCTTCCGACTACTATAATAACGCAACGCGACCCTGCGGCCGCGCGGCGCGACTTCTGACTTGAAAGCACCACTTTAAGCGGAAATAATTTCCCCGTTTGATCGCTAGTCCTGGCAGCCGCAAATCCGATGGGTATTGTTGATCGACATCTGCACCTTTCATCCCGTATCTGTTTCGTAACGGCCTGGTCAAACTTCCCATTCAAATCAAATCGCCAAAGGAAATTTGCGCTGTTGTGAGCTTGGTGCTACACATTAATCCAATATGTAGTAAGAAGGTGACAAATGCCGACACCACATAACCCGCCTACGGCTGTCCGACGTGCTCTTCGCAAGCTCGGTGCCGACGTTAAGGACGCCAGGCGGCGCCGGCATTTGCCGATGGCGGTAGTTGCGGATCGTGCCTTTACCTCGCGCTCCACGCTGCAGAAGATCGAGGCTGGCGATACCAGTGTCAGTATCGGCATCTATGCCAGTGTTCTCCAGGCGCTTGGTCTGCTGGACGGCCTAGGGGAAATTGCGGACATCAGCAATGATAGTGTCGGGCAGGCCCTTTCAAGCGCCGAATTGCCGAAACATGCGCATGTTAGGCGCTCACCGGGAACGGAGCGGGATGACTGATTTCGAAGTCCATTTGGACCTTCATGGCAGGACAAGACCGATCGGGTTAGCGCGTAGTAATCGCGTACGTGGCACCGAGACAATCCTCTTCGAATACGATCGCGACTGGCTTCAAGACCCGGATCGCTTTTCGCTGGAACCGGCGCTGGCGTTGACCCGGGGAGCTTTTGCTCCGCCGGCAGGCGTCGCCACGTTTGGTTCTATAGGGGACTCAGCCCCGGACACCTGGGGCCGGCGCCTCATGCAGCGCACCGAGCGACGCAGCGCCGAACGGGATCGTCGTTCGGTGCGAACCCTGACCGAGAGTGACTACCTTCTCGGCGTTGCCGATGAGACCCGACTTGGTGCACTTCGGTTCCGCTGGGTCGGCGATGAAGACTTTCAGGCTCCCATCGGAACAGGTGTTCCAGCTCTCGTTGACCTCAGACGCCTGTTGCAGATCACCGAGCGCATTCTGCGCGATGAAGAGACCGACGAGGATCTCCAGATGATTTTCGCGCCGGGGTCCTCTCTTGGCGGGGCTCGCCCCAAAGCGTCTGTCATCGACCAGCACGGTCACCTGTCGATTGCCAAGTTTCCAAAGGAGACTGACGACTACAGCATGGAAACTTGGGAAGAAGTAGCGCTGAGGCTGGCCGGCAGGGCAGGCATTGCGACACCAGATCACCAATTGGTCGATATCGCAGGCAAGAAGGTAATGTTGTCGCGTCGATTCGACCGGCAAGGAGCGTTTCGAATTCCATTTCTCTCCGCCATGGCAATGATGGGTGCAAGGGACGGTGAGCGAGGCAGCTATCCCGAAATTGTCGATGCCCTCGTCGAGCATGGTGCCAAAGGCAAAACCGATGCTCGTGCTCTTTACCGCCGTGTAGTCTTCAATGTGATGATATCCAATGTCGACGATCATCTGCGCAACCACGGCTTCCTGTGGCTCAGCAGGTCCGGTTGGTCGCTTTCTCCTGCCTATGATCTCAATCCTGTTCCTACCGACATCAAGGCGCGCGTGCTGACAACCAATATCGATCTTGATGAAGGCACCTGCTCGCTCGACCTCCTGGAAGCAGCATCAGCTTTTTTCGGTATTTCGCTCCCGCAGGCCCGCACGATTATCAGGGAAGTCGCGACCGTTACGGCGACCTGGCGCGAGACCGCGAAGGCAGTCGGTGCCCCGTCAGCCGAGATCAACAGGATGGCAAGTGCGTTCGAACATGACGATCTGCAGAAGGCTCTGGTGTTGTGACGTTAGACCCCGGATCAAAGATATGCTAACGACCGCTCGCTCCGGATTAGCACGGCCGGCAAAGATGCGATCAAACGTCCAGATAATATGGCATGAGTTCCAGCGGGCAGCCGAGCGTGTAGCCCAGTTCTCGCGCAAGCTCGTTCATTCCGTCCGGATCCGGGGACTGCACAACAAATACTGACCTGCTCTCTGTCACTGGCGCGTCGCGCAGGCATCGGGCAAGAGTGTCGCCCCCTCAGCATGGCAGGTTTGAGCCGCGAAGCGTCGACGCCCAACAGTTTTCACCGGGGCAGGATGTAAGCTGGATGTAGACGATGATGAGCGTTACATCTTTCCCGGCGATGCCGACCGTCGCCTGAAAGTCAGGGGCAAGATTTGATGATGCATCGTGCGGCTACTTAGTAGTGAGCGCGGATGGCGCTATCATGCGTGCTAACAGCTGTATAACGGCGCCTCTAGGCTACCAGGCCGGCGAGATCAATGGCAAACGCCTATGAGAAATCTTCAGGATGGCCGGTCGAATACTGTACGCAGTTCCGGTCATCATTTCCGCCTTGACCGTCTTAGTCCATTCCGGGCTCCGGAAGTTACACGCATCTTCGTACAAGCAATTTGACGTCGTCGTACGAGCACCAGATCGTTAACGCACGCGAGAATGCCGAGAAACATCTGCAATGGCAACTAGCAGAGGGCAAATTTCGAGAACAGTTTATCGCTATCCTTCGGCCATGATCTGCTAAACCCATTGGCATCGATTTCGGTTGCGACGCGCATGCTTTCGACAGAGAGCTTGAGTTACCGTTGGCAATAGGTGATTGGCCTGATGCAGGGCAGCTCGCTTGGAATACGCGGTCTGGTCGACAACGTCCTCGATTATGCCCGCGCTCGCCTTGGCGGTGGCACCGCCCTGAATCTAAACTCACATCAGGGCCTTGCGGCAGTGCCCGATCAGGTTGCCGTGTAACTGCGGGCGTCAGGTGAAGGGCATGTGATTCTCACCTCCTGTAATATCGTGCAACCGGTCACATGCGACGCCTCGAAGATCGGGTAATTCGCTTCGAAGCAACTTCGGCCCATGGAGACCGGGCGCAACCAGTGCGTCTTCATGCAGCAGTGTCGGCAGCCGGCTTTCCTATTGCCGATTGCGAACAGCGAGACCCCGATTCCAAGCGATATTATCCGAAATTTTTCGACCCTTTTGTCCGCAGGCAGTCGCCAAACTTAAAAGGAAGGTCTTCGGCTTGGGCTCTACATCCACCATGAATTGCCAGGGCCACGACAGCACGTTCACGGTGACGTCAAACGACGTGAACCAGATTCATGTTTAAAGAGCCAAATCTCTGACGGGCGACATGGGGTATTGATAGGTTCCTCACCACATTCGGTTATCCCACATCGCCAAACTAGGCGCATTTCCACACACCAAAATCACTTTGAGAAAAATGGAATGAATTCAAAATGTTGACAGGGTTGGCACCTGCCAACATCTAACCAACCCTTGTACGCGATTCGCTATTCGTCTTCAGTGCAGCCATTATCATTGGCCCGAGAGAAAACTCGCCAAGCGACGTCCTTCGGCTCAGGTCCCGGAGATAGCCTCCGGGGGAACTGATTAATGTCGACCTCTCGAGAATACATGCGACTGCGACCGCAGCATTTTCAGGACCCATGGCTTCACACGCTTCTTGATAGGCTGAAGGGCTGATGCCAAGCATGGATCGCACCACTACCGCGGCAGCCATCAGGTCGCGCCAGCTGCCAACCCCACTGCCAACCCCGTAATCGACGATCATGGGGCAAGCCTTCATCACTACACTCAAAGGAAACACCTTCAACGGCTCACCTCTCCGTCGATTGTCTTTGCTCGGCTTCGCTTCCTGGTCCTTTTCGGAAGCGGGTTCAAATTCATTTGGGTATTCTGGTTTTGAACTCTGTATGTGCTGCTCGATAAGAGCGACATTGGTGCTCTTATTTTCGAAATTATCCTGAATATTCAGCTGACTAATGATCTCTTCGTAAAGCATCCGCATTTCGTCGAGGATGGAGCTGACGGTCGCCAGCGTTGGGGCGCGTGGTATTCTGCCAACGATTTCGACATACCTGCCCTCAATCGCCTGCCAGTCGCCTTTCGCACCTTCTTCTATGGCCGCCGTGATGAGCTTCCGCACGTCGCGTCGGCAAATAGTTAGAGCTTCACGAGTGCTCCGGAACATAGCCCTAGCCGTAGCAACCTGCTGCGCCATCGCGGCCAGCTCCTCGGAACGAGCCAGCAGTGGCGACAGATCGAAACCGAACGCGTTTTCGATCTCTCCGGTGTGATCCTTCCTGGCATAACGTTTGCCGTTGGGACTGTCCTTTCGCAGGATGAGGCCCGCATCGACAAGGATTGCAATATGGCGCCGCATGGCGGCTCCAGACATACCGTGTGCCCGCAAAGCGAGCTGCGTATTCGACGGAAAGACCACCAGACTGTTGTTCTGGCACAGTTCATTTTTGGGATGGAACGTCAGCAGCGCATCGAGAACGGCAACACTATTTGAATGGAGACCAAGCGAATCCATGGCCGCAGCCACATCTCGGAAGACTTTCCATTTGTCTGCGGTCTTTCCTTGCTTGATCTCTGCCATTGCTGTCTGGCGTCGGACAAGGGTAAGGGTTATCGGCCGCCGCCCGAAGGGCGTCGTCACAGTTCCAGTCTGCATCGTCTCTCACCTTTCAGAAGGCAAAAGAAACCTGCTCACCAAAATGGTGCCAAAGACTCTTGACGAGGATTCGTGGAAGTGCGATTCTATGTTTCTCACGACGATAGAATTGGGTTCCACGGTGGCAGCACTGTTGGGGCCTTTTTCTTTTCCCGGCTTACTCTCCGTTTTTTCGTTGGTTCTCGGCCAGATGTTCTTCATAGAGCATCGGCAATTTCTCAAGAATGAAAGCCGCGAACGCCGGCGACAGCTTCTTGTCGATCGTGATCTCAAGTTTCGACTTGCTGTTTTTCATTTCAGCCAATCGAACACCAGATGTCGTAGTAAGAACGCCTGGTGCGCCCCTTATCGTTCGGCGCGGCTTCAGGTGGGCAATGATAGCCTTAAAGCGGTCATCTGAACGGAGAAGCTTTACCTCGTCAGACATCGCAAACTCCACGGCAATCCGCGGGGTAGGGGACTTCTCTACAAGATCGGAAAGCTCCAGCCATCGGGGACGGCCGACGCTTGGTGCCGATCCGATGGCCTCGACCAGCTCAGCCGGAAGGACATCGACGATTGCCAACATCTTTGACAGATCTCCCTTATCCACCGATAGCGATGCGATGATTACGTCTCGAGAGAATTTTTCCTTCAAACGTGCCGCAAACCTGGCCTTTTCAATAAAGGTTAGATCCTGCCGCTCATGGTTTTCCTGTCCCTGCGCAATCACCAATTGTTCGTCGCTCAAATCGCGGACAATGGCTTTCGCCTTGAGGCCAAGCTTTTTCAGAGCCCGCAAACGACGATGGCCAAACGCGATCTGATAATGGCCGGTACGTTCGGGGTGAGGACGGACTAGTATCGGGACCTGTTGTCCTTGTTCTTTTATTGAGGACAGCAATCCGGCTATATCGCCATCCATTCTGTCTTGTACGAATGAAGGATCGATCTCGTCGGTATCCAGTTCGACGACGGCCTGACCTTCAGCCAGCCGACGCTCGATCTCTTCCGCCCTCTCGAAGCGTGCCTTGCCTTCGGCCAAAGCAGTACCGACCTGATGGGTCAATCGCGACGCTGCCGGCGGCGCCTCTGCATTCAGCATTGGAAGGACTTTGGCCCGTGTGGGCCGCAAAGACGATGGCTCGGAAGACGCTTTTGGCTGCGGGACGCGGAGGATATCTTTGCGGCTCATGCGGCTCTACCCCATGCTTTCTTGATCAGGGACTCAATCTCGTCGTTCACGCTGTTCATCGACTCGAGCGCCCGGTCATAGGTACCTCGCGTGAATTGCGCTCTTTCCACTTCGTAGAGCGTTTGATTGGTCAATCCTGCGTCCGAAACGGCGGTCGTCTTCAGCATCGGGAAGTTCAGGACATTTTCGCCGAAGATTGCGCGCAGGTATCCGACCATCTGGTTCTGTGGACCGTCGCTGGGTTCGAAACGGGTTACTAAATAGCGCATCCAGTTATAGGTAAAGTCCGCACCAGCTGCTTTCACCTCCCGAAGAAGCTCTGCCATCATACCAAGGAACTGGTTCATTGACATCACATCCAGCATCTGCGGATGAACGGTGATTAGAACGGAGGTTGCAGCCGTGAGCGCTGACAATGTCAAATAGCCGAGCTGAGGTGGGCAATCGATCACAACGACGTCGTAGGCGTGAGCGACTTGTCCCAGGACCTCGCCAATCCTACCAAAAAACATAGTGTCGCCGGGCTTGCGCTTCATGAGTGCGGCGGGCGTTTCATGCTCAAACTCCATCAGTTCAAGGTTCCCCGGAATAAGATGGAGATCTGGGATATATGTTCCCGAAATGATTTCACCCATTGGCCTGGGATCCGCATAACGGATGGCACCGTAAAGGCTTTCCCCGGCCTCAAGGGTCTCCGGCTGAACCCCGAATAGGGTCGAGAGGCTGGCTTGGGGATCAAGATCGATTGCCAGGACACGATACCCGCGAAGCGCAAGATACTGAGCGAGATGCGCGGCTGACGTTGTTTTCCCGGAGCCGCCTTTGAAATTCATAACCGAAAGGACTTGAAGGTTTTCGCCATCCCGCCGATGCGGCAAATAACGCCGCGACCCGCGCCCGACGTCGTCGAGATGCTTGCGGATGCTCGATATGTCTTCAACGCTGTAGGTGCGCCGGCCGCCCGATCCGGTTGTCACCTGCAGTCCCTGCACTTCGTTCGAAAGACGGCGTAGATAGACCTCTTTGACTCCCAAAAGCTTAGCGGCTTCCGCCGGTTGAAAGTTTCGGATCGTTTTCGTGGCATCAGGTGGGAAGGTGGCAAGGTGATGGTCTTGCAGCTGCTCCGAGAGGGCAAGCGAATGTCGTGTGATAATGCCCATCAGGTCTTCATCAACAGGAGCGATTTTGGTCGCAATTTTCGCCATGTTCAACCGTCAATCTCGAATTAGCGCTAAGCCGCTAAAAGTCTGGTGCTTTCCGCTACTATTTATAAGCATCGATTTTGACATAGCGGCAAGCTATTTGAGGTTAACGAAGACTTAACAAGCAATTAGCTCTGATGTGCTTTTCGCCATCTACCCTCATAAAACCCATGTAAAACAAGCGGTTAAAGGGAATGCTGCGACGCGTAAGGTAACACGAAAAAAGAGTCGAGAACTCTCAGGCCCTGCAGATTCGCTTGCTTTCCCGCGCTGCCGGTAAAAACTTGCGCGGCAGACTCTGGAGTGAGTCGCATACTGATAAAGCTCCTGCCTCAATTTTCGGCCTCTAGTCGGGCCGCTCGGGCGCATGGGAGCTGGCTGCTAAACGCTCCGTCGGCGGGCAGATGTCTCGAAACTCGAGGCGGAAAACGAGCGCCTTCGTCAACCGCTTGCGGAAAGTACGTGCCGAAAACGCGAACCTGCGCGAGCGTCTCGGATTGGCCTGACACACAACCAATGCGACCTTGACGAGAGGAAGGGCAGGCGTCGCCCAAAAATATAGGGGAGTAGCAGAACCGCGCCCAGCACGATAGTCACGTCAACGGCCGGCCAATCGCTTCGGGCAGATGTGTCGTCACCGTTGTCGGAGATCGAGGTTCTCCAAGACGAGATCAGGACATTGCGCCAGCAGCTCACGGAGAACCTGCAACACCAAAGTGCGCAGCTGAGAAAGACGCAAGAGCGGTTTCAGGCTGGGTGGATGCCTACTGTCCACCCGGCTTATTCTTATTAGCCGATTTGAACCGACACGTCATGACGTTTTGCTAAAGGCGACGGACACATATCCTCTATGGTTTGCGCCGGTCGACCTCGAGAAATCGCAATGCAGCTTCCCTTTCGGTTGCAAGGCAGAAATCTTCTCGCCGCCGGCCCTGCCAGCTCGCCCCAACCCCGCACGACCGCCACCTTACCGAAGAGGGTCGCTTCGATCATGTTGGAGTAATAGCGCACCATGCCCGGTTTCCGCTTAGCTACTGTCGCCGCCTAGTTTGACAAAAGCGCGCTTGAGAAAATGCGATCCATAGCCTTTTGGAAGGCGTTGTGCGGTTTTTCAAGCGCATTATCATCAACTTCAATTACACCATCGGGATACCATTGGGCCAAAAGTGGCGCAGGAAGGACCGATCGCAGCTCGAAGTCGCGAACTTTCTTTGGGCGCCAATCTGGCAAGCCATCCGGGTAACACTCCATAAGAGTGTTGACAATCTTAGCTTTCTTTTCGTCAAGTTCTATCCCTTTCCTCCAGGGAAGGTGGGCAGTTGGCCGCGTGCGAACTCTTGCATCGGGATACATTTTTAGAACATGCGTGGATTTGAAGCGAATATCGCGATAAATGGTCTTATCATTCAGAGATAGAAACAGCCCATCGGCATCGGAAATGCCGAAGTGGGCGATTACCCATAGCCCGGGTTCTATCTGCGAAGATTGGTAGTCTGGCCCAATAGGCTGCCCGACAGAGAAAATCTCACCGCTTTCTAAATGGGCCTTCAATTTCGGCATGAACTCAGCCATTTTTTTGAAAACCTTCGTCTCGCCATCGAAATCGACGTAGCTTTCGTCGATCCGGGTCTTCTTGAGCCGGCGGAGAGCGTAACAAGGCCTGACGTTTGCCGGCATGGGTTTTTCCCAAGGAAGATAGATCCGGCTCCCGTCGTGATACGTAGCGAGTTTTTCCCAAACCCACTTATCCAGAAACGATGGCCTGTAATGGCGGTGAACGGCTTCGGGCCTTTTTGCCTTGATCCAGGCCGCAGTCATTTCCAACGTCCAGAAGGTCATGTCTGCGTTGAGTTCGTCACAGCCCAATATAAGGCTCGCAAGCGGGCCACTCCGCATATCCTTCGCCTCGGCTTCCGCCTCGTCTGGCGTTAACTCGTTGGAGTTAACGCGTTCAATTAGCAGTTCGCGATGCTGCGCAGCGATCCCCAGATAATACTCCTTCGTATTTTCGACTGGGACGACAAGGCCAACAATGTCGCCATTCGGCAAAAGATGGCGTTGCGAAGTCAGTCTGTTCATCTGCTGGAAATCAAACGGCAAAGGGAAATCCTTATGAGCAATAGCAACGACGATCGAGACTTCCCGACTGTCTAAACAAGCTTTGCTAAGGGAGCCCAAAACAAAAGGGTTACCAGAACGGAAACACATGGTCGAAGTTTGTAGCGCGAAACCTGATCTCCATGGGGCAAAGGCTATTCTGTCGGAACGACTATTCTAAGTTATTGTTTTCCCTCGATTCCAGTTGTCTGCAGCCATAGATTCGATCTCGGACACAGTCCCATCGTGACCGTATATTCAAAGCCATAAGGCGACCGGGCAACGAAGCCCATTCGGCCAAAACGCAGAGGATAAACGTCATGCCCGTCAACCAACATCCCCCCCATCACATCCTCGAAACTTTCAAATCCGAATTCCTTTCTGCCTACGTCAAACCTCAACGCATGATGACCGGCATTGGCTTCGCAGTCTTCGCTGATCGCGTCGATATGGTCTCTAACGAGGCGGTATTGTTTGGAGGTGCGGATTTTGTGCGTTTCAAGCTCTCGTTTCTGATGCCGGCGGCGATCGTGTGGGCTGTGTTGGAGACCGGTGGTCATGACTGCCTCCTTCAGATTGTCAAGATCCTTCAGGGGGGTGACACGTCATTGCGACAAGCCAAGGTCCTGCAGAAACTAACCCGACGTTTCAAAGCGCTCCTTGACATCGCAGAGGACGCGTATTGGCGCGATCAGCGCAGCAACCTACCGAAAACCGTTCATTAACGCATAAACGAGCCGGAAGTTTGCCGTTCCTAGCAGGGGGCGGTCTTTCAAAGTGCTGATTTTTCCACCCAGAAAGGAAATGCCTTGACCATCAAAGTCTCAAACCCTGCGGAGTCTGCGAGTGCAGTCGTATACCGATGGCGTAATGTGCTCAATCGAATGGCGCCTTGCATCCTGAGTTCGGTCGATTTTCATGGCGGAATGATCGACACCCACACGAATGCACGCGATCCGGTCGCCGGCGCGATCCGTCTCGACTTGTCCAAGGACGGACGGCCGATCACGCCCGCAAATCTTGCTGCCGCACTCGGTGTCGTGGCCGTTCGCGTCGCAGCCGAACACCTGATCGATATCTCCGCAGGTCGCGTTTCGGGAAATGCCGGCATGTCCTGCTCTTCCATCGCCAGTGAAGTATTCGGCCAGGCCGAGCAGTATCCCCTTGATCGTCCTGACCTGCGTCTGCCCCACGAGCGCGGACCGTCATAACCGGAGGGACTTGGCCTGAGGGAAGAAACGATGCCGCGTTTCTTCCCTCAGGCCAAGTCCCTCCCTCCCTCCAACATGAATGCTTCATTTTGACGCCACCGGCCACCGGAGGCGTCCGGGAGGAGCATTGCCAAATGCTTCGGCTACCCGAGCAATCGCATCAAAGGAGTTCCAGATGCAGAAAACACTGAAGGCCGCCAAGGCCAAGGCAAGCAACACGGCAAAAACGTTCGTAGCACCCGAGGAGCACCGGCCGCTTCTGTCGGAGGTGAGCGGCTTCATCGCTTCTCTCGGCCGGCGGGACGCGGCAGAAGCGCTCGAGCTCGGTCGGCAGCTCATTCGCGTCAAGTCGGTGCTGCCGGAAAAGTCCTTCGGCAAGTGGCTGAAGCTGGAGTGCGGAATGACAGTCCGCAATGCGTGGAACCACACTATCCGCGTCGAGAAGTTCACCGTGGAGCAGCAGGAGCTGCTGATCGCTGCCGCTGTGAAGCCGACCGTGATGACGATCATCGCGACGGCGGATGCGCCAGTGATCACGGAACTGCTCGGCCGGATCCTTTCGGGCGAGCAGTTCACTGTCAGCAAGGTCAAGCAGCGGATCAAGGGAGACACGCCGGCGAAGGCTGCAACAGAAGGTGGCGGCGCTAACGGCCTTCGCCGTGCCGTCGACGCCAGGGTGAAGGTAGATCTGGAGGTGATCAACAAGCTCGTCAAGCGCTCGCTCAAGGCTGTCGAACTGATCGTCGCCGACATCCGCAAGGGCAAGCACGTCCCGAAAACCAGGCTTGCAACAGCGGTAGAAGCCGACTGCCAGAAGGCGGGCATTCTGCTGAGCGCGGTGATCTCGCCACGCGGCTCTGACGCTCCGCTTCCGGTCGAATGGGAAAAGGCACGGCAGATCATCTCCCGTCTTGGGGATTCTCCGCGCTACCCCGGCCGGGAAGAGTTCCACGACTGGGTCGTCGATGCGGCGCTGCCGGCGCTGCGTTTCGTGGTTCTCGGCGAAGCGTTCCCCGGCACTGCCGGCTTGATCGGTCAGGTCGCTGTGGACATCGCGGATGATGGCGAAAACGATACCGCGGAGCATGACGCTGATCAGGCGACGGCCGCCGTCGCAGACGGGCTTCTGAACGAGGAGATCAATGGTGGGGCAGGGGACCATGCCAAGGAGGCACCGGCAAGAACGCGTGTCGCCAACGTGCCCTCCATCGCACCTATCGAGCTTTCCGCGCCAGAGCCTGAGGTTCAGGCCGAAAGTGCCGCGAATGTCTGATGGGAGGAAGAAGAAGACCGCCGGCGCAGTGTCGCCGGCGGTACGGGAAGCTCGCATGGCGAGGCGCGAGCCTGCAAAGGTATCGTCTCGCGGGCTCAAAGCCTGCGAGCACCATGGCGATTGAACACGCTCAACCGCTGGGAGAAAAGATCCCAGTGCTTTCCTACCTCGGCGACATCGATCAGTGGCATGGCCCAACAAGCTCCAAGAGGTGCTCGTCTCGAACGTGGAGACGCGATGCGCTGGGCTCTTGCGGAAAGCCGCGGGCCGCCGCGCATGGAACCGTGAAAACCCGAAAGCGGGCCAACTCGATCAACCCCCACCTGACCGAAACGCTGAAGGAATATGCCGTGCCAGTCACCATCAACTTTGAAATTCCCGTCGCCACCACGGGCTATCCTCGGCGGGCGCGAAATCGGAAAATCATCACCGCCACTCTCACCAGAGAGATCGACGTTGCGATTATCGACGCCGACGAAGCACCAATTGCCGCGACCCTGCCTGATGGTAAACTGCGGGCGCTGAATGGCGCGTTTTTCCAGAGTGCCGGTGACGTGCCACAGGAAGGCGCGACACTATGCATTCACCAATATCCGTCAAACCGCGCGCTGATCAACGTTACCGACTATTGGTCGGTTTATCGCGACCTGTGGCGCACTGTGGGATTCAATGGGGACGTTGACCTGAAACGTCCTGCTAATACTCTTAACCTGCCGGGTCTCGGTATCCGGGATCTCGATAACGAAATTGCCCAAAGTCAGCTTGATACCTTCGCTGACCGCAGTGATCGTCTAATCGTGGTCGACGACATCCTGTATTGTAAAACCAAGCAACCTCTGCTTTCCGTCAACCGGAGGCACTATCACGCGAAGGCTTTGACGGTTGATCTAGTTTCCGACGGCGACGCATTGCTGCGTGATATCCTCAACGGCCATCGCAACAGCTTCGGTATCTACTCGTTGGCAGATCACGAACTTGCTATCGAGCGGTGTCGCGGTCTCTCGGGGACCTGTGTGCATCAACCCGATTTCGAACATGACTGCGTCCTTGTGCATCGACCTGATCTGTTCGACACAGATACCACGGCGCTGAATGCCGCTGTCTACGCACACCGTTTCCTCGGAAACTTCTTTGGGGTGCGGATGTCAAAGGCCGACCGGGAGGGTCTCGCTGATCTCATCAACCTCGGGACGGATCGGATGTGTCAGGTTCTGAAGCTCGCTGACTGCTTGAAGGCCTATTGCGAAAAGGGCTCCGCGGCGTTGTTGAACGATGCGACTGCCGATATCGTCGAGCGACCGGATACAGATCCGTTCTGGACTGCCCATCCAGCGGAGTTGATCGAGCACCGAAATTTTGTTCGGGCTTGCCTGGATTGCGAGATGGTGAAGCTCGAGTTCGGATCCGCTGGCTGACCGATCTAAATGGTGCATCAGCAAATCTCGAACGGGGTCCTCTCGCGATCGGCATGACGCGGTTCCTATTCTGTGGAGCAGAGACCTCGATGCCGGAGCTGAGGTCGACGAGGCTTAGACCCGCCGTACCGACCATGCCGAATTTTTGTGCCCGGATGCCCGCTCGGTATCCGGGCATTTTTTTGCCGCGTCACCCGTTAACCATACCGGGGCTCTTTCTGTTCCGGATGCGTTCTACCGGCTTGCCGGGATGGGTTCTCCGGGCTAAATCAACAGGACTGCGGGATTAATGTGCTCCTGCAGTTACTTAGCGGCCCCCGCCGATGCTGGACACATCGAACGAGGGCCTGACCCGCAACCTTGTCGAGAAGGACTTGGGCTATGTCGACCCATAACTGCTTCGCTTCCGTTCCGGAAGCATTTCTGAAGATTTCTCTTGTTGAAACCGATGCCAGCCGGCTGCCCGCCGAGCTCGCATGCCGGATCGCACCGGTCAGCATCGTTCGCGGCTGTGGCACCCACGCCCACGCTTGAGCACTGATCGCAGCCATCCAACCGGCCAGTTTATCCATCTGTCTGTCTGTCGATCGTCGTGATCGATCGATGCGGAAATTATTTCCGCATCGGCAGACCTGTGCCCGGTTCCGGATCGTCTCACCACAAGGAGATTTCCATGACCACGACACCATCATCTGCGACACCGTCATCCGCCCCACAGCTTTCAAACACCATGCTCGCCCCATCACCGGCCTGCCTCTATCGACACAGTGTCGATCCCGATGCGATGGCGAGCGTGTTCGAACAGCTGGTCAGCGAGGTTACATCGGCACTGTCGACCGATGCGCTGGCCGGCGCCCTCGATGCAGGGATCGACAGCATGTCGGCGATCCTGCGCGCCATTCCGATCCTTGAGGGAAAGCTGCTCGAGCGCGGCATCAGCCTGATTGCAACGATCAATCCCGATCTGGTCGTTCTGACCGACAATCTGCGTCTTCCCGTGACACCGGCCGCCATGCAGCTCGTCGAGAAGAATGCCGTGCATCTCTATCGCAGCCTGACGCTCGATGCCGATAGCGGCGGGCGCAAATCCTACACGCCGGATCTTTTGATCCTCAATCGTCCGACCAGGATTGCGCATGTGATCGATGTTAAGCGCAGCCTTTCGTCCTACGAGGTGTCGCGGATTGCAGCGCTCAAGAGCCGGATGCTGGCAGCAGCTCTTGTTGTTCCGGACTTGTTGTACAAGGAACACCGGCGTCTGGTGGCAGAAGACGTCCGTGTGGTGATCGTCAATGCCGAAAGCCAGAGGACGGATATCGATGGCGGCATCTGGCCGCTGGGACACCTCGATCATCTGCTCGAGATCAACGGCGCCGGTGCAGCGATGACGCGACTGCGCGAACTGTTCCGCGACAAGATCACCGCGAACTGGACAGAGGCACGACAGCTTCACAGCGGGCCGGATCTCCGTTCGGGCGGGGGCGGGCAGGGGGCTGCCACAGCAGACGAAACCAATGAGCGAACATCATTGGCCGCGCTTGGCCCCGCCAACGATGACGATCCGGCAAAAACTGCCGGGCACGCGACGATGCCGCGTATCGGCTTTGCGAAAGTTCCGGGCTCAGGGTTGCGATAAACCGACGGCTGCCCCGCACCAGTCCATTCTTTTCTTTCCATCAGGCTTCAGCCGGGATGCAGACAGCGTCCGGCCAATGGGAGACGTCACCATGACGACACCGACCAACATCATCCAGTTTCCGGGCCAGCGACTTCGCCGGTTCCAGACCGTAAACACATCCGGAGCCGAATACATCGCGGGTCTGACCTCCAATACTGCTGCGATCGAATTCGCGGTCGGGGCTCTGGTCGAGACCGACGAAGACCGGGCGCTGCATGTGGCCGCCGTGGTCGGCGCTTCGATCCGCTTTGCCCGCCGCCGCGGTATCAGCATGTCCAGTCTGCCCACGCAACTGCGTCGCTGGCTGTTGCAGGAATGCGACCGTGGCGAACCGGCAGCGATCATGGTTCGTGAATGGCTGACCGGCAATGCCGGGTTTCTCGATCTGCCGGAGCTGAACGGGGAGGGCGCTTGATGGTTGGCAACGTCAGGCCTCGCGCGGCAGAAACCCTCGAACAACGGCTGATGCGCTTTTTCCTCTGCCGTATCCGCCGCCTGGGCATTCTCGATCTTTATGCCAGCGCCGCGAATGTCGAGCTACTGGACATGCACACGATCGGCGAATTCGGTGAAGCGAAAACCAACCTTTGGGCCGCCGCAGACCCACGCAATCTTCTGACCGGCGATCCGGAGCGGGACCGCCAGGTTGTCGCCCGCTTGTTGAAATCCTCACAAACGGGTGCGCAGCGAGATGGCGGCGATACTGACCCGGCAGATCGGATCGTCGGTATCCCTTATGTGCCGGATCCGGCCGAAGAGACGCCGGCACGGCGTGCAATTGTCGCCGCTGCTCGTGCTTTCCACCATGAGCCCGTGCGTCCGGTGAGTGGTGGCGCGTCCGACAGTCGACCACTCTTGTCACTGGTCCGTTCATTCCTTCCACCGCCTGACGTCACCAGGGTTGCGGTCGCCTTGCTCGTTGCGCGCGCCGTCGAATCAAGTTTTGCGGGAATGGCCGACCTTCGGGACGCTCTGTCGCGACCGGACCCCTTCATCCTGATCAAGGCGCCGGTCGGCGGGTTCGAGCATCGGTTTGGCCAGGCATTGGAGGAGGGCATTATCGTGCCTTTCTGGGCAAAGCTCGCGGACCTGTTTCACCTGATCTCGCTTTCCAACCGCTATGACGAAAAGCGAAGGGCCAAGAAACGCCGAAAGGTCGCGGTCGCGTCGGGCAAGGCGATCGCCAAATCGAAGGAAGCGATGGTGCGTCGGCAGATCAGTAACATTTTGTGCGAAACGCATCTGCCGGTGATGATCGCGGACGAAACCGACGCCGCTCTGATGTCCGGTATTCTCGAGACCGCCGATCTGGTCCTGGAATGCGGACCGCTCGATGAAGACCTTCTCGCTTCGCTGTTGTCGATCTGCTGCGGCATCCCGGTTGAAGAAACGCTCCGGCAGTTCCGCCAGACACCGTTCGATCTGTCGCGTCTGCATCTCGACGATCTGACATTGGCAGTCCGGCAAGGACGCTCTGTCGACACCATCCTCACTGCGCTCGAAATTCTGGCCCGCCCGATCGCCAGTGAGGACGAAGCAAGCGGCGACAGTGAAGCCCGAGACTACAAGAGTGGAAGGGGCAAACGCAAGGGCACGGACACACAAGTCTCAGTCGATATCATCCAACCCGACGCCGTCACCGGAGACGATAAATCAGCGGCAAGCCTTGGCTCCATCAACTCATCCACCGCACCGATCTCCAAACGATCTGCTCCGGCACTCCGTGTCGAAACGCTGGCCGGTTATGGAGATGCGACATCCTGGGCGTTGGATCTGAAGACAGATCTTGCTGAATGGCGGGCAGGAGAGATCGACTGGAGCGACATGAGCACCAAACTTTTATTGTCCGGTCCGCCCGGGACCGGCAAGACGACGTTTGCACGGGCATTGTGCAATTCGCTGCGCGTGCCGCTGGTGATCAGTTCGGTGACGTCATGGCTTGAGCCCGGATATCTCGGCGATGTCCTGCAGCGCATGTCGGCGGCATTCAAGACCGCGCGAGCCAACGCCCCGTGTATCCTGCTGGTCGATGAGCTGGATGGCATTGGCAGCCGGGTAGGGGGAGGCGATCGCAATCGCGCCTATGACGATTACTGGACCTCGTTGGTCAATCGCCTGCTGGAACTTCTCGATGGTGCCTTAAAATCCGAAGGCGTGATCGTCGTTGCGGCGACGAACTTCCCCGAGCGGATCGATCCGGCGCTGTTGCGCTCCGGGCGACTGGAAAAGCACATCGTTATCCCGATGCCCGATGTCGATGCACTGACAGGCATCCTGGCACATCACCTTGGTGGTGATCTCGATCATGTTCTGACCACCGTACCCGTGGCAATCCCGACGAGCCAATCAGGCCAATCCCTATTGCGCCCGCCGGCAGCGAAGAACGCCACTCCCATCAAAGTGCGCCAGCCACCGTCGGAGGGTACGGCAGACCCGGATATTGACAATGCCATCGACCAGAACAGGAGGCCTCTCCATGACTGACATGACCAGATCGACATATGCCGGACTGCGGCCGCTTGCGGTTCGAGCCCTCGGGCAGACCGGAGCCGATATCGAACGACTGGTGCGCGAAGCCCGCCAGTCTGCCAGACGGCAAAGGCGACTGCTGACCTGGCAGGATCTGGATATCGCGCTTCAGGGGAGACGCAAGCGAATGCCTGACGATGTCCTCTGGCGCGTTTGCCTGCATGAAGCGGGACATGCCATCGCCTGGTCTTTGCTGGGCGTCGGTGAGGTGTTGTCCGTCACCGTCGGCGTGGAAAATCTGGGGCAGGTGCTGACGCGCCGCCGAAACGATATGGCCCAGACCGAGACCTGGCTGAGGCAAACGATGGCCTGCCTGCTTGGGGGGAGGGTCAGCGAACGGATGGTGCTTGGCGATGTGGTTGCCGGAGCCGGTGGCGATGACACAAGCGACCTGGCCCAGGCGACGGACTATGCTCTGGCGGCCGAGACGAGGCTCGGATTTTCCAGGATCAATCCGCTTCTTTATCGCAATCCCTCCGGCAGTCTCGATCTTCTCAGCCTCGATCGGGAGCTGGCGGCACGCGTCAACGAGCGTCTGATCTCAGCCGAGACACTGGCCTTGGGGTTGTTGACGAGCCATTGCAACGATTTGCTGGAGATTGCCAGTCGGTTACAGGAAAGAGGTGTCATGGAGGGGCGCGAGATCCGGCAGGTGCTTGGATTGGCAGAGCCAGGAATGCCGGAACCATAGTGAGCGAATTGCGGTCCAAAGGCTGCGGAACCTCGATTCCAGATGACGGGACGTCGATTCAAAACTCGGCATTTTTGTTTCGAAAGTCCGGATTTTCGATTCGTGCCTCATGGTCATCGATTCAGAAGTCTGCGGTTTCGATTCCGACCTCACCATTTGCGATTCCGACGGCATCCACAAAGGCACGTTCGGGATCGAGCGTTTGACAGAAGCACCGGCTTAGCCACGACGATAGTTGGCAGGGCTGGCAGGAGATACCGCATCATCCCGCATGAACCGCAACGTCATCCGCGTTACCCAAAATCCAGTGCAGGCTGTGTCCAGTCCCCGGCGAACTGCCAGCACTTCGAGACACGTTGTGGGCAAATCGACAGACATCATCTCAATTTACCATCCCGCGATTCCAGACACGGAATTTGCGATTCACCGCTCGAAAATGTCGATTGCAGCGGCGGGTGGTGTCGCGCCACGGGTGCGCGTGTTCCGCCGCGTGTGGCAATCACCACCTCCGGTAACCACCACCTCGGGTATGCCTTGCTTGAGAGATTTTAAAGGAGGTCTCGCTATAGCGGGGAGCGTGCCGTTCCGTTTTGTCAACATTGGCGGAGCGGTATGGTGTGATCCTCAACCAGCCGCCGGAGACCTCAAGGCATGGCCGCCAAATCGAAACGGACGAAGACGGCCGAGCAGCGGACGCGACAGCAGAGCGTGCGCGACAAGGCCAAGGACCTGCGCCGACCGACACGTGACGATGTTGCCCGGATCCTTTTGTGGAAAACGATCTCTGATGCGCACAAGAGCGGAGATGTGGCAGGCCCCGCCTTCCTCGAAGAGATCTCAAGGGATATCGTCACTGGTCTGGAGGCCCAAGGTTTTGACGATCGCGAAAGCTATGACGTCATCGACGGCCTGATCCGCAAATATGCCGATGGCCTGTTTCCGTTTCGGCCCAAACGCCACCTCGAACGCAAGGAACCTGGCGAACCCGGCGACGATCCATCCTGAGTGCCTATAGCGCTCTCTATGCAAACGACGTTCGGTATTTATTGGCGTATTCCCCCCATTACTCCCTATAACGGCGTTTGCGCCGGAATCGATTATTTTGGGCTCTGCGCCTTGAATGGAGCCGGCATCGAGTGAAGGACCGCGACTGCGGTCGATCTGCCGGTATTCCGGTAGCCTCGACGTCGTTTATCATCAGCACATCGCTTCACCTCGCAAAGCGCGTCAGTGACCGACTGCTGAGGGAAACTGACCCGGCGTCCATCGCTACCAATTCGGCCCCATCGCCGCACTGCGAGAATGTCACCGAACAGGTCAATCTCCACCGAGACCTGGTAGAAGCGCGCCATATTCCTGCGCTGGTCGATCCGCTCGAGATAAATGGTGGCAAGGTTGATATCCATCCCGCTAGTTTCGGCGGTCAGGCGTACTCCGTCCAACGATTAATTTGAATCGATCATAAGCCATCGATTCGTATTTGAGATGCAAACGGTAGATTCAGCGATTGTCCGTTTACCATACCACTTCTCGTTGCTCCACGGGCGAGCAAGCAGGTGAGGTATGCCTCCAACTCATAGCGCAAGCGCATGCTTGAAATCATGTTAGCGGCGGGCCGTCCGCTACAGGCCGTGCCGGTATAAAAGCGCAGATCAGCTACAAGCTCGGTCACTAATCAACGGCGGAAGGTTTGGGGTTGATCGAGAAGGCTCTTATCCGATCATTCTTTGTGACAGCTTAAGAAACCTCGTTAACGGAGGCTGACTAAGTCGGAGCATTCGAAGCGCTTTACTCATTTACCCGTTGGGTTGCGACAGGGCGGCCGATCGTGTCGGCCTTGCCTGAAACTTTTAAGGCGAACCTAGCAACTTGTTCGCCCCGTTGCTCGTCGGTTGGCGCCTCCACGAGTGTGTCCTCGACCGCCGTGGCGCTATAATCCACCACGCCGCCCGGGACTGAGGGGCCGGACGGGGCCAGTGTCCGGTAGATCCGCAACAATTCCGTCGAATGATCCGACATGGACTGAAGCCTGGGTGCCGATCCCCAAAAGCGCGACAGCGCGACTTCTCCGGTCGCGATCTTTCTGAAAGTCCGCAGGAAATCGACGTGATCGTTGGACTTAAAGACGAAATCGGGACTGCGTCCGATTTCTTGTGGTCCACCGAGATCGGATGTGAGAACCGGAATGCCGCGACTGACGATTTCGATGGCGACCTGAGGCAGATTATCTTCCCAGAGAGAGGGGATGATGCCTAGGTCCGTGTCGCGTAGGATGAAATCGAGCTCCTTCGATGTGAACCCGTCATAATAGGTAACCGACCGGAACTTGGTATTCAGCCCCATCAAACGGTCCAAGGACCCATCCCAGGCGTTCTTCGCAGCGATTACCACATCGATCGACGCAGCGAGAGCGCGCGGAATGCGCTCGAGACATTCAACGAAGAAATAGAAGCCTTTGTCGCGGCGCATGTAGCCAAGATACGCAATGGTGAAACGGATCGGGTTTCGTGGCGCCGACAGTTTCATCGTTGATGCGAACCGGTCGGCATGCTCGGTGCCGATATACGCGGTCACGAGATCGTTCTCAGAGAAGCCAAACTTGGTGATGACGTCGCGCGTACGCTCAGAAACGGCAATCGTCGTTACGGAATTCTGCGCAAAGGTTTCCGAAATTTTCGACCGTCGCACTGCAAGGAAGGGAAGCCTCGCGTTTCCTCTCTTCCCGTAGATCAAGCACCAGATGGGATTATTCGACTTTCTCAAGTAAAGTCGATATTTTAACCGATTGAACAGGTGAAATACGGTCCTTGTCTTCCCCATTTTCCCAAGCAGGATATTGAACTGTTTGGAGCGCTTGTTCACGCCAATTCTTGAGAGGAACTCGTGCATCTGCGCCTGCAGCATATTGCGCTTCAGGCTGACGAACACCGGCAGACAATAGGTACAGGACTGGCCGCCGTTGTAGTCCTTGCAATTTGCTGTCTCGTACCGCCAGAGGTTGACCTGGGGACAGACGGAATAATAATTGTGGGCGGAATGTATCAGCCGCGCGGCGCCGAAAATCTCCTTGGACACTAGACCGATTGGGATGCCTTCGAGGTTCTGGAAATGGACGACGTCGAACGGGCCGTGTGTCCGGACAAAATCCTTCATGCATTCGTCCATCGAATGATCGTTGAGAACGATCTCGTCACCGCCCCAGAACGAATGGCTGGGCGCCATGACGGAGGAATTGACGATCTCGAACGTCTTGCATTCAGGGATCAGCGAGGTGGTTTTCCTAATGAACGCCTCGCCCTTTAACAGACTGTAGGAAAGCCCCGAGCTGAAGAATGTCACGTCATGGCCCAGACGGATCATCTCCTTGATCACATTATTCTGGTAGACGGTGACGCCGCCGCCCCTGCGATCTGCATCGTCGAACTGCACCCAGTTATAGTAGAGAATTTTCATGACGCTGCCATTCTTCGTTTGCGAAAGCCGGTGAGGCCGTTTTACTCTGCAAGAGCTGTCGTTCCGGGCAGCCGGGCGTCGAACTGCAGAGAGTAGAGTCGCTTGAACAGACCGTCCTTGCTCAATAGATCCGCTTGTGTCCCCTCCTCGATTAGATGGCCATTCTCCAGCACCATGATTTTGTTTGCGCTGGCGACTGTAGAGAAGCGATGAGCAATGACAATCGTGGTGCGCCCTTTGGTCAGCCGCTCCAAAGCGTCCCGGATCGAGGCCTCGGACTCGGAATCAAGCGCGCTGGTGGCTTCGTCGAGAATGAGAACCTGCGCGTCGCGCAGCATGGCGCGGGCGATCGCAATCCTCTGGCGCTGGCCGCCTGAAAGGTTCGACCCGTTGTCGTTGAGGAAGGTATCGTACCCATGCTCCATGCGCATGATGAAGTCGTGCGCATTGGCGGATTTCGCGGCCTGGATGATGTCCTCGTCACGCGCATCCGCTCGCCCCAGACCGATGTTGTGCTTGACGGAACCGGCAAACAGGAAGGTTTCCTGGCCAACATAGGACATGTTGGCCCGAAGCGACTCGAAGGTGACGCCGCGTACATCAACCCCGTCGATCAGGACGCTGCCGGACGCCGGATCGTAGAGCCGCATAATTAGGTTGACGATGGTTGATTTGCCGCTACCGGACGGACCGACCAAAGCCGTCAACTTGCCAGCCGGGAAGACTAGGTTGATATGGGGAAGGACGGCGTGGCCATCGACATAGCTGAACGTTACATCTCTGAACTGAATTTCGCCCGGTCCTTTTGCAAGGATCGCCGCGTTGTCGGCTTCTTCCAGCGTAATCGGCGTATCGAGCACCTCGAACATCATACGCACGCCGATCATGCCCCCTTCGATGGTGACGCGCATGCGCGCAAGCCGCTTGGCGGGCTCATAGGCAAGCAGGAGCGCGGTAATGAAAGCCATTAGGTCGCCGGGAGTACCGCCATGCTCGATGACGGCGTAGCCAGATAGCGCGATGATGCCGGCGATGGCAAGGCCCGACAGCGTCTCCATGATCGGGCTGGTTGCGGCTTCGAGCAGCGCAATGCTGTTGGCGCGCTTTTCGACGTCTGATACGGCTTCGTTCATCCGGCGCTGCATCAACGGTTCTAGCGCGAAGGCTTTGATCACTCGCACGCCGACGCTCGTCTCTTGGACTACTTGGACAATCTGCCCGATCGATGCGAGTTCCGCCTCCATTACGCTGCGGACGCGCTTGAGCAGGAGGCGTACACCGAAGATAGCCAACGGCCCGGCGATCAGGGCGATCAGCGTAAGCTGGAAGTTTTGGAACAGCATCACAAAAATAAGACCAATGAGCGTGAAAAGGTCACGCACGAAGGCTGTCACGATGGTGTCGATGATCGCGCGAGCGGCTTGCGCATTGTAAGTGACGCGCACCAAAAGCTCGGATGATGGCATGTTTTGGAAGAACGAAACACCTTGGCGCAACAGCCGGTCGTAGATCCGCCGCTGCTGCTCGGCGACGATGCTGTTGCCAGCCTTGCTGAGGTAGTAGCCTTGAACGAATGTGGCAACGCCCTTGATCAGGAAAATGGCGGCCACCGCCATCGCGATCTCAAGCACGACCGCAAGGCCCGACCTCAGGAAGACGCTATTTACGATATCGCGCATGATCCAAGCGCTGAACGCCGTCGAGCCCGCGACAACGAGCATCGCGACAATCGAGATACCGTACCAGACGACATGCTTTGAGAAGTTCTCCTTAAGAAGCCGCACGAGAAGCCGCTTGTCAGTCGTAGAGATGGAATGTTTCAACACTTTTTACCAATTCAAATTTTGTGGTCAGAGATCGGCTGCAGACCGGAACCGGCGGTGGTTTCCGTCGCGAGGCCCTTCTCGGTGCCTGTGGCAAAGATAAGGGATAGATTGAGCTTGCGCGTTAACTGCCGCCGAAGGAGCTGAACGATGCGGCTCAGATCATAAGTTCTGTCAGTACCCGGTTCCGTCCAGAGGGTACGACCGTACCGCCAAGCCATCGTAAATCCGGTTCGAGCGCGGCCACGCACTTCCGTCCCGTCGACACTGAGAGCCGTATAGGCCAGCGGCGTTATCCGTTCCGTCAGACCGTAGACCGAGTTCAGCCTCGCTTCTTCGTCTTTAGGCGAAACGCCGCTTCGCTGCATGCTCGCCGCTAGAACGTTACCAACGGGCCGTGTATGCCGCACTACGACCGTGTCAAGAATGGCGGCGCGACCGACGCCAGCTTCCGGCAGACGGCACCATATGTAGTCGAGGCCAAAGCCACTCATCGAGCCTCGAAAATGCTGCTTCACCGCTTTTAACAGCGCCATCGAAAGGCAAGGCACCATGATCTCGACGTAGTTCGTGCGGCGCAGTTGCAGCCCCGGACAGTTGAGGAAGATGAAATGCGTGTAATAGCTGTTGCGCGTCAGAGACGGCTGGGCGACCGACAGGTCGTGCGTCTTCATCAGATCGAACAACGCGTTGATGGAACCAGAATTCGTCTCGATGTCGTCATCGGGCAGCCAGACATAATCATAACGATCGAGGTCCGCGGTCAACATTTCCAGCGCAACATAAAGGCCGTCCCACTTCCCACCGAGATTTAGATGCGCGCGCACACCTTCCTGCTCGACATGGCTCGCGAAGGCCTCCTTATCATAGTAGCTGACGACAAGATCAAAACTACGTTCGGCATATGGCAAATTCAGCCAGCCGGGATGCAGGGATCGCTGTCCCGCACGAACGATGACCAAATGAGTCCGCGCAGCGGCGAGGTTACGCGGCAACGGTGCAACTTCGTGAACCATCCGGATAGGTTCCCAGCGGCTTCTCCAAGCGAGCAAGCTACGACTGTAGTCCGCTTGGTAGCGGATGTTCTTCAGGAAGCGTCGAAACAGCGTCCTTGGTTTGACGGCCTCTCGGCTTAGGTCGATCGAACTCTGCGTCGCTCCAGCAAAACGTTCGCGAACGAGAGGCGGTTCGGCCTCTAGGATCGGAACGCCATGCTCCCAAAGGAACTTCATGTCAATGTCGATCGGGCGTGAGAACGTCTTCCGGATGGTGAGCATCTTTTCAGCCGCCGCCGCACCTATTAGGTAGCCCGTCGTTCGCGACCCGACTTTTGCGTGTCTCTTCAAGCCGGATGACCGGGAAACGTCAAAGAATTCCAGACTCTTGCACCTTTTCGCCGCGGGTGCGTTCAGCTTGACTAGAACGTTATCAACGTCATATTTGAGGATCTTGTCGATTTCTGCGACGAAATCAGGCTGTATCTCGAAATCGTCTTCCAGAACCACGGCGGGCCGACCTTCGCAGGCAATTCTAGACCAGACGGCCTTATGACTGAGATAGCAGCCAATCTCTCCCAGCGACAGTTTTCGTTTAAAGGATTGTAGATCGTCCGAAGCGTCATAGCCAGCCGCCGTGATCTCGCTGCTGCTCAAAGCAAAGCCGTCGATTGCGTCTATGAAGATATGACGGGCTTTCGCATCGACCAGCTGTTGTCGGCAACGCTCACGGCGTTGCGAGTCCGGCATGCTTATAACGTATATCAAGGGTGAGACCATGCTGGACCTTCAAAAAGCAGCGTAACGAACAGCGAGCGCCTAAGTACTGACAATCGCGTTGCGTGATTCAGCCCACGTGAGCGCAACAGCTGCGCTTTTGTTATGTCCTTGGGCAGCGAATTACTGATATTGATACGGATATATTTGACTTCGTTCTGGCTGATTTCCGCCGCAGGCTCCGCCGTTGTCGAAGCCAGGATAATGGCGGTCGACTTTGTGATAAGCTCATGCTGCATTTCGACAAATCTCCCGTGCAGTATCAAGTCGGGCATGTGGAATCGACACAGGTTTGATGTCAAGTCCGCATCACCTGCAGTTGTATCTTTCTTTCAGCAGGAGGCTGCGGACGTGTGCCACTCACAACACTTCTTTGGTCAAGATTGTCTTGATCCACACTGAACCCCTGGAGCACCGAACCCATCATTGGTTAGGATGCATGGTGTGGTCGAGGCCGACGTCGCCGAAATGGATCATAGTTCCGGTAAAAAGGAGCAGTAGCATGAAAGCATCGAAGCTCTTGGACGCCCAGAATGCGTAAATTTGAAGCAGGCGACGACGGGGTGCCGGATCCTGCGACTTACTAGAAGGCGTAATTCAGCCGGGCTACATATTTCAGTTGGCGCAGGTATATGCGGGTCTGTTGCGGGACGAGATACACCGATTGAAGCTTTGGAAGATGAGAATTTCAAACTGAATGTTGTCGCCGATTGGACGTTGGACCACGAGATGCTCTAGGACGTCATCCGCGAAAAGCTCTCAGGCCTGCCCGGCAGCGCAAGCTGAGCGACGGGATGCTGATAGATCGGGGTATATCGATCCGGCTTGCCAATTCCGGCCAGATCGAACTCAAGGAAAAAGAAGCACCGGCAAGCGAAGCGGCCTGATTGCCTCCGCTGCCGGACGCATCCAACACCGAAATGCCCGCCTCGTGNCGAACGTAAGGAACACGGTATATTAGACGTCAACACTTGGCGTTGCTTATTGCGGAATTGCTTTATTAGCGTTTACTAACTAATAGACCGCCCTCGTAGTCTCGGCCGATCCGCAACTTAGCGAAGATCGCCCTCCCCGACGTCTCACCTGATCCATAACTGCTAGGGAGAGGTCTTCTCCGGCTCCGCGCAACGGCAGTCGTCTTGACGACGGAATGGCCGCAAGTTAGCATCCTGCCGTCTAAAACAGGTTAGGCTCGGGAAGGTTGGTCCAGCCCCCATCAATATGGGTCCTTCCGCTGTTCTCTTGCGGCCCAAGACTACAATGCGCGTGCATGGTGCGCGCGACAATGTGGGAGTTTGGGCATGGAAGCTAGAGTAACAGTGTTGACGCTTGGCGTTAAGGACCTTGAGAAATCTGTTTCCTTCTACCGCGACGGCCTTGGCCTGCCAACGGAAGGCATCATTGGACGTGAGTTCGAACATGGCGCAGTAGCTTTTTTCGATCTTGCTGGTGGCTTGAAGCTCGCGCTTTGGTCGCAGGTAGACGTCGCTCATGACACAGGCTTGCCGCTAGATCCTCCTAGCTCGACGTCTTTCACCATCGGGCATAATGTCTCGACCAAAGAAGAGGTCGATGCGGTTATAGACGCCGCAGGGCGAGCGGGAGCCGAGATCGTAAAAGCCCCGGCGACAACTTTTTACGGCGGCTACGCTGGCTATTTCCGTGATTTGGACGGACATCTAAGGGATGTCGTTTGGAACCCTCACCTGCTTGCTCCCGCTGACTAGAACTTCGAATATTATTCCACTGTCTGAGACAGCGGTACCGATCAACCGGATGTTCGTAATCTTAATCAACGAGACCGCATCATCAGCTTTGGCAATGCGGCACCAAGGTTCCGCGGCAGAGCCATAAGCTACATTCTGGCTAGAACCTTCAACACGCGGAGGATAGCAATCTGATGGTAGATATCGAGATGGTTGGTGGGCTTGTCGAGCAGCAGGATTTAATGCTCGTGAGCTCGGGCCCGGACGATGTGGCCTGTCTGCCTCTCCCTGGCCCGCCCTCCGATACCCATGCGCTGCATAATCCAGACATCCGATCAGTCATGACCGGATGTCTGGAAAGGCTCGATCGATTAGTGAGCTTTCATTTCACTGACGATCTCGTCTGCCTTCAATGAAGACGGGTAATAAGTCGGCCAGTTGGTGACTTCCTTCAGTAGCGCGGCGCGGTCGTTGCCCCAATACAGGTGGTAGTGTTCAGCCTTGTTCGGAGCAATTCCGTGATCGCTGAACTGGATGAACTGAGGAGCGCTAACATCGCCTTTTGTCTTCTTGTAGATAAACCGGACGCCGCGATTGCCCTTCTTATAGGTCAGGATTTCCTTGCTGTCATAGGCATAGGTGCCCTTGGACCCCTGGTCGCCCTTGAAGAATGTGACAACGTCACCGTCGATGGTAATGCGGTCCACATCCGTCTTGTAACCGACTTCGTACTCGGCGCGGATCTCTTCTACGCTTGAAGTGCCCTTTTCAGCCTTATGCTTCCATACTGGATCAAGGGTGCCGTCCTTGAGGTAAGGATAGACCGACTGCCAATCGCCAGCGTAATCACCCAGCGGGCGATCCTTGACCTGACTGTCCTCAAAATAACCGGCGTAGATCTTGGGATCGCCGTGGCTGTGAGCGTGTTCGTGCCCGCTATGGTCATGAGCATCACCGTCAGCGTGCTCGTGGACCTTGCCGCTGCCACCGGCAACCGCAATGTTATAAGGTTTGCCTTCAACTTTGATCGTGCCGACTTCCTTAAGTTCAGTCTTGGAGATGCGACGCACCAATCCGGCATTGGGATCGGTCATGACAATGTCATCGCCAGCCATGGCGATACGCGGACGCGGATCGTTCCAATGCCCATCCATCGAGTAGGGACCTGTCACCTTAGCGCTTTTAGCAAGCTTGCCATCAAGGACGTCGATCTGATGGAGAGTGCCATCTTCCGTCAATGCGTAACCAAAGCGGGCATTGGCAGGATCAAGCGCAAAGTCGATACGGCGGAAAGGAAGCTCGATGTAGCGAAAGTTCGGCTCGTCCGCGGGGTCAACAACGACAAGTCCCTTGGCGCCATAGTTACCGAGAAACACCTGCATGCTCTTGGCACCCAGCAACGTGCCGGTCGTCTCGCCGCTCGGCATGTCGGCAGGATAGTTCAACATCTTGGTCACTGGGCCATCGGCGCTCGCCATCACCGTCAGAATGCCTTCCTTGCATCCCGCTGCGAGGTAAGCGCCGGAAAAGGCTTCGCCGTGAATGCCTGTGCAGGATGCAACATCACCTGTGGGCGTGCCGTCTTCCTTCACCGCACGCAAACCGACGCGGGTCGGTGCAGAATCGCCTTCGACCGGAGCATCGGAAGCGACCGTCGTTACCCAGCCGTTTCCGACGGGAGCGGCAAAACCGTGATGAGCTCGGGCCTGCTTCAGGCGTATCGATTCAATCTCGCCATCGGTCAGTTCATGAGCATCGACGATCTCGTTGTAGCCACCCTTGTCGAAGTTGATGACGATCTTGCCGTCATGGTCGATGACGTGAAACGGGCGCGGGCCGGTCAAGGCTTTTTCCAAGGCCGACGGATCGGTAATCGTGATGTCGGAATGGTCACCATGCGAGTGAAGGGTAATCCCGCTATTGATAAAGGTGACGGCATCATTGTCAGACTGAACCGCGACAACGCTGGCGCCTTCATTGACGCTGTAAAGCTTATTTTGGCCGACTGTGTCGAACGTCCAGCGCTTCTCAGGCTTGCTCAGGTCAAACGCCGTAACCTTCGGATCCTTATGGTCGCCGACGAACACGCGGTAAAGTGTTACACTTTCCTCATCATCCTGGGCGAACGCCGCTGATCCCAGCAAGGCCGTTGATAGCGCCAACGCAGATGCGCCTCGGATTAAACGTCTCATTCATCTCTCCTATTTATGATATTACATAACATTCAAAAGGCGGTTTTTCTGCCAGTTGGACGGTGACTCAGCCGCGGTTGATCGCAGATGTGAGGGTTTGGACGTTGTGCCGCATCATGTCGATGTAGGTCGACGCGGGTCCGCCGGCTGGCGACAGGGCGTCCGAATACAAGGTGCCGCCGAGCGTTAGTCCGGCTTCTGAAGCGATCTGCTCGACGAGGCGTGCATCCGAAATGTTTTCTGCAAATACGGCAGCACCACGCTTCTCGCGGATCTCACGAATAAGCGAGGCGACGTCTGCGGCAGATGCCTCAGATTCGGTAGAAACGCCCTGGGGCGCTAAGAAGGTCACGCCGTAATCCCGCTCGAAGTAGCGAAAGGCGTTGTGCGCGACAACCGCTACACGCCGCTCTTGCGGGATCGCGCTCACAGCTGCCTCGATCTCCTCGGCAAGAGCCGCCAATTGTTCTGAGTACGCGGTCGCATTTGCTTCGTATGTCGAGCAGCCCTGTGCATCTGCGGCACAGAACGCCTTGGCAATGTTCTGGATGTAGATCTTGGCATTGCCAACTGACTGCCACGCATGTGGGTCGTTCGGCGTTGCGTGAAAGACCGCCTTTCCATCGACATAGTGATAATGGCCACCCGCCGGATCATTCAAAATGTCCGCGCCCTCGGTCAAAACGGTCACTTTTGCTGTCGCTTCGCTTGCCTGGATCAAACGGTCCATAAAGCCCTCGAACAGCAATCCATTCACCAGAATGACGTCCGCCTTGGCCAATGCCAATGCATCAGCTGGTTTCGGTTCGTAAACGTGGGCATCGCTGTTGGCACCAACCAGTGTTCGCAAAGCAATACGCTCGCCACCGATAGCTTTCGCGAAATCGCCGATGATTGAGAAACTGGCGACAACCGACAGCTTTTCCGCATGAGCAAGAGCGGGAACAGCCAATGAGGCGAATGTCACAACTGTCATCCTGGCGATGAGATTACTCATGTTCTTCATTGTATATCCAGTGCTGGGACGGTTCAGGCGCTGCGGTGAGCGGTACGCCGCAGGTGCGACAAAAGCAGGCCGCGAGGGCTTGCGATGACGGAGAAAAAGTAGACAGAGCCTGCCGATAACATGATCGCCGGTCCTGATGGCAAGGATGCGTGGTAGGATAACAGGAGGCCGACGGCCGAGGAAAACAACCCGATCGCAACCGACAACAGGCACATCGTTGCAACGCTTTGCGTCCAGAAGCGTGCGCCAGCCGCAGGCAGGATCATCAATCCGACCGCAAGCAAGGTGCCAAGCGCCTGGAAGCCAGCGACGAGATTGGTCACGACGAGACCAAGGAAGAGGAAATGGACCGGCGAGCCCAGGCGTGACACGGAGCGGAAAAACAAGGGGTCCATACATTCAGCCACCAGCGCCCGTCCGAAAACTCCGAGAGCACAAAGCGTCATCACCGACACCATGGCGATCAGGATTAAGGCATCATTGTTCAGCGCCAGCACCGTTCCGAACAGGACGTGCATAAGATCGACACTTGAGCCCCGCAAAGAAACCATGAGCACGCCAAGCGAGAGTGAAATCAGATAAAAGGCGGCCATAGAGGCGTCTTCTTTCTGGATCGTGAACCGGGCGACGGCGCCGGCACCCAGTGCTACGACCACGCCGGCAATCAAACCACCGATGGTCATAGGAACGATCTCAAGGCCGTAAAGCAGAAAGCCGGCAGCTGCACCAGGCAAGATCGCATGCGCCATTGCGTCGCCAGTCAGGCTCATGCGGCGCAACATGAGGAAGACGCCGACCGGGCAAGCGCTGAGCGACAACATGAATGCGCCAAACAGCGCCCTTTGCAGGAACCCGAATTCTACGAACGGTAGTATCAGCGTCTCATAGAGCATATCGATTACATCCCGCCACGTGCCGGTGACGCCGCGATGCCGTCATGACCGATCATTGTCTCATGCAGGTGATGAGCTGGTTGCCCACACCATGGAGCGTTCTCGTCCCATGCCTCGCCGAACTGGCGTGCGCGAAGAAGATTTTCGGCAGAGAGTGTCTGACGCGCCTCACCCCACGCAATCGACCGCCGCGCCAGAAGAAGCGCCTCGGGAAAATGCTCGCGCACCAGATCAAGGTCATGCACGACGACCATGACAGTGCGCCTTTGATCCTGCCAGTGCTTGATGAGCGCTATCAGGTCGGTAAGCGTCCTGGAGTCGACAGCGTTGAATGGTTCGTCAAGCAGAATGAGATCAGCATCTTGCACGAGGACACGCGCGAACAACGCTCGCTGCATCTGTCCTCCCGAAAGTGTGTCGATGGAACGCTTCTCGAACCCTTCCAGGCCGACGGACAGCAACGCTTGCGTCACCGCTTGCCTGTCTTCTGCGCTATGACGACCCAAAAGACCCCTTTTGGGCCAGAGACCGAGCGACACAAGGTCAAGCACACGAGCTGGAAAAGAGCGATCCAGCTCGGAAAGCTGTGGCAGATAGGCGAAGCGGGTGCCCGGTGCTATCGAGCACGTACCACTCATAGGTCGCAATAGACCAACGATACCCTTCATCAGGGTCGATTTACCCGATCCGTTCCCGCCAACAACGGCCACGAGGCTTCCTTTGCGTACGACACCGGTCATGTGATGCACAGCAGGATGGCGATTGTAGCCCAAGGTCAGATTGTCAAAGGTAAGGCATGCTTCAGTCACGACTACTGTCTATCTCCCGCGGCGCATGGCGAGCAACGCGCTGCTCGTTAATGTAATGTTATTACATTTACCGACTTGGAAGAAAGGACGCAACCCTGGACAAAACGAAGTTCGACGTTTTTAGAAAACAGGGCAAACGGCCAGGGGTCGCGGTGTCGATGTTTCACGAACCACTTCGATGAAATGTATTTTGCCTTCCACCGGGACCTGCGCTGGAAAGAGGGCACTTATCCGCACAGAGTCCGCAAACCACCCTGCATTCGCAGCGGCGAGGACCAGTAGCAGTTCCTATCTTGCGTTACGAACTGCCATCAGTGCCGTGACAAAGGCTCGCACGAGGCTCGCCTTTTGCATATCCGGCCGAAACAATAGATAGCTCTTGAAGTAGACCGAGGGCTCGAAGGGTCGAAAAATCAGGCCGCGCTGAGCAAAACCATCGATAGCAAGTGGGTTGACGATTGCCAGGCCTACTCCCTCAAGCGCGAGTGCGCAGGCCGTGATGGCAAAAGGGGTCTCAATTACAAGATTAGGTCTGGATCCTGCTTCGGCGCAGAGACGCTCGAATTGGAGCCGAGCCCGATCCTCTGCCGACAACGCTATGTAATCCACTTCATGAAAGTCCTCCGGCCGGACAACGTCTCGTTTTACCAGAGGATGGCCTGGCGGGATGGCGCATAGCGCCGGGAAGCTACCGAAGACCTGATGTTCGACGCCTGACAAGTCGACTTCATCGGCCGCGAGACCGAGATCAAAATCGCCATCGACAATATGGTTGCGTACAGCAGCAGATGACATGATGCTGAGCGTCACGATCGCCGCGGGGTAGCTTTCCCGAAACCGTTTCACTGCACGCGGCACGATCGTTGATCCAGCAGCGGCAAGACTTGCCACGCGGATCTGCCCCGAACCGAAATCCCGGATCCGAGCCGCGGATGAGCGCAGCAGATCAAGCCCTTTGAAGCTGGCATCGACATCGCGGTAGAATGCCTGTCCTTCCGGAGTCGAAATCAACCGCCCCTTAACTCGGTCAAACAACGCAAATCCAACAGAGTCTTCCAGTTCGCCAATCAGGCGGCTGACATTCGGTTGCGTCACGCCCATGAGTTCGGCTGCGCGCGAGACGGTGCCACTGATGATGACGGCGCGAAAGGCCTCAATCTGACGGAAGTTCATCCCTCACCTATACGGTTTATGCATAGACTTAGATCCTCTGGTCAATTGTTTGTCTACCTCGCTACTGCTTAGACTGTTGGAAAATATCCAATGAGGACAGTTCATGCGTGACAAGACGCTCTGCGTAAAGCGGCCCGAAGTTTCCCACCAAGGTTTTGCGAGCCTTGCAACACCAACCTACCGGGCATCGACAATCGTCTTCGACAGCGCAGAAGCCTATGCCAACCGCTCCAAGCGAGGCCCCGACGGCTACACCTACGGCCTCCACGGGACACCGACCTCCCGCACGCTCGAGGCATCGATCACGGCTCTGGAGCAGGGGCTTCGGACAGTTCTCGCTCCCTCGGGACAAGCCGCCATCACTGTGGTTTTCCTCTCTGCACTGATGCCCGGCGACACGGTTCTCATTCCCGACAGCGCCTATCCGCCGGTGGCGGGCTTCTGCGAGAACTACCTGAAGCCGCGCGGCATCTCCTACCGCATCTATGACCCCATGATCGGCTCCGGCATCGCAACCCTTATCGACGACACCGTCAAGCTGATCTGGACGGAATCGCCCGGGTCTACGACGATGGAGATCCAGGATATTCCCGCCATCGTCGCGGCCGCAAAATCCCGCGGCGTTCTGACCGGCTGCGACAACACCTGGGCGACTCCGCTCTACTTCAAGCCGCTCGCCCATGACATGGACTTCTCGTCGATGGCGCTGACGAAATATGTCGGCGGCCATTCCGACCTTCTCATGGGCTCGATCGCGGTCAAGGACATCGCGCTCCACAAGAGGCTGAAGGACACCATGCGGATGATCGGGATGGGGGTTTCGCCTGATGATTGCGCGCTGGCGCTTCGCGGCTTGGAGACCATGGGCGTGCGGCTTGCCCATTGCGGCCGGGTTGCCCTGGATTTTGCCCGGAAAATTGCGGACCGCGTTGCGCCGGAACTGGTGCTTCATCCAGCCCTCCCCGGCGCTGCCGGCCATGAATTCTTCCAGCGAGACTTTGCCGGCGCAAGCGGCGTGTTCAGCCTTGTCATTCCCCCGCACGCCGAGGCTGCTCTCCCCGACCTCCTGACGGCGGCGCAGACCTTCTCGATCGGCGCCTCCTGGGGCGGCACCCACAGCCTTCTTGCACCGATGACCATCACCCGCGCGACTGACGCTCATGCCCATCCCGGCACGATCTTGAGGATCAACGTGGGTCTGGAAGATGAAGACGATCTCTGGGCAGACCTCGAGCCGATCATCGAAGCGATCGCGACAGCGCCCGCCGTGAAGAAGGCTGTCTGAGCAAATCACGAACCAAAAACAACAAAGGGAACGACAACATGAAAAACTGGACAATCGGCATTGCGGCAGTCGTCGGCACACTGATGGCGACGACTGCGCACGCAGGACCAACGCTCGACAAGGTAAAGGAGAGAGGTCGCATTATTTGTGGTGCAAGTCAGGGCACCATTGGGTTTGGATCCCCTGACGACAAAGGTCACTGGACCGGCCTCGACGTCGAAACCTGCCGCGCTGTGGCAGCAGCCATCTTCGGTGACAAGGACAAGGTGGAGTTCGTCCAATTGAGCGGTCAGCAGCGCATTCCGGCGCTCCAGACCGGCGAAATCGACATCCTGCCCCGCACCCTTACATGGACATTGCAGCGAGATGCGAACGGCATCAATTTCACCACCCCGACCTATTATGAGTTCACGGGCTTCATGGTCGCCAAGGCATCCGGCGTCACCAAGGTTGAGGAGATGACGGGAGCGTCCGTCTGCGTTCAGACGGGCTCCACCACCGAGGTCGTCGTCAACGATGTGTCCACCAAGCTGAATCTGCAGCTAAACCCGGTCGTGTTCGACAACGTTGCCGCCACCCGCCAGGCTTTCTTCTCCGGCCGCTGCGATGCCCTCATCACCGATGCGGCCGCGCTTGCTTCCGTTCGCGCCACGCAATCCGACAAGCCCGACGACTACGTCATCTTCCCGGCGACCAAGTATATGGATGCCCTGACACCGGCCGTGCGCCACGGCGACGACAACTGGACGGATATCGTCAACTGGTCGATCCAGGCACTCCTCAATGCGGAGCTCTACGGCATCACCCAAGCCAACATCGACGAAATGATGGGCTCGGACGACCCGCGGGTAAAGCGCTTCCTCGGAGTCGAGCCCGGTAACGGCAAGGCGCTCGGGCTCGATGACAAGTTCGCCTACAATATCGTCAAGCAGCTCGGCAACTACGGCGAAATGTTCGACCGCAACCTTGGTGCCGGCAGTCCTCTCAAGATCGAACGCGGTCCCAACAGGCTGTTTTCCGATGGCGGGCTGATGTTCCCGATAGCCTTTCAATAGCGATTGGTGTCGATCATGATTTCCGCTGTTCTCGATAACAGACGGTTCAGAAGCTGGGGCGGGCAGATCCTTCTGCTGGGCGGCTTTGCCGCCCTCCTCCTCTGGCTTGTGATGAACACCGTCACCAACCTCGATGCCCGCGGGATCAGGGTCGGCTTCGACTTCCTCTGGCGTCGCGCCAATTTCCCGATCTCAGAAAGCGTCCTGCCCTACGACCCCTCCGACACCTTCCTCTGGGCTTACGTCACAGGCGTCGGCAACACGCTGGCGATATCGGCCCTCGCGATTTTCCTGTCGACGGCGCTTGGCTTGCTTGTCGGACTGGCGCGGCGGTCGAAGCATCCGCTGACTTCAGGCGTCGCCGGCGTCTTCGTGACGACCATGCGCAACATGCCGCTGATCGTCCACCTGCTGTTCTGGTACGCGCTCGCCACCACAGCGCTGCCGGCGCCGCGCGAGGCCTATAATCCCCTACCCGGCGTCTTCCTGTCGCTGAGGGGATTCTACATTCCCGCACTGGAACTGGACGCCATGGCCTGGCTGATGATCGGCCTCGTCATCCTCGTGACCTTGGGTGCTTGGCGCTTGCGTCACCTCATGATGGGAACAGGCCGGTGGCGTGACCGCCACCCCGTCCTGGCACTTTTTGGGCTTACGGCCGTCGTTGCCCTCGGCGCGGCGCTGCTTCTCCAGCCAAGTGCCGTGGTCAGCCTTCCCGAAATGCGGGGGTTCAACTTCACAGGCGGGCTGCGTCTGTCGCCGGAATTTGCCGCCCTCATGCTAGGCTTGGTGATCTACACCTCCGCCTTCATCGGAGAGATCATCCGCGGCGGCATCGACGCCGTGTCGATCGGGCAGTGGGAGGCCGGACGCGCGATCGGGCTGTCGGAACGGCATACGCTCACCAAGATCATCATCCCGCAGGCACTGCGCATCATCATTCCCCCGATGACATCGCAGTATTTGTCGACTGTCAAAAACACGACGCTTGCGCTCGCAGTCGGCTACCCAGAGCTCGGCCTCGTCGTCGGCACGGTGATCAACCAGACCGGCCAGGCGATCGAGAGCATCGGCTTGCTGCTTGGCATCTTCCTGACCATCAGCATTGCCGTGTCGCTGTTCATGAACTGGTACAATGCGCATGTCGCGTTGGTGGAGGCACGATGACCGTAGTTGATGTCGCCTCAACAACTGTCCATATCGAGCCATCCGCTCCGCCAAGGCCACCGCGAAGGCCCCTGCTGCGGCTTTTCTTCGGCGATCTGGTGGCATCGGTGCTGACCGTCTCCACCGGTTTCCTGCTGATCCTGATGATCCCGGCACTGAACTGGGCGGTGCTGGACGCGGTGTGGGCCACCGACGATCCCTCCGCCTGCCGCGACGGCGGTGCCTGCTGGGCCTTCATCGCGGCAAAATTTCGCTTCATCATCTTCGGTGTCTATCCACCGGACGAGCAATGGCGACCGCTTCTGGTCATGGGCCTGATCCTTGCGATGATCCTCGCCTCCTTGTCCCCGAAGCTATGGGGCCAGCGGTTGATCGCTGCCTGGATCGCATGCGTCGCCGTCATGCTCGCTCTGATGTGGGGCGGCTTCCTCGGCATGACGCCGGTTCCGACGTCAAGCTGGGGCGGGCTGCCCGTGACGCTGCTGCTTGCCTTGCTGTCGCTTGGTCTCGGCTTTCCCTTCGCAGTATTCCTTGCACTCGGAAGACGCTCGTCGCTACCGATCCCCCGAATGCTGTCCCTGATGACGATCGAGCTGGTCCGCGGCCTGCCGCTGGTGGGGCTGCTGTTTGTGGCTTCCATCCTGTTGCCGCTACTTCTGCCGGCAGGATGGTCGATCGACAAGCTCGGGCGCACGCTGGCAGCACTGACGGTGTTTGCCGCCGCCTATCTTGCAGAGGTGATCCGCGGCGGCCTGCAAGGTGTCGCGGCCGGCCAGATAGAAGCTGCCAAGGCTTTGGGCATTCCGGGATGGAAGGCCGTGTGGCACATCGTCCTGCCACAAGCACTCCAAAAGGTTATTCCGCCTCTTACCAACACGGCCATCGTGATGGTCAAGAACACTAGCCTCGTCCTCATCGTCGGTGTCTTCGACATGCTGAGCGCTGCCCGCGTGGCGGCCACCGACCCCGTATGGGGTGCCCCCTATGTCGAGAGCTACGTCTTCGTCGCCTTGATCTATTTCCTGATCTGCTTCGGCATATCCAACTACAGCCGCTGGCTTGAAATCCGCGTGCAATCCCGGAGCTATCGATGACCGTGAATGACCTGAACGCTATCGAAGTGGCCGCCCTAGACAAATGGTATGGCAGCTTCCACGTCCTGAAGAACATCGACCTCACCGTCGCGACGGGGGAGCGCATCGTCGTCTGCGGGCCCTCCGGCTCCGGGAAATCGACCCTCATCCGCTGCATCAACCGGCTGGAGGAGCACCAGCGCGGCAGTATTTCCGTCAATGGCATCACGCTTGGCGACAGCCTTAAGAACCTGGATGCAATCCGGCGCGAGGTCGGGATGGTGTTCCAGCACTTCAATCTCTTCCCGCATCTGACCGTCAAGGAGAACTGCGCCCTGCCTCAGATCCTGGCCCGCGGAAAACGTCGACGAGATGCAGAGGAGATGGCCATGCATTTCCTGGCGAAGGTGCGCATCCCCGAACAGGCCGACAAATACCCCGGTCAGTTGTCCGGAGGGCAGCAGCAGCGGGTGGCGATCGCAAGGGCGCTTTGCATGACGCCGCAGGTCATGCTGTTCGACGAGCCAACCTCGGCTCTCGATCCGGAGATGGTGAAAGAGGTTCTCGACACAATGGTCACGCTTGCAGAAGAGGGGATGACCATGATCGTCGTGACCCATGAGATGGGCTTCGCACGAAAGGTGGCAGACCGTGTCGTGTTCATGGAAGCAGGAGAGGTGATCGAGGTCAATGAGCCCAGCGCGTTTTTCGACGCTCCGTCCCAACACAGCACCCGGCGATTTCTGGCTAACATCATGTACTGAATGTGTCATTGCCAAACTTAAAAATCGAACGGAGTCGCGCCCTACACAGAACGTCCGATCGGCCGCCTTGATCGGACACGAACCTTCGAGACGGCATAGCGCTGTCCAGCCGAAACAATTGCCCGAAGACATCCTTTCGGCATTGTTCGCGTACCTGAAGAACGAAAATGCCGGCCGCGGGAGGAACGGCAGACTTTTCGGGTAATCGAACGACGCCTGCGAGGAGGATTGCCGCTGTTCTGCCAAGTGCCTCATGGGATGAGTGGGCCTTAGACACGAAGCCATTCGGGGCGGAGTCTTCTTCGTTGATGAACATCTTCGAAAAATGGTATTTGTCATGTTGTGGTAAACCCGCGCTCGCGTTGCTGCGCAAAGCGAGCCGTTAGGAGCTATGTGCCCTTTGAATTTCTGGCATTCCATGGTTTGGCGCACGGATGGCATTCGGGTTATCTCCCCGGTCAAATGGAGACGCTTCGACGGTATGGTCGGCGCACTCTGGGAGGCGGAAAGCCAGGCAGGTGCCAACGGCTATTACCTCGCCGCCGATCCGCGCATCATGATCTTCTTCGACGACGTTTCATCGAGAGTCCGCATTTCGAACCAGAATGGCGACTTCGAGCGAAATCACCGGCCCTTGACCCGGGCAATCTACATTCCCGCGGGCGTGCCGATGTGGACGACGAGCACGTCACTTCATCGCTTCTCGCATCTAAACCTGCATCTTCATAAAGACCGTCTGCTGCGCTTCCTGTCGCCATCGGTCGGGCAGGCTGCCGCATTGTCAGCGCTGAAACAGCCTGCGGAATTACAGGATGCGCCGGGGCTGCAGGTGCTTGCCGGTCTGCTTGCCGAAGAACTGGACAATCCTTCTCGCCATGAGGTCTATGCGGAAAGCCTGGTCGGCAGCATCGTTACCGGACTGCTCGAGATCTCCGAACAGGGTGCTGGCAAAGCCGACGGCCGTCTGACCCAGGCGCAGATGAACAAGCTTGCCGCCCGCATCGACGCGCTTGGCGACTGCCGGATGACCGTCGCTGAAATGGCGGCCGCCGTCGGCCTGTCTGAAAGCTGGTTTGCCAACGTCTTCAAGCAGACGACAGGCAAGACCCCGCTCCAATGGCAGCTTGCCAGGCGGATCGATCTTGCCAAGAAACTGCTGCTCGACAACGACCTGAGAGTTGCAGGCATTGCTGCACAGCTCGGTTTCTCCGACCAGGCGCATTTCACCAAGGCATTCCGGCAGGTTGCTGGCGAGACCCCCGCGGCGTGGCGGCGGATGCTGCAGGTTCGCTAGCCACGCGATCATCCCAAAGGAAAAGCCCACCCACTTTCAGGCGCGTGGGCTTTTTCGTTTCGAGTTCCGCGTTACCAGGTCTGGCGCAGCGTCGCCATAACGGTACGGCCGGGATTGTAATAGACGCCGCCGCTGTCCTGGCTGGCAATATGCTTCTCGTCGAACACGTTGCTCATGTTGAGCTGGAACGTCGTATTCTTCTGGATCTTGTAGGTGAAGGAGGCATCGAACAGGAAGGCGCTTTCCGACGATCCGCTATTGGCAAGGTCGAGGAAGTAGGAGTCCATGTATCGACCGCCGACGCCGAACGTCATGTCGCCGCGAGCGCCCTCGCCGTCCAGCGTGTAGGTCGTCCACACAGATGCCAGGTGCTTGGGTACGCGCATCAGGCGATTGCCGTCATTGACGCCACCGGGCTCGTCGATCTTGGAGTCGATATAGCTATAGGCTGCGATGACGTCGATGCTCTCGGTCACTTCCGCCTTGGCTTCAAGTTCGAAACCGCGGTGGCGGACCTTTTCAACTGTCGACGGCAGATAGGTGACGCTGTCGTAGACGGTAATATTGCTCTTCGTCAGGTCATAGACCGACGCCGTGAACAGCGCGGGGAAGGCTTCCGGACGGTACTTGATTCCAACCTCATACTGGCGTCCAATCGTGGGCTCGGTACCGATGCCGGGAGGTGCAGCCGACTCGGCATAGCTTGCAAATGCTGCGACTTCCTCGGTGATCTTGTAGCTGACGCCGAACCGCTTGGTGAACTTGCTCTGCGTGTCGGAATCTGAAGCGGACGAGAAGAGATCGTCCTGGCTCAGATCGAACCAATCGTTGCGCACGCCGACACTGGTAGTTAGCTTATCCCAGAAGGTGAGATCCTGCTGCAGATACAGACCCGTCGTCTTCTGGTCGTTTGCGGTACCGTAGGTGGGGTCGGTTGAAACCGGTCCGCCGGTATAAACCGGATCGGTGGTGCTGATCGGCGGTGCACTTGTATCGTACAGACCGTAATTGTCCGACTTGAAGTTGTTGTAGTCGATGCCGACGAGCGTCCGGCTCTCGACATTGTCGAAGTCCTTTTCGTACATCAGGTGCGCATCGACAACGAATTGCTCGGTTGAGGTATCGCTTCCAAAGAAGTAGCGATCCGCAAGGTTCGAGCCGTCGGTACGCGTATTGGACAAATAGGCGCTTCCGAACGCGGTGTCGGAATTGCTGTAGCGCGCTTTCGAACCGAAGCTCAGGCCGTTGTCGAAGTCGTGGTCGAACATCAGGCTGTAGGAATTGCGGTTGGTGGTCAGGAAGTAATAGTCAGGCTCACCGAAGAACTTGTCGCGATCGAAGTCCGACCCGATCGGCTGACCGCCGCTGCCCGGAATGCCGTCCTTGTCGAGATGATCGAAAACGAAGGACAGGCTGGTAAGATCGGTCGGGCGCCATGTGAGGCCGCCCATCAGGAACTTCTCGTTGTCCTTGGAGTAATCGTATTCCGCATCGGCATTCTGGAACTTGCCGGTGAGACGGTAGGACAGCGTATCGTCTTCGGTCAGATTATCGCCGAAGTCGAAGCCACCTTCCTTGTGGCTGAACGAGCCGCCGGTCGCATAAACCTCTCCGAAGCGTTCGGTCTTCGGCAGCTTCGTCACGTAATTGATCGCGCCGCCCGGTTCGGCCGCGCCGAAACCCGAAGAACTGGTGCCCTTCAGAACCTCGATGCGCTCATAGGCATAGGGTTCTTCCTTGACGCCGCCGAATGTGCGGCCGATCGCCAGCCCGTCGCGGTAGGTGTAGGGCGTGAAACCACGAATATCGATATAGTCGTAACGATCGTCACCACCGTAATAGTCGGTGACAACACCAGCCGTGTACTGCACCACCTTCTCGACGCTGTCGGCACCGCGCTCCTCGATCTCCTTCGAGGTGATGACGGAGATGGATGCCGGCGCAACGAGGATATCGTTCGGCATTCTACCGACTGCGGTAGTCTCCGTCGCGACGATCGATTGGGAATCGTTGCTCGTATCGAGCGTCGTGCCACTTCCGCTGATGACGATCGGAGCCAATGTCGTATTGGAACCCGAATTGGCTTCCTGCGCGGCCAACATGGTCGGTGACAGTGAGACAAGCGCCGTACAAGCGAGAAGGACAGCTTTTGAGGAGCGAGTGGTAAACCGGTACGCGCGGCGGCCTGCTATATCCATATTGCAAATTCCAAGGGTTGGCGTGATCTTTTCAGGGGAAAGGCCGCAAAGTCGTTACCCGCCCAAGCACTTGAAATGCTTTGGCCGCAGCAAATTGTCTTACCAGAAATGTCCCCTGCAACGCTGATAACTTGAGAATTGTTGTCCGGTATTGTATTTTTTTCGTAAATTGTAAAAAACCACGGAAATTGCAGGCCAAGATCTGCGCATCTGTCGGCTTCTCGTTGACGCCGTCTCGTGAACCTGAAAATGGAAGTCTACTTAAAGCGAGGCAGAGGTCACCCTATGATGCGGTCTTTTCTCCTGGCCGTGCGATTTGCGGCCGTATGTCTTTTGTCTTCTCTTTCGGGCGTAGCGGCTGCTGCCGACGGTCAGACCTACCCCATCGTCCTCAAAAACGCGTTGGGAACGGCTGTTATCACGAAGAAACCCGTGCGTGTCGCAACCGTCGCCTGGGCCAACCACGAAGTGCCGCTGGCGCTTGGTATTGTGCCGGTCGGCTTTGCTCGCGCGAATTTCGGCGATGATGACGGTGACGGCGTGCTGCCCTGGGTGGCCGCACGGCTGAAGGAACTCGATGGCAGTACGCCGGTCCTGTTCGACGAAGGCGATGGTATCGATTTCGAGGCCGTCTCGGCAACAAGGCCAGATGTGATCCTCGCCGCCTATTCCGGCCTCAGCCAGGCAGACTACGACACGCTGAGCCAGATCGCCCCAGTCGTTGCCTTTCCTGACGGGCCCTGGTCGACAGACTGGCGGGCGATGATCCGTCTCAACAGCGCCGGCATGGGCATATCGGACGAAGGCGAGGCCCTGATCACCAGGATCGAGGGACAGATCGCCGAGACGGTCGCCGGTCATCCGGAAATCAAGGGGAAGTCGGCGATGTTCATCACCCATCTCGACCCGACCGACCTCAGCACGGTCAATTTTTACACATCCCACGATACCCGCGTGAAGTTCTTTGCCGATCTCGGCCTGACCTCGCCCAAAAGCGTGGTGGAAGCATCGCGCTCAGGCAAGTTTTCCGGATCCGTCAGTGCCGAGCGGATCGATGCCTTCGACGACGTCGATATCGTCGTCACCTATGGTGGCGAAAAGCTTTTTGATGCGCTGAAAACCAATCCGCTGACCTCGCGCATGCCGGCAGTGGCGAAGGGCGGCCTCGTCATGCTCAGCCGCAATCCGCTCGGCACAGCCGCAAACCCGACGCCGCTTTCGATCTCCTGGCTGCTGACGGACTACGTGGCGCTATTGTCCAAGGCCGTGGGCACGACCGCTCCAAACTGATGATGACGGATCGCCGCCCCGATGCGAAACACCGCATATCGGCCATCGCGCTAACGAACCGCAACCGCGCCCTGTGGCTTGCCGGTGTCGTGGCGCTGCTCGCCGCGCTCTGCGCGTTGTCGGTGACGGTCGGCACACGTGATGTGAGCTGGAGCGATATCACTGCTGCTCTCGCTGGCCGGACGGACAACCTCGGCCAGGCTGCCGTCGCATTGCGTATCCCGCGAACGCTTCTTGGCGTCTTGGCCGGTGCGGCACTCGGTCTTGCCGGCACCGTGATGCAGGGCGTCACCCGCAATCCGCTTGCCGATCCCGGTATCCTTGGGGTCAACATGGGTGCGTCGCTCGCCGTGGTGATCGGCATTGTCTGGTTTCAGATCGAGACTGCGGGAGCGTATATCTGGTGGGCGATCGCAGGAGCGGCGCTCGCTGCCGTGTTCGTCTATACGATCGGCTCGCTCGGGCGTGGCGGCGCGACGCCGTTGAAGCTGGCGCTGGCGGGGGCCGCGACTTCAGTCGCCTTTGCGTCTCTCGTCATTGCCGTGGTTCTGCCGCGCGCCGATATAGCCGGCGGCATCCGCTCTTGGCAGATCGGCGGCATTGGCGGGGCGACATCAGAGAGGATCTGGCCGGTCCTGCCGTTTCTCGCCGTCGGCTTCGCGATCAGCCTTCTGTCGGCCCGCAAGCTGAATTTGCTGGCACTGGGTGACGAGCTTGCCGTCGGTCTGGGCGAACGGGTTGCCTTCGCTCGCGCCTCCGCCTCGATCGGCGCTATTCTTCTCTGTGGCGCAACGACTGCCGTTTGCGGCCCGATCGGCTTCCTCGGACTTGTGGTGCCGCATGTCTGCCGGCTGCTGGTCGGGATAGACCACCGCTGGCTTCTGCCGTTTTCGGCGCTCGGCGGCGCCTGTCTACTGATCGCCGCGGACGTTGCGGGCCGCATAGCCGCCCGGCCGGCGGAGATCGATGTTGGTATCCTGACTGCGCTGATCGGAGCGCCGGTCTTCATCTGGATCGTACGCCGCCAGCGCGTGCGAGAACTCTGACGATGGTTTCCACCTCGCTGCAGACACTGATTGCCAATCGCCGACGCCGACAGCGCCGCTACCGAAGCGTGGTTTCCATTCTGGCGCTGCTGGTCGTGGCGCTGTTTGCGCTCAGCCTCGCCATCGGTCAGACCGTGACGCCACCACTCGAGGTGATCCGTGTCCTGCTCGGCGAACAGATCGGAGGCGCATCCTTTACCGTCGGACAGCTGAGGCTGCCGCGTGCTGTGATGTCGGTTCTTGCCGGATTGAGCTTCGGTCTTGGCGGCGTCACCTTCCAGCTGATGTTGCGCAATCCGTTGGCAAGCCCGGACATCATCGGGATTACCTCAGGCGCAAGTGCTGCGGCGGTGTTTGCCATCATCGTCCTGTCGCTGAACGGTCCGATCGTTTCAGTCATCGCAGTCGTCGCGGGGCTCGGCGTTTCCATGCTCGTCTACGGCCTCTCCTTCCGCAACGGAGTGGCCGGAACACGGCTTATCCTGGTCGGCATCGGCATCTCGGCCATGCTGGAAAGCATCATCGCCTATATCCTCTCCAGCGCACCGGCCTGGAACCTGCAGGAGGCGATGCGCTGGCTGACCGGCAGCGTTAACGGTGCCCAACTCGGCCAGGCAATCCCGCTTCTCGCTTCGCTTGCCGTGTTCGGCGGCCTTCTGCTCAACCGCAGCCGCGATCTGGAAGCGCTGCGCCTCGGAGACGATATGGCATCCGCCCTCGGCGTAGGAGTGGCGCGGACCCGCATGCTGATCATGGTTGCTGCCGTCGGCATGATCGCCTCGGCGACCGCCGTATCGGGGCCGATCGCGTTCGTCGCCTTCCTGTCTGGGCCAATCGCCGTTCGTATCGTCGGCAGTAGCAGTTCGCCGCTAGTTCCGGCAGCTCTGATCGGGGCGGTGCTGGTGCTGGCTGGCGATTTCGCCGGTCAGTTCCTGCTGCCGAGCCGTTATCCGGTTGGTGTCGTGACCGGAGCGCTGGGCGCACCCTACCTCATCTACCTGATCGTACGCGTCAACCGTACCGGAAGCGCCCTATGAACAGTGCAATGCCAGAACACACGCTCGAAGCCCACGGGCTGTCGACCGGTTACGGCACCGACAACATCCTGCATGACCTCGACCTGACGGTCCCGCCGGGCAGGATCACGGCCATCGTCGGCGCCAATGCCTGCGGCAAGTCCACGCTGCTGAGAGCCATGTCGCGGCTTCTGGCCCCGCGGGAAGGTCAGGTTCTGCTCGACGGCAAGTCGATCCACCGCATGTCGGCCAGGCTGCTTGCCCGGACCATGGGCCTCCTCCCCCAGTCGCCGATCGCACCTGAGGGCATCGCGGTTGCCGATCTGGTCAGCCGCGGCCGACATCCGCACCAGAACCTGTTTTCCCGTTGGACGCGTAAGGATGACGAAGCCGTCGATGCGGCATTGACCGCCACACGCACGACCGAACTTGCCGAAAGACCCGTGGACGAGCTTTCCGGCGGTCAACGCCAACGCGTTTGGATCGCCATGGCGCTGGCACAGGAGACCGACATCCTGTTGCTGGACGAGCCCACGACCTTTCTCGACATCAGCCACCAGATCGACGTTCTCGACCTTCTGACCGATCTCAACCGCGAGCGTGGCACGACTGTTGTCATGGTCCTGCACGACTTAAACCTTGCCGCTCGCTACGCCGACCATCTGGTCGCCATCGCAAAGGGTCGGGTCCATGTCTCCGGCTCCCCCGAAGAGGTCCTGACGCAACAGAACATCCGCGCCGTATTCGGGCTCGAAAGCCAGATCATCACCGACCCGGTCTCCGGCCGTCCCATGATGCTGCCGATCGGCCGGTATCGCGTTTTGGGGTGTTGAACGGCAAGGTCATATAGCTCCTTGATGGGACCAGAACCTACGACCCGGTCATTAGAGATCAAATCACTAAGATTCCTTAGGCAGTTCATCAGCTCATTAGTGGAGGAACGCTGTGTCAGCCTGCCGAGGGATTACAAGTTGGCGGGTCGATGAGCCCACGCCCTCCGCAATGACGACCAGATCGTACTGTTCGATCTTTCCGCTTACGAAGATAACCGAGACGGCATCTGCTACCTCCTCGCTCTCGATCGGGTCAAAGGGCGCAAGGTCGGCTTACAGGAACCACGCTTCGGCCGCTGTCAGCAGTTTCTTCTCGTCTCTCATTCCTTCCTGGAACAAGCGGAAAAGCAGCATCGCGAGCTCGTCGGGATGCGTGTCGTGTATCGGCACTGCCTGCGCAAATACTCTTTCGAGCAGAGCCAGATCTTCAGGCCGGAGAAGAACATCAGATGGAATTCTACCGCGCATAACGTAAGCTAGTGTGAGGTTGGTTGATTGGCAAGTGTTCGTGGAAGTATGATAGCGCTACCACTTTGTCGTCGGCTCGTTCTGACCAGCCTGCCAATGTCACAGAAACACGACCCAGACTTTGTCGCGGCGCAACAGGGTGGATCTTGCCACACTGGCGCTGAGCGGCAGCGAACGCGCCGCCCAGCGAGATCATGCTTCGCTCGGCTCCCTTGGTGCAGGCGGTTGGGAATGACGAGGCGACATTCCGGTTATATGCCGGGCAGCTTCAATGGCGCTCTCGGTTGAATGCAAACCGAAGATGTTTTCTGTACTGAAAACCATATCACCTTCCACTAGGTGCGGGTATGGCGGCGGCTAAAGATGCGACCGTCACATTCGATCCGCTGGCAAGTTGTATGACAGCGGGAAGCAACCCTATGCTTTAGTGCAGGCATGTAACGCCACGCTTAACGTTACGCCAACCATGTCGGCGGCATAGGAGGCTACGTAAAGAATCCTTCAAACATCTCCCTGTAAGCTTTGACTCAAGGCAGGCAGAGCAATGCAGATCGATTTACAAACTCTCTGGTACTTAACAATCGGAACGCTGCTGGTGTCAGCGTCGCTTCTCCTTTGGGAAAGGCAGGCTCATCCAGGTCGCGCACGCGTGCTCGGTGTTATGGCCGCGGCTCTCTTCGCGTTCGTTCTCGGCTGCGCACTTGCAATGAACCGCAGCCAAATCCAGGTCGCGCTCGGCATGGGGGCGACGAACATCCTGATGATGTTGGGCTACCTTTTGGTCCTCAACGCCATCGCCGGCCTCGACGGTCACCGATATGTCTGGTCGTCTGCTGGAGCGCTAAGCCTCCTGGCTCTCGCCTGGGCGATCGCTGGCACGCACTTCCCGGCCGCCTTCTGGAACCATGTCTCGTCTGTCCCCATCGCGCTGACCTGCGGCCTGACATCTTGGATACTTCTGCGCAGCCGCACGGTCCAGCGATTGCGCTCGCGTCCGATCGCAGTATCGATCTCGGCTTTCCACGCCGTGTTCTACCTCTGCCGCGCGTTCATTGCCCCTATCCTCCTTCAGCTGTACGGGCCAGATATTCTCCCCACCATCGGAAAGGCGACGATGTACGAGGCCGTCTTGTATTCTGTAGCGATGCCGATGTCTTTTCTGATGATCGTTCGAGAGGAGGAGAAGCAGCACCTGCTCCGCCTGTCGCAAACCGATCAGTTGACCGGGCTTGCGAACCGCCACGCCTTTTTTGAGCAGGCAGCTCGGATCATAAGGGAGCGGCAAGGCCACCCCGTCTCCCTGCTTGCCTTCGACCTCGACCACATCAAGGCGATCAACGACCGTCACGGCCATCCAGTCGGAGATCAGATTCTCAAGCTGTTCGCAGAGACCGCCCGCGAAGAAGCGGGACCCGACGCGCTTCTTGTCCGGCTGGGTGGTGAGGAATTCGCCGCACTCCTGCCACGGTGCAACCATCATCAAGCTCTCAGTCGTGGCTCAGTGATCGCACGCCGGTTCGCCATCGCAGCCGCGCAAGCAGAGGGCCTGAAGACCCAAGCGACCGTCAGTATTGGTCTTGCGGCACCGGACTGCCATGACCTCGCCGAAATGCTCGCGAGCGCCGATGGTGCTCTGTACCGAGCAAAAGCCCTTGGACGAAACCGGGTTGAGACAGCCTGCCCACACCAATTGCCCGCGACGCCCTTGAGCCGTTCGCTTGCATCATAGGTCAGGGGCAACTGTGGCAGGGAGTACAAGCGCGAGTTTGGCATCTCCCCGCGCCATGATGTCCAAAACTCTTCAGTGGAAGCGGTTTGGTATGATCACGAGCACAACACGGCAGCGGTTGCAGCCTATCAAAAAGCAGAAGCCAGCTCTGGCTTAAAGCAATCTGTCAAAGATAGGTGCGGAACGTCAACAATCTGACCGTGCGCTTACGAACGCCACCCGCTCCACGGGGATTCCGACCTAAACCTCAAGGTCCAGTTCGATGAGGTCGTTGGTGCAAAGGCAACTTCTCATATCGCGAAAGATCAGGTCCATCCGGTTCACTTGCGAACAATTTGGTGGCAAGACCGCGAATAGCCGGCTTGCTCGCTATGCGGAGGGTGTTATGCAGCAGGTTGATGCCGAGCCGGCTGTGCGGGTTCATCATGCGGGGAGCAATCTTTGGTACGCCCTGCCCTTTCTCGACCATTGGCCGCATCGCCTCTTCATAGGCGGAGAAGGCTTGCCTAATATCGCCGTTCCGCCGCAGCTCGCTGGCAATCACATAGCCGCCTGTCACAGCGAGTGTAGCGCCTATCCCCGCAAGCGGTGTTGCGCACCAGGCCGCGTCGCCGGTAAGCACGACGCGCCTCTTCGACCACCGATCCATGCGCACCTGCCGCAGCACGTCGAAGTAGAAATCTTCGGTCTCTTCCAAGCCGGCCAGCACCCGATGCGCCTGCCAGCCGGAATCGTCAAATCGCTCGCGGAGATAGGCCTTCTGCTGCTCGACGGTCCATTCCTGCTCGCCGTTCGGTGGCTGCTGGAGCGACAGCATGGCCCGCGTCGTTCCATGCGTGTCGGGCCGCAGCGATATGCTTCTGCCATCCGTCGCATTGTACCAGCGCCACATCTTATCGTCGTCGGCATGTCGCGGTATGGTGAAATAGGCGATGGTGAGATCCATCCATCGCGGTTTGTTCTCCTGAGGGAAAACCAGCTCGCGTGTCGATGAGCCTACGCCCTCCGCGATGACGACCGCATCATATTGTTCGGTCTGCCCGCTCGAGAAGGCAACCGAGACCGCCTCTGCGCCTTCTTCGATGGGATCGATGCGATCGATGCGATCGCCGAAACGAAACGTCGCGTAGTTGCGGGCTGACTCGTACAGGAGGCGAGCAAGATCCCCACGTAGGATTTCCATCTCCGCCGTTGGGCCAGCGCTACCGAAATCGGCAGTGAGGAATTTGGCGACCTCTCCGCCATGCTCATCGATCCAGACAGTCCCCTCTTCCCCTGTTCCGCGATCGAGGGCTGCCTGTTCCAAATCCATCCGGCGCAGCACTTCACGGCCCAAACCCCGGATGTCAATATTCTGCCCACCGTCTCGAAACTCTGGGGTGCTTTCGACGACTGTTACGTCGAAGCCGTAATGGCCTAGCCACCAAGCGGCTGTATTGCCGGCGACGCTTGCGCCGGTGATGAGGATGCGACGGGACATGCGATGATCTCCTTTCCGTAAAGAACATCACTCGTGATATATTTGTTCCGTCGTCAGCGCTCGAAATTATCGATCAGTCGCTGGAAAAGGCGAACCATTGACATTGCCTCCTCGGATGAAAAGCCTTCCAGCCCCCTAGCATTTGCAGCTAGTAGCGCGTCGCGTCCCCGCCGGGCTGCCTCTTGCCCCTGGCTCGTCAATTCGACCATTGCCGCCCTGCGATCGATTGACGAGGGCGACCGGCGGATCAGCGTCAGCGCTTCCAGCTTGTCGAGGATCGCGACCATCGCCGGCTGCTTGACTGCGGAGGAACGCACAAGGTCGCGCTGGAGCATCGGTCCCTTCCAGGAAAGGAGCATGATCGGGCCAATCAGAGAAAGCGAAAGCCCGTATGGTCGCAAGGCCGTATCTACCAGCCTGTTGAACACACGGGCAGCGTGATTGGCCAGGTAGCCGGGAGCGACTGCCGCCTCCGGATGAATATGGTCGTCCTGTTCTTGCATAGGTCTTTCCTAGGCGAACTACGACCCGGTTGCCAGCACAAGATTTGCTGCACGATCCGTGGATCTCAAATTGATAAAGCAACTGTTCCAAAAGCTGAGCGTTACCGCAGCAACTTCGTTATGCTTCCTTTAACTTGGCGGCACGCAATGCAGCCGTCTTGGGGGTCTTGAAGGGATCCGAACCTACCCAGTAATGTTTGTCTGCCTTGACTTGATGTCCGACCGGTGGCCCTATCCCGCAACTCAAACAATAGAGGCCAACTGTGACATCGGTATTCGAGAATATTTCCGGGGCAGAGCTGGAGGCTATGGACGATGACCAGCTCGACTCGGTTGAGTTTGGCGTCATTGGTCTTGATGCAAGCGGAATGGTTTGTCGCTACAACGCACGGGAATCTGCCCTTGCCGGGCTCCGGCGAGAAAGCGTCCTGGACTGCGATTACTTCAACGAAATCGCCCAGTGCATGAACAATTTTTTAGTGGCGCAGCGCTTTGAGGATGAGTCTGAAATAGATGACGTTATTCCCTATGTACTGACATTGCGAATGCGTCCGACACCTGTCCGCTTGCGATTGCTCAAGAGCAGCGAGATGACGTTGAGATACATCCTAATCCAGCGATAACCGGGCATCCTCCAGTGCAGCAACCACAAGACGACGAATACGAACAACTCCTGCAGTTTGTATATGCTTGTCCAGTCGGCCTTGTCGACATCGAGAAGGACGGCACGATACGGCTGATGAACCCGCTCGCTATGAACCTGATGATGTCGCTATCGACGGACGGGATGGCGACGAACCTCCTGGAGGCCCTTCAAAACTACGCACCTGAGCTGCGTTCGTTGGTGCAAGACTTCAGCGCGAAGCGCGGAACGATCTGTTCCAACCACCGGATATATCTTGGCCCAGAGGATACCGGTAGCTCAGACGCACCGAAGGTCCTCAGCTGCACGATCGTTAAGCTCAAGGATGAGCGCTACGTGGTCACCCTTGCGGATGTCTCTTTGCAGGTGCGCCAGGAACGCCGGCTACGAGAAGCAGAGACCTGGTTCGGGTCACTTCTGGAAGGCGTCAAAGATTTTGGTGTTGCGTCTCTAGGCCCAGATGGTCGTATAAACGCTGTAAATTCCACTCTCAGCCTGCAAACTGGATACGACGAAAGCGAACTCAATGGGCTCTCGGTTGAGGATTTGATGGAAGATCGACCAGAAGGAACTCTGCTATCCACGGCGCATCGCCTGGAACAGGCGCGAAAAGACGGCTGGCATCTGGATGAAGGCTGGGGGTCTCGTCAAAATGGAGAGCGATACTGGTGCCAAAGCCTGATCGCAGTCTGTGTCGACGAACTGTCAAACGACCAGAGGTCAATCAGAGGGTACACCGTCATTATGCGCGAGGTGGAGCGCCGTGACACGGATATGCGGGAACTCAAGAAGCTTTTGCAGACCGACCATCTAACCAGTGCTTATAATCGTGGCGCTTTTTTCGATGCGGCCAACAGGGAACATATCAGTAGCCAAAGGCTCGGACGACCGTTCGCGCTCGTTACCTTTGATATCGATCATTTCAAGCTGATCAACGATAGCTATGGCCATGGTGCCGGTGATGATGCGCTACGGACCATATCGAAGGTCTGTATCAATGCAGTTCGCCCTGGACACGTTTTTGCGCGGATAGGCGGAGAAGAGTTTGCTATCATTCTTCCAGGTGCAGCTTTGGAGGAAGCAGTTGAGCTCGCGGAGTCCCTTCGCAAAATTATCGCATCAACTGCGATCGTAACGCAAAAGTCGACAATCTGTGTGACTGCCAGTTTTGGTTGCGCCGAGGGACTGGGCGCGCAGCAAAGCGTTGCTTCCATACTCGCTGATGCTGACGCAGCTCTTTATCAAGCCAAGCGCGCGGGCCGCAACAGGACTGCCCCACCACTGACTGCAAACGAGACGCAATGAGCAAATGCTGAGCCCGAGGTCGGCTGCGCGTGTATTGCAAAGCCTCATCGAAGCCGAGTTGAAAACCCAGCGGGGACCATCTTCCCGCCCGGGTAACTCGGCTGCTGCCGCTAATGAGGTCTGGCACGCAGACCTTTCATTGAGAGATGGAACGGGCAGCGGGCTAGGGCTCGACTCCCTGGAGACTATGGCGATTGGTGCCGCCGTCAACGAGATGTTTCATCTCTACGAAAGCACATCAACCCCTAACCTCACGGAGATTGAGACATTTGGAGGCTGGTTGAAAGCGATCGAAGAGGCGTGGGATCAGGGCATATCGAAAATTACCTTCCTGACGTCTGGATCGACCGGACTGCCTAGGCGATACACGCATGATGCGACTTTCCTGATCGAAGAAGCTCAGTTTCTGGCTGGTTATTTCCAGTCCTGCCGCCGGATTATCGCACTGACTCCGGCGCATCACATTTACGGCTGCATTCTCACTGCATTTCTGGCTGACGAGTTGGGCGTGGAGGTGATCGCCGAGACAACGTGCACGCATAGTTTTTTGAATTACGAGCTGGTGCCTGGGGACCTTGTCGTTACGTTTCCTGATCGATGGGCGGCTATAAACAGGACAGTGTCAGCCTGGCCGCCCGGTGTTAACGGCGTCGTATCGACCGCTCCCTGCCCAGCTCAGTTAGTAATGTCGCTCCTTGAGCGCGGTCTTTCCGGCATGACCGAACTCTACGGATCAACTGAGACCGCTGGTATTGGGTGGCGTCGACATCCGGACGATGGCTTCACTTTGATGCCACATTGGCGCTTCCCAAATAGTGACGGAGACCCTGCCGGCAGTTTGACGCGGCTTGAAAGAGGTGAGCAATCGTATGATGTACCGGATGAATTTATCAGAACGGGCAACCGTTCATTCACCGTCGGCGCCAGGCGGGATGGCGGTGTGCAGGTGGGAGGGGTTAATGTCTGGCCTCAGCGGGTTGCAGCCGAACTCGAGCGTCATCCGGAGGTGGAGCGGGCGTCCGTTCGCCTAAAATCGACTCCCTCAGGCGCGCGGTTAAAAGCGTTCATCGTTCCAGTTTCTGCCAACGCGGAAATCGGTCTCCATTCAAGACTCGACCAGTGGTGCATGCAACGCCTGTCCGCCGTTGAATGTCCAAAGAGCTGGACCTTCGGCACAAATCTACCCACCAATGAATTTGGGAAAGCGTCAGATTGGGTGGAATAAACAGCAGCCTCCAACGGTTCAGTATCGTGGTGATCTCACGACACGCTCGTTCGATAGCGAGTAAAGTCAGTGAATTGCCGGTCTTATCGGTTATAAAAACTAAGAGTCTGCCGGGGTGAACTGCAGGACACCTACTTGACAGCGACCAAATAACTACTTCTTGACCCGACCGTGGTATAAGAGACTGGCAGGCCAGGGATGTTACCGCGTTGTGGCTTAAGCGAGATGACAATCGGTTGGTATCGGTAGTTGTCTTGCTCGCTACCTGCCGAACCATACCCGTCTCTCCACTCAGCAAGTTACTGTGTCTTTTTCGCGCTTTATAACCAGTAAATATGATTTGTGTCGTACATGGGTTGGCGGAACGAAGCTTCGTTCCCTTCAAGTGTCACAGCTCGAGGTTCTATCGCGCTATGCGATTTCACCCAACGCGCGCGCGGTACTCGGAGGCACTAGATCCCATACTCACACTTTGAACTGAACTGAACGTACCAGTCACGCAAATGGTTATTAGACAAAGCTGCCGAGCTGGTTGCGCACAATGTGGATCGATGTCGCGTCAAACGAAGTCGCTCACGATTTGAGCATCCATGACAGCTATCGCCGTCGAAGACCCCACTCCTTCTCGAATTCTTTCTCGAAAGTTGAAGTTGCATTATCCGGTTCAGGCTCGCGTTGAGGTGCCTTCGGCTTGGAAATGACCGAGAGGCCTTCTGCAAAGACTTTCCCGTTCCGCGAGCCAATGGAATACCGAAGAGCAATGCCGTTCTCCAAGGTCGGAAGATTGGCTTCCTCAACCTTTGAGATATGCAAGAATACGTCCGCAGTGCCATCGTCAGGTGTGATGAATCCGAACCCCTTGGCTACGCTGAACCACTTAACCGTTCCTGTTGGCATACATTGTTTCCCTATCTCAGCCGAGTTACTGGGTTTCATGGCTGCCATATATGAATGCGACACAATCGACGATCGGGAACGTCTGAGTTAGTGCGTCGCGCTGATTGCGATTATTGCATTCCGCAGCTTTAGCGGGTCAACAATTTCTGACGGCAGCAATCATGCGCTGTCCCATGCGCATATTTCTACCAGGCTATCGCGTATTCACAAGGAAACCAGAACTCAAGGGAAACCTGAGTAATCTTTTCTTATGAGAACTCTCTTACCTTCCCGCCAGGACACCGAGATCGATCAGATCCTTTTACGCGCATGATGCGCGCCGTCTACGACGGCTCCTGTCTCCTTTCTCCCCGCTGCGCTCATTCCTTTCCCTGCGAAGGTCATCCATGCTTAAAAATCTGAAGATCAAGACCAAGTTCCTGATGGCGATCGCTGTCCTCGGCGTCATCTCCCTCGCTGGCCTGTTGTTCGTCACACAGCGCTTCAGCGCGGCGAACCAGTCCTATTCCAGCTTTCTCCATAAAGAGAGCACCGCTGCAGCGTTTCTTCCACGCGGCGCAGCAGCCACGTGGACAGCCACAACGTGGCTCAGCCGTGCGCTGGCTCAGGCCCCGCAGTCGGCGGCTTTTGCAAATCTTTCTGAACGTTTTGGCAAGGAGCTTGCAGGAGCCCGCAGTCGTCTAGAGCAGGTCCCAGGGCTCGTTCCTAGCCGTCATGCTGCGGTGCAAGAGCTTCTCCTCGATATCGACAAGCTGGCAGCCATCGGCGACCTTCTGTTGAAGGCTCATGCCGCCGGCGACACTGCTAAGGTTACTGCATTGTCAGGCGATCTCGACAAAATCGTCATCGAATTGTCTCCCAAGTTTGGTGCAAACAACGGAGCAATGACGGATATGATCAAGAACGGCGGTGACCAGCTGTCGGCGGAAGTTTCCTCCACTATCCAGCTAGCCCTCATCGGAATGCTTATTGGTATCGCGGTTGCTGTTGCGATTGCCATGGCGATCGCCCACACAGGCGTCACCGCTCCGATGGCGCGCCTTCGTGAACGCATGTCTTCGCTTGCTGCCGGCAACACAGACGCAGAGATCGATGGCCTGGGCCGCAAAGACGAGGTTGGTATGATGGCCGAGGCTGTCGCCATTTTCCGCGACAACGCTCTGGAGCGTCTTCGCCTTGAGCAGGAGGCAATCGACAATCTCAGTCTTTCTGAACGTGAACGCGTCGAGCGCGAAGCATTGAGAAGCCAAGAAGCTGCCGACGTGAAGTTCGCCGTAGAGAACCTTGCCAGAGCGCTCAGCCAGCTTTCCGAAGGCAACGTGTCATACCGCGTTGATACGCCGTTTACTTCAGCGCTCGACGGCGTCCGTAACGACTTCAACGCATCTGCGTCAAAGCTGCAGTCGGCACTTGAACATGTTGCCGAGAATGCGCGCAGCATCGAGGCTGGTTCCGCTGAAATCAAGTCGTCCGCCGATGATCTTGCCAAGCGAACCGAACAGCAGGCCGCGTCTGTCGAAGAGACCGCAGCAGCGCTCGAAGAAATCACCACCACCGTCAAGGACGCCGCCAAGCGCGCTCAGGAAGCCGGCTCTCTCGTTGCCCGCACCCGCCAGGGCGCCGAGAAGTCCGGTGAAGTCGTCCAGAACGCTGTCAGGGCTATGCAGCAGATCGAGAAGTCTTCGGGCGAAATCGGCAACATCATCGGGGTGATTGATGAGATTGCCTTCCAGACCAACCTCCTCGCTCTGAACGCCGGTGTCGAAGCCGCCCGCGCAGGGGAGGCCGGCAAGGGTTTTGCGGTCGTCGCACAGGAAGTGCGTGAACTTGCTCAGCGTTCTGCCAATGCTGCGAAAGAGATCAAGACATTGATCAATGCTTCCAACCAACAGGTCCAGAACGGCGTACTTCTGGTTGGCGAAACCGGCCGCGCACTGGAAACGATCGTTGCGGAAGTCCAGGAAATCAACCGCAATGTCAGCGCAATCGTCGAGAGCGCTCAGGAACAATCGTCCGGCCTTCAGCAAATAAACACCGCCGTCAACGCGATGGACCAGGACACCCAGAAGAACGCCGCAATGGTCGAGGAGCAGACTGCCGCAAGCCATGGAATGGCGCGCGATGCAGCTTCGCTGAACGAACTCCTGTCACAGTTCAAGCTGTCGGGTGGAAGCGGTCGACGTGGATATACACTCGCTCAGGCAATGCGCCCTTCAGAACGCCGCGAAACATCCGGAGCTTCGCCGGCCCGTGCCTTGAGCCGTAAGCTGGCAACGGCCTTCTACGGCAATGCCGCTGTAGCTGCCAACGAGTGGGAGGAATTCTGAGGCTCAGCTCCCAGCGATCAGCAAGGCAAGGCCGCGGATATCAGTCGATACCGCGGCTATTGGCGGGCTGGAGCGACTTGCGTGGATCAAGCGCCCGTTGTGTCTGACAACGGAGGTCGAGCCATTGAACCAATTTAGTGGCGCACCTGCGGGATCGGCCGGTCTGAGTAAGCAAGAGTTGTCAGGATGCCGCGCAAATCACGGCTTTAAGTACATACCCGCAACAGCCTGCTTACGCTTAAAAATCAGTCCGCGAATTGCCTAACCCTCCACGATAATAGACAATGTGGCGTAACCTCAGGAGCCGCTCTTCGGCATTTCTCCAGTAAGCTTGTTGCGCCAACCCCGGCGTCTCCATCTACCTAAGCTAGATCTAATATTCGTTCAGCAGTCACTAACTTTGTCGCCAGGAACCCTCATATTTTCGGAAATGAAGCTATTGTTGAGTAATATCTTCCACTTACTTTCGGACAACTCGCACTGGTAGGCCGTCATGTCACTTGCTACACTTTCACCAAACAGGTCTGCACAGTATTCCCCTGGAACGCCGAGTGCCGAGCAGGTTCTTGAAAACTTGCCGCATCCCGTCCTCGTCGCCGACGCCGATGCTATCGTCATTTACTCAAATTTGGCAGGCCAAATTGTATTCGGAGCAGTTGTTGGATGTGACGTACACTCGCTGTTTCCGGGCTCTACGTTTTGGCTTACAGGCACCCCATCCGCTATCCTGACCTCATTGAACGGCGAGAAGTTCGAAGCAGCGTTTGCTCCCCTCGGCGAAGGGCGCTTCCTTATCGATCTGCGACCTCCGAGCGACTCGGCGGTCGCCGAGATGCCAGAAACCCTGGACGAGCTGACTGGTCTTAAGAAGCGCAACGCACTTCTGTCCCACCTCTCTCTTGCTCTAAGCGACGGTCCGGCTGCCTCGTCGGTCGCCATTCACTGCCTTGATCTCGATCGCTTTAAAATGGTCAACGACACGCTTGGACATGCGGTGGGCGACCTCCTGTTGAAGAAGGTAGCCGACCGCCTGACGGCTGCTTGTCGCAAGGGTGACATCGTCGCTCGGTTAGGCGGAGACGAATTTGTTGTCCTGCAGCATAACGTCGATGAGGAGGTGGAGGCCGTGACGGTCGCATCTCGCCTCGTGGACCTCGTCGGCCGCACATATGTCATCAACGGCCACACCATAAATATCGGCGCGAGCGTCGGCGTCGCACTTGGGACCAATGCGATCCAGCCGCGTGACCTACTGCGCAATGGTGACCTTGCTCTGTACGAGGCCAAGAAGGCCGGGCGTGGCCGTTACCGCAAGTTTGAGAGCGGCATGGATGCTCTGCTCCTCGGTCGCCGCGAAATGGAGATCGATCTGCGTCGTGCGTTGGCGCTTAAGCAGTTTAAGCTAAACTACCAACCGTTTCTCAACGTTGCCACCAATAGCGTGGACGGCTTTGAGGCGCTTTTGCGCTGGGAGCATCCGATCAAGGGTAATATCCCGCCTCTTTCGTTCGTTTCGGTTGCTGAAGAGAATGGCTTGATCGTGAAGATCGGCGAGTGGGTGCTGCGTACTGCCTGTATCGAAGCTATGTCCTGGCCAGGTGAGATGATCGTTGCTGTCAACGTCTCACCGCTTCAGTTCAAGGCCGACACGCTGCTCGAGACAGTCGCATCGGCGCTTAAGAACTCGGGATTGCCACCTCAAAGACTTGAAATCGAAATCACCGAGGGTGCGCTGCTCGATGATACTAACAACGTTATTCAGACGCTGAGGGCCCTGCGCGATCGAGGTGTTAAGATTTCGATGGACGATTTCGGGACCGGCTATTCGTCGTTGAGTTATCTACAGAAGTTCCCATTCAACAAGATCAAGATTGATCGCTCCTTTGTTGCCGGCGACGACGCTGATAGCGAGGCAATCCTCCGATCGATCGCAAGTCTTGGCACGAGCCTCGGCATGGCCATCACAGCCGAGGGCGTCGAGACCGCTGAACAGCTGGCGCGGATCCGCGGCGAGCGATGCACGCACGTCCAGGGATATCTCACCGGTCGGCCAATGGGCACGGATCAAGTCCCTGCCTTTCTGGCGCAAAACGATTTAGAGAAAAAGGAATTCATTCATGGCTAGCAGCATGTACCGGCTCGTCTATTATAGCCGCAATCATATCGCCCACGACGAAGCAGTATTTGCTTCGAATGTCGACGAGATCCTGGCCAAAAGCCGGGTGAACAACGAGCGCAACGAGATTACCGGCGCGCTCCTGTTTAATGCGGGGTGCTTTGCCCAAGTCCTCGAAGGACCTCTGGACAGAGTAGAAGCCGCATTCGAGCGTATCCAACAGGACGAGCGACACGGTGATGTCTCGCTGCTCGCGCTAGACCCAATAGGCCATCGGTCTTTCCCGAACTGGGCGATGGGCTTTATCGGCCGATCGGATATGCACGCTGAGCGCTTCGCCGGTATCGGTTCCTCCAGCGGGTTCGATCCTTCCCGACTGAGTGGCGATGAAATCCATTCGCTCTTGAAAGAGCTCGCGATTGAGGAAGATGCCGCTTAGCTTTTTGATGGGAAGAGAGCGACTGCCATGACGATCTCAATATAAGCTATTTCGAGCATACGCACAGAGTTCGAAAGCTTAGTTTATTCATATCTCAATTCTTTTACCGCACTAGGTAATCCTGGGAGTGCAAGCCTTGGATGAACGTCAGATGATCAAAATAGAAGAGGCTAATCGTCTCGATGCTTTGTACAACCTCGATTTGCTGGACACACCAGTAAGCGAGATCTTTGATCGCATCACAAGGATGGCGAGCCTAATATTCAATCTCCCAATCGCAGCTGTCTCCTTAACCGACGTTGATCGGCAGTGGTTTAAGTCTCGTGTCGGCGTTGACCATCAAACCATACCCAGAGATCGAGCCCCCTGTGCCCAGGTTGCTGAAAGTACCGACGTCCTGGTGATCCCAGACATGGCGAAGGATGATTGTTACAAGTACAGCCCGCTTGGTAAAAGTGGCATCCGCTTCTACGCCGGGGCCCCCTTGGTCACACGCGACGGGTTTGGGCTCGGGGCGCTGTGTGTTCTCGGGACATTGCCCCGAGAAACAACCACCGAAGAAATTGCATCACTGACGGACCTTGCAGCCATGGTCATGGCACAGATCGAGTTGCAACATGCCTTTGGACGTATTGATCCGATAAGCGGCTTACCGAACAGAACACAATTTTTGGACGACATCAGTGACATTGGGCAGGATGATACCGGCGACATCCAGCGGTTTGCGGTTCTCATAGACCTGGCCGAAACCAAACAGATCGACCACCTGTCTCGTGTGCTTGGTCCTGCGGAGATTGATAGAGGCGTCAGAGAGGCCGCACGTTTTCTGAGGACGAAATTGGATGGACGCACTGCCTATCATATTTCGGCAACTCAGTTCGCGGTCGTAACGACTGAACGCGTCCGGGAAAAGTGCATCGATGATGTCACTGCCCTGCTTCTGGGACTGCAATCGGCCTTAAGCTTCCAGTTCATGATGACACCCGTTGCAGGCATGGCGCCATTTGGTGCTGGTATTGATCCGGATGACCTCTTGAGGGCTATGGGTAGCGCTGCTCAAGATGCGCGCCTGAACGGCCTGCAGGTTGATGTTTTCTCAGCCGAAAGCGATGACAGACACCGTCGCAGTTTCAGGCTGCTGCAAGATTTTGATTCTGCATTACTGGCTGACGGGCAATTGTCGTTGGTATTCCAGCCGCGCCTCTCACTTGCGACCGGGCAGTGCGTCGCAACTGAAGTGCTTTTGCACTGGTACCACTCTGAACTGGGGAGCATATCTCCAGGGGAGTTCGTCCCTATTATTGAGAGCTCGACGCACGTCAGAGATATGACCAGCTGGGTTCTTGATACGGCGCTTCGTCAGGTACGCTCGTGGATAAAACAAGGACTGACGGTCCCTATATCTGTCAACGTCTCGTCGGCAAATCTGGAAGAGGAGGACTTTGTAGAACGGGTGATCGTAGCGCTGCTTCGCTACGGCATCCATCCATCGCTCCTTGAATTAGAAGTCACCGAAAGCGCGGTAATGAAGGATGCGGGCGCTGCATTGCAGAAATTGCAGGCTTTGGCCGACGCCGGTATTACCCTTTCGATCGATGACTTCGGAACCGGCTACAGCAGTTTATCATACCTCCAAAGGTTGCCCACGACGGTCGTGAAGATTGACCAGTCGTTTGTCAGAAATCTTGACGTTGGAGAGCGTGACGAAAGTCTCGTCCGCTCAATGATCGCGCTATCTCATGACCTCGGCTATCGGGTTGTGGCAGATGGCGTTGAAACGGCTCAGGCAGCGGATGCATTGACGGACATGGGCTGTGATGAAGCACAAGGATATCTCTACTCAAAACCGCTAACCGCGCGATCCTTCCAACATTGGTTCGTCCAGGACAGAACCTGCCAAGGTTGCGTAAGATGATTGCGGAAATTCTCACGAGCACAATTCACAAGCAAACGCACTACAGGCAGGCAACGCCCCACCAGACGACCGCGGCCCCGATACCTAGATCGCTGCACCACACGTGCAAGATGCGCAAACATAAAAGATGACCGTTGGTATGATACAGACTTTTTACCGGCCATGCTCGTAGCGAAGATGCAAAGCCCTTTTGGGCCTACGCGTCAGGACTATTCACAAAACATCTACGCACGGAGTATCAACTGCGCGCGTATGCATTTGTAATGGCGCCCTCAGTCGGGTAAGCATTGCTTATTCATATCGAGGCACAGCTAGAGCTCGTGTCGGGCTGGGCAGAGCGTAGTCGTTGCTCGCTATCTTGACCCTGTTTCGGCCTGAATGCTTCGCTTTGTAGAGTGCCTCGTCAGCTCGGCGATAGGCTTCACTCAGTCCGTCAAAAGACGTGAGTGTCGAGATACCGAAACTGGCAGTGACCTGAAGGTCATCTGGAAGGCCAGGCAAGGCCATGGTTGCTGTGCGCAGCGTCTGAGCCACACGTACCGCGACTTCGATTTCCGTGTTAGGCAAGAACACCGCGAACTCCTCACCTCCTATGCGCCCGGAGGCGGCATTTTCAGGAACCGATCTACTTAACATTTGTCCGAAACCCTGGATCACCAAGTCACCGACATGGTGGCCGTAAGCATCATTGATCCTTTTGAACCGATCGAGGTCGCAAAGGACAACGGCGTGCTTCCCTTCGGGATATTTCGCTAAGATCGAAGCGACACGCCGGTCAAGGCCCCGCCTGTTAGCCAGAGAGGAGAGCATGTCGCCCTCTGAATTGCTCCTCTCGTCTGCCATGATATCCAAGACAAGTGTGGTAAGAAGTGTTAGTCCGACAGCGACGACCAGCACAGCAGTCACGCCTTGTGAGATTATAGCGTAGTTTGTGTGAATGTAGTCCTTGGCCGTAGCACCAGACCCGACAAGCACGGCGAACCCCGCTTTCATCAAAAAATGAAAGCTGGTGAATAAAAGCAAGCCAGTAAGGAAGCGGTCAATTGCCTGACGCCTCTGCGATGTAAGGAGTGACCAGACGCTGAGGAGAAATACGATCGCGAACGGGCTTTGGTACAAGACAGCTTGCGTCACGCTTCCACGAGGTAAGTCGTATATGGCGCAAGACAACCCAAGGCACGCAAGTACAAATCCTAGAACTGCCAACGTGTTTGGCCGATGCCCGTGAAGACGACAGATGCCAACCGCAAGCAGTACCATCCCAACTAGCAAGGTCGAAAAAGCGCCAAGCGCCCAGAACTTCGTCATCGACGCGTAAGCCACCAACAGCTCACAGATCGCTGAGAGAGAAGCGACACCGAATCCTGCTGCCAGCCATAGCGTAGCTATTCGAGAGCGGCTGCGGGTTGCAACGGCAACAAATACCGTACTGAACGATACGGCTATAATAAAATTCACTGCTAGAAAGAAAGCTGCGCCGTTCATGTTTGTCACTATCAAAGTTCCGCGCGCACAACTCGCACTGGGCATGCTAAATAACGAAGAAAGGTAAAAGCATGGTAAGTCGCTTCGCCATTGGAGGACGATGTAGTGGGGGACCGACCAGCGTAGTCTTGCCCATCGATGGCGGATATCCGATCAGCCGAAGGAAGTCGGCATGTTTGGACGGCAAAGAGGCGGAAGTTGAGATTGAAGCCATGAACTCGCACGAGGCGATTGAGACAGGCGTAACCGCGCTCGCCCAGTTTGTCTGTAAACACTTCCCGCCGCCTGAGAATTTACAGGTGGACATCAGTGATGAACAAGTTCGATCCGTCGCCACAGTCAGTTTTGCCTTCAATATAAAAATCGCTACAGGTGTGGCAAACTGACCTTGTGCTCACAGCCGGGTCCTTTCGCGACATAGGAGACCAGTTAGGTCGCTTTCATCACCGTCTCTGTCGAATGTAATCGATGATTGCCTGTGCTATTGGCAGCTTGGCTCTCGTTGAGTCGCGATTGAAACACGAGGGACCGATGAGCAGAGGCAAAATGAACGCTGAGGGCCCGCACCCTGTCGATATTCACGTGGGCCGCCGCGTCCGGATGCGGCGAAACGAGGTAGGAATGTCTCAGACAAACCTCGCGGACGGGTTGGGGATTACATTCCAGCAAGTGCAGAAATATGAGCGAGGGACGAACCGTATAAGCACGTCGAAGCTCTACGAGATAGCGATCGCTCTTGAGACGCCAATAACGTACTTCTTCGAGGATCTGGCTCTCAGCGACAAGATGGCTGGAGAATCCATGGCAAGCCTCGAACGTCAACAGTCTTATAGATCGAGCAAGGAAGGATACGACGTCATCGATGCAATGAGTAAGCTTCCGCGTTCGATGCGTTCGAAGATCGTTTCGCTCCTACTCGTACTTCAGCCCGGACAGGACGGTGACGACAGCGGTGGTACCGATGCGTAGCGCTTGTGTCTTGCCAACGGATACCGCCGTTTCCCCCATTAGACATTCGCCTTAAAGTCGGGGCATCATGTCCCGACCAGGCCAAAGCCGGCGGGGTGATCATAGCATTGCCAACCTCACTATACCCCATCTGACTTAACATGACCGTGAGCTCGTCGTCAGCGAATCGGTCGCGCCGGATTTCCGACAACCGTAACCCCGGTCGCCACACTCCGGGTTACTACCGAGCCCGCGCCCACGGTCGCTCCATCGCCGATAGTCACCCCGCCAAGTATTATGGCACCTCCTCCGATCCAGACATCCTTGCCAATGGTGATAGGCCGCCCAATTTCGAGCCCCGCCTTGCGTAGGGCCGCATCTTGGTGGTGTTCTGGACAATATATCTGGACTGCAGGTCCAAACATCGTGCCGTCGCCTACCGAGACCAATGCGGTATCAAGTATGACGCAGTCTGCGTTGATATAAACGCGGTCTCCAAGTTTGATATTCATTCCGTAGGCGCAATGGAATGGTGACTCGATGAAAGCATTGCCCGGCTCGGCAAACAAGACGCGAAGTTCTGGGGCCATTGCTCCCCGCTCGTTTGGCGGCATACTATTGTGAGCGTGCACGGCAAGTCTCGCCAAATTTCGCAGCGCATCGAGTTCAGGATCGATGCAGCAATACCACTCTCCCGCTTCCATCTTCATGCGTTCGCTTTTCAAAAGCATTCCTCCGCTCGTGCCAACCGACGCGGTCTTAAACTCTTACGCTGCAGCAGGGCAATGCTATTGCGGGAAACACATTTCCTAGGAAACTCTCGACCGAGAGCATTCCGTTACAGCGTGAGAGTTTTTTGCTGGAGCCAAGGCGAACGCCCGCTTTTGTTCTGCGTCTAATCGGCGTTTCGTTCACTTCATTTGTGTCTGAAACGGTACGATAGCATTCGATGACTTTCCTGCCGGTGAACTTCCGCGTCACGGGATGCTGGTCACGACCGGCAACGTCCTGTCGCCGCTGGCTCGCTGGATCGTCATTGATCTCGACCTCATGACGATCCGGCAGGCAACAACCCGTCTGTCCGATGCGGAAGGGCCGGTGAAGATCCAAAGCGAACGCACCGATGCCATTTCGGATGACGAGCGGCGCAACATGATTGCGTCCGGGAACGAGGTCTGGATCATGCCGGATCCCGATCCGCCAATGATCGGCGAGCCGACCGACCAACTGTGCAGCGTCGCCCTGTTCGATGGCGACGACGTCCTGCAGGAGGTCGGCTCCGATTGTCCAAGACCACGTTTCGTCGCAGTGCTGGAAGCGTTGGCGGCGTCCGCCAACAGGCGAGCCCGTTCGCAGGGGCATGCGCCGGCTCCTCCTTCCGCGGAGGCGGCGATCGGCTCAGCGCATAGCGAGCCCGATGGCACGCTGGTCCTATGGCTGCGAGCCGAAAGCGAAGACGGGTCCGTCGTCGGACATGGTGAGTTTCGCTACTCCCCGAGCGATCAGAACTATGACCGTGTGCTGCGCCATCTGGGACCGATCCCGCCGGGCGGTGAGGTTCTTGTTTTACCGTTTCCACCACGCTGGCCAGACGAAGTTGCGTCGCCTCAGCGACCAAGGTCGTAGGTCGCCGTCGCAATCACCTGGGCGCGGTCACGTCGTGCACCCGGCGCGTCGGCACGGCTGAGGACCAACGCCAGCTTTGGCTCCTCACGCAGTCGGAAGAAGGTCGAGACCATGCCCTCTTGACGCTCCTCGCCGATGCGCTCCCAGCGATCAGAGAAGTCCGGCGAGGCGGCCATGGCTTCGGCCGCTGGCTGGAAGTCGACCCCGCCGCCGCCCGTGATGTGGCACATCGGGATGTCGCGCGAGACCACCAGCGCGTAACCCTCGTTGGGTCCGGCATTGATCCGCCAGTAGCGGTTGCCGCGTCGGAGGGGCTCAGGGGGGAGGAGCGGCTCGGGCAGTTTCTCGGTCTCGTACACCGCGCTGCCAAGATCGATGGCCGCGAGGAAGCGCGCCGGATCGTTCAGCCAGCTTGACGGGTCGAGGACCCAAGTCTCGCAGCCGCGCAGTGCGCCTTCCAGGCCGCTGCGCAACGGAACCGCGACAGGACCATCCTGCGCCGATGCGGATCCGGGGATGGCAAGTAGCATCGCGGAGGCGAGCAGCAGGCGGGACAAGCGTTCCATGTCGATGCAACACCTCATGCGCAGCATTATCGGTTCTCCAGACCACGTGAGGCGCGCTCAGCTCTGATCATGTCCGCTTCTCGGCCGATCTGGTCTCGAACGGCCGTCAGCCCTGCCCGCGTCCGCTCGTGTACGGCCGGATCCAGCGAAGGATCAGGATAACGTTCGTCCCAAAGAAGCACGGCGTCGATCGTCAGCTGGAGCTTGGGTATATCTCCGAAGGCCCAAGCATTGACGGACGGCCCCAGTGTCTCGAACAGCGACGAGAACAGAGCGGGTTCGCCGGTCGGGTCCTGAGCTGGGCCGCCGTTCAAGCGTGAGCGCCAGCGAAGTTGTCCGGCATAGAACCAGAACGTCGCCTCGTCGCCCCTCCCCGCCTGCATCAGGGGTGCCGCGCGTAGCATGATTTCGCTGGGCGGCGCGTTACCCGCGGTCTCGGCACCACGCGGCAAGGCCGGCTCCTCTACGAAGGCAAGTGGCGGGCCAAGAAGAAACAGAGCTGCCGCTATAAGGTGCGGGAACATGGTGCGATAGGACATGTGGCGCGGTGGCTCCCTGCGGCTTCGGTCGACACACGAGGCTTATACCATGCAGACATTTGGCTGAGGTACACCAATATTTATGCGAGCTCACGTTGCGTAAAACGAGGGTTACAGACATAACGGAGCAGAGATCGCGAGCAGTTATCGTCTGCTTATCGCGGCTGGTTGGTCCTTGCAGAATCGCCGTGCCCTCGATTTCTCGTGGGCGTCGCACATGCGCACGAAATCCAGATATACATGAAATTTAACAACTGGCAGGGTTCACCACTCAGCATGCGTAGCGTTTCAATCTCGTCTGGCACCAGTTGCGCATCGCCCTGCAAGGGGCCGATAGAACGCGGATCAATTGATCAACGGCACGACAACGTTTCGACCGATCCGTATCCGTTGTCGTCAAAGTAGCCCGGTCGTACTTCAAATATAGTGCAAAGAGCATAACTGCATTCACTCGCAAAAATTGTACTTCCTTCGTTCAACCTACGTTCTGTCATTGTCTTTCCTAATTTAGTTATTTCTAATATTCAGTGGTCCACGAATTACCTATGTGTCGGTACTGACTTTAACGCTCGCAAAACCTGAGATGAAAGGAAAACTTTCAGCACCGATGCCAACCTTGCAATCGAGGTAGATATCGAACTAGGTTTGAATCGCCTTATTTGGAAAAGCGGGACAGTGCTTCCGCACGGCACTCTTGCAACAGGTTCGAGGAGACTTCCTGCCGAACTTTGCTGAGCACAAGAATCAAGAGTTCGCGCTCGGTTACAGCGTTCCGGTTAAACCAATCTGCCGTAACGAGGTTCTCGTAGATATCGCGAACCTTAATCCTGTCGTCTGTACTGAGGTGATCCATGCAAGCCCACGCGCTAATGAAATAGAGTTCGTTCGAGCCGATGCGCGCGGTCGATGTTGGGGACGCAGTCGAGGATGAACGGCCGCGCTCGAAGCTCTAGAGTGCTCATGTCCTGGCCTTCTTAACCAGCTTCCACCTCTTGCGCAAAACAAAAGGCGATTGTCGGCCAGGCAATCCGTGAACTTTCTCCGCGGTCTTCTAAGGATGCTAACTAGACACCACCCTTGATCGTCGCGTCCAACCAACAGCACCAGAACGACGTCATGCCGGATTTTGTGGAAGAAATTCGACATCAATGTAATCGTCGAGAACACTAAAGAAACAGTCTTACGACCTACAGCAGATCAACACCGCTGCAGCGCCGTCGTGACGAAACCCAGGTGTGCGCTGCAATAGTCGAGGAACGGACGCTGTGGGCTGTAGAATGTTTCACGCGCCGCTTCGCTGTCGCAATTCTGTAGCAGACTCAGCGGTCAATAGATGCTGTCCACGTTGATAAGCCTTGGTTTAGACTGTGCGCTCTTCAGACTCCCGTAGAGTGAGTGTAGCTCTGAGGGCCCTGCCCCGAGCTACCAGGTAGCAACCGCTGTCTCAGCCAACACAACTCTCGCGCTAAACGAATGGCAGGAACCCCCAAGAAACAGCCTCCGACGAACCGTAGCCAGCCGGAGTTACGTGGCAAAGAGAACGCCGGATGCCTGCTGAGCTTAGTTACTACTGGTTGCTCTCATGACGGGCAAACGCTTCGATGGTCGCGTTGCAAGACTCCCGCAAACGACGTGAGGAACCATCGGCCCCCGTGGCTTGGCGGTTCACACGCGCGCCTTCCAGCAACAGAGAAAGCGTATCAGCGAGTAGATTAGGATCGGTAGCTCCAGCTGCCGTGCATAAAGCCGCCAGTCGGTTTCGTTGCTCCGTCTTAAATTCTTGGACAACTGCATATGCGGGGTGGGTGTTGTCTCGAAGCTCGACAACCGCGTTTGCCAAATCGCATCCTCCCGGCTCTTGCTCCAACCGCTGGACGTGAAATTCTACCCAAGATGTAAGTTTCGCGGCAGCATCCGTTTGGTCGTCCTGATCGAGTTCAGTCCAAAAAACCGACGCATGTTGCGTTACCTGTCGCAGGGTCTCGCACAGCAGATCGTCTTTCGACCGAAATTTCCGGTAAAGGGTCATTTTGTTGGTGTGGGCGGCCTCCGCGATAGCATCAACGCCAATGCCGCGTATGCCAAACCTTCGAAACAACTCAGCAGCGCATGACACAATTCGCTCACGCGGAGCTACTGAACCCTTTCGTTCAGGTTCAACGGATGCGGTGGAGGAGTTACGGATTGACATAGGTGTGACCGGTCTGTAACAAATGGCGTTACAGACTGGTAACACTGCCCGAACTTGTGGTCAAGTTATCGGAGTAGTTACAAGGAGTAGGCGACGATGGCAAAACATGAAGAAATGACACTTGCGGAACTTCTTACTGATCCGCTCATCCTGGCGCTTGCTAAAGCCGACGGTTGGTCGAGACACGCTTTTATCGAAGAAATGCATGCCGCCTCTGACGCATTTAGGCCAAATGACGCGGACCGGCTTAGCGCTCGTATACCCTTCTTGAACACAGGAACTGGCGCAAGCGTGCAATGCTGCGCTTGGTAGATGTTTTTGACGAGGCGAAACGCAAAGGTTTTGGTCTAGACGGTGCATCATTTGCCAACCGGCTGGCGTCTCCTACAATCACTATCTATTTGCCAAGCATCGGTTCTCGATCACAGAACAGTATTTAGCGCGGACTTGAGATACCGCGCAGCGAGCAGGTTGCCCCGCTCATTTGCGAGCGCGAGTGCTGCGTCACAGTAGGTCTTGAAAGGTTCGGATGCGTCGAGAAGTAGGTCTGCTTTCTTTTCTGTGACGATGCCGCAAAAAAATGAGGGTTTGCCCTGTGTATCTCTCAGACAAGTTCCAATCATCGCAACTTGCCGTCTACCGCCGGCTGAAACGGTGAAGTATTCAAAGGCGCATCGGTCCCCTGTTATTATTGCTTGATGCAAGCCGCCCGCAATGTGCGCCTGATCGCAGTCGTCAATATGCGAAAGCACGATTTCGACTGGCAATCCAACCGAAAGATCCTGAAGGTTCAAGCCGTGCAGGCTGGCGAAAATGCTGTCTGCATGAAACAGATTTCCGCTCACGAACCAGCTGAAAAAACCCATATCAGGGATGACGAACAGCACCCTTTCGTTCGCGATGTGGTCGACGCGAGATGGAGCTTCTCGAAGCAAGCCGCGACTGATCCCAATATTGGCTCGAACCTCTAGGAGAAGCCCTTCGATCTCTTCCGCAAGGACTCGCGTGCGCTCCGCGTGATGCATCTCAGATACTCCGTGACGACCATTGTAGTGACTTTTGGAATAGTGTAGCCTTTTGTAGTCGCAGGTTGAACGTCACTCGCACTGACCTGAGTGTTTTGGTTTGTTCCAGATCAGGATATAGAAATGGACCGCGACTTCAAGTTCGATGTCGATAAAGCCGCAGACCTACTTGCGCTCCTTGCCAGCCCTAGTCGATTGAAGGTCTTCGGGCTTATTTCGAGAAACGAGTGGAGCGTATCGGCCCTTGCGGCTGAGGTGGATCTCAGCCAGTCGGCTCTGTCTCAACATCTTAAAAAATTAAGAAACGCAGACGTAGTCGGCGTTAGAAGAGACGCGCAGAATATTTACTATTCCTGCTCATCAGATGAAATCATCAAGGTTCTCAAAACACTTGAGGACATTCAAAAGAAATCGCCCGACGCGAAGTCGGTTGCCTAGCGTTCGGACTACGTCTGCTTATAAATGGTTTAGCGCAGTTCTATCGGCTGTGATTTGACCAGGCAAAGGCGATATGACCAACTCGATGCACACTGCCTCCCCGCCCGAGAAAAATTTCGTGCCCGTGTGCGCTATTGGAGCGTCTGCTGGCGGCGTCGGGGTACTTCAGAATCTGTTTCGGCAGATTGCTCCTGATCTGGGGCTCGCTTATGTCGTAATCCTTCACCTGTCGCCGGACGAGCGGAGCGCGTTGCGTGATATCTTAGCGGTATGCACTACCATGCCTGTCTATCAGGTGGACGACTCCCCTGAGCTAAGACCGAATTGCGTCTACGTTATACCGCCGGACCGCGAACTTGTCATTGAAGGTGACAGGATTGCAGCCAGGCCGTTTACGGAGGTTCGTGGAAGGCGTGCTCCAATCGACATGTTTTTCCGATCCGTGGCTTCAGCTCGAGGCGACGGTGTCGCTATCGTATTGACGGGCGCCGGCTCGGACGGCGCTCTCGGTGTTACCGCCGTGAAGGAAGCGGGCGGGGTCATCATGGTTCAAGACCCCTCAGAGGCCAGCTTTCCGTCCATGCCGCAGAATGCGATTGCAACTGGCTCTGCGGATTTCGTTGCACCGATCGCCCGCCTGGTCGAATATCTTTCCGAAGTTGCCCGCAGCAAAGACGCAGTCCGCTCAATTGATGTCGCTGGATCGACAATCGAGTTGCGCCGCATCATTGCTGTGCTCCGATCGCGTGTCGGCCATGACTTCTCGGCCTATAAAAGTGCAACGGTCATGCGCCGGGTCATTCGCAGGATGCAGGTTTGTCGAGCTAAAACCCTAAGTGAATACGCCGACTATCTCACCAGTACCCCTGACGAGGCGCACAACCTTTTCTCCGACCTGTTGATCTCGGTCACGATGTTTTTTCGGGACGAGCAAGCTTTCGAGGCGCTGGCCACACAGACTATAAGGCCACTGGTCAGTGGCTACGATGCGGATGTCGAAGACAGTATTCGTGTCTGGGTCGTTGGGTGCGCGACCGGAGAAGAAGCCTACAGCGTCGCTATTCTCTTCCATGAAGAAATGGTACGACAGAATGTCCGGATACCCCTCCAAATCTTCGCGACCGATTTGGACGAGAACGCCCTCGCACTCGCTAGAGAAGGGCGATATCCACGGGCAATCGAGGCTGATGTTTCTCAGGAGCGGCTAGCGAACTTCTTCATTGATGAAGGTTCGCATTTTCGTGTCCGCAAGGAACTGCGCGATACGATCCTTTTTGCCAAGCACAGCATTCTGAAGGAGCCGCCGTTCATGCGGCTGGATCTGGTAACGTGCCGTAATTTGCTGATCTATCTTGAGCGCACTCTACAGGCCCAAGTGTGCTCTTTGTTTAGCTACGGTCTCCGCGGTGGACGTTACCTCTTTCTCGGTTCAGCGGAAACGGTAGACGCTGCTACTGACTTGTTCTCGCCCGTCGATCGGCAGGCTAGAATTTACAGCGCCAAGCTCCATGGTGCGCAACTTCTACCGATCATGCCACAATTTGCGACTCCTCAGAAGCTTTCAAGTCATCGGGTAGCAACTCAGATGGTTGAGAGGACGGCTGCGCCAGCGGCGGAAATTCATGTCACGGCACTTGAGCAACATGCACCGGCGAGTGCACTTGTCGATGATAGGCAGAACATTCTTCATCTGTCCCCGACCGCCGGTCGCTTCATCCTGCATTCAGCAGGACCTGTCTCCAAATCACTCACATCGGTTGTCAGAGCAGAGTTGCGCTTGGATCTTGGGATTGCCTTGGCTCGAGCGCTTGAAATGGGTGAGCCGACGGTCACGTTGCCCAGCATCGTTGCGTTTGAGCAAAGCAAGAGACGGGTTGCACTGCAGGTCACTCCCCTTCAAGACGACGCCACAAGATCTCCACGCGCTCTTGTTTTCTTCCTGGATGGCGGCGTCGTCGCAGAGAGCGATGATCAGGACGAAATCACCGACAGCCGGCCTGGTGAAGTAAGACGGATCTACGCCGAACTGAAAGCCTCGCAAGAAGCGTTGATGATGAGCCGCAACGGGCATGACGCGTTGGTTCAAGAGCTACGAGCCGCGAACGAAGAGCTCCAATCTATGAATGAGGAGTATCGTTCCACTGCTGAGGAGTTGGAAACTTCAAAAGAGGAATTGCAGTCCATCAACGAGGAGCTGCACACAGTCAACGCAGAACTTAAGAACAAGCTCGACAGCATTTCAGAGGCCCACAGCGACCTCCAGAATCTATCGGCTGCAACTGAAATCGGCACGCTCTTCCTTGATGCAGATCTCCGGATCAAAATGTTTACTGCGCCCGTGGCAGAACTTTTTAACATTACTCGTCACGACATCGGTCGGGCGATTACCGATTTCACCCACCATCTCGACTACAACGACATTGATAAGGACGCCCGAAAGGTTTTGCGGGACCTAATACCGGTTGAGCGCGAAGTTGCCACCCGCCACGGCCGGGACTTTTCGATGCGCCTGAGACCTTACAGAACGGTAGAGGACAGGATCGATGGCACGGTCGTCACTTTCATCGATGTGTCGGATCGTGCACGTGCCGAAGCCGCATTGTCAGAGATCCAGGATCAGCTCCGTCAGTTTGGCGAAGCTTCCCAAGATATTCTTTGGATACGTGATGCCAAGACGTTCCAGTGGTCATATCTAACCCCCGCATTTGAGGTGATCTACGGACTAGATCGAGAGGAAGCCCTGCGTGGCGACAATATGATCGGATGGCTCGATCTCATAATCCCTGAAGACCGTGAACTGGCTGCCGAAAACCTGCAGCGCGTGCTGGTAGGCGAATGGGTTACCTTTGAATATCGTATCAAGCGGCCCTCAGATGGTGCTATCCGCTGGCTACGGAACACCGATTTCCCAATCAAGGACAATCGAGGTAACGTTTTACATATTGGGGGCATTGGTCACGATGTCACGGCTCTGAAGGTCATTGAGGAGGAGCTTGCTAGGGCCGAGGTCCGGCAAAGAGCACTTTTGGAAGGTATTCCGCAGCTTGTTTGGCGTGCCGCCGAGGGTGGCAATTTAACCTGGTCGGGCCCGCAGTGGACGGAGTATACCGGTCAGGCCGAGGCTGACAGTCATGGAATGGGTTGGCTCGACCCAGTTCACCCTGATGACCGGGCCGCTGCGCTGGCGGCTTGGTCAAAAACGATCGAGACAGGTGGGTTCGAGATCGAGTATCGCATCAGGGAGGCGAATACGAATGCGTACCGTCGGTTTCACACGCGCGCTACGCCGGTGCGTAGCGCGGACGGATTCATTGTCGAGTGGCTCGGTACGTCAACTGACATAGAAAATCTTAGAAGCGGCACCAACAACCAGTAAGCACCGATGATTAGGTGACGTGGGAGCCCCTAGAGCGTACAGAACGCCGCTGCGAGGTGCGCCGTTTGGCGATCCGCGCCTGATCTTGAAGTCATGGCTCTCACGATACGCTGGGTTACCAAACAACCCGCTCAAAGTGTTCGTTGGTGAGTAAACGAGCCATAAGCGACAGCCCAAACCGTTACGGAACAATTATATGTTGTAGGTATCATCACGTCCTAACCAAAGGTCGTGCGGTGGATTACACTTACGCGCTCATAACCGTCAGCTGCTGCATAGCAGTAGGAATAGCTCTAGTGTGGTTCGGGATGCGTGGATGACGTTCTTGAAGGCATAACGACAGAGCGCTAAACAACCGGAAGCTGGTCCAGATCTCTGAGAGTTCATACCAAGAAGTCTATCGCCCGACTTTACCGCAGCTACCTCCCGTAGATGGACTGCCCAAGCAGTTCTGATATTCGATGAAGGGTGATGCGTTTCGCTAGCTCCGGACGATTGTAAACTCGAGAGGGCACTTGTGTAAGGGTTACTGCCGGTCACCACATCACCGCTTCCGGGACGTTGTCGGTAAAAGCTGGAGCGATCTACAAGCGTCCTTGACCTGATCGAGCGAATTCCACCGGATCGTAAGCGGGCTGAGCGCCAAACGTTTGCGCGCTTACGATCCTCAAAACTTCGCAATTGTCTCGCCGGCGGCTAGAGCCGCGCGCCAAATAGGGATGCCGCGGGCGGGTAGCTCCAATCGTTCGGCCCAGCGCCGATCAGGCCGATAGCGAGGACGACCGGAGCGACGCTGCCATTGCGGCATCATTCAGATGCGGTCATGGATGCATCCTGGCTCCCTTGACGATTTTGTCGACGATCTTCCTTTCGGCTCGCAGGGCGAGTCCCACGAGTTTCGCGTCATCTGGCGAGAACTGAGCAAACACAGCCCTGTTAGCAGCGTCGTAGCCAGTCCCAAACATTTCCTCGGTGTAGGCGGAGATTCTCACGTGGCGCTCAACGGAACGCCTGTGGACGCTGCGTAACGTTTCCTGATCTGCGCCGAGCACCACCATTGGCTGGATGGTCATCGGGTTGTAGACATGACCGTGCGCATCCCGGTATGGTTCGCCGATAATCTCCGGCGACTGGGCGACAAGGCCGCTCGTCAAGAACGCGGTCACGTTCAGCTTCTGCCAAATTGCAAGATCATCGCGGATTACGATCGCGATCTTGGTGTCAAACATGCAACGGAACTCCTTTTTGGGTGTGAACTCAAACGCAGACTTAGCGCCAGGTGGACGGGGCGGTCTTGAACGTTCGTGCCAGGCCCGTCCGGCTGACGGGATGCGTGTTGCCGACTCCTCACATGGGGTGGAGCGCATCGAGGCTCGCTTTCATGGCAACGCCTTCTCACCGCATCGCCATGACACGTACGGGCTTGGACTGACCCTCCATGGCCTGCAGACTTTCCGCTATCGTGGGGTCGAGCGCTTCAGCAATGCCGGCAACGTTATCGTGCTTCATCCCGACGAGCTGCATGATGGAGCTGCCGGCACTGACGATGGTTTGATCTACCGCATGATCTATCTCCCGCCGGACCTAATCAGCGCCGTTGACGGTCATCGCACAGGGCTGCCCTTTGTTCCTGATCCTGTGTTAGCCGATGAAGGGATACGGCAGGCGCTTGGAGATATACTCGCTGACCTGGACGAGCAGCTGTCTGACCTGTTGATGGATGACGTGGTGATGCGGCTAGCTGCCGGCCTTTCCCGGCAGGCGGGTACACCGGGAAAAACGCTAACTCCTTCGGCACGGTCCGCTGTCCTGAGAGCTCGGGACCTCCTCGAAGACCGCTGCGCAGCACCCGTAAGCTCCAGGGCCCTGGAGGCGGAAACAGGACTGGACCGATACGAGTTAGCGCGACAGTTTCGACGGTTGATGGGTACAAGCCCCCACCGATACCTTGTGATGCGCCGCCTGGAACGGGCGAAACGATCCATGGTGGAAGGACAGGGGCTTGCGGCGGCGGCCGCTGATGCCGGCTTTGCTGATCAGGCACATTTTACGCGCCATTTCCGCAAAACCTTTGGCATTACGCCAGGGCGCTGGCTTGCTATACGCATCCCGAGCACAGAGAAAGCTAATCCTGTCCTGAGTACTGGACGCTAGAAAGATACCGGTAAGCCTCTCACAAACTGCCAGCGAATGCCGCGACGGCAAGCTAGACGAATATTGTGTGCAGCATAAGCGCCTTCGTAGAATGGTCATCGAGGGACCATCGCTGCGGCCCTCAAGCCGACACTTCGGTCAACGCTGTTGTTCGGAGATCGGATATCGCGGGGCTTGCGGACCTTCGATTGTGATCCATTGGAGCTCGGTGAACTCTTCGAACCCGATTGCGCCACCTGACCGACCGTAGCCGCTATCTTTAACCCCTCCGAACGGTATCTGAGCCTCGTCATCAAGCGTTGCGCCGTTGATATGCGACTTCCCTGCATTCAGTCGCTTCGCCAAATCGAGGGCAAGGGTGACGTCCCGGCTTAATATTGCAGAGGACAAGCCGTAGTCGTTGTCGTTGGCGATCCGGATTGCCTCATCAGTGCCATCGACAATCACGACGGATGCCAAAGGTCCGAAAGATTCGCCGCGCGAGGGAGAACACGACCTCTATGCCTTCCTGAAGACCGACCCCAACGAGATCGTAAAACCTATCCATCCGAAGGCCATGCCCGTTCTTTTGACAACGAAGGAAGAATGCGAGATTTGGTTGACCGTGCCGTGGAGTGAGGCGAAGGCCCTTCAACGTCCCCTGCCCGCCGAGCGAATGTTAGTGCTGCCACGTTACATGGAGGTCGGTGGCCTCGGGGGGCTTCCGACACAGACGAAAGACTTGTTCGGCTGATCTTGCGTGCTCATCATTGAGGTAACGATCGCTGTGTGAGGACTAAACACTCACTGGATCGGTGCTGTAACGACGACCCGCAGACCAGGCGCGTTGTCCTCCTCGTCGATGTTGCCTTCAAGACGGTCGATGATTGCCGCAAGGATGCGAGAGCCGAAACCGCTTCTCCCGCCCGTGGTCTTCTGCTTGCCAAGGCCGACATCGGAAACGATAAGACGGAACGAGTTCCGGTGCTGTTCGAGCTTGATCGCGAGTGGTCCCGGCATGCCGTCGTAGGCGTATTTCTGCGCGTTGATGACCAGCTCGGTGAGGATCAGGCCGACATTGACGGCCTTGTCGGTGGCGATCAGGATTGGCGACAGGTCGAGTGTCAGGTTGTCCTGCCACCTCTCGTCCATCGACGTCGTCATCTCCTCCATCAGGCTTTCGATGTAGCGCGACAGGTCGATGATCTCGACGCTCTCGTCCTGGTAGAGGCGACGATGGACGAGCGCAACGGCGTTCAGCCGCTTCTGCGCCTCGTCGAGGTTCTGCCTTACCTCTTCGCTCGTCGCACCCCGTGCCTGCAAGCGCAGGAAGGCGGAGACGAGCTGGAGCGAGTTCTGGACCCGATGATTGACCTCCTTGAGGAGGTAGTCCTTCTGAGAAACGAGTCCCTGGTTCTCCCGCAGGCTAATCGTCAATTCGCGGTTCAGTTCGCGCAGGCGCTGGTTATTGCGGTACTCGAGCATCAGACGCACGACGCGGCTCGCGGACTCGATTTCGGCATGTGACCAGGGTCTCGCCTTGCCTCTAACTTCGTCGCTCCACGCCTCGAATGACGAGCGCGGTGTTAGGACCGCTGATGGATCGTGCGACGTGTCCTTGTGTGGATTGCCTGCCCATCTGAGGACTTCGACGTGTTCGGCACGGAACCACATGAGGATGGTTGGTACTTCTGTCGACATGGTGACCGCCAGCAATCCGCTGGCTATGTCCGTGAAGGCCACTGCCTCTGCCCAACTCGCCGACAGGCTCGGCGTGGCATAGGCCTGCTGCGAGGCCGGAACCCGCACGTGATCGGCCAGCTTGCGGATATCGATGGGATCGGGCGTTTTGCCGTATGCGAAGAGCTCGCCAGCCTGAACCGCGGCGAAGCCGTCCGCATGCAGCATCTTCGCGATTTTCTCTCCGGATTTGGCAAACAGCTCGTCGAGGGAAGTCTCCGGTCCGAGCAACGCCAGGACAGCGTCCTCCTGCGACCGCAGCCGGATGCGCTCCCGATGAACCTGGGCATCTTCCTTCGACTTGATCTTTCGCGCGAACGAATTCGCGAGTGTCTGGCATCCCATGCGCGCGGTAAGAGGAATAGTTCTTGGCTGGTGATGGTGGCAGGCGATAAGCCCCCACAGCACGTTGTCCTTGATAATCGAGAACGAGGCTGATGCCTTCACGCCCATGTTGTGCAGATACTTGATATGGATCGGCGAGACGCTCCGCAGCGTCGAGTCGCTGAGGTCGATACCGCGCAGGTCGCGATCCGAACGGATCGGCCGCGGGAGGTAGTCAACGTCCGGAATGACGCGGACCTTGTTGCGCAGATAGAGCGCTCTTGCCTGCTTCGGGATGTCGGACGCTGGAAAGTGGTGGTTCATGAAGCTGTAGTTGCCGGAGGCGGCGCTCTCGCCCACCACGACGCCGGCATCGTCATCGAGGAATTGATAGACCATGACGCGATCGTAGCCCGTCAGCTCCCGGAACACCGTCGCAGCACTCCGACACAGCTCGGCGACGCTTGCGGAACGTTCGAAGCGTGTGCTGGCGGCATCAAGGTCGACCAGGAACGGGACCGCCTCGACGGCCGTCTCCTCCGCCCTATCCATCTCGACGACGGCGAACTCGCCCGAGCGATACGCCACGGCGTTCAAGGGTCCTCCGCTCGCATCCACACGACCAAGCACTGCGACCTTTCCGGTCGCGATCGCCGACATTCGGCCGAGCGCCGAAGCGCTAAGGACGTCGTCGAGCCGCTGGCCAACCACCGTCTGTCCGAGAAAGCCATCAACGTCACCCGCCTCGCCTATGCAGACAAGCGTATGGGCGTCGGCGATCAGCATAATGCCATGAGACTGGATGGAACCGGGGACGTGGATCGGTTCGACATCACATGCGGTGAGGTTTTGTTGAAGCATAGGCGGCCTCTGCTTGTACTGGCAGCTCACGCCGACTACGGGCGGGACAACCGTCTTCCTTCGATAAGTAGGACATAACAGGAACACGCGTTAAAACAAGCGATATGCGGGACATGAGCTAATTGTGATCCGTCTTATTGACCTTCTCAGCACGGTCGTTAGTTACGGCAACTACTCCATTGATCGGATTACGTGATGAAGGAAACGGTCGAGCGCCGTCTTGCACGTCAGGCGGGCCAGAGGCTTCTCGCTAAGCACATGTACGAAGACCCGTTCTCGGCGGCGTTCAAAGCGACACGGATGCCGATGCTGATCACTGACCCCCGTCAGCACGACAATCCGATCATTTTTTGCAACAATGCGTTCTGCGAGCTCTCGGGCTACAGCCAGGCGGAGCTCGTCGGCCGCAACTGCCGCCTGCTTCAGGGAGAGGGCACGGATCCCGAAGCCATCGCCAGAATAAAGGACGCGGTCGCCGCCGAGAAAGACCTGGCCATCGACATCCTGAACTATCGGAAAGACGGGGCCTCCTTCTGGAACGCGCTGTTCGTCAGCCCCGTGCGAGACGACGCGGGCGAGGTGATCTACTTCTTCGCGTCGCAGCTCGACTTTACGAACATCAAGAGCAAGGAAGCCGAACTCGCGGCAGCCCGCCATTTTGCCGAGGAGGAAGTCCAAAAGCGGACGGCAGATCTGCAGAGCGCTCTGGAGACGAAGACGGTCCTCGTCCACGAGGTGGACCACCGCGTGAAGAACAACCTGATGACCATCGCGTCGATCGTCAAGGCGCAGGCGCGGATCTCGGAAGACGAAATAGCCAGGAAGACGCTGCGTTCCGTGCTCGACCGCGTCGAAGCGTTGAGCACCGTACAGCGCAAACTTCTCAACAACGACGACATTGGTCACTTCGACGTCGCCGAATTCACGCGGGAACTGATCCAGGACCGCATAGGCGGTTTGAACCGAACCGACATCGAGGTGAGGATGGACCTACACGAGGTCATTGTACCTGCCGCCAAAGCCTCTCCTATCGCTCTCGTCGTCAATGAGCTCGTCGGAGACGCCATACGCCGCGGCCTTGGTGACTACGGCGGCCAGATACACGTCGAGGTCAGACTGCTGAACGGGCACTTCCTGATCCGGGTCAGCGACACAGCATCACCCGTCAAGGTGGACAAAGGGCAACAGGCGTTCGGTGCGCTGTTGCTGGAAACTTCCGCGCGCCAGCTCGGTGCGAGAATTGAAAAAAAGTGCGAAGGAGATCGAACGGATGTCCATGTCACCATGCTCGTCGACGAACACAAGGACTGAAAGATGCGTATACTGATCGTCGAAGACGAGGCGCTTCTCGCTATGGAGATGGAAAGCGAGCTTGAATCGGCCGGCCACGAGGTAGTTGGCATCGCGGCCGAGAGTGCGACGGCGAAAGCCCTCGTCTCGGATGCCTCGCCGGAATTCGCGTTCGTCGACATTCACCTGCAGGACGGACCGACAGGCATTGACGTGGGACGGGAGTTGGCCGCGCGGGGTGTGCCTTACACGTTCGTATCGGGCAATCTCAAGCGTATACCGACGGACTACGCCGGCGCCATCGGCGGGATCGAAAAACCATACACCGTGAACGGGTTCAGGAACGCGCTGGCCTTTCTCGAGACTTACGTGGCGGGGGAACGCGGCAGGCAAGTGCCTTCGAGCCTTGTGCTTGCCGAGAGGTTGCCAACGGAATGATGGCTGACGGTCGCAAATAACCTGCTGCTTCAAGTCACGGCTCTTGGTTGACGACCTTGCGGCGCGCATCGGATCAACTGCTTTAGAAGTGTCGAGATCGCCCTGAACACCATAACGACAGAACCAAGGTGTAGCCTTTGCGCCGCTCGCAAGATCAAACCGAGCAGCCGCTTTTTAGAATTTTCCCAACGCCGCAAGTATTACGAGTACGAGTGTTCCCACTGCGGTCTACTCTACGCGGATTTGAAAGCAGCGTTACATCAAGCTACCTACTTCGACGGCCACGAAATCAGATGTTCGCAGGCTGATGAGGTTGGCTTCGACATCTTCACTCTCAAGATGATTGCCATACGATATGGCCTTGCGATAGTGCCTGGCGATGCCGCACAAGAACGTGCGCTTGCCTGCCCTCACAGTGATGTTCCTGGGCATGCATATACGACACCATTAGGAGAATTTCCGCTGGCATCGTTCGCACTAGGTATCATGTGCCGCGAGAGCGAGCTGGATAGGGCTGTTTCGTCAGCTTGCGATGTATTGGACGAGTTCGCCGAGTGTTTGATCGTGATCGATCAGCAAGAGAGTTGGCATCCAACTTTCGAATTGCCCAGAGGAATACGAGTACTTGGTCGCCCGCTCGCCCAAAGCTTTGCGGCGCAGCGAAACTTTATTCAGCAAAACAGTCGCTCGCCATGGGTCATGCAGCTCGATGCCGACGAAACAATATCAAGCCTTGATGTGCGAAAACTGCGTCAGCTAGCAACTTCCATGCAAGGCCACGGCTTTGTCTCAATTGGAATTCCGAGAGAGAACTACGTTGACGGCATTCGGTCAGACCTTTACCCCGACACGCAGTATCGACTGAACCGCAGTCATGTCGTATTCGACGGAGCAGTTCACGAGAGGCCGTTGCGGCCGTGGCAAGTCAGCACTATCGCGATTGGCTGCAATATCACTCACCATCTGGACAGTGCGCACGTCGCAACTCGCTCCTACCAATATGATAAGATTTCCCCAGGACTTGGGCGTGTCCATGAGCGAGAGGAATTCGCGGAGCCATTTTTAGGTATGTGAGCTGTCAGCTTGAAACAAACCGAGTTTCTTATCAAGCACTCTCTGATTATCAGCTTGATTGCAATGGTTACTCCTAAACAGGTCAGCTAATCGGTATCAAAAACGGCCAAACAGGAAAGGCTTGGCCTTAATACAGCATGGCAAGCGCACCGCGTTCTCGCACGTAGTCTGAAACGGTCCTAATAGGGTAATTTCGCCCAGAAGCACGCAGATCCTGCCGAACAAACGATACGGCTAGATATCGTTCTCTTCGGCGACTGTGCTGGTGTTCAACCATGTAGGCATTAAAAACCACGGCACACCACTAGCAAGATATCCCTGGACAGCTACATTACCTCCTCGGCGCTTAACGAAGCATACGCAGCCGGTTGCCGGTGATAAATCGTCCTTCTGTTGCCCTGGCCACCCTGCCAGCGCAGCCCGTCGTTTTCTGCGCTACTCCTTTCGCTGCGATTGCGACTGAAGATCCGTTTACGATGAATCTTGAGAACATTTTCGGAAGGTAGGTGTTAGTGTCATTAATGCGAGAGGATATCAGAATGCCTAGCCCGTCGGATCAATTTGTCAAACTTGCAAAAAGCGAGATGGTGCGTCGGGCTTCGCAAGCCATGGCGACTAATCGTCCGCCTGTGACAGACGAGGAATTTCAGCAACTATTAGAGCGCCTTTCCCAAGCGGAAGCCAATCGCTAATTGGCCGCTCGTAGGCATTGCCCGCGCTAAGTTGATCGTCAACAAAAGACCGCGACAGGCGCCCATAAGGGAGATCGGGTGGCGTGTCGGTCCGCCGTGACGGCCACCCGATCCATGTTCGTCAGTCCGATAGACTAGAGCTGAGCAAACACGTTGCCTCCAGCTTGCTTAGAAGCAGACGCCCTCTAACGCGACGCATACAGAAGTCAATCACAACGTCCGCCTGATCGTGGTCATAAAGGAGGCAGTTGGCTTGGGTTTACCGCCTCTACGCACTTGCGTGTCTAGGGATGAAAGTGGCTTGGTGCTAGCGACTTTAGCGACCGGGTACTAACGACAAGTCTTTGCGCTTACACTTAGCCGTGACGCGAAACTAGATGCACAGTGAGATCGACCAGAAGTCGTTGCAATAGGTTCCTACAGTCTGACGCCTTGATGGGTATCGAACATGCGACCCAGCAGTAAGCGCCTTAGGTGTGCCAAGCAATGTTCACCAAGGGATCAGATGATGGCAGCCTCGATAATACCAGCCGCCTTGCGCAGTCCGCCTGCTGCCGAGATGGTACGGCCTATCTTCCCTGCCCGCTTTTTGTAGCCTGGCTCGTGCAGCAGCGTCTCAATAGCTTGCTTCGTCTTGGCGGTCGTCAACAGGCGGGTCGACATTCGCGAGCCGACTCCATGATGGACGATCCGGGCGGAGACGCCGGGCTGATCGAACGCTATCGGGAGTGCAAGCAGGGGAGTGCCGAACTCGAGCGCGTCCATGACGGTGTTCATCCCGCAATGCGTGATACAAAGATCAGCACGGGCAAGCACGGCTCGCTGCGGCGCAAAGTCCACGACCCAGGTTGCGCCCAGGGCCTCTGCCTGTTCCCGGTCGAGCCCACCGCAATGGGCGACGAGCAACTGCACATCAAGCTGGCGGCAGGCTCGGGCGGCGGCAGCGAAAAGCGATGCGCGGTGCCCCTGCAGCGTGCCGAGAGACATGAAGACGAAGGGCTTTCCCGAGTCGACGTCGAACGGGATTTCCTCCTCGAGCTCCTCCTCTCGAAGCGGACCCACCATGTGCAACCGACTATTGGCTGAGGTACGGGGAAAATCGAAGCCGACCGTCGTCTGGGCAATTGTCGCTACATCGGAAAGGCATGACTGAAGGTCGTGGAATGTCTCTCCGAGACCGAAGCGGCGTGACCATTTGCGGATGACCCGGTTCTGCTCCAGCAGGAGCAGCCGGGAGACGCGCTCCCCTCCCCTGTTTCGGCGGATCCCTTTTGGCGACGGATCATAGAGCCACGGCAAAAACGGGAGCGGGATGGTTTCATCGCGTTCGATCGGCAGTGCGCAAGCGATCGATATGATGGGTACCCCGAGATGGCGAGCGAGCAGCCCAGCTGCCGGCTCCATCTGATCGCCAAGAACGGCATCTATTCCGAGTGCACGAAGATGTTCCGGAGCATGTTCACAGAGGGCGTCCGTCAGCATGGCCGTGTCGTGAACGGTTCTCAGAACGCCCAAAAGCCCGCTGGGTCGTGACGCCCGGTCGATGACGCGTTCCATCTGTCGCGCGTCGGTCCCCTCCACCGCGCAGACATCGAATCCTTCCGTCACATACCGCTCGGCTCCGGCATTCAGCACGAAGGTAACTCGGTGACCTCTGCGCACAAGCTCGGCTCCGACTGTCTCGAAGACGGCGATATGGCTCTTGAATAGGGGGCAGATAAGAGCGAGATGCAAAAGCCGGTTACCTTTCGGAGCGTGACGAGGTTGTCTTCAGGCAAGTTGTCGAGGCGTTTTGCTGCATTTCACGCTATCGACGACGATACTATGCGCAAGACTCCTGCCACCACGCTATCGCCGATCCAGGTGAAGGTCAGGACCTCCAGCGCGAGGATTACCGATACGGTTACGGGTGTAGAGATGCGCGACGCAACTGCGAAGCCGATAAGAACGCTGAATGTGTCGGACAGCGAGTTGACGATACTGTCGCCGGAATAGGCGAGCTGGGTGCCCTCGGTGCCGAAAAGTCCGATGACGAAGGGCAGGTTCTCGCACATTTCCCACAACACGCTGCTCATCACGGCGTAGGCTGCCCGTCTGGCAAGAGTGAAATGCGGTCGCACGGCCGTGAGCCACAGGAAGAGACCGCAGCCGAATGCGAAATGGAGGAGAGAATACGGGTCAAAGAACTGTTGCGAGTTCTGGGCCGGATCCATTCCCGCCCAGAGCCTGATCGACCCGCAGGCACAGAACCAGTCTCGTCCGAGCGAAAGCAACCAGATGATCTGCGAACATATGAGCAGGAAAGAGATCGTGAAATGGCGACTCGAGCGCGAGACAACATCGTTACTGATATGCATTCCACTTTCCTAATCCGCCACGCACCCACGCGATAACCGACAAACCGTTTCCTCTTCGAATGTCTCGCGCGACGACGCTCGCTTATCCAAACGCGCCGTTTCATAAAGACGAAGAGATCTGATTGTCGTCAGAACGTCGTCCGTCAACCGTACCGTGCTACGAAAGCCGTAACGATCACTGGCCATCTTCGGGATGCGATCAGTTCGGCATGACCCAAGCGCGAGCTCTCGATTTGAATTCGAACGAAACTACGCAGCCTCAAACTAGCGAGAGATGAAATGGTTCGCCTTATCTTGACCTTTGATGGCCGTTATCAATCCGATGCCGGGCTGTTAGATCTGGCTGCTCGTGTTAGACGGTAACGACGGAAGGAGTGCGATTTGATGGGAAGTCCTGCTGCTCTCGAGGTCCGTGATCTCAGTGCCTGCTACGGCGATCGCGAAATCCTCCGTCGGATCAACATTCGCATCGAGCGAGGAGAGATATTCGGTCTGTTCGGCCAGAACGGCGCGGGCAAGACGACGCTGATACGTGCCATTTGCGGTCGGCTGAAGCCGCGTGCGGGAACGATCGCGATCGGCGGTCAGGCAATACGGGCCGGCGTCTCCCGGCAGATCGGACTTGTCCCGCAGGAAATCGCGCTCTATCCGCACCTGACGATCCTGGAAAACCTGCAGGTCTTCGGACGGCTGTCCGGTCTGAGTGCTGCCGCGACGAAAGACGCGATCGGCGAAGTCATCAAACACACAGCTTTGACGGACCGTCTTCGTGAGCGGGTCGAAGTCCTGTCCGGGGGATGGAAGCGCCGCGTCAATATCGCCGCTTCAATCCTGCATCGCCCTGCTCTTCTCATTCTGGATGAGCCGATGGTCGGCGTCGATATCGAGGCTCGCATCACCTTGCAAAACGTCATTCTCAAGCTTCGCGACAGCGGCGTCGGGATACTGCTGATCACCCACGATCTGCAGCAGGCAGAAACTCTCTGCACGCAGGTTGGCTTTCTGCATAAGGGCGTTATCGGTCCGCAGGGAGCTCCGCGCGCCCTCCTCGATCTGGCGTTTGACGGACAGCACGAGATCATCATCGAGACGCAACTGCCGGTCTCGGCGACGGATGAGGCAGTCTTGCGCGGGCGCGGATTTTCTGCCGTTGAGGGAGGCCAGTGCTGGAGCGTAATCAGCAACAAGCCGCTTCACGAGATCACCGAACATCTCGAACAATCCGGCATGGCGACGAAGGAGATCCGGTTCCGCAAGCCCGGCCTCGACAGCCTGTTCCTCCGCCTAGCAGACCAGCCAGGAACCGGGTTTGAGGGCCCTCGCCCATGATCCTTGCCATGCTTCGTGTGATGACGCTAGGGCTTTTGCGCGACCGGGGAGCGCTGGTTCTTGCATTCGTGCTGCCCCCGGCGATCTTCGTGATCTTCGCCTCCATATTTTCGGCAACGACGAGCGACAAGCTAGATCTGAAGGTTGCGGTCGCGCAGCTTTCATCCACCCAAGCGTCGCAGCGTCTGGAGAAGGCGCTCCGTCAGGAACGGACATTCGAGGTCATCGGCCCCGTGCGCTCAAACCGGGCTGAGGTCGAGAGCCTTGTCAAACAGGGCGCTGCGGATGTCGGACTTGTCATCCGCGCGGAGATCGATGACACCGGGGCCGCACCTTTCGAAGTTCTGGTCGAACCGTCGAAGCTGATGGCCGGCAGTATCGTCTCCGGTCGTGTCCAGGAACTGGTGGCGCGTCAGCTACCCGATCTCCTCCTTTCGCGGACCGCCATCACGTTCCAGAGCGTTGTCGGCACATTCACGCCGGAGCAGTCCGCAAGGCTGGCAGCCGCGATCGAAGCCGGTGCGCGGGTAAGCGAGCCGCCGGCTGCCACCAACGCGCCCGGCCTTGTCGCGACGGCGTCCGTCGGTTCGTCCGATAGCTCCGGGGCAACGGTGACCTATTATGCGGGCGCCGTCGCCATTCTGTTTCTGCTGTTTGCGTCTCTGCAAAGTGCTGCGACCCTGATTGAGGAGCGAAACTCCGGTATTATCGATCGTATTGCGGTCGGCCCGGGCGGTAGCGCGGTGGTCGTGCTAGGCAAACTCCTGTTCCTGACGATCCAGGGCGTCATCCAGGTCGGCCTCATCTTCATCGTTGCGCAGCTGGTCTATGAGGTCGACGTGACCAGGCGGCTAGATCTGTGGCTGCTGATCACCGTTGCCGCGGCACTGGGTGCGTCCGGGCTGGCTCTGGCGGTTGCAACGGCGTGCACGACGAAACAGCAGGCGCAGACCGTTTCCACCTTCGTCGTGCTCATCTGTTCGGCCGTCGGCGGCTCCATGGTACCGCGCTTCATGATGCCCGAATTCCTGCAGTCGATCGGTCGCTTCACGCCAAACACTTGGGCGATCGAAGCCTATTACGGTGTGTTCTGGAGACACGAGACCTTGTCGGATGTCATTCCGGAGATAGTTTCACTCGTGGCAATGGCTGTGGTCGGCACGGCTTCCGCTCTGATCGTTTCGCGACGAAGGCTGAGGTTCTGATGGATGGAGCGATGAGGACCAACGAGAGATCAAGACAAGGCGACCGACGGGACGTCGCGACAGGACTGTTGCTGGCAGGCCTCATCGTCGCCGCTTGGATGACGATCCATGTCACTGCGATCTTCCTGATCGACTGGACGGTGCCCGGCCGCATCTTCGCTGCACCTTTTGTGATCGCCGTCCAATGCTGGCTGAGCGTCGGCCTTTTCATCGTTGCGCACGACACGATGCATGGCTCGATGCTCCCGCAATATCCGGCCATCAACCGCGCAATCGGTCGCTTCTGCGTCTTCATCTACGCGGGATTTTCATACGAAAAGCTGCACGAAAACCATCACGCCCACCACCGCAACGCAGGCACGGCAGACGATCCCGATTTCGACACCGAACACTCGGCGCAATTCTGGCCGTGGTACCTCAAATTCTTCCAGTATTATTTCGGTTGGCGTGAGTTCGCGACACTGACGGTTGCCGTGGTCCTCTACCTCGTAATCCTGCAGGAACGCTTCCCGACGATGTTGATTTTCTGGGCGCTGCCTGCCATCCTGTCGTCAGTCCAGCTCTTCTATTTCGGTACGTATCGGCCTCACCGCGTCGACGACATCCCGTTTGCGGACAAGCATCGTGCGAGAAGCAACGAATTTTCGCCGCTTCTGTCGCTTTTGACCTGCTTCCACTTTGGCTATCATCATGAACATCATGATGCGCCCTGGGTGCCATGGTGGAAGCTGCCGGCCCATCGCGCGCTCGTAACGCAGCATGAGCAGGACTGAGGTCGCTTTTGGAGAATCTTATGAACTATCTGGTCCCGGCCGCGCTGGTCATCGGAACCGTCGTCTTCATGGAATGGTTTGCCGCATGGTCACATAAGCACATCATGCACGGCTGGGGATGGCGGTGGCACAAGTCCCACCACGAGCCCCATGACCACGCGTTGGAAAAGAACGATCTCTACGCCGTCATTTTTGCCGTCATCTCGGTCGCCATGTTCTTCATCGGCAACTGGTACTGGCCGCTATGGTGGATCGCGGTCGGCGTTTCCGTCTACGGCGTTCTGTATTTCTTCATGCATGACGGTTTGGTTCATCAGCGCTGGCCGTTTCGCTACATTCCGCGCAAGGGTTACCTGAAGCGCGTCTATCAGGCGCACCGGCTTCATCATGCGGTCGAAGGTCGCGATGGTTGCGTATCCTTCGGCTTCGTCTACGCGAAGACCGCGGACACGCTCGTCAAGGAGTTGCAGGAAAACAAGCAGAAGTTAAGCCCGCCACCGGCCGGAGGTGAGGACAAGCGCGACGTCCGGGCATAATCACGGACGTTGCCAGAGCCCCTGCCGGGGAACCTCCTGCATACGAAGGCGCGAGCGCGCCACGTCTCCAAGCGCGACGCTCAACAGCGCGGCCTTCTCGGCCTTCGTCGTCGAGACGCGTTTGTCCCAGGCGTTCGGACCTGCTGTCCGGAGCTTGGTGCCGATCGCCCGGTAGACGCGACGCGCGGTCGCGATTGCCCAAGCCGAGCGCGGCGGGAGTGAAGCCAGTCCCTGATAGGCCGACTGGTAGTAGGCTTCCGCAAGGTCGAGAAGTTCGACGGCTGCCGCATGGAGATGTGCGCGTTGCGCGCTATCGTCAAGATCGATCTCGCTGATGCCGTGCCGGGCAAGAACATCCGCCGGCACATAGCACCGCCCCGCCCGCGCATCCTCCACCACGTCGCGGGCGATATTGGTCAGCTGAAACGCGATGCCGAGGTCGCAGGCTCTATCGAGCACACGGGGGTCGCGAACCCCCATGATCATCGCCATCATCACGCCGACGACCCCTGCCACATGGTAGCAATAGTCGAGCGTGTCTTCGATAGTGGCGTAGCTGCGGTCCACCACGTCCATCTCGAAACCGGTAAGCAGCTCTTCGGGATGGCGGGCCGGAATCTGGTGGCGATCAACCACCCGACGGAGAGCCTCGAAGACCGGCTCATTCGTCTGACCGCCGCGCAAAGCTGCCGCGGTCTGCTGCCGCAGAAGCCCTAGCCGATTCTGCTGGCCGTCGCGGAAGTCGTCGGCTTGGTCATGCCCCAACGTCTGCCCGTCGATCACATCGTCACAGTAGCGGCACCACGCATATAGCATCACCGCATCGTCACGCGTCCTGCGATCGAACAGCCGCGCGGCTGTGGCGAAACTCTGCGATCCTTGGGCAATGGATTGCTCGCTGCTTGTGATAACGGCATCGCTCACTTTAGCGCATCCTCGATCATCAATCCGGCAGTTGCCTTCGCGGATCCGACCACGCCCGGAATGCCAGCGCCGGGGTGTGTGCCCGCTCCGACCACGTAAAGGTTGGAGAAACTGTCGTCGCGGTTATGAGGCCTGAACCAGGCACTTTGCGTCAGGATGGGTTCGACGGAGAAGGCCGATCCGTGATGGGCGTTGAGCTCGTCGCGGAAATCGAAGGGTGTGAAGTGCCGGACGGTCACCAGGTCTTTGAGGAGATTGGGAATATAGCGGTCGTTCAGATACTGGAGGATCCGGTCGCGATATTTCGGACCCTCGAAGCTCCAGTCGATATCAGCGGTGCCGAGATGCGGCACGGGCGACAGCACGTAATAAGCGCTCGATCCCGGAGGAGCGAGACTGTCATCGGTCACGGAAGGCGAGTGCAGGTAGAGCGAAAAGTCTTCTGCCAGGCCGTCCGTTGCAAAGATTTCCGAGATGAGTTCTTTGTACCTGTTACCGAACAGGACCATGTGATGCTTGAGTTCGGGATGCTCGGTCTTCAGGCCGAAGTAGACGACGAAAAGCGACATGGAGTAGCTTTTCTTCTCCAGCGCGCGACCGTTTGCCCGGCCACGGTTCGTATCGCGAAGCATATGCTTGTAGGTGTGCACGACATCGGCATTCGACGCGATCTGGTCGAAGCTCCGGCTGGTGCCATCCTTCAAGGTGACGCCGGAGACCTTGTTGTCCCGAGCCTCGATGCGGTCGATTTCGGCATTGAGCTGGATCGTCCCGCCAAGCCTTTCGAAGTGCTTGACCATGCCGGCAATCAGCGCGCCGGTTCCGCCCTTGGCAAACCACACACCGCCCTTGCGTTCGAGCGCATGGATGAGGCCGTAGATCGAAGAGGTGCGGAAGGGATTGCCGCCAACCAGCAGGGAGTGGAAGCTGAAGGCCTGGCGCAGTTGATCGTCCTTGATGAACTGGCTGACCTTGGAATAGACGCTGCGATGGCTTTCCAGCCGTATCAGTTGCGGCGCAACCTTCGCCATCGACCAGAAGTTCAAAAACGGCACCGTTCCGAGCTTTTCGTAGCCCTCCCGGTAGAGGTCTTCGGAATAGGCAAGGAAGCGCCGGTAACCCTCGACATCCTCAGGCGATTTTGCAGCGATCTGCCGATCGATCTCCACCTGATCGTCGGCATAGTCGAAGCGGTAGCCGTCTTCCCAGCACAATTGGTAAAATGGCGACACCGGAAGAAGGGTCACATCGTCGGATAGCCGCCGTCCGGAAAGGGCCCACAGCTGTTCGAGACAGTCCGGATCCGTGATGACGGTCGGGCCTGCATCGAAGGTGAAGCCGTCATCGGTGTAGACATAGGCGCGGCCACCCGGCTTGTCGCGCTTCTCATAGACGACCGTCTGGATGCCGGCGCTCTGAAGCCGGATGGCGAGCGCGAGCCCGCCGAAGCCTGCACCGATCACCGCTGCTGTTTTCTTGCTTCCACTCATGAGGATCCGTTCTCGAACAACTTGGCCTCGCTCAAACATGCGAGCGCCCTATGGATGGGGACCGGAGGCTTTCCGGTAAGAATGCGCAGAATATCGGTCATCGTTGTCCGTCCGGCATAAAACCGTTCGATCAGTGGCGTCGGTAGCTTGTAGAAACGTTCGAGCACGAGATGGCGCCGATCAGGCTCCGCGGCAAGGAACAGCATTCTGTTCAGCAGGCGGTAGAAACCCTGCTTCTTGTGTTGGCGGGCGGCATGTCCGCGGATCGCACGGGCCAGAGCGGCGCTGCCGATGGGCCAGTTCTCGCCGATCAGATCAGCGCCGTGGACCGCATCCGGCAAGCTGTAACCAGTGGTCGGATGGAACAGGCCGGCGCGTAGACCAGCATGGGGGATATCCGCCGGCAATTCCGACCAGAAACGCTCGAAATCATGCGCAAGCACGATCGGCAGAACGCCATTCTCGCGGCGGACGACCTGCGTGATATCCCAACCCTGGCGGGTGGCATAGGTGTGGATATCCTCTGATATCACCGCATCGTCGAGATCGGCGCCTTCCGAGTAGCGTGTGTCTTCGATCAGCACGCGCGTCGGCGACATTGGAAGCAGGTAGACGAATCGGTAGCCGTCGAGCTGGTCGACCGTTGCGTCCATTATGACCGGATGCGGCAAGCCGTGAGGCTCCGAAAGCTCCACTTCGAGGCCGACGAACTTCTGGTAGCCGAGCACCATCGACGCGCTTGGTCGATAGCCACGGCAATCGATGACACATGACGCGGCCTGCGTACTGCCATTGGCGAACGTGACCTGAGCAGCCGAAAGCGCAGTAACCTCGGTGTTCTTACTGAGCGACACATTTGGCAGACGTTCGATGGCTTCGCTGACGGATGCCGATGTCAGTGAAGCATATCCGGACGGAAGGTGGCGCGCATAGCTGCCGAACCGCACCGATTGTCCGTCCCATTCGTGGGCGATCAGGGGCGCTATCCAGGCAAGGCTGGAGGGTTGCAGATCCGCTGTGTGGAAGGACCAGGTATGCTCGCCGAAGGGCGTGTCCGTGGCTTCGAGAATGACGATCGGTGGCGCATCACGGACAGTCGAGAGCCGTTGCCCGATGACTGCGCTGGCAAGACCTGCCCCGACGAGCACGATGGGCAGCGACAGATCGTGCGACCCGCTCTCCATCCGCTCGCTATTGCCGGCACCAGCGAGGTCGCGCCCCGCAGTGGCGGCGGTTTCAGTCTTCGCTGGCGTTGTCGCTTCAGATGCTACAGGATCGACCATCAGGGGTAGGATGTAGCTTCAAGCCTCGCGATCCTGAGATCTGCGAGATTGGACGAGCCTGTACAGAAACACGCGACCCTCAGCTGCGCCGACATGACCTCGAAGTGATCTGCGACTGCCTCGGGTGACGAAGTTGCCGAACGAAGCACCGACGCGGCCTGGCCGACGATATTTGCTCCCATCCGGATGGCCTTCGCCGCGTCGACGCCGTTGCGCACGCCGCCTGAACCGATGATAAAGATGTCCGGGAGGGACAACCGGATCGCCGAAATCGCATATGCCGTCGGCTGTCCCCAGTCGACGAAAGCCGATGCGATGGCGGCCTCGGAAGCGGTCGTCGCACGCTGTGCTTCGACAGCTGCCCAGCTCGTACCCCCCGCTCCCGCAACGTCGATGATGCCGACTCCGAGCGATGCCAGTTTCTGAGCAACCATCGGCGAGACCGCCGAGCCGACTTCCTTGACGACCAGAGGCACGTGCAGCGATTGGCTGAGCAGACCGATCTTCTCCGTCAGCCCGCGCCAGTTGCGATCGCCTTCCGGCTGGACTGCTTCCTGCAATGGGTTCAGGTGAATGATCAGCGCGTCCGCATCGATCATCTCGATCGCGCGGCGCGCCTGATCGATGCCGTAGCCGGTGTTGAGCTGCGCTGCGCCGATATTCGCCAGAATCGGGACGGAGGGCGCCAGGCGACGCAACTCGCGATTCATCCCCCAGTCCGAATTCGTCTCGATAGCTACGCGCTGCGATCCAACCGCGAAAGCGATCCCAGCGGCTTCGCAGGCGATAGCGATATTGTGATTGATTTCCTGAGCCTGTTGTGCACCACCGGTCATCGAGCTGACGAGAAAAGGACCCGAGAGTTTCCTCCCTAGAAATTCCGTCGTCAAATCAATAGCTGACATATCAATTTCAGGTAGTGCAACATGCTCGAAGCGAACCCTTTCGAAACCTGTTCCAACACCTGTCGAAGAACCATGCCCGCTAAGAACTATATCTAAATGCTGTTTTTTTCGTTCCGCGAGCATAGGGGCCTTTCATCCAGCGGTGTGTGCTACAGATATGTTCGAGCAACCGGTAAGCCGGAACTGAAAACGTTATATAGGGTAGGCTTGCTGAATGTCCGGCACACAGGCTCAAAAATCGACAACTTTTGATGCGGCTAGCAAGCAGACGATAGACACGAAGTGGCTGCAGGCTTTTGTCGGCGATGAGCTTCTCGGAAAGACGATCAGCGAGCTGCGCTCGAGAATCGAGAACAGGCTGCAATCTCTCCTCGAAACCGATGAGTACGCGCCGCCGAACCTGCTATCAGCTATGAGCCACGCGCTGCTCGGCGGCGGGAAACGGTTCAGGCCGCTGATCTTCGTGATGACAGTTAATCGTGATGACTGCCTTAATGCCGCAATCGACATCGGCTGCGCGGTTGAAATGGTGCACACCGCATCCTTGATCCTCGACGACCTGCCCTGCATGGACGACGCGGAGCTCAGGAGACAGAAACCCACAACCCACAAGGCATTCGGTCAGGCGACGGCTATTCTCGCGGCCATATCGCTGTTGACGCTGGGCATCCGCATTCTTTCGACTGTCGAAGGCGTGCCGGATCATGTCCGCGTGCGGATGGCGGCGGTGCTGAGCCATGCTGTTGGGCACACAGGTCTTGCGGCGGGCCAAGAAATCGATCTCAGGGGTGTCAGCGGTACGTCGCTGGACGTCGAGCAGAAGAACTGGTTGAAGACCGGAAAGCTCTTCGCAGCTATGGCGGATATGGCCTCGGTCCTTTCGCAACGGCCCGTCCAGGAGGAGACGGCGCTGACGGAATTCGCCTTCCACGTTGGCTCTGCCTTTCAGGCGCTAGATGATCTGATGGACGCGATCGCTGGAACAAGCGTTCTTGGCAAAGACAGTGGCAAGGACACGGACCGCGATACCTTGGTGAACGAGAAAGGAGAGGCTGCCACACGGCGATCCTACATCGACCACCTTCAAGCAGCGAACCTTGCTCTGCCTCACTGCGGCGTCGAGGTGGAGCCGATAAGATTCATGTTACGCTCTATCCACTGGCTTGTACCGAATGAAGCTAAGGCTCGCGCCGGTATCGAGCCCGTGGTGAATGGCGATTGAGCGGTGACACCAATCTTTCGACGAGAACTGAGCTGCGACCACTTGATATGAAGTCCCGTAAACTATGCCAGAACGTGGACTAGTCATCGCTACGATGGCTAGCAGCTCAGTGTTCGCAGAGCCAAACCAATCTTGCGACTTATGCAAGCATCACAAGGGATCCTGCGACAATGACGCAGCACATGGAGGCTGCCCATAAGACTGCCGCCACAAGCACGTCCCCAAAATTGTGAATGCCTGAAATCAGCTCCTTCCCTGTCATTTTGTCTGCATGGTAGGGGGAAGAACGACACCGGCGACGTTGTACTTTATCCTCGCCTACTGCGCCGTCGTTGATTGAACACATAGATCGCTCCATACCTTTCGTTGGGTGATTTCTCCAACACTCAGAGTGATTGATGCGTGTGATCACCTGGTGCAATCTTGCCCAAACTTCCTGCCGCGATGCAGGTTCCGACAGATTTCCTCCGCGTAACGTAGACAACCCTCAAAACCCGTAAGCGCGAGATCGATCTGACGCCGCTCGTTGTAGTGCTCATCCCTTCAGAGATAACCTGCAGCTGAAAGGTGCCATCGAACATTGTCGAGGAATAGCCCGCCTGTTGCTCGGTAATCACGAAGTCGAACGGCACTCAAGCGCTCTCAACGCTCGGGGCAACGAGATGGAGTTTGTGGAGATCGCGCGCTTGTAATGTCCGCACAGCCGACGCAACAGCAGGGCCGTCCAGATATGATCCCACTTTCATCGGAGAGGATCCGAGGCGCTCATCCTCGGCTTCGTCAGGCGGCGGTCTGAACAGTCGAGCTCAGCACCTTCAATGCATTGTCGAAGGTCCGCGGCGTGCCACGAGCTCCGCCACCTAAGCTGCCATTCTTACGCGATCCTCGCAGTTCCGCTTTTTTGCCAAGCCGCACGGTGGTTCAAATCAATGCCGTTACTGGTCAATTGCTGATTGGCCACTAGATCAGAAGACATAGACGTCATTCGTGCAGGCGTATCTGGCGGGGAGAAAAATCATGCTGCGTTCAAGCCTTTTATCGGCTACATCGATCCTTGTTGCACTAAGCGGCTCATGCGCTATTGCGCAAACTGCCGGCGAGCCGATCGTCAACAGGGATACTCCGACACCCGAATGTAGCGCTCGGGTGAACGTCGACCGCAACGGCGAGCTTCCAGGCTATGTAGCTGACTGGGACGGGAAAAAAGTATGCGTCCCCTTCACGCCCACAAACCAGCTTCTACCGCTCGGCGTCTCGCCTGACGATTTCTATATCAAAGATTTCTCTAACGCTCGCGTTCGCGAAAAGTGGGTAGCCTGCAAAACCGATCCGGCTTGTGCCGAAAAAACGCTTGCCGCAGCGAAAGGTTTTGCCAAGTTCGAGCCACGCGATACGGGAAAGGTCGATAAGAAAGGCGCGATTGACTTCGACGGCATGGTCGATCTTGCGAGTGTTCGTCGACCGTCCTATTTCGGACATGCACCTTACAGCGAAGCCATCGCCCATGCGGACAAGCGAACCAGCATTGTCGAATTCACTGTGCCGCGCGATAGCTATGAACAACGACATCTAAAGTTCACTGGCGACATCAAGCTGCGTGGCTGGTATATTAGGGCTGACGGCGTGACCGCCGATGATGGCCAGAAGATCCGCGGCCTTGTTATCATGAACAATGGCGGCGGCAGCGAATTTACCGCGATCGACAATACGAAGACCGCGCCATTTACCGTCGACGTGACAACCGGAGACTACAGCCCTGCCAAGAGCGACGAGCTAACCGAGGAGCCGGGCATTCGTCATTGGCGCAGCTTTCTATCAGATTTGAACATCGCAGGTTTTGACGTCCTCATCACCGATCGCCGCGGAAACGGGATATCTGGTGGTCGAAACGGTTTCAACAGTGCCGAGCAGGCCAACGACATGTTCCGAGAACTGGAGCAGCTCGAAACCGGCGCTGGTTTGCGGGTGCTTGGGCCAGATGGCAAGCTCTCACAAGGCGGCGAAGCGGCGAAGATTTTGCGTGATGGCGCATCTTTTCGCGAAATACCCGTTGTTGTTGGCGGCTACTCGCGCGGCTCCTACGCCACTCAGTGGTTCATGCACAAGAATTTTGTCGAAAATTGCAACTATGACGTCGCGGAACCCAACTGCGCCAAGCCTGTCGGCCTTTCCAACGTCAAGGGTGCCATTCTCTACGGCCCCAATTCGGCAGGTCTAGGCTTTCGCTTAGCCGGGCATGATGCCGTCGAAGGCGCGCTCCGCGTTGACTTCAACACCACCTACTATGTCGACTCGGTGGTGCCGGCGAACGTGGACAAATGGCCGGGGCTGCAGATTATCAAAGGCACCTGGGACTACGTCGAGGGCTTGGAAGGATCGCTGGACACCTATAAGCGTGCGAAGGGACTGAAAGATATCAGCGTCTTTCTTGGGCCCCATATCCTGCAAACGCAGAATCCGGAAAACATGAAGTTCGCAGGACAAAGGATGGTAGCCTTCGCAACTGCCGCAGTGCTCGGGAAGAAGGAAGTCGAAGGAGCAAAAAACCCGAAGGACCTCAAGGAACTGGTGACCTCTGCCCCCCATGTTTGGGAGCTCTCAACAGCCATCGCTGCGGAGAAGTGAGGAAATCGGAAGGTGGTGACAGCACTCACTAAATGCGGAGTATTCCTCCCTTCTTCGACTCGACTCAGTGCTAAAACCTCTTGGCGCAAGCAGAATTACAGAATGGCGTAATCTGCTGCCTTTCTCCAAAGGCAATGCGGATATGCCTGTGGCCAAAATCCCCGGTAGGAAGATCGACTGACGGAACGATGCAGAAAGCACTTCAATGTTCAGAATTGGGTTAAACCAGTCCCGGCGCTCGAGCGAAAAGTTCTCTGAACCGATGTGGCCCCTATTCTTCGAACTGCATCCCGCCCGTGGCTAATCAGGCCACATCGAGAGGCCTGACACACGACCGATAGAATTCCTCGTTCGCAGACAGCCGTCAAAAATATCTTCTTGCCAAACCGGGGGCATCCACACACGCGCCGCTGCGATCCGTTCCACAGACTTAGAAGCTTCGCTTCGCGAGGTCGATCGCGAGGATATGCACCTGTGTCATCTGCCTTTCCTCCGTGAGCGCCACCATGGCGCTGGGCAGGCATCATACTCCGATGCCGGCCGGAGGGGGATCCACCCCATCAGTTCAGAGCATGTCGGGAGCAGGTACCAATTACTGCCGACATGCTCGCTGAGCTACTGGTATTGCGGCACCAGAGGCAGCACGAATATGAGTGATTCTGATTAAAGAAGCATTGTGGATGGGGAGCCCCCAATTTCGGGGAAGCAGGCGAAGGGCAAGTCAGGATGGCCCTTGACCTGGCCTTCTGCCTATTAGGAAGATCGCAACTTATAGGGAACGAAGCTCAATGCGGTCACGATAGCTATGACAGCGTTTCACATCCGATCAATAACTATTGTCCTAGCAAAAACAGCCAATCACAAGGAGAAACCATCGTAGCCGCCGTCTCCAACGTGATGCTGATGATCATTGACCGAACAAGAAGGCAAAGGATGTGATCTGGTCACCATTCAGCGCAGATCGTAGGTCGAGAAGACGATCACGAGTTCTTGGGTGATCTCAGAACGACAGTGCCACCCTCTCGTAGTTGCTTGGCGACGACTGCAGCGACGTCGTCCGAGACGCTGGCTTAGAGGAGACTTGATTGTTCGGGATTATTTGAAGGATCTGCATCTTCTTCGTAGGCAGTCCGAAACTCAGCAATTAACTCTTCTATAGCGTCCAAGCTCTCAGGCATCTCCCAACCTTGCTGCTGTACTCGCTCGATAAAATCCTGAAGAGCGAGCTTGAGTGCGTCTTTGCAGTCAGCACCTCTGTTTGGATACTGGCCGTCCTGGCGAGGTTGGCTAATCGTCATTGCGCTGCTCCTGTCATGACAATCAAGTAGGCGGGTGACGGTATCGTTCCGCTGAAAACTATATCGTCCTGCCCGTACAGAGAAATACCACTGCTGCCCCCTCGCTTTTCTGAGATTTTTAGCTGTTTACGCTTTCAAATGGGCGAGGCTTGTGGAGCTCCATCGTTTTTCGTCCGACCGTTCCAGGGCGAGCTTGCTGGATTCGATTTCGAACATGTCACCCGGTCGTTGCGAGAAGGATAGAAGCGTGGACGAAAGTTCTTTTCATGACAGATACTCCTGTTGCGGACTGTCGAACAAACCACCGCTCCGCCGGCGAGTTCCGGCGTCGGGAACAATCTCATCTTCCTATGGTTTTCAGCGCATGCAGGGAGAGTGTGATGATAGCCAATGACGTTTTGAACGAGGATGTTTCGGATTTCGCGACCCGGCTTGAAGCTATGACAAGCGACGAGGTTTTTGCCGCTATGAGCTTGCTGGAAAAGCATAGCGAGGACAATGCCAGTGATCGGGAAGAAACCCTCTCCCGAATAACGCTCGTGGAAGAAGAAATCGAACGACGCTTCCCCGGACAAATGCTGACGCCCTACCGTGACTGGAAAAAGACCAGCCTTTGACGTCGTGATCCCCTCGTGCAGGCAACGACAAACGAAACAGCCTACTGATCTCAAATGGACGAAGAGCAGCAATCGATTTTACGGACCCTCGGAGTCGCAAACAATTTTGAGGTGCCGGTTGAGGTTCGGCGTGGCGTCGATTTTCTTCGCGATTACCTATGCCAGGCCTCGTGCAGGAAGTTCGTTCTCGGAATAAGCAGCGGCGTAGACTCGCTCGCCGCCGGTCTTCTTGCGCAAGCCGCAGTTTCGGAACTCTGGGCTGATGGTTACAACACCCAGTTCATTGCGGTGCGATTTCCGTATGGTGAGCAGGCAGACGAAATAGACGCCCAGAAGTCTCTTGGAGTGATTGGCCCTGATCGTGTGGTCACGGTAGAAATCAAGCCTGCAGCTGATACCATGGTCGAAGCTGTGATGGCACAGGGAGAGGATCTAGTAGAGCCTGCTCGCAAGCACTTTCACGTGGGAAACATCAAAGCGCGCCAGCGAATGATCAAGGTACCCACTGCGGATCTTGAAGCGGATGCGCCTCTGCGTCCCGATGAGAAGGTCTATGGTGTCAGCTACGAGGACATCGACAATTTCCCGGAGGGCAAGCCAGTCGCCGAACCCACGGCAGCGTATTCTCAAAACCTTTCGGACGAGCGGACATAAACGCGCCTTGCCGGTGATGCCGACCGACAGGATTGGAGGGTGAGTAGCCTAGTGCTTACAGGGAGGCGCTGTCACTGATGGCGGTTCGTATCCGGAGAGATGATGATGAAAGACAATCGTTGGGTCCACTTATGCATTGATATGCAGCGTATGTTCGCTGCGGATACGCCGTGGCATGTTCCATGGATGCGAGACGTTTCCCCACAGGTCCAGGAAGTTGCGCGCCGCCATCCGCAGCGGACGGTGTTCACGCGCTTCGTGCCGCCTAAGCGGGCACAGGACATGCCCGGGATGTGGCGCAGCTACTACGAGAAATGGGATAACATGACCTTAGATCGCCTGGGCCAGGACATGGTCGATCTCGTTCCGTCATTAAAGGCCTTGGTTCCGCCAGCGCGGATCTTTGACAAAATGACCTATTCCCCATGGACCAGCGGTGAGCTTCACCGCGTCCTTGCTGGGGAGGGTATTGAGACACTCGCAATTTCAGGCGGGGAAACGGACGTTTGTGTCCTCGCTGCGGCCCTTGGAGCAATCGACCTTGGCTATCGCGTCATCCTACTGAAGGATGCCGTCTGCAGTGGCGCGGATGAAACGCATGACGCTTCGCTCGAACTGTTGGGTGATCGCTTCTCGGTACAATTGGAAATTTCGTCAACGGAAGAGTTTCTCAGCCGGGTCTGAACGAATGTCGGCATCTCCAGGACGTCTTCAGGTTTTTCAAAGCCGAAGGAGAATACGCGGATCTCCTTACACTGCCTTTGATCGATTAGGCCCTTTCCTTCTGCGGCCGCATTCGTCGATATGGTTGACTGAAATACCGACAATGGTTTCTGAACTAATATCAGTGATACGCTTCCGAGGCCTCAGCTTCCAGTTTCGGAATGCGGAGAAGCTACGGGCTTCGATTCCGGCGAGCCGGGGAAGCGGAGAAATATGGAGAGCACGACGAGTACGGCCGTCGATAGAAATTCCGACTGCCAGTTCTGAAGGGATTCAAACCAGAACTGTGCACTTGCCAAATGCTGTGTCACGGACTGCGCCGCCTGACCGTGCATCGCCGCTTCTGCGTTTTCAGCCGCTGTACTGTAGCGAAGGTGGAGTAGGAAGCTGGTGACGAACAAAAGAGCGAGGGCGATGCCCAGTGAGTACGAGTACAGCGTCCTGAATAGTCCACCTGCTCGTACTGGCCAAGGAGCGCACGATCGGCGGCCTTCAAGGCAGCGTCCCCGCCCCGGGACGCGGTCTCATCCGGATCTTTCGATTCCGCGGATCCGCGCTGGAACAGGATCGCAGTCAGCGTCACGTAAGCAGACATCTGAAGGAACTCGCTCTCCCAGTTCTCAAATATGGCTGAAAGGAAATGACCGGAGGCGGCGTAGTCCGAAAGCGAAAGCGCCGTACCGCCGAGTTGCACTATCTCTTCGTTGTGAACAGACCATCCCGTGACCATTCCCGCGATCGTGACAATGGTCAGCGCCGACAGGACGATCGTCAGCCCGTTGTCTCTCAATATTTGCATTGCCCAGGCTTCCACTTATCTGAACCTCAATCCTCGAAGACTATACCGAAGCTCGACATTTTGGCACATTCCACAAATGTACGGTTCCGGACGAAACTGTTTGATGAGGAACAATAACGTTTCACGATCCTTGGATTCTGACAGCCGTGTGGTTCTCCGCCCGATGATCGCAGAAGGGCTGTCACCATATGCGACAGCCTTTCGCCTCACCATCGGAACCAGAGGGCTCCGGGAATATCGCTTCATGTATCGAAAGGTGTCGACATGAAACCCGAGAATGAACCCAGTCTGGATAGGCTGAGAGATCCACCGGAAGTACGACGAAGGAAGGGAATGCTGGGCAGAGGCTTTGTCGTTGGCGTAGGTATCTACGTCCTCGGGGCCTTCAGCCTCTACATTGCTATCGTTGCCTATGGATTGCTGAGTTCTTCGTAAATGCCGAAAGGACTAACTATGACAGAGCCGAAAGACGTCACTGAAGAAGCCGACAAGACGCTGATCGAGCATGGCCATCAACGGTTTAAAGAAAGCGTTGACACCTCCCGGACGCCGCAACAAGAGCGCCGCGAAGCCGGAAATCAACATAATAGTCCAGCCGGATACGGGACTACCAAGTAGCGGAACCGGATGTCACAAAGTGGAAATCAAGGTCCCAACTGGTGGTTTGCTTGGGTCGGTCATGAAAACACTAACACTGGCATGGCCCGGTTTCTGGCACTGCCAGTGGCCTACATCATCGTGCTTGGAACCCTGTTCTGGGTCATCTGGCCATCGTAATTACACAGCTATCATGAGCGCGATAGAATTCGGGCGATTTGAGGATCGCTCCGGAAACTTTGCGAAAACTCTCCTCATTTTGTGAGCAAGTAAGCAAACGTAGCGCCTGACAGCAAAATTTCCTTCTGCCAGCCGCCCGGGTGACTAATACAGGCCGATGAAGCTTCCGTGAAACAAGGCCGTCTCCTTGCAGTCAGATGATGTAGCCGTCGGCGGCGTCCGGGAACTGTGCGGTAACGTACCCGACGGAACAAAGCCAAACCTGATAGGTTCACGGATTCCAAGAGCAATATGGAGAAGGGTATATGCGTGTCGTCCCAACACTATTTCATGGAATCGTCGACTACCTTGTCGGCCTCTTGGTGATCGCTCTCCCGTTTGTCCTCGATCTTACAGGTGGTCCCCGTGTGGTGCTTATCATCCTCGGCGCAGCGGTCATCCTCTATAGCTTCCTGACTGACTATGAGCTCAGTGCTGTGCGGTTCCTGCGGATTCGTTTCCACCTCCTGCTCGATGCCGTCTTCGGCATTTCGATGCTGATTTCGCCGTGGCTGTTTGACGTCCCCGCCGCTCGCCGCTGGCCGATCTACTTCATTGGCGCTCTCGCTCTCGTCTTGACGATGATTACGCAGACCCGCGCGGCAGGGACCGCAGCGACAGATAAAACACTCAGCTAAATCAAGGAGAAATTCGATGAAGGCATTATGCTGGCATGGCAAAGGTGACATCCGGTGCGACAGCGTTCCGGATCCGATTATCGAAGATGGGCGTGACGTCATTATCAAGATGACCGCTTGCGCAATCTGCGGCTCGGATTTGCATCTTATGGACGGCTACATTCCTTTCATGGAAAAAGGTGATGTGCTCGGCCACGAGTTCATGGGCGAGGTCGTCGAGGTTGGGCGTGACAACAAGAAACTCAAGGTTGGCGACCGCGTCGTGGTGCCCTTCACCATCTCCTGCGGTGAATGCAAGCAGTGCCTCAAGGGCAACTGGTCGGTCTGCGAGCGCACCAATCGCACTGCCGATAATGCGACCAAGGCGTTCGGTAACCCGACCGCGGGCCTCTTCGGATATTCGCACCTGACCGGTGCCTATGCCGGCGGCCAGGCAGAATATGTACGAGTTCCCTATGCCGACGTCTCGCCGATCATCATCCCCAATGGCATGACCGACGAGCAGGCTCTGTTCCTTGGCGACATTTTCCCGACTGGATGGATGGCAGCAGCCAACTGCGAGATCGAACCGGCAGACATCGTCGCCGTCTGGGGCTGTGGTCCCGTCGGACAGTTCTGTATCAAGAGCGCGCTAATGCAGGGTGCCGCTCGTGTTATTGCTATCGACAACGTTCCCGAGCGTTTGGCATTGGCTCAGGTCGCAGGCGCCGAGGTCATCAACTTCGACGAGGTCGATCACAATATCCTGGACATTCTCAAAGACATGACCGGCGGCCACGGTGCGGACAAGTGCATTGACGCGGTCGGTGCGGAGTCCCACGCAACAGCATCTTTCGATGCGATCGTGGATAAGGTGAAAGCAGCGACACTGCTCGGGACGGACCGGCCCCACGTTCTGCGTACCGCGATCATGGCTTGCCGCCCAGGGGGAATTGTATCCGTCCCTGGTGTCTATGGCGGCTTCCTCGATAAGATCCCCTTTGGTGCTGCGATGAACAAGGGCCTGACGATCCGGACCGGCCAAACCCACGTCAACCGCTATTCGCTTGATCTGCTTCGCCGCATCGAGGAAGGCGAGATCGACCCTAGCTTTATCATAACCCATCGGGCGAAGCTTGAAGATGGTCCTGCGCTCTATGAGACGTTCAGGGACAAGAAGGACAACTGCATTAAAGTCGTGCTGACAGCGTAAGATTGATGGACGCTGATGCCGGAGCCCTCGAGGAAGCGCGTCGCCGCTTCGAAGCACGTATGGCCGCGATTAAGCAAGACCGCCCCGTCGAGCCGGCATCAACATCGAATTGATTGACGATGACAACCGAGATCATAGGCAGAAGTTGTAGTAATCATGGGATCGCCACGGGGGCTCGGGCAAGCTGCCGCTGACGCCTTCGCCCGCGCCGGCGCCGGGATCGGAATTGCCTACTGTAATACGGTCGCACTTCAGGCTTGTCGAAAAGACGTGCCGCGGTTTAGGTGCCGGTGTCCTCGTCGTGCCCACTGATGCTACCAATGCCAACGAGCTAGCGGCTTTGAGCTTGGGTGCAATATACGTCTGTGTCAGCAATGCCGGAGCTTAGCCGTCGGCGATCTACGCCTGTCTAGGTGGTCCTCGCCAATCCCATCGGTCATGTGAACGATGGTTAGCCAACCTGCCGCTTTTCCAAGAGCACCCGCCTGTCTTCGCAAACTCCCTTCGCGTGCCATCGCAGGACAGCGAGCGCGCAGTTTCGGTCACTCGTCACTAGGATACTGGCTGTTTTTCAGGAGCCTCGCGAGATGAGCCGCGTTCTTCACCAGCGTCGAAACCATTGACGTCACCACGTCGGGCGTCTGTTCCAGATCGACGAAATTGGTCGAACCCATAGCCTCGCCAACCCAATAGGCCAGCGCGTTTGCGGGAATGGTGAAGCCGAGATCGTTGAGGGCTTGGTAGATTTGCGAGGAGACGTGATGAGCCCCGTCCTCGTTCCCGACCACGGCAACCCCTGCTACTTTTCCGTAGGACACCATCCTGCCCTCATCGTCCGTCTCTTCAAGAAACGCGTCCATTCGCTCAAGAGCCCGTTTTGCCACGCTTCCCGGCTGCCCCAACCATATCGGCGTCCCGACGATTAGGATGTCGGCGGCGAGGATCTTCGCACGGATGGCCGGCCACTCGTCTCCGTCGCCTTCGTCCGATGAGACCCCGGGCTTGATAACGTGGTCGGCGAGCCAGATCGTTTCGGTGCTAGCGCCCTGTTTCATAAACTCTTCGCTGATCAGATGAAGAAGTCTTCCGGTGGAAGACTGTTCGGACGATGATGACCTTTTGAGGGTCCCGTTCAGGGCTACTACCATGAGTGACATGTCGCCTCCGTACTAAGTGAGTGAACACCTGGAGCCTGCGGCACTCAGGCCTGAGCAGAGAAAAATCGAACCAGAATCTTTTCCTTTTGTTCCGTCGAGATGTGAAACTCCGGCACCCGGCAGCCCGGACCCCTCCAGACAGCGACTGCCATTGTTGCAAGTACCAAAATTCAGCGGACCAATGTCTGGATGCGACCGAGATCATTTCTGATTGTTGTCGCGGCAACTCCGGCCTGTCCCATGGCGTGGCTGATCTGATCCAGACCGACCACAACATCGCCTGCTGCGTACAACCCAGCAATATCTGTGCGCTGATGACTGTCGACGGTGATGCAGCCTTCCGGCGACAGCATGGCCCCCACCCCGGCTGCAAGCTCGGACCGGATTTCGGAGCCGAGCGCCGGATAAATGCTATCGAAGGAATATATGGCGTCAGATGTCGCAATCGATATCGCGTCGACACCGACGTTGTATTCGAGGGGACCAGCGATGACTGTAATGCCCAGTTCATGCATGAGCGTCTGTTCGCTGGCCGACAGCCCATGATCGGCGTCCGGTGACAACAGCGTTATGTCGGCAGTGTAACTTCGAAGGAAAACAGCCTCGTTGCAGGCTTTCGACCCCGTGCCGATAACGGCGACCCGCTTGTCCGTGACCTCGAAACCATCACACACGGGGCAATAGCGTATCAAGCCGCGATTGAGTGCCCCATCATGATCTTCCTTGGACATGTCGGGCTCCCGATTGGTCACCCCTGTCGCAAGCAATATGGTTCGGGCTTCCAGGGTCCCATCAGGCGAGGAGACGACAAAGTCCCCACTTTCTCCGGACAGGGCCGTCACGCGAGTGCTTCGAATATCAGTTCCATATTGGACGGCCTGCCGTCGCATCCGATCAAGCAGGTCGCGTCCATTGGTCCCCCCGGGAAAGCCGGCGTGATTATGAGACACAGGAATGCTCGCTGCTCGACTGGTCCCGTCGTCGAAGACCGCTACGGAGAGATGAAACCGGGCGAGATAGATCGCAGCCGTCAACCCGGCCGGTCCACCACCGATGATGACGCAGTCTCGACGTGGCATGCTCGTCAATTGTAACACCTTGATTGCAGGAAGCCCAAATTCCGTTCAGGTCTCAAGTACTATTGAGAACCTCGGCGCGGCATCGGGTTGCTGCGAGCGAACAATTGCTGCTCGCCTCGGCACTCTGGTCACCGATAGTCGGTGGAGAGGAGACTATGGATCGGAGATCGTCAAACGCTCTTATACGCTGTTAGCGCACCGGCACTCGCCGGTACGCTAATAAGGACTGCGGTCGATCGTGGAGAGAAGCCGCGAACGCGACAATCGCCATCATTATCGGCTAGGACATGGCAGCAAGCTCTGCCATGTCCGCTATCCCGTTTAGGGCTTGCCGATCTGTTCATTCTGCGCACCGCTGTCTGGACGCGCTGGTCCAAGAACGGGCTCTTCGCCCATCGGGACGTTCTGGAAGACGGAGAACTGTCCCTTGCCGTCCATCGACGGACCTTCATTCCAACGTGCCGGTGGAGGAACGGACCCATCCGTCGCGGTCGCGAAGAAATCGTAGTTGTGCGTCTGGTCTTCCTTTTCCTGCGGGAAGCTGTTGGGAATAGGAAGCGCACCTTCGTTGCCACCAAGCTCCTCAATGACTGCGAGCCACTGCTGCTGATGCATCGTGTCGCGTGCAATCATGAAATGCAGCATGTCCTTCATGCCATCGTCATGGGCAGCGTTGTAAAGCCGCGTTGCAAGCACGCGGCCCGTGCTTTCGGCAGCCACGTTGCAATACATGTCGGCCGCGAGGTTTCCGCTCGCGTAGATGTGGGACATGTCGAAAGGAACGCCCTCGGAATTGCCTGGGAAGGCCGCCATGCCTGTCGACAGGATATGGCGATGGAGCATTCCCTCAACCACGTGGCGTGGGTTCTCGCCGCCCATCACGGCACCAACAATACCGTCGGCCGCACCAGCTTCCGCAAGGCTTGCCGGGGCCTTGTCGAGGTTGAGCGCAACGGCTGTCGCAAGCATCTCGATGTGGCCGATTTCTTCGGTTGCCGTATGAAGCAGCATGTCACGGTATTTCGTAGTTGGACCGCGAGCGCCCCAGGCCTGGAAGAAGTATTGCATGCAAACTCGGATTTCGCCTTCGACGCCGCCGATGGCCTGCTGGAGCATGCGGGCAAAGATTGGGTCGGGCGAGTTGACCTTAACTGGATATTGTAGACGCTTGTCAAAGCTGAACATGATTTCTCCTTGAAAGGTTGGGACTGAAATCCGATTGGATAACGGATTGTGAACCACAACTTGGCGGAGATGTTCCTGCACTGGCGGTGCAGTCTTCGGCCTTGTACGGTTTCGGACGAACGACAGACCCTCTTATACGGTGATGCCTAGCGCGCCACTAACTTGCAGCCGCTACAGCGATTTTACCTTGGGCCTCTGTCGTGGTTTGAGCGCTAAACGCAATATACTTCACTTCGCCACTATGGCTTGCTTCGTAACGAGCAATTGTAGCGTTTTATCGACAATAGCACTGATTAAACTGGGCTGCTGATACGGGGTAAGGATCGCTAAGCGCGGGATTCTGTCTGAAAACGTACCAACCAAAACAGCTTCTGGAAATCACGTGAAGCCTGCATCATAAGCCGTTGATGAAGTTTTGGAACAACGAGCCTCGGCTCTTCCTTTGGAGGAGATATGAACCTGCCTTCTCAGGAGAAAATGCGCAATCTTCTACTTCGCGCTGCTAGTCCCGACGCGTTCGCAACGATTGCACCTTATATGCAAGCAATCGAGCTTCCGCTCAGACTGACACTTGTTGAACAGGACGAGCCCAACCAGACGATCTGTTTTCTCGAGCGAGGGCTAGCCTCAGTTGTTGCCATCACGGCAGAGGATGAAATGGTAGAGGTCGGGCATATCGGATTTGAGGGCGCGACTGGATTGCATACTGCTCTTCATGCTACACAATCACCGTCCAAAACCTTTATGCAGGGCGAAGGACTAGGGTATCTTGTTCCCGTTTCAGTCGTCACTTCCGCTCTCGAAAGCATTCCAGAGTTCAGGGCTTTAATTCTGAGATACATTCACTCATGCAATATCCAATTGACTTACACGGCCCTCGCTAACGCCCGGTACAGCATCTACGAGCGATTGGCACGGTGGCTGCTGATGTGCCAGGACCGCCTCGGTGATGACCTCGGTCTAACGCATCAGTTCCTGTCGATCATGCTCGGTGTACGGCGATCCGGCATTACGGATCAGTTACATCTCTTGGAAGGGATTGGAGCGATCAGATCGACGCGGGGAAATATCCGCATCCTCAATCGTAGCAAATTGGAAGACATTGCTGGCGGTTGCTACGGCGTTGCGGAAAGAGAATATGAGCGGCTAATAGGCCAGCGACTGAGTTTTCATTAATTGTTTCGAGCCTCCTCTCCGATCGAACTAACCATGACAGGTAAGCGAGGGAATGAATGGGTTGCGCGCCTCGAGTTAGGAAAACGGCTGTCAGAAACCACGATTGAAGGAGTTTAAGGCCGCTTGGAAAGTGCGTCAGCAAACGGGACGACCGCCAGCAGTTCTCCTGCTTCGTCCCGGATTTCGACACGGCGCCCCGTCACATCATATCCTGCTCTAACTGCGTCGCTCATAATGGCGCGCGCATCTTTCTTCGCCTCCACTCGTGCTTCATCGATAGAAGCGAGCTCAGAGCCTTCAATGTCCGTTACGGTTTGCTGACCAACGAGGTCGAAGAAATAGCGGGGCATCAGCACCTCCAGCATGCCCAATCATCCTGCACCACCAAAGTTCCAGCCCCAATCGTAGCCGCCGTATCCCTTCAACGAGCTCCGGAACGCGCTGCATCTAACCACCTAACTAGCAGGACTCTCTGCGCTACTTCTAGGAGAGTAGGTCCAGCGTTGCACGTGCCAACGCGTCAGGGTTGATGGGTTGCTCGTGTAGCGACTGGCCCGTAGATATTATCTGACTTAAGAGACGCGAATGGCGCATCCGCGCAATAAGCACTTTCCAGCCTTTTTTTGACAACATGTTCACCGCACACCCCGCCGCAGCATCGTCATTAAGACATTATTGTGTACGATAAGGCTTGATCATCTGCCATCTTCCCAGGCGCAGATGGCTGAGAGATCATACTTGCTCTTGCCTGTGTAGGAGCATGAGATCGTTGGCCCGATATTTTTTCAACGTTCACGACGGCATATCAGTCGCCGATACGGTAGGCTCAGAGCATGCCGATATAGAAAGCGCGCGGAGCGAAGCGGTCGAGACTATTGCCGAGCGCTTACAGCGAACCATGCTGAAAAAGACGGATGTCTCCGCATGGCTGATGAACGTTGTTGATGAAAGTGGCTTCACCGTGATCGTTCTTTCGTTCACGGCTGCCGTCAAGATTATCGATCGGTCCGAAACGCCGACAGCAGAGATCGCCGCTTTTTAAAAAAGTGAAGTTTCGCACAGCATCGGAATGCTGATCAATAAAGAGGTTTGGGCGTCACCCTATTCATGCGCGAGTTTTACGCTCGTTAACATGACGCGGCGCTTATTATCGCCACGTTAGATTGTGTCGGCTGTCTAAAACGAGAAACTTTCGGCGCAGCAGCATCTGGAGCAAGAACTTCAACGTGCATCGGCCATTTGATCCGTTAGCCTCTCTTCGGCAACGCTGCAGTATAATGATGCCGCCAATGTCCCATTTCCTCTGGCGACGTAAGCCATCCCGCCTTTGCCGGATCCCGCGCTCATGCCCTCTTCGCTTTCTTGTAATTCCGGCGTGCGACTGCAATAAATTGATGACGTCACAACTCCTCGATACGGATGATCTCAAATTTGTCACGATGTCGAAAACAGTATTGCCATCAACTACCTTAGTGAACAAAGACGTGGAGTGCGTCCGGCGCTGGCACATAAGCTAACGATTTCGCGGGCCGGCTCTTGAGGGCAATTGTCAAAATCGTACAGTTCGTTCATTGCCCTGGAGTAGTTTGCCGATCTGCGCCATAGTCTATGGATATCCTTCTATCCACACGATCCTTGAGTGCGGGCTCCTCCCCGTTGGAGACCGACATGACGATGATAGTAAGAACCGACATTCACAATCGGCTCCTTCAAGCCCTCGATCCGGAAGCATTTGATATGCTCCATTCTGGTATGGAGCGAGTTGAGCTGCCGCTGAGGACCGTTCTCGTAGAAAGTGATCAACCGACCGACCACGTGTTTTTTCTCGAAAGCGGACTTGCGTCCGTCGTCGCTAGAACGGTCGATGACGAAGCTATCGAGGTAGGGCATGTTGGCTGGGAAGGTTTGTGTGGGACGCATCGACTACTGAGGCTTGAGACCACGCCGAACCGTACCTTTATGCAGATCGAGGGACATGCGATCAAAATCCCTGTGCAACTTTTGTACCGTTTGATCGAAGAAGACGCCCGATCCCGGGACTTGTTTCTGCATTATATCCACACTTGTGAGTTACAGCTCGCGCACTCAGCATTGGCTAACGGCAGGTACAATATGGTGGAGCGCTTGTCGCGCTGGCTGTTGATGTGCCATGATCGAATTCGCCACGACGATATGGCGCTCACTCACGAATTTTTGTCACTCATGCTAGGCGTACGGCGATCTGGCGTAACAGATAATCTGCATATTCTCGAAGGGATGCGGGCCATCAAGGCCACTCGAGGGCGTATCCTGATCCGCGACCGGGCCAAGCTTGAGGAGATTGCGGGCGGCTGTTACGGGTCGCCTGAGAAAGAATATGACCGCCTGATCGGAAGCAGATGAAGACCGGATCGAAGCAAATACGCCTCGGACTGCTCGTAAATCACCTGCAAAAAGGGCGTTGGCGCAAACTACCAAGCCACGTAGGACTAAAAACGGCGCTGATCGCTCAGGACCTTGAACTAATCGAGGCGCGAGGCGACGACCTCAGGCAACGTGCTTACCGACTCACCCCGGTCGGTCATGCCTATCTGCGAAAATATAATCCCACCTAACGAGCAACACTGGCATGCTGGCGATCTGGAGCAACCAACCAGCGGGATCGATACGCTCGGTTGGTACGCGGCGAAGGTGCGCTTTCTGACCAAGCCGGACGTCCGCGCGTCGTAGGTGTATAGTAGTTACATCACAGCTAAAAGGATGGTCATGCTCATGCCCAACATTTTGCTACTGGAAGACGAGGCATTGATTGCGCTGGATGTAGAACGAACGTTTGCGGATGCAAAAATTGGACAAACGACAAGTTTTGCATCCTGCGTAGGAGCGCTCAGTTGGTTAAGGACGAATACGCCGGATGTTGCCGTTATCGATATTTTCCTAAGGGACGGCGAGTGTGATGAAGTTGCGGATATACTGGTTGCCCGCGGGGTCCCACTTGTCATTCACAGCGCACGCAGGGGAGTGGCTAGCGACACCCACCGCGTGTTTTTGAACGGGACTTGGATCTGTAAACCTTCGGACCCCGACGAGCTGACGCGTGCGGTCAGTAACTGCCTCGCGAAGCCCGTGCAACGCCAGTCTGCGGCGACAAACGGGGAAAATCTGAAGGCTCGCAAAAGGCAAGCCTGGGGTCTTCAGGCCTAATTACCTGTATTGCAGTGGAACCAAGGACGAGCATAGGATTTGAAGCTCATCGGCGCCGATGTATGAGACGAGGCCCAACAGCGAATTCCGTAAGATGTTGCGCTAAGGTACAGTTCTCTACCAGCCGCAGAGTGCTCCAATGAACTCATGCTCGTAGAAATTGTGCAGCCTTCGTTCCGCCTCCGTTCCGTCATTGTTTTGTCTAGGTTAGCACTTCCTAATTTACTGGAGTGGTGTGCTACAACGACAATTGGTTGCCATCGCATTCGTAATCAGTATCTTCGGTGAATATCGCTTCCAACACCTTCAAGACTTGTGCCACTTCCGACGATGCGCAAGAGTAGTAGATCGTCTGAGCCTCACGACGACAATGAACGAGTTTTGCCAGCCGCAACTTTTGTAGGTGCTGTGACAGCGCAGACTGGCTCAAGCCTACCTCAGCTGCGAGCAGCCCGACTGATATTTCATTTTTGATGATCAGCGACAGAATGATGAGACGTTTTTCGTTCGACATAACATCGAGAAGGCCAGCGGCTTTGGCGAGTGTTTGTTCATCCGGCGTATTCGCGAGCATAATCTCTTCCAGACCACACTGAGCTGTAGTTAGCTTAGCACAACGACACAATTAAGGATAGTATCGGCAGGAGCTTGAATATACAATTGGCCAAGTTAGGAAGATCGGAAGTGTACGATTTCGCACTCCAGAGCCGAATTGAATAACTACCCTGCACCTCAAGAAGCTTTCCGCAAACTCTGTCAGTGGCTAAGTCAGCTGGCTCATGAGGCGTTCTTCATCGAAATTTTAAGCTTGCTGCTGACGATTATTGTCTCACCCGAACGGGGTACCAGAAGCCTTTGTAGATGGCCCGCACCTCTGGATCGCTCGAAGTGTTTCGCGGCTGGGTTAACTTGGTCTGAAGAACTCACCGCCCCTCGCCTTGAAGGGATCTGAACCATTTACCCGGTTATTGGATAGGGCTAAAGGCTGAAATTCCACAGCGACGAACGTCGGTTTGTTTCACGGTGAACGACGGATATGGGGCCGTTATCGGACTGACCGGTATCAGCGAAAAATTCGGGAAGCTGACATCCAACATACGACGAGCACGCAGTCCGCGCGGCATTTCGCGCAGGTTCAATCACATACCTGGGTAGAGTGCAAATCAGCGAGAGCTCTGTTTTATATGACTTATTTGGTGGACTTGCTAGGTTTGAGAGACGGTGTATTCCCTGGCGCGGTTTTGTTGTCACGGCGGCGCTGATCCGGTTTCCCCGTGGATTTCGCTATCGGCTTCGGTCCTGGTTTAAGTGCCATGACTGCTCTCCTTTTTTGATTTGAGAAAACAAGCGTGCGCGTACCTTTTGACGGGGGCTTACGACACAGCAATACTATACAATAGTCCACACTGGTTCAGGCTGAAGTCAAGGCCCAATGTATATTCATACAGTAGCGACCCCCAACGAAAATCGGCAGGCCAGGCGGGAGGCACTTTGCCCCACGAGGCCCAGAAGGTCCCCTTGCTGATGTCGCGATGATCTTCCGCCTAGTGGTGGCCACACGCCTCATTGCGCACTGTATCAAGCCATCAAATCATCAGTACTAACCGCATCGACGAGGAATTCGAGGACTGTCCTGACGCGGAGCGGGATGTTTCTGCGGGACGGATAGACCACGTGGATGGGCAGTCGGGTCGGCGGGAAGTCCGGGATCAGCCGGACCAACCGGCCGGACGCCACATCCTGGTCGGCGAGAATATGGGAAAGCACTGCCAGTCCGCCTCCTGCCAGGGCTGCCCGATGAACACCCATGGAACTGTTGGCGATCAGGCGCGGCGTAACGCAGAGCTCGAGTTCGTCTGCGCCGTTGGAAAACGACCAGGACCGCCCGTTTCCGGCACGGCTGTAGCAGATGCAGTCGTGGCCAATAATCTCGTCCGGCGTGCGGGGAGGCTGGCGTCTCTCAAGGTAGGAAGGGGCCGCTACCAGACAGGCTGTCGTCCAGCCGATGCGCCGGCAGATCAGACTGCTGTCGCCGACTACCCCGAGGCGCACCTCGAGGTCGATCGCCTCGCCCACCAAATCGGAGGGGCTTTCGCGGAACACCAACTCGACAACCAGATTTGGATGGGCGTCCAGAAGCGCTGGAAGACGGTCACTGATATAAAGACCGAGCGGCGCTGGTAGGCTCAGCCTGACCTTTCCGGAGACAGGCCCACTCTTTGCACAATCGGTATCGCCCAGCGCTTCCACTGCCGCGATTACGCCCAGCGCCATCGGCACCATCTTCTCGCCCTCGACGGTCAGCGCGATCGCGTTTGTGGTGCGGTGAAGAAGACGTGTGTTCAGATGCGCTTCCAATGCCGAAACCTGTCTGGATACGGCCGGCTGGGTCAAGCCGAGGTCGAAGGCCGCCGCTGAGAAGGAGTTGGTTTCGACCACGCGCAGAAACGTTTTTAGCGCCAATACGATGTCCATCCGGTCCCCCATACTTTGAGACATAAGGCTTATGTCCGCAGCTTATGCGGGAAGTGCTTGCGCGTCCAGTTATTAAGGATACCTTAAGTCCATAAGGACATTGAATATCCTTAATAGGAGAACGAGACATGACTCAGCGCCTGAACTACGCACAGCAATCGCCGGAGCTTTTCAAAAAGCTCATGGACCTGACAGCCGCCATGAACGGGGGCGTCATCGAACAGCAAATCCATGACCTCGTGCACATCCGTGCCTCGCAGATGAACGGCTGCGCCTTCTGCCTCGACATGCATGTCAAGGAAGCCAAGATCCACGGCGAGAGTGAGCTGCGCCTTTACCACGTCGCCATCTGGCGGGAATCCAACCTGTTCATTCCCCGCGAGCGTGCAGCACTTGCCTGGACCGAAGCCGTCACGAAGCTACCGGAAGGTGGCATTCCCGACGACCTCTACGAGCGCGTCCGCGGCCAGCTTTCGGAGAAGGAAATCAGCGAATTGACCTTCTCGATCATGTCCATCAACGCCTGGAACCGCGCCAGCATCGCCTTCAAGGTCGTGCCTGGATCTGCCGACAAAGCCTACGGCCTCGACAAAGCTGGCCTGAACGAACCCATTCCTTGCAGCCAACCTCAATCATCAACGCGGCACATTGTGTCCGCGAACGGAGAAGACTTATGAAGATCGTCATCATCGGCGGAACCGGCCTGATCGGTTCAAAGACTGTCGAGCGCCTCCGCCGCCTCGGCCATGAAGTGATTGCCGCATCCCCCAATACCGGCGTCAACACGATCACCGGAGAAGGGCTTACCGAGGCGCTCGAAGGCACGGACGTCGTCATCGACCTCGCTAATTCGCCGTCCTTCGAAGACAAGGCTGTCATGGAGTTCTTCGAAACTTCGGGGCGCAACCTTTTGGCCGCCGAGAAGATCGCCGGCGTCAAGCATCACATCGCGCTCTCCGTCATCGGCACCGAGCGGCTCCAGGAAAGCGGCTATTTCCGCGCCAAGCTTGCCCAGGAGACGCTGATCAAGGCGTCGGGCATGCCCTACACCATCGTCCATTCGACGCAGTTCATGGAATTTCTCAGCGGCATTGCCCAGTCGGGAACGGTGGGCGACAGCGTCCACCTCTCTCCTGCCTTTGTGCAGCCGATTGCCTCCGACGACGTCGCGGACGCCATGACCGACGTGGCGCTTGCCGCACCCGTCAACGGCACCATCGAAATCGCAGGACCGGAGCGGTCAAGGTTGTCCGATCTCGTCGCCCGCTATCTGAAAGCTACCGGAGATGTCCGCACGGTCGTACCGGATACGGAGGCCCGCTATTTTAACGCCCGGCTGGAGGATGGCTCGCTGGTCTCGGACAACGGTCCGCGTCTCGGCAAGATCACCTTCGAACAGTGGTTCCCCACATCCGCCCGCAAGTGAGCAATCCTGGCCTGCGCGGTGGTCGTGCGGGCGCAAACCACCATCGGAGTTTCCCATGATCAAATCAGTTTTCTCAGCCCTCGCGCTTATCGCCATGACGATCGGCACGGTCTCGGCTCATGACAGCGCCAGTGGCGATGCCTCAAAGGTGACGCTTGTCTACGAACATGCGCTGCCGAATGTTCCGGGCAAGAGCATCAAGGGCGTTCTTGTGGAATATGGTCCTGGTGGGTTTTCCGAAGCCCATACCCATCCGCAATCGGCCTTCATCTACGCCACGGTCCTGGAAGGCTCGATCCGCAGCCAGGTCAATGGCGGCCCGGTCAAGACCTATCGCGCGGGCGAAAGCTTTTCCGAGATGCCGGGCGACCGTCACAGCGTCAGCGAAAACGGCAGCAAGTCACAGAAAGCAAAGCTATTGGCGGTGTTCGTGGTCGATATCGACCAGAAGGACCTGACCTTCCCCATCAACAAGTAAGGTCTTCAGGGCCGGGTACCGCCAGCGGTTCCCGGCCTCGGCGTCTTGCGACAGCGGAAACCGGCCATGCTCGAAGATCCCTCTTCCATTCCACTTCTTTCCGTGAACCTGCTCGGCCTCTGCGGTATCATCGTCTGGCACCTGCAGGGCCGCAATCGCCCCAAGGCGAGGTTGATCATTCAGATCTGGTTCTTTGCCGCAATGACCGGCGTGCTGGGGCTCGGCGGCATCCTGCCTTACAGGGTTGGAACGACCCAAGCTCCAGATATGCCGGCCTTTCTGGCGATCTCCGCGCGGGTGCTCTGGTGGACCCATCTTGCATGGTCGATGATCGGCGCTGTGCGGATTACCGTCCTCGACCGTCGGCCAAGCGAGGCACGGCTGCTGCAGGACCTGATGGTTGCCGTGGTCTATGTCGGGGTGTCGCTCTCGATCCTCGGTTTCGTCTTCGGCGCACCGGTCGGCACACTCGTTGCAACCTCCGGCGCCGTGGCCGTTATCCTCGGCCTTGCCCTGCAGAACACGTTGGGCGACGTGTTCTCGGGCGTTGCCCTGACGCTCGGGCGGCCCTTCGGCATCGGTGACTGGATCCAGCTTGCCGACGGCACGGAAGGACGCGTCATCGAGAACAACTGGCGCTCGACGCAATTGCTGACCAGCGCGCACAATGTCGTCGTCCTGCCGAACAGCGTCCTTGCCAAGGTCGGGCTCACCAATCTGACCCGGCCGGACGAGACGCATCTGATCGCCTTGACCGTGCGGATCGCGTCGATCCACGAGCCGAGCTTGGTAGAGGAGGTCATGAAAACGGTTCTTACGTCCTGCGGAAGCATCGTCAGACAGGCCGCGGCCGTCGTTGCACTGAAATCGATCGACGCGGCGGCCATCGAAGTGGAACTGCAGTTCCGTGTCGCCGACCCACTGCACCGGACAGCGGCCAGAAACGACGTCATCAATCTTGTTCACCAGCACTGCAGGGAGAACGGCCTCCAACTGGCCATGCCGCCGCAAAGCTATTTTTGCCCGCTTCCATCCCTGCCGGAGAGCGCCGATACCAGCGAAATGCCGCGGGCGCGATCAGCCGGCGCGATCCATGACCCACTCAAAGGTCTTGCCCCAGATATCGGCGCGGACCTCCTGTGAAAGGGTTTCGACCAGACCGGACAGCCGCACGCTGCGCAATTTGCTGCGCCATGCCTCGTCAGCTTCCCACATGATGCGCGCGACGGCGCAGGGGCTGGTGTCGCAGAAGCCCGCAGGTCGGCAGGGATTGTTGGCCCTGATATTGTTGCAGACGAAAGTGCGTGACCTTCCCTCCACGGCTTCGACGATGTCGAGAAACGTCAAATCATCGGGCGACCGCGCCAGCCGGTATCCGCCGGAAGGACCAAGCGTCGTATGGACAAGGCCCGCCTGGGACAGGCTCTGTAAAGCCTTGGAGAGATACTCCTTCGGCAGGCCATGGAATTCGGCGAGCGCCTTGGTCGACAGATAGCGCCCTTCGGGCAGCGCCGCGAGAATGGCACAACAGTGCAACGCCCACTCAACCTGGCTTTTTAAGATCATCAATTCGTTCCGCAGTGCGCAGCAAGGTCGCTATTAAGGATACACGATATCCCTATTTAAGCCCGCTGTAAATGGAGGCGACAGGAGAGCGTTCGTGAGGACCATGCGGCCGCCTGGATGCGCTTCCATCCGACGAACATGATTTGCGAGAAACGAGCTCGCCGTGTCGGACGTCTGCTTTCCGTCAGGCTCGGCGACAGCCTCCATGACCGACATGAAGGCGCAAAGCAGCGATGTCCGTTCGCCTATTCGCTCTTGAAAGGATTCGAACCAGCCTTGGCTCGTTGACACAAAAACAAGCCAAGAAAACACTGCATTAGAAGATCAGGAGTTCTGCGACGCACTGTCTGAGGAATAATTGAAAGATCAGCGCTGCGAACTCACAAGGAGCGCCGCGGCTTGGTTGGCCGCAGAAAGAGCGGTCGTTACGCGTTCTCCCTGCAGCATCTGAGCTGCGAGAACACCGATGAACTCGTCCCCTGCCCCGTGGGTGCTGACGAGCTTGACCTTGATAGCCGGGATGGTCCCTTTGGCTCCGCCTTGCTCGGCGAATGCGACGCCCTCTCCACCTGCTGTAACGACCGCCACCGGAAATGATTGTGCAAGAACCTCTGCCGTGGCGATCGCGTCTTCGAGCGTTTCAACCTCACCGCCGCCTGCCAACGCTTCCGCCTCCACCGCGTTGACCACGAGGACATCGATCTGCCGCGCCAGTTCGGGCGACAGATCTCTCGCCGGGGCAGCGTTGAGAACAACACGGCCGCCGGCTTGTTTCATTGCGGAAGCCGCAAGCACATTCGCGGCATCCGGCACTTCGTTCTGCAAGACGAGGATATTACCAGCGCGGAACAGATGCTCCGCCTGTGCCACGTCCAACTGGCCGAGCTGAAGATTGCTGCCGGAGACGATCACGGCACCATAATCGCCTTCGGCATCAAAAATCGCGACACTCATTCCGGATGCGGCACCGTCGATGACACGAACCTGGTCCAGCTCGACAGCGTTTGCTGCCAGGTTGTCGAGAAGGGTATGCCCGAAGTCATCATCGCCCACGGCACCGATCATTGCCGAGCGCACGCCGGCCTTGGCGGCGGAAACCGCCTGGTTTCCGCCTTTGCCGCCACATGCCGGGTTCCAGGCGGAGCCGGTGACTGTTTCGCCTTTGCGCGGCCGTGCCGGGCCTTTGACGATGATGTCGTAGTGGAGACTGCCGAAAACGACGACAGCGGGGTTGGATGCGGTCATAGGAATTTGTCTTTCCGTTTGGAGGCGACGGCCGCCATGGTCTTTTCGAGATTGTTTTCGGCAGCGGTGTAGTCGCGCTGCGCCACGGCAACGAACACCGCATCGAGAATATTGAGCTGGGCGATACGGGCGGCGGCGTTCTCGCCCATCAGCGGCGACCCCTGTGCCGTCGAGCACAGAACGACGTCGGAATGCTGGGCGAGCGGCGATTCATTGTAATTGGTGATCGCGATCGTTCGGGCACCGTTGCGCCGCGCCGTCTGCATCGCCTCGATGACGGCCATCGTATTGCCGGAATGCGAGAACCCGACCGCGATGTCATCGCTTCCCAGCAGCGAAGCCGACATCAGCATCATGTGGGAATCGTCGTAGACGCTGGCGCGGACTCCGATGCGAAGAAACTTGTGCGCTGCGTCGCGTGCAATCTGTGCCGAACCACCGACGCCGTAGAAATCACGATGACGCGCACCGTGGATCAGGTCGGCAGCGCGATCGAATGCTTTGACATCCATGATCGAAAGCGTTTCCTCAAGCGCATGGATCGAGGTGCGGAACACTTTCTGGATAATCTCCTCTGACGTGTCCTCGACCGACAGTTCCTGGTGCATTTCGGCGGTCGGCAAGCTGTTGTACTGCGACACCGCGTTGCGAAACTCCCGATAGCCGGCAAATCCCAGTTTCTTGGCGATCTTCACGACCATGGCTTCCGAGACACCGGCATCGGTTGCAATTTCCTTCAACGATGTGTCGTCGTTGAAGCTGCGCAACGCAAACACGGTTTCAACAACCCGTGCTTCGAGTGGTGTCAACAGTGGCAAGCGCATGCGAATGCGCGGGCCAACTGCCTTCGGATCCATTTTGTCGGATTTCATCCCCGTCCCCTTGTCGCGCGATCGATCATCATTGCGACAAGAATTATAAGGCCGGTTGCGAGAAGTTGATAGAAAGCCTGCACGTTCATCAACGTCAAACCGTTGCGCATGGCGCCGAGAATGATCGCACCGAGAATGGTGCCGACAATCGACCCCTTGCCGCCCATTAAGGAAGCACCACCGATGGCGGCCGCCGCGATCGCGTCGAGCTCCCAGAGGTTTCCAAGAATGGGCTCGGCGGCGCCGAGGCGACCGATCAGGATGAAGGACGCGAGTGCCGCCAGAACGCCGGAGATGACATATGCCGTGATCTTCGTCAGCGCGATCGGCACGCCTGCGACATAGGAAGCTTCCTCGTTTCCACCGACGGCCAAGAGATATTCGCCGATCGGGGTCTTCTTGAGGAGGACCCAGGCCACGAAGGCAACGACGGCAACGATGATGACGGAGTTTGGAATGCCGGCAACATTGCCGTTGAACAGCGACCGGAAGCCCTGTGGCACGCCAAGAACGGGGTTGCCGCCGGTATAGATAAGCGCGATGGCTCGGTAGGTGCTGAGCGTACCAAGCGTGACGATGAATGGCTGAAGGCCCACATAGGCAACAAGGACGCCGTTCACCAGACCGCAGAACGCGCCGATGCCGAGACCGGCCAGAAGCGCCACCGGCACGGGAACGCCCGAGACCAGCATTGTCGCGGTAAGCACCGCGGAGATTGCCGCCGTCGGACCGACCGACAAGTCGATACCCCCGGAGATGATGACGAGGGTCATGCCCAGCGCAATGCAGGCATTGATGCTCGACTGCTGGAGAATGTTGATCAGGTTGCGCTCAGACAGAAAGCCCGGCACCAGCGCTGCAAAGACTGCCACGATCAGGATCAGACCAATGAGTGTGCCTGCATCGCGCAGTGAGAACGAACTGAAGAGTTTCGGGGAACGCCTTGGAATTTCGGCGGCGATATCAGACATGGGCGTGCTCCTGCGTCGAGGAATCTGTGTTTGGCTCGCGATCGCCGACGGCGTGCGAAACAATGGCCTGTTCGGTCATTTCGTGTCGTTCCAACTGTGCGGCGATCCGCCCGTCGCGCATGACCATGACGCGGTCCGACAGCCGGATGACTTCTGGAAGTTCTGAAGATACGACGATGATCGACTTGCCTTCAGCGGCAAGGTTTTCGATCAGGTGGTAGATCTCGGATTTTGCGCCGACATCGATCCCGCGCGTCGGCTCGTCGAACAGCAGGATCTCGGAACCGGCGGCCAGCCAGCGGGCGATGATCGCCTTTTGCTGGTTGCCACCACTGAACAGCTTGATCGGGCGATCAATCTGGAATGGGCGCAGGTTTACCCGCTTCAGCAATGTTTCGGCGCTCTTGTTGACAGCCGAGTGGCGCACGATCCCGACCCGCGCGAACTTTCGAAGCGAGGGAAGCGCCATGTTGACCGAAACCGGGCGCATGGGGATGATGCCCTCGCGTTTGCGCTCTTCCGGCAACAAACCGATACCGGCGTCGATCGCGGAGCGCGGACCTGTCAGCTTCAATGCGCGACCATCGACGTTGATGTCACCGGACCCGATCTTGTCGACGCCCGCGATGAGGCGCAGGAGTTCTGTCCGTCCCGAGCCAACCAGCCCGGCAACGCCGACCACTTCGCCACGTCTGACTGTGAAGGAGACGTCGCGGACATGCGTGACCGCGGAGGAAAGGTTGCGCACATCGACGCGAACGTCCTCCTTCACAAACGTCTTGTGCTCTTCCTGCATAAGTTCGCGGCCGACCATCATCGCGATGACGTCTGCTTGCACCGCGGAGCGCAGGTCGACCGTGCCAACCACATTGCCGTCCCGCATGACGGTTCCCTGGTGGCAGATCCGAAAGACCTCATCCATTTTATGAGAGACGTAAATGATCGCAACGCCCGAGGCCGCCATCTTCTGGATGACGACGGCCAGGCTTTCGAACTCGGCCGGCGTCAAGCTCGACGTCGGCTCGTCCATGGCAACGATCTTGGCGTTCTCGAGCAGCGCACGGGCAATCTCCACGATCTGGCGCTGCGCAACCTTGAGGTCCTTGATCGGCGTCGACGGATCGATCGAAGGATCGATTATGGCAAGCGCTGCCGCCGCGCGCTTTTCCTGCTCGCGACGATTGACCAGCAGTCCACCCGCATATTTCAGCGGATGACCAAGAAACATGTTCTGCGCGACTGTCAGGTTCGGGATCTGCTGCAGTTCCTGATGGATCATGGCGATGCCGGCGCGGCGGGCATCTTTCGGGCTCTTAAATGTCGCGAGTTTGCCGTCGACGAAGAACTCGCCGCTGGTCTGCGGCGAGACACCGGAGAGAATACGCAGAAGCGTGGATTTGCCGGCGCCGTTTTCGCCGAGAAGAGCGTGAACTTCGCCAGGTTTGACGGTGAAGGACACATCCGAGAGCGCCTTGGCGCTCTGGAAGGTCTTGGTGATGCCCTCGAACCTGAGGCGAGCCGTTGTCGTCATCTCGGTGCTTTCATCAAAGGAGGAGAGCCGATCCTGAAGGGACCGGCTCTTGTTGCGATCACTGCGCGGCCGCAGCATCCTTCATCAGCACCTGGCGAATATCGATGCCGTCGCCCTTGTACTTGGCAAGGTTGTCCTTGGTGATCAGCGCCTGCGGTGTTGCAACGACACGTGCCAGTTTCTGACCGGCAACGAGCCGCAATGCGGTTTCCATCGCCACTTCGCCTGTCAGGACCGGGAAGCTGTCAACGGTGCCCGTCAGTTCGCCCGCTTCGATTGACTTGTAGGCGTCCGAAATGCCATCCGTGCCGAATACGGCGACCTTGCCGAGAAGACCTGCAGCCTTGACCGCCTCGATCACACCGAGCGCCATGCCGTCATTGTTGCAGTAGAAGCCGACGAGATCCGGGTTCTGCTGGAGAATGTTGGTGGCAGCGTCGTAGGACTGCTGGCGATCCCAGTTGCCGGGCACGCTGGCGACGACCTGGAACTTGGAATTCTCGCCGATGGTTGCCTTGAAGCCTGCGGTACGCTGGACGGCTGCAAAAACGCCGGCCTGGCCTTCGATGATAGCAACCTTGCCACCTTCCGGGCGGTTCTCGATGAACCACTTGGCGACACGAACGCCGTTGTCGCGCTGCACGTTGCCGACATAATGCTCAGCCTGCGGCACGACAGCGTCATTGACGTTGACGACAGGAATTTCCGCTTCCTTGGCCTGCTCCATGACGGGCTGCAGGTTCGCGTCGGTTTGCGGCGAGACGAGAATGACATTGAAGCCCGTGGTGACCATGCCTTCTGCGATCGTCAGCTGTCCCAGCTGGTCGCCTTCGCTCTGCGCTGCCTGATAGGCAACGGTCGCGCCGGCCTTTTCACCGAAAGACTTGTAGCCTTCGCCGAGCGAACGCCAGTATTCGTTGGTCAACGTCTTGGAAACGCCGCCCGCGCGCGTGCCTTCCGGGATTTTTGGAAACGCCCCGTACTTCGCTTCGAGCTGCGACCAGTCGACGCGATCCTTTTCGGTATCGGAATTGAGTGGCGCGAGATCCTGCGCGAAGGCAGCGCTTGCCATCAGCCCCAGCGCCATGCCGGCAATCGCGGATTTCAGGTGTCTATTCATATTGATCCTCCCAGGTGTGGTATGTTGAAACAGAAAAACTCTCTTGAAGCCTCTCCTCAGGCGACGTCGCCGTGCATTGCTTCCTGAATGATGGATTGCGCCGTGACCGCATCCTGACGGTCGATCGCGCCAGCAAGACGGTTGTCACGCTCAAGCCGATCAACGACGTTCAGCATCCGCTTGACGGTCTTGATGTTGACCTCGCATTCGTGAACCGGATCGAGACCGGTCATGTCAGGGAAGGTGTCGAAATAGATCGCGCCGTCATAGCCATCGCGGCGGATCTGACGCAGCAGTTCGATCGTCTGGATCGAGTGAACGGAACCGACCATCAGCCCGTCGTCGCGCTTTGCGTAACCGTCATTGAGGTGAACACCGAGCAGGCGGCTGTGCCGGGCGATCATGGCAGCGGCAAAGGCCGGCTGCTCGTCGGCATAGAGCACGTGTGCAAAGTCGAGCGTGACGCCGAGGTTGGCGCAGCCGGCTTCTTTGATGGCAAGCAGCGTGGTGGCGCAGTCTGGCATCAAGCTGTAGGAGCGCGGCTCGTTCGGCTTGTACTCGATCGAGATCAGACAATCCGCGTCATGCTCACAAACTTCACGGATACCGTCAATTTCGTGTTGCCACATCCGGTCATAGTCGGCCTGGAAGGCGTAGTCGAAACCGTCCTGGCCCAGCCAGATCGTCATCAGGTTGGAGCCGGCTTCGCGTGCGGCATCGATTCCAGCCTTGGTCAGATCGATCGCCTCGCGCCGAACGCTTTCCTCCGGATGGGTGAACGCACCAAGCTTGAAAGCCGGATTGGTGTAGTAGCGCATGGCAAAGCCGTTGATCGCCAAACCCAAATCTTCCAGCTTATTCTTGAGTTCAGTTGGATTTTCGCCAACATGATCAGGGTAGTTGAGATCAAGGTCCGTCAGACCGTCGACTTTTGCCGCCCGTGCCGCCATCTGCAGTACGCTCGGCTTGCCCTTCAGCTCCGGCCATTCACCGGCGGGATTCGACGCGAAGGAGTTGAGACGGGTGGCAAAACGGAGATTCGACAATGTCTTCGGCCCTATCAATATTAACCAGAGACCTAACTTCACAAAAATATTGCGATCTGTAAAGCAAAATAGTTTTTGCGGTGCAGCAGAATGGGTGTCTGGTCGCCCCTACTACCCGGATTGCTGAGCCACCGCGCCACATGTTCTATTTCACCAACTTCTAGCACCATGCTACGGCAGACCTGTTCCTACTTGGTCCGCTAGCTGCCTTCGCTTCAATCCTATCGACGCGGGTCCCAGCAGCCTTTGGCTTTCGCCTCCAGACAGCCATCAGCAACGCCTGCAGCACGACATCCGTTGTCTGACGGCTCTGCATCGACCAGCCGATAACACGGCGGGAATAGAGATCGATCACCACCGCGAGATAGGCGAAGCCTTGGTTGGTCCGGATGTAGGTGATGTCCGTGACCCACGCCTTGTCCGGAGCAGCAACGTCGAATTGACGGTCCAGAGTGTTGTCGATGACAATGGAAGGCCTGCCGCCATAAACTCCGGGACGGCGCTTGTAGCCGATCTGAGCCTTTATCCCGGCAATCCGCGTCAGACGCGCAACCCGGTTGGGGCAGCATGTCTCGCCGTGATCGAGCAGGTCGTCATGAAGCTTGCGATACCCGTAGACCCTGCCGCTCTCTTCCCAAGCCGTCTGGAGCAGATCAATCTGCCGCTTGTTCTCACAGGCACGCTTGCTCAAGGGCATCCGAAGCCAGGCATAAAACCCGCTGGGATGGATGCGGAACAGGCGATACATCATTCGCACCGAGAACCGCTGTTGATGCTGGGCAACGAACGCGTACTTCACTCATTGCCCGGCAGACGATGTTTACATCGTCGAGAGGGGTGCATCCCTGGCGAAATACGCGGTCGCTTTTTTTAATATGTCGCGCTCCTCCGTGACCCGCGCCAGTTCCTTTTTAAAGCTACCTGATCTCTTCGGACTGGTCGTTACCCTGGTTCCCAGACGCCAAGGAGAACTTCTTCTTCCACTCATAAAGCGAGTGCGGGCTTACACCGAGCCGCTGCAAAACCTCCGCAACTGGATAGCCCCGTTCCGTGATCTGACGCACCGCGTCGCGCTTAAACTCTTCGCTGAATTCGATTTGCTCATGGTGATCTTCTTGCCTCAAAATTAGGAAAGAAGGCGTCTACAAATCGCGGGGCTATTCAGTCAGCTTCACCAAAGCTCTCAGAAGTTGATCGAGTGCGTTCCCACCTGCGACCCGATCGGCGTCTTTAGCCTGAACGGGCAAGCCAATATGATTGACAGGCCGGCCTGCGGTCAAATGTCGTCTTGTCCCTGTGCCAGTCGATCTGGGCACCAGGTGCGTATCCACACCCGATGCAATTTGTCTGAATGTACGAATAATATTGGTCATTCGGCAGCACCGGCGAGCCGCAAACGCGCTCGGCTTCAACAAGGCAGAAAATTGTTGGGAGATGAAATAAAGGGCTCCATTCCTTTCCAGGTCTTGGACGGGAATTTCCGAGAAATCCGCGATATTCTTTACCGAGCCGTACAAAGCGGAATAGCAAAAAGGCCGGACGACGCTCCACGCCACCAAGGAGGCGTATGTGCGCCTGTCTGTCCTTCTCGATCGCTTAGAAAGCAATCTTGTGGCACCACTGATGACAAGCTTTGAACGTCCGTTACTGGTTCTATAGGTTGGGCTGGACCGAGAATAGCGGATGCGAACACGCACCGCGGTCATCCGTCATTTTTCACCGTTATCCGGCAAGTTTCGAGCTGATTTGAAGTTTGCCATCACCCTGAGTGTCGCGAAGGTCACGATCGACAGCACGATGGCGGTGTCATAGGCGCCTAAGCCGACCGCCGTGCCGATTGCTCCCGTCGCCCAGATGCTGGCAGCTGTTGCCGTGCCGCGCGTTCCCAGCTTGCCAACGAGTATCGCTCCCCCTCCGATAAACCCTACCCCATTTATGATACCTTCAACGATCCGTGCAGTGGCCTCAGCATTGCCGACGGTCATCGACTCGGTGGCTTGAATGAAGCCGCAAGCGGCGATTGCAACCAGCGGGAAGGTTCGCAGCCCTGCGCTTCTCTCGTTGTGCTCACGATCCCACGCGATTGGCAGCGCCAAGACATAGGCCACGAGCAATGCAACAAGGTGGGGAACGATATCCAGTTCGACACCTAAAGAAGCAAGCCACTCATTCAAGCGCGGTCCTCCTTATAGGTCGCGACACGATAGATGTAGATCGCAACCAGGATCACAAGAACTGTGCTCGAGACCGGATCAACGTATCTTTCAATGATGTCGTAAGCCTGGGCTAGGAGAAAGCCCGCCAAAGCGAGCGCTGCACCCCATACGAGAGTGCCAACTGCGGAGAACAAGAGGAACGATCCAAGCGGCATGTTAGCCACGCCGGCCGGGACTGAAATCAACGTGCGAACTGTTGGTATGAGCCGGCCGACGAGGACTGAGGCTTTGCCGTGGCGCTTGAACCGTTCTGAGGCCGCATCTACGTCGGAAGGCGACATTGTGAGCCAGCGCCCGTGTTTTGACGCCAAGCGGCGAACCCCGTCATGTCCAAGACGACGGCCGAGATAGTACCATGGCAGCGTACCGAGAAGTGAGCCCATAGTTCCGGCAGCAATTACCGATAGAATGTTCAAGTCGCCCTGCGTGGCGAGATAGCCAGCGAGCGGCATGATCAGCTCGGATGGGATTGGTGGAAAGATGTTTTCCAGGAACATCAGCAGGCCGATGCCAAACGCACCCAGCCGCTCCATCATCGATTGTACAAATGCTTCCATTTCGTCCGTTGTTAAGTTCAGCGTCCGCTGCCTCCTACCTCGCCCGTCAAGATATCATGTATTTCATGGCACACGGTAGCTGCAGTAGCACTGCAAGTTTCGAGCTCAGCTGGTTGCGTTTTGTCAGAATGAGATAGATGATTTGACAAACGGGGGTCTTGGGAAAGGTGCTTCCGAAACTCCTCTTCAGTCATCCGGCCCGTCTGGAAAGCTGCGATGATTTCCTGCTGATCGACAGTCAGAGCTTCGACGCTACTCCCTTCGGGTCGAAGGACGCCTAACTCTGCTAAGATGCTGCTCATAATGCCCTTGTTTCTGCCTTGATCTTGCATAGAAACTCTCCTGATCAGGAGCAAACCTGTAGCGTGCCGCACAGTTCCCACCAATTGTTCACGCGGCAGGTGACATCGTCCCAAACATCTACGATCTGAAACCGAGCGTATTGACCCAGCATTGCGCGTATAGGGACAACATCCGGATCTCCTGATGGCAGTGGCAGCAATGAGCGCAACGCCGTTGTCGCTGTCTCCGCAGTCCTGAGCTCTTGATGAGACATGAACCAGCGCGCCGTAATCTGCAGGCTTATGCGACCCAGGGATTGATAACTCTCAATCCGGCTGCCTCAAATGGGCTTGTATCTCGCGTTGCGACCGCGAGATGGTTTTCTGCCGCCGTCGCAGCAATATATCCATCAGCCCTCCCGATCGCCTTTCCGGATGTTCGTCCTTCGGCCATCAGCTCCGCGTAGAATTGCGAGGTACGTACGTTAAAGGGCAGAATGCGCCCGTTAAAAATCGGAAGAACTTCACCTTCAAGGCGATCGTGGAGAATTGTCTGACGCTTCCCAGAGGGCATCGAGGCAATCCCATAACGAAGTTCGGCAATTGAAATCGCGGAAATGAATAGTGTTTCGATGGCCTGTGCATCCAGCCAGGTCAGCACAGCAGTATCAGGATCGGGCTTCCACGGCTCAGATATTACATTAGTGTCTAGTAAGATCATTCGAAAGTCATCGGTTCTGCCGGGGTCCTGTCGCGCTGTTGTTGCATCGCTTCGACGTCACTGTTTGACATTTCGGCGTCACGGCCAATTGCCGCGAGCAGTGAGCCGAGTTTCACGCGTCCAGGTGGGCGAACAGCTGCTTCAAGAATGTCACGAATTTCCGCCTCGGTACTACGGCCGTGGTAAGCTGCTCTTGCGCGTAAAGCCCGATGCGTTTCATCTGAGATGTTTCGAATGGTCACTGCCGCCATTTATCCGATCCTATCTATTTCACTGCGATATCAGTATATCAAAAATGATAGCACTTTCAAGTCCAGAGATGACATAGCGACGGGGAGGGCTGTTGTCGGAAAAGATACGGACACGTGGCCGAGGGCTCGCGTTGTATAGCTCTGCGAACGGTCGGATGCCGTCGGCTTCATCCTTCCGATCCAGGATCATCTCGAGTAGCGCAAAGCAGTCGTCAACCGCTCAATGCCGCACCGTCTTATGGCGTGCCTGGCGACGAGTGAAACTGCTGCCGGCGTTCAGCGATGACTAAGCGGTTGAGGGCGACAAAGTGATTGCCTCAGGATGTCTCAATGGCCGCAACTACCGACCACTGGCTCCGCTATCTCCTCATGAAGGTGAACCGCCTAGCCCGACATTCCGATAAGGCTTAGTGGCCAGTTTCGGTTGAAAAATAACCGCCCGCTTCACCTGAGTGAAGTGTCGTTTGACTGCGTCCACAACACGAGCCCCTCGGGGTTATCGCTCATCGAAAGGTATTCCACCTTTCATCTTGTCAGCGAGTGGCGCCTCGATGATTTGCACCGTGACTGATCCCGGCGCTGCGCCAAACTCCTGAACTACCGCTTCTGTAATCTTGTTCATGAGTTTGACTTTTTGCTCACGCGTTCGACCAGACGCGCAAAAGATGTGGACTTCGGGCAATTACTATACTCCTGTTTGCCAGAACATATTCATCCGCGACCTATCTGGCCAGCCGCGAGTTTCAACACAGCGCGGTCCAGTCCACACTAAATGCAGCGGTGTGTCATCACCTTCATGGGGTGCCAGATTTACTTGCCGAATTTAGATATAGCGCCTTTAAAGGAATCGAACCGTCGACCCCTTAGTTCAGCGACTATTTGGATAAAATTTGTCCAATTCGAAGAGATACTTGCTCTCCGGGATGGCTGGTTTTTACTATGAAGGCGAGCTCAGTAGTTCTGCGCGAAGGCAGACCAAAAATCAGAGCGCCTCCGCTGCGGAATCGGATTTCGCAAGCACATCACTCAGTATCAGAGGTAGGATTCCGCCGGCTTTGAGGATATCGACCTCTGCTCCCGTCTCGATCGCAGCGATTGCCGTGAAGGACGCTTCACCGCCTCCGTTTCGTCTAATGGTGACGGTTATCGGGCAGCGAGGCTCTATGCGGTCTGCATCGGCGTTGATCGCGATCAGATCACCGGGCGCCAGCTTGAGTGCATCCGGTCCACAGTCCACAGGAAGCCGCATCGGCAGGATCCCCATGCCGATCAGGTTGGAGCGGTGAATACGCTCGAAGCTCAGAGCGAGGACAGCGCGGGCACCAAGCAGCGATGCACCCTTGGCGGCCCAGTCGCGTGACGAGCCCATGCCGTATCGTTCGCCGGCAACGATCACCACCGGCTGGTTGTCCGCTACGTACTGCTCGGCTGCACTCCATAACGGAATGATCCGCTGAGACGGCCAGTGAATAGTCGAGCCGGGGGGCAGATCATCCCCCAGCTTGTTGCGGACCGTACGGTTCGTGAATAGGCCGCGGACCATGGATTCCCAATTGCCGCGCCTCGATGCGTGGACATTGAGGTCCGTCGGGCTTTCGCCCCGCTCGATCAAGTAGCGTCCCGTTTCACTCTGGGCAGCGATCGCGCCCGCAGGAGAAATGTGGTCGGTGGTAATATCGTCGCCGAGCACCAGCAGCGGGCTGGCCGCATAGGTACCAAGTAGGCTGCCATTGCCAATTCCCGCGAACGGCGGGCGCCGGATGTAGGTCGAATTTTCATCCCACGGAAAGACCGTCGTGGTCGGCGCGTCGAGTTCATGCCAGACGCAGCTTGCCTCCGCCTCGTCATATGCCGGCATGAAGTCGCTCGGGTCAGAGGCCAAAGCAAGCGCCTCGTCGATCTCGGTGCTGGTGGGCCAGAGCATTGACAATCGGACGTCTTCTCCAGCATCGGACACGGCGATGACATCGCTCAGGATATTCAGTTCGACCGTGCCTGCCAGTGCAAAGGCGATGACGATCGGTGGAGAGGCCAGAAAACCTGCCTCGAGCTGTGGATGCACGCGACCGGGAAAATTGCGATTTCCGGAGAGCACGGCCACTGGCAGGATGTCCCGCTCAGCCATCGCCTTAGAGATTTGCGGCGTCAGCGGACCGGAATTGCCGATACAGGTCGTGCAGCCGAAGCCGACGATCCCGAAGCCAACGGCTTCGAGGTCCACCAACAGCCCGGATCGACGAAGATAGCGCTCGGCTGTCGGTGATCCCGGCGCAAGCGACGTCTTGACCCAGGGCAGCGGTTTCAGACCATAAGCCCTGGCTTTGCGGGCAAGCAGGCCGGCTGCGATCACCAGCCGCGGATCGGATGTGTTGGTGCAACTGGTAATCGCCGCGATTGCGACTGCGCCATCATCAGGTTGGCTAGCTCCGACGTTAATGGCTGTCGGCTTTTTCATCGACGCGATCGCTGCTGCTGTGTCGCTGATGGCGATCCGGTCCTGCGGACGTGTCGGTCCGGCAAGGCTTGGTTCGATATTTGAAAGGTCTATATCCAGGACGCTGGTATAGGTGGGATTGGCATTCGGATCGAACCACAGGCCGACGCGCCGGGAGTATTTTTCCACCAGATCAATCTGCGAATCCTTTCGACCAGTCGAGCGGAGATAGGCAAGAGTGCTCTGGTCGATCGGGAAATAACCGCTGTTGCCGCCGAACTCGGGCGTCATGTTGGCAACGACGGAACGGTCGCCGGCCGTCAACGTTGAAACGCCCGGTCCGTAGAACTCGACATATTTGTCCTGAAGGTCGATCCTGCGAAGGATATGCGTCACCGCCAGCGCAAGGTCAGTGGCGAGAACGCCATCCTTCAGTCTGCCGGTCAGGCGAACCCCAACCACATCAGGTACGCGAAGCGCCACCGGCATTCCGAAGAATACGCTCTCGGCCTCGAGCCCGCCGACACCCCACGCAAGAACACCGATCCCGTTGATCATCGGGGTGTGACTATCGGTGCCGATCAGAGTGTCCGGCGCCAGCCAGTTCCGGCCGTCCTTGGCGATAACGCTGACGACAGTTGCCAGTCGCTCCAGATTGAGCGTGTGCATGATGCCGGTGCCGGGCGGATGGACACGGAAGTCGGCAAGCGTGTTGGTTGCCCATTTCATGAATCGATAGCGCTCGGCATTACGCTCGAACTCCCGCGTCATGTTGCGATGTAAAGCACCCGCACCACCGAAGAAATCAACCGCCACCGAGTGGTCGGTGGAAACATCAACCCGAACGACCGGATTGAGCAAGGCAGGATCGCCACCCGCCTCGGCCAAAGCCGATCGCATGCCGGCGATATCGACAAGCGCCGGACCACAGGTGGTGTCATGCATCAGCACGCGGTTAGGCAGGAACGGAATCTCGAGCTCGCTGGTGCCGGCGGCAAGCCAGCCCATGATGGCGGAGGCTGCGCGTGGTGCGTCGGTCCCGGCCGTGCGCGCAACGTTCTCAAGTAGGATGCGGTGGATATACGGCAGCCGCTCGAGGTCTCCGCCCGCCAATCCGGGAAGGTCGATGATATCGTATTCGTTGTTTTCGATGGTGAACTTGCTGATCATCGTCATTCCAAGCGCCTGCTTCAAACTCGTCTCGTCGCCAATAAATCAACCGAAACACAGGATACGTCTTTACACATTATAATCATAAAATGCAATTGTTATTGGTCAGATTCGATTTGATCAGGGTTCGGACGCATTATTCTATAGTTGTGGCGCCTTGATCCGGCCTGCTCCCATAATGTGGGTGTAGAGAAAAGCCGCCGCTTCGTTACGGCGATCAGCCTCCAGCAGGTCAAGGATATGCAGGTGCTCGGTCGTCTGCTTGGGCAGGCGGCTTCGGTCTATGGTGACGTGATACTCGATCAGCCGGCGCAGTCGGTTGATGCGCTTGATCGAGTCGAGGAAAAACTCGTTGCCGGAGCAGGCGACGAGCATTTCGTGGAAATCGTTGTTAGCCTTGAAGATCTCTGCGCGGGACCAGTTATCGTATCCGCCATTCCCAAGCGCTGTCTGGATTTCGCGTGCCTTCGAAAATCCTTCGGCATTGGTTTCGAAGCTCGGCAGCAGCATTGCTTGCTGTTCGATGACGGCACGAAAGACATAACCGTCCTCATAGCTTTTGCGGGACGTCAGGGCCTGGCGAAACGACCAGCCGTTACCGGGCAGTCGTTCGATCCAGCCTTCGTCGGAAATCCTGTGGAGGATTTTCAGAAGCTTGGTGCGCGGCAGATCGTAAACCCGCATCAGCTCGTTCTCGCTGACCCGCTCCGGGAGCACGCCGGAAAGGCGGTCTTCGGCGATCCTGAAATAGATCGGTTCCTCGCCACCGCCTCCGCGGTCACCTTCCACCTTGCTGGCGACGTCAATTTTATCGCCATCGATAGCCAAAAAGTAACCGCGATTGGCCTCGGCACGGACAATGCCCCGCTCTTCGAGCTTACGCAGCGCGCTCATGATCGGTGCGCGGGATACCCGGAAAAGATCGGCGAGCATCTGCAATGGCAGGTGGTCGCCCTTTCGCATCTCGCTGGACCTCACGAACTCGATGATCTCTATGGTGATCTGAGGTGATAGGCTGTGCCGTGCCATGTCGTCGCGAATTCCTTATTGCCCTATAGCCGGAGTCTCCGGCAATAGGGAGCTTGGAAACTAAATTCTCGACAAAGCCAGCAAGGTCAATCCTCATCCTGCTGAAAGCGTGACAACCCACGGAAGATGAAGGGTGCCACCAGGGCGATCGTTGCCAGGCCAATCATGATCGCCGAGCTCGGATGTTGGAACAGGATCATCGGATCGCCAAGGCTCATCTGCATCGATCGGCGCAGTGCACTATCGGCGAGCGGTCCGAGGATAAGCCCGACCACAGCCGGCGCGATCGGATAATCATAGCGGCGCATCAGGAAGCCGATGGCACCGAAGCCAGCCAGCAGCAGCAGTTCCACGACCGACGGGTTGGCCGCAATCGTCCCCATCGATGCAAACACCAGGATGCCTGCATAAAGCCATGGCAGGGGAATTTTCAGCAACTTGACCCAGATGCCAACCAGCGGCAGGTTGAGCACTAGTAGCATGACGTTGGCGATGAACAGGCTGGCCACCAGTCCCCAGACCAGGTCGGGATGCTGCGTGAACAGCAGCGGGCCAGGCTGGATGTTGTACTGCTGGAAGCCTGCGAGCATGACCGCAGCGGTCGCCGATGTCGGAAGGCCAAGGGTTAGCAGCGGCACGAGCGTGCCGGCGGCCGACGCATTGTTTGCAGCCTCAGGGCCTGCAACGCCCTCAATGGCTCCATGACCGAACTCTTCCGGTTTCCGGCTGAGCTTGCGTTCGATGGTATAGCTCAGAAATGTCGGGATTTCAGCGCCGCCTGCCGGAAGTGCACCGATCGGAAAACCGATCACGGTACCGCGTAGCCATGGCCTCCACGACCGCTTCCAGTCGTCCTTGGTCATCCAGATCGAGCCCTTTACCGGGATCGGCTGCTCGGGCTTGTGGAGATGCCGGGACGCGACGAGAAGTGCCTCGCCGATCGCGAACAGTCCAACGGCCAGCGTGGTCACCTCGATGCCGTCGAGAAGCTCGGGCACGTCAAAGGTCAGACGCGCCTGTCCTGTGAGCTGGTCGATGCCCATGAGGCCAAGCCAGAGGCCTAAAGCTAGGCTTGTCAGGCCGCGCAGAGGCGACGATCCAAACGTGGCAGACACGGTCACGAAGGCGATCAGCATCAGGCCGAAGTAATCCCACGGGCCGAATTTGACAGCGACTTTCACCAGCAGCGGCGCCAGAAAGGCCAAGCCGACGGTTGCGATCAACGCCGCGACGAACGAGCCGATGGCAGCGGTGGCAAGTGCCGGTCCGCCGCGTCCGGCGCGCGCCATCTTGTTGCCTTCCAGGGCTGTGACGACGGATGCGCTTTCGCCCGGCGTGTTCAGCAGAATGGCCGTTGTCGAACCGCCGTACATACCGCCGTAATAGATACCAGCGAACATGATGATGGAGCCGCCTGGGTCGAGCTTGAACGTCACCGGCAGCAGCAATGCCACCGTCAGTGCGGGGCCGATGCCGGGGAGCACACCGACCGCGGTACCGATGATCACGCCGATGGCTGCATAGAACAAATTGGCAGGCTGGATCGCCAGCGAGAAGCCGTCGATCAGGAACGAAATCGTTTCCATGTGATGGTCCTCAGAACAGCCGCTCAAGCGGGCCTAGCGGCAACGCGAGGGTCAGGAGTTTATTGAAAAGCAGGAATACGAACACGCCGATCACTGCCCCGAGACAGATGTCGGCAATCAAGGCCTTGCGACCGAAGGCGCGGGCGGTGAACGCGAAAAGCAGCGTCGATCCGAGAATGAAGCCCCCACCCAGCCAAATCGAAGCAATCAACCCGGCCAGCGCCAGGGCGATCCAGCCGACCGCTCTCCAGTCAGCAGCTTCGACTTCCACGTCAGACGGCTTGAATGCAGACAGGAGGTGCCCGATAGCGAGGACCAGGAACAACAGCGCCACGAAATAAGAGGCGGCGCTTGCGCTCATGCCATAGGTGGCACGGTTGGTCATGTGACTTGCGTCCCAATAGGTGATCGCCGCAATGGCGAACAGGACAACTGCGATCACCGCAGGGGTGCGGTTCGAGGTATGGGGGATTTTGGTGGTCATGGTTTCCTCATCGCGAACGAGAGGAGCTTTTGGCTCCTCCCTTTTGCGTAAGATCAATCAGCCAGGCCGATCGACTTCAGGATGGTCTGGACGCGTCCGGTTTCGGAGGCGATGAACGTCTTGAACTCGTCGGCAGGAGCATAATAGTCCGTCCAGCCGCGGGTTTTCAGGATCGCTTGCCACTGATCGGATTTGACAGTTTTGTCGATAGCGGTCTTCAACGCCTCAAGGTCAGCACCCTCGACACCTGGGCCAGCGAAGATGCCGCGCCAGTTGACCAGCTCGATATCAAGACCCTGAGCCTTCAGCGGCTGCGCTTCGATGCCGGGGATCGCTTCAGGATAGGAAATCGCCAATGCCCTCAGATCGCCGGACTTGATCTGGCCTTCCCATTCGCCGTAGCCGGAAATGCCAGCCGTCGCCTGGCCGCCGAGCATGGCTGCCAGCGACTCGCCGCCGCCGGAATAGGCGACGTAGTTGACCATAGCAGGCTCGGCTCCGGCCGCCTTGGTTACCAGCGCTGCGAGAATGTGGTCAGCACCCCCGGCCGATCCGCCGACCCAGATTGTCTTTGCAACGTCAGTCTTGATGGTGGCGAGCAGGTCGGCGATCGTCTTGATCGGCGAGTCCTTCGGCACGACGATGACAAGCGGATCGCCGGTCAGACGCGCAATCGGCGTCACCTTGGTCAGATCGACGGGAGACTTGTTCGAGATGCTTGCGCCGACGAGCGTAATGCCTGCGACCAGCAACTGATTTGGGCTACCTTTGGCAGTGCCGATAAACTGAGCCAGTCCAACAGTGCCACCGGCACCTGGAACGTTGACCACCTGCACGCTCTTCGCATTGCCGCTGACGCGCATGGCTTCCTGAAGTGACCGAGCGGCCGAATCCCAGCCGCCGCCTGCACCGGCAGGTGCCGTAATCGTCAGCTCAAGGTTCTGTGCCGATGCCTGGACATTGCTCAGGCTGACGGCACTGGCGAGCAATGCAGCTATAAGACCGAATTTCATGAATGTGCGCATGGATATCCCTCCTCGCGTCGATTAGCTCACCTCCTGAGCCGGACGGAAGGAAGTTGCATTATATAAATATAAAAGTAAATACCTTTGTGGCATTCGAGAGATGCGGGCTGGTAAGGGATCAGCAGAACCCATGCGACGGAGGAGGTGCGAGGATTGGCCGGAACGATACGCGAGATCTCCCAGACTATGCGTTCCCGCGGAGGGAGCAGAGCAACCATCGAAGCTCTTTGCCGGGATCTCTCATCGTCACGATTAGTGCGCTAGCGACTGCGGGCACAATGGGCCCGTCGCTATGAAGGTCTACTTAGCTGGCCTTGAGCCATGCGGATATTGGTAACCTCGCTCTTGAAAGGCATCGAACCCGAGATCAGCACCACAAAAGGACTAAAGGGATTGCAAGTGCTACGACTTGTTATGCGAACGGCGTACTGTAGCGCGACGTAACTGCGCGATATGTGAGGATTAAAAAATGGCCGAAGACGCAGGCGTGATAGCTGTGGACCATACGGGATTCTCGGTCGCCTCGTTGGAGGAGGCGATCCAGTTCTGGACTGAGGCGATGGGTTTCGACCTTGCTCGCCGAGGAGAGATGGGTGGGGAGTTTCTACGGGAGGCCACGGGGGTTGACGATCCGCGCTGCCGAATGGCGCTGGTGACTGCTCCAAATGGCTACCCTATCGAGCTTCTCGAGTATTCGACAGGCCTTAGGTTGGGCCAGACACCTCGTAGCGCGGGTGCGATCGGCGCCGCTCATATCGCCTTCACGGTTACGGATATCCGCACGGCGATCGCGCGGGTTGAGAGGGCGGGGTGGGCAGTGAAGGGCTCGCCGCAGCCGATACCAGCTGGCCCCCGATGGGGAACAATGGTCGCGTATATCTCTGGCCCGGATGGTATCACCATAGAGCTGATGCAGCCGCCTGTTCAACAATCTCTCGTCGTGTAACGCATCTTCGGTACGGAAAAGCTGAACCTTGTGTAGGTTTTACGTTCCGTTGCTACTACCCCCTACGCCTACTGGGTCTTTTCCCGGCAAGATCGATCCTGGCGAAGGATACCATCAATAGCGTCCTTGCGTTCAAAGCGACTATTACGGTTCGTCGGCATACGGCTGGCGAACTTGTTTTTTTCTCAGTGTTTCCTCATTCGCGGTCAGAGTAACGATCTTTGAAGAAGGCTTTATACACGCCTAGAACCAACTCGAACTATTGGCCCGTTGAAAGTCCGATGATTACGTTGAAACCGAAGGACTTAGTGAGATCGCTCCTTGTCCGCGGTGCCAATCCAAGGAGGATTGAGGGACGGGATGTCCATTATGCCAGTTGGTTTTCGACACCATAACTGACTTGCGGTAGCGGCGCCCGGTGCACCGCAGGATCGACGTTCGCGCCGTGGGCGTATAGGTCCCATAACTTGCTCATCGCGAAATCTTTGCGCCTTTCTACCCTTTTTGACAACCAGTGCTACCTACCCCTTCGCCGCCCTTGGCGGCATGCGAGGTAGCACCTGAACAACTGTCATAGCAGGTAAACACATAACCACCGTTCTATAGACCTTCTTTATCAAAACAACCGGATCATGAGGGAAGACAGCAGTATGAGAAGAACTCTGACCGCCTACACTTTGACCGCCTTGGTAGCCTTTACTTCAATGGCAGTGGCCCAAACCTCGCCGGGCCTTGCGGAAAGGCGGGCGATCGCGGCTTTCGAAAAGGACAATTTTCCAGCGCTGCAGAAGAGCGTTCAAACTGCTGCAGGCTTCGAGGTGCCGATTGAGGTGGATTGGAACAGCCTCGCCTTGCCAGGTGACGACAAATTTTACGGGCAGGACGATTACCTGGTCAAAACGGTGTTCACGCCGCTCGAAAATGCCATGAAAGACATTGCCCGGGACGAGATGGGCAAGCAGGCGCTTCGCGAAAAACTCAAGACGATCACCGTCCATTACACGGAGGCTGGCAGCCCTGCATCCGCCTACAAGGACCGCGTCAAGTTCGAAGCCGGCACCCTGGACGTCAATTTCCGGCCGTTCACCAATTCCGCAGATGTCGACGATCGAAAGAAGGCGATTGTCGATGTGCTGGAAGCGGCTCTCTAAACGAGCCGTCGGGTGATGTGATCACCGCGGATAGAAGCCTCCCCCAAGCCGGGCGCCCGGCTTTGGGAGGCTTTGCAAGATACTGTGACAGGGAGGACGTCATGACCAACGCGCAAGCACCCACCGAGGCAGCCAAGCGCCAGATACCGCCGGGCGTGGTTTTGGCCTTCTGGCTGATCCTGCTGCCGCTGGCGCTCGCCGGGCTCGGGATCTGGCAGCTTGATCGGTCCGTCGAAGCCGGCCGGCTGGTCCAAACCAACGGACAGGACATGGTTCGGGCACTCGATGAGATCCGTCCCGTCGCAGCCGAGGCGCCGGGCACGATGATCCGCTTCGAGGGCGGGCGGTCTTATCCGGCCTCGATGGCCGTTGCGGAGCTAGAGGATGCGGTCGGTGAGAACGACCTTCTCCAAACGGTCGCCGAAATCCGGCATCCGTTCGCCTATGTCACGATTGCCGGTGGAGCGCTTGCCTTTCTTGGCGGCGCGGTTGGTCTGCTCGGGTCAAGCCTTGCTGGCCTCTCGGCTCGCCGGTCGCGCGATCAGTTGGTGCGCAGTTTCACCTGGCTGAGGATCACGCTGCCGTTTTTCCTGGCGGCCGTGATGCTCGGACTTGGCTTTGCGGGTGTCGGCGCCACCGTGTTCGAAACGATGACACTGCCGTTCTGGGGCGATATCTCGGGCAATGCCGTGAAACTGGCGCTCGCCGGCATTATCCTCGCCGGTGTGGCACTTTATTGCGCCGTCACCGCTGTCCGCGGACTGCGCCGCGTCTTCGCTCTGGTCGAGCCTGAGCCAATCATCGAACGGGCTCGCGTCGTGACCGAGCACGAGGCGCCGGCGCTTTGGACATTCGTCCGCAATCTGGCGGCACGCATGGAGGCCGGGGCGCCGGACACGATCGTCGTCGGCCTGACCAGCGGTTTCTACGTGACCGAGAGCCGGCTTCTTTTGCTCCCGGAAGAGAGACTGATCCAAGGCCGGACGCTCTACCTGCCGGCCCCCTTCCTCGAACTTCTCGACACCGCCGAGATCGCCGCCATCGTTGGACACGAGCTTGCGCATTTCGCCGGCGACGATACGCGATATTCACAGAGGTTCGTGCCGATCTATTCCAGCCTGCAGCGTTCGCTGGACGCACTCTATCGTGCCGATATCAACGGTGACTTTGGCATCGCCGCCGGTCTTCGCCTCGGCTACCACGCACTGTCGCGCTTCGATACCGCCGTTGCCCACTGGAGCCGGCTGCGGGAGTTCGAAGCGGATCGCCGCGGCAGCACCGTCAGCGGCCCGGCCGGCGCCGCATCCGCGCTGGTGCGCGTTCACGTCGCCGACCCGGGCGTGCATTTTGTTTTGACCGACGCTTTTCGGGGGAATGAAGGACATGGGCCCGATCTTGTTGCGGCCATTGCGACGGTGGCTGCCGAGCGGGGCTTCGACGATCCGGCTGCCCATCTGGAAGACCGCCAGGCCCACCCGACCGACAGCCATCCGCCGACGATCCAGCGCGTACAGGCGCTCGGCCTCGGTACTGATGACAAGCTTCTGGCGCATGCGACGCGTTTGCCGGACGCGAGCGTTGCATCCTTCGGTAGGCGTGCGTTTTCCGACTGGGATCAGCTTTCCCGCGACCTGTCAGCGGACTTCCTGCTCAATGCCAGCGCCGTTCGCACAGAATATCGTGAAGAACTGAAGACGGCCGCCGCCGGGGTCGCCGCGCCGGAACTGGTGGTGCATGAAAATACCGGACCGATGGCAGGCGCGATGATGTTCATCATTGTGCTGTTCGGCTTGTTCATCGCCTGCACCTATCTCTTCCCCTACCAGATGGGCTTCGGGGGCAATGAGAGCTTCAAGGCAATCTTGGCGGCGGTGCTCGGTGCCGGCATGCTCCTATGCCTTGCGGCCTTCGTCTTCTACCGCCGCCGCGGCGCCCGTCCGTTGATGGTGTTCACGCCGGAGACACTTCGGTCCCCATGGCTGAGCGAGCCGGTGCGGTGGGACGCTGTCGTCGGTTATCAGGTCTATGCCACAACCCGTTTTGCTCTCCAGCTGTATCTCGGGGAAAACGAGCCGCTGCCCAACCGCACGCGGTTTTCGTTCTACAACAAAGTGAAGCCCAAGCGCCGATTGATCGAGCTGGACGCCATCGGCATTCGCGGCATGAAGGCCGATGCGTTTTCGGAACTTGTGGGCCGCTATCTTTCTGCTGCGCATGCACGGCGGGCGCTGGCGGACGAAGACTTGGAAGCCGGTCCGGTCGCCTCATCCCTCGGCGCATAAGGTCTGACTGCGGAAGGCAACTGCGGCGAGGAGTCGTCAATCGCACGGACTTTTCTATCTTGATGAATAGATGATACTGGGGCGTTTGAATGACGGACAGGGCCACTTCGTCTTGGAAACTGTGTTCCCGCATACAGACATGCCCCGTCACCGTGAGCAATAATAGTGGGTTATCATGCGTATCGGCATCGCGACCCCTCGCCGGTTCACACTAATTGAAATAGAAAGCGTAGGCTGCGAAATTCCCCTCAAAGATATTGGTAATCTGGTTCCACTCGCCGCTACTCATGGCTTTGCCATCCTGCAGGTAGGGTAACGCAGCCGGTCCCGTTACCCAGAGAACGAGGTCGAAAGGCTTAGGCTCTGTGAAAACTCTTGCAAGGTTGATGCCCTTGTCGAAGCGCCAGTGCGGGACAAGGATCTTGCCATCGAGGGCAGCTTCAAACTGCGAGAGGACTGCGAGCCATGCTTGAACGCGTTCAGGCGTGACGTTAAAGGACGGCAGAACCCCGCTCTTTTGTTTTGGCCCCGGCAACCATTCATGATCGTCATCGGTTTGTTTGTCGATGAGTGCCCAGGTTTCCCGGTTGAGTACAATGACCTTCTTCAGGTGATCGCGCACTTCGCCCCACATTGCCGTGTCGGTAACCGGCCAGCGGATCGTATGAATAAGCGTGACGAAGTCGGCGATGTCATCAGCTTGCGCCTTATTGACGCCGAACATCGTCATGTCATCCGCGCCTTTGCCATTGGCCACCGACAATGTCGAGACGGCCCGTGGGAAGATGACACCGAAACTCCCGTTCCAGCTTTCGGAAAAATCATGGGACAGCCACGCCTTGGCAGCAGCCATCAGCAAATTGTCGTAGCCTTGCAGCCATTTGGCGTCGGCAGTGTCAAAACCGACGACGAAAGGCAGCGCCCCACCTTTCTCGTCCAGATTGGAAAAGGCCCGCCCAATGTGATCTTCCGGCCCGACCCTGCCGTCGCCATTCCAGTCAAAGCGCGCGACGGAGAGGTCGACTTTCAATTTTGCCGGCTTTTCACCGACGGCTGCAAGAGCCTTGTCGGCGGCATCCAGATCTTCAATGAAGGCCGCAAGAATGCCGCGAAACTGGTCGTATGTGATTGCCTCGGGATTTTCGTTTCGGGCAATTTCGCCGGAGCCCCGGCCTAGAAACATCTCATAACCGTCGGACTTGGAGCCAAAGCCATAGCGGTACAGCGACTGAGATAGTTTTTCGAATGCACGGGCCGAGCGCAACAGACCGAGCCCCAGCTGTGCGTCAGCGTTGTTAGGAGCCGCGGCAGCTGTGGACAACATCTGCTCGTCTGCCTCACCAAGGCGTCCATTGGCCAGATATTTTTGAAACAGCTCAGTTACGGCACCGTCTGCGCGCGCTGGAGAAGATTGGTATAAACACGTGAAGCTCGCCACGATTACGATAGAAATAAGTTTTTTCACGACGACTTTCCGCTGTTATGACCTCTGAGGGCCTCGTTGTGTCAGATCGGACATTTGTTCAATTCTGCCGCCGGACGCGAACCTTCCCTAATGCCTGCGAGGCCGGTATCGCGGACTTTCCGATCGTCTGCGGCAGGGCGTGCCGCCAGTAACCGGCTCTCCGCGATTGTCACCGAACGAAATTCAGGGCTTGGTCTGGTCGGAAGGCGCTGTCTCGTCCAAGGGAGCCGCCTCGTCCGAAGGCGCTGCCTCGTCAGTGGCCGGTGCGTCCGGCCCCTTGATCTGTTGGCCGTTGACGCTGACCGAGCCGTCGCTGGCGACCGCTACGTCCCAACGCTGCGCGCCATCGGGGTCGGCCTTGGCAAAACCCTTGATCATCATCAATCCGATGGAGGCATTGTTCAGATCCGGATTGCTCTTTGCCAGTTCCTGCACGGCCGCGATCGTCATGTCGTAGTCGCGCGCCACGATCGATGCGTTCACCCTGTAGTCTTTTTGCGTATCGACGCGGCCTTCCATCTCCCCGGATACCTCGATGTTATAGACGCTAGATTCGGCGCTGACCTTCGGAAAATCAACCTTCAGGATGCCGCCCGGAAAAAGCTTCGCGGCGGCCTGTTGTCCCGCCTTCCTGCTGTCGCCCGTTGACGTGGTGAAATCCGTCTTCATGAACTCGTCGCCAAGGGCTGCGAAATCCATGCCCGGGACGCCGAACTGAATATCGAGTGCTTGAGGCAGGAAGGCGGTGTAACCCTCAGGGACCAGCACGCTGTCTAGCGTCAAGTCGCCAGCATCGATCGCCACGCCAACGCGCGTTGCGTTGCTCGGCCCATCGACCGTGAAGTGATAGCCAAAGGACTTGGCGCCGCCGCTTCCGACGGCGCTGGTGACGGCGAGCTTGTTGAGTCTGATGGTTTCCTCAAGCGAGCTCAGCAACGGAAAGGCTTTGCCGAGCATGTCCTTGAACTTGGTCTCGCTCTCCTTGGTGAGATGCTTCTGCTCGACGTGATCGAGCACGAACAGGACCATTTCCTTCAAGTCCTTGGCTGCAACGCCTTTGACCTTGGTATCGAAATCCAGACTGTCTGCCGAGATCTGGATCGGCGGCATTTCCTTGCCGCTGACCTGCTCCACAAAGGTGCTCATTTTGCCGTTGGCAGCAAAATCCAGGCGACCGGCGGTGACGCTTTCGGCAGAGGTCAACTTGTAGATCATGTTGCCGAAGCTGGCCTTGATCACCTCGGTATCGGTTGATGAGATAAATTTCAGTTCCTTGGCGCTGAAATCACCGGAGCGGAAGTAGCTGATTGCCGGGTCGAAGACCGAGTTAAACACCATGTCGGCAACCGAATAGGTGAAGTCCGAGCGCTTCTTGTCAGGCCCGATGAAATGCCCAGTGACATTGAGGTTGTTGTTGCCTTCCAGATCCCAGAGCCCGTTGTCCTGCGGTGTGGCGAAGATTTTGAAGGGTTTCAGGCCCTTGATGTCGAAATCCGTTTTCTTGATCTGCGCCAGGAGTTTGGAGAAGTCATAGCCGATCTCGTAGCGCGATCCGGCCGGCGTGACCGTAACGGGCGCACGCTTGGCGATGTCCTTGGGCAGCAGGTGATTGAGAGTGTCACGGATGTTGTTGGCGCTGTCCTGGCTAATATCTGTCGCGGACGCGCCCGTGGTAAAAGCCATAATAATGGCGGTCGTCGCCGTGATAAGCCTATGACGCATCTCGATAAACCTCCCTTAGCCGCATAAAGGCGGGCATGTGTGATTGCCGTAGCTCCGATGTCAAGCCTGCAAACCGCCTCAAACCAATCCGAACCGACGGCACCATGCAGGCCCAGAAGTCAAGATCTTGGGTTCGTACACCAATCAGCGTCTTATTAGGAACAATCATATCCCTGGCGAACCGCGGCTGTGGGCGTTAAAGATGAACGATCACAACCGGATGTGGATCAGACATGCGCCTTCCTCTTGCTGCTTTGATTGTCTTTTCCTTCGGAACCGGTGTTGCGCATTCGGCTGAGGCGGTTACCTACGTCGGCTCCATCGGGTCTCTGCCAGTCATCCTTGAATTGGCGTCGCCGGGTGCCGATGGTTTGCGGGCCGGACGCTATGCCTATCTTGCCAAAGGCGGTGACATCCCTTTGCATGGCATGAAGGTTAAGGATCCTGACGCCATGCTACTTTCCGAAGAAAAGCCTTGTACCGAAAAGCTCTGCAAAACCGACGATGGTGACGTCATCGATGTTGCGCCTATCGCCGCTGAATGGAACTTGAAAGCCGAAGGCAGCGGCGAGCGACTTTTGGGGACATGGCGGGACAAAGAGAGTGGCAAGACGCTGCAGGTCAAGCTCGTCAAGAAGGGCAAGCGGACGATTTCCGATAGCGAACCAGACCTGCTCGCTGCTCTCGACCCAAGCTACGCGCTCACCGGGACCGACCAGCCGATGGTGCTGAGCAAAGACAGCTTGCCCTACGATTTCCTGAAGATGGATCGCCCTTTCAAACAAGGCGTCACGACCAATCTTGGCGACAGAAGCTACCGCATGGATGAAGACAGCCGAACCGGACTTTCTTATCCGGTTGTCCTTTCGATTGGAAAAGTCGATCCAGCACCGATCAACCGCTACCTGGCGCAACAGCGCCTGCAGCTTGCCTTGTCCGCCTTTTCCTGCATGGCAAGAGCCTATCTTGGCTTCGGCTGGTCGGGACAGGATGCGGAAGGTACCAGCGGATATGACGGCGGTGGATCTGTGACGGTTGAACATCTGACTTCGCGCCTGGTCGGTATTGCAGAGGGTGGCAGCTATTGGTGCGGTGGCGCTCATCCCAGTAATTTCGGGGATCATCGTCTTGCCGATGCGCGAACGGGCAAGGCACTCGTGCCGGAAACCCTGCTGCGCGGCTGGACCGCAACCAACGGAGACGGAACTGTGGTCGATCCTTCTACGGTCGCGGATCCCTCGTTGCTAAGCTTTGGCCCGAGCGAGAGCCTGATCCAGTTCATTCTTAAAAACCGCGAGAAATTCGATGACGAGACGGAGAAAGGGTGTGGGTATGAAGACCTCATCCGGAGCAATCTCGCAGTCTACTTCAACGCCGATAATCTCGTTTTCACCCTCCAGGGCCTGCCACACGTCATATTCGCCTGCACCGACGATCTCCTGACGGTTCCCCTCAAAGATGCTCGTCCGCTCCTCACAGAGGAGGGTGACGGATATTTCGAGGTTCTGGATCTCTGAAATTATGTCATCTGGGGCGGCCGGATCATGTTAAGAGACAACAATAGTCGGACACTGTGTGCAGAACCGAGACCTGGAAATTTCTGGGTTTTGATCTGAACCTGACGGTCTTGAAGGGATCTGAACCATCTACCCGGTTATTGGATAGGGCTAACGGGCTGAAGTTCGACAGCGACAAACGACGGTTTGTTTTACGGTGAACGACGGATATGGGGCCGAAAGGGGACTGTCCGGTTCTGCGCCAAGGAGGGGATAGCTGTCGTTCGCGCAAGGACGGTTATTGATCAGTAATTAGTCGTTCCACGGTCTCAACGTTAACGTCTGTTACCGACTGAAACAGCTATCTACTGGCGAGAAGGAGCGTGACGGATCCGACGGCACCTCCACCGAGTATGAGACACCACACAGCAACTCCCGCCGAACCGGACGGGGACATTTCAGGTGGGCCATGGATGCGCTCGTCGTATTCCTGGTAGCAGTCGTGGGCTGGGTCCACCTGACTATCGGGGAAGGCAGCGACTCGGCTCCCTCCGACGCGCAGCAGATCGCTGACGATCCGGCCAGAGTTCTGGAAGGATAACGCACTGCGTTCAAAAAGCGGTGTCGGCAAATTTTGGCCCCATGTCGCGCTTAGCAAGAACCACATTGGGAGCGGTAATTATTTCCGTTTTGAACAGGCACCGAAAGTGGACTGGTTTAGCATCCATAGACCTTCCGCAACAGCGAGCCGCTTCTTTCGCATGTGCCAACGACGGGCCTGATCGCGCGGAGAGTTTTTAAAACCCTAGAAATATGGTGCAGTAGGCCAGGCCTTTAGCGCAAGAACTATAGTCATAGCTGTGAGCTATTAGTTCATTGCCGATAGATGCAATTTCCTCAGGAGTCATTCACAGGTTAAACACGCCGTCACTTTGAACGACTATAGCGTCAACGCCGTGGTGTCGCTTGAAAGCAACGCCTTGAGGATACCCTTCTGCGTGTGGTCGCTGTGCTCGACCATCGCCGCTCGGGCAAGATCCGGGTCGCGCAGACGCAGGACATCGACAATACGTCGATGATCCGCACTGGTTTCCGGATTGACGTCTCGGCTGACGGCGCCGAGGTAAAAGAGACGCGTGCACTCGTCGAGATGTGCGGCAACCAGCGCCAACAGCCGGGAATTGTTCGCTCCCTCGGCGATCGCCAGATGGAAATCGCGGTTGGCCTTGACGAAGGACTGTACGCTCTCGCCCTGTTGCGGGTCGTAGCGAGCCTCCGCCAGAGCTTCGAGCCGATCGAGATCTTTAGCTGATAGATTTAGAGCGGCCGTGGCGGCGGCGGTGCCCTCTGTCATCGCGCGGATGGCAAAGAGATCGCTAATGTCCTTTACCGTCACCGGCGTTACCCGGTAGCCCCGTCGCGGAAACGCTTCGATCAGACCTTCCGCCACCAAGCGACCGAGCGCTTCCCGTACCGGCGTCTTGCTCATGGAAAGCTGTTCTGCCAGCTCGAGCTCGGAAAACTCGGCTCCGGGCCTCAAGGCGCCGGAGAGCACGCGCGCACGTAGAGAAACATAAGCGGTTTCCGTCAGGGAAATTTTCTTCTGCCGGGCCGGCGAGGTATCACTTTCGACGCTGAGGCTCTGCAAGACAGCTTCTCTCCAAGCTCGTGGGATCCATTGGACCCGCTCGCGGATCATGAGGCTTCATGCCCCTTTCTGTCTTCCTCCACTTTTTCTGACTTCGCAAGACGGCAAACCTTTGACATGAAATATTTTGTAATATATCACAATGCATATCACAGTTTGACGGCTTGGGAGAGCCGCCCTTGGGAGGAACCGTGGCACAGATCCTGGTGATCAATCCGAACAGTTCGAAGGCCGTCACACGCTCGATGGAGGCGTGCCTGAAGCCGTTTGAAGGCAATGGCCACGAAATCCGCTGCACTGAGCTCGAGGGCGCGCCTGTTGGTATCGAGACGGATGCCCATGTCGCCGAAGTCGTGCCGATGCTGATCGAAGCTGTGCGTGCGGCAAAGGCAGACGCCATTGTGATCGCTTGCTTCTCGGATCCCGGAATTTCGGCCGTACGCGCCACCACGAATGTCCCGGTCATCGGCATCGCCGAAGCAGCCTATCTGACAGCACTCGGACTAAGTCGGGGTTTCGGAATCGTTTCGATGGGACCCTCCTCGATCGACCGCCACCGACGCTACCTTGAAGCCCTGCGACTTGACGGTCGGCTTGCAGGCGATCGTTCGATCGACATGACGGTTGCAGAACTCGTCGCCCAAGACGCGGTCGTTCCTGTCACGCGGATCGCCTCCGTGCTTCGCGATGAAGACGGTGCCGAAGCGGTCATCCTCGGCTGTGCCGGTCTTGGGACCTACAGGGAGGCTTTGCAGGCGGAACTGGGCTTGCCCGTCATCGACCCGGTTCAAGCCGGCGTCGCGCTTGCCTGCATGCAGGCTGAACTCGGCTACCGCAGGAGAACGCTGTGAGCATTGATCTCGTCATTCGCGGGCGTATCGTTACACCTCAGATGACCATACCCAATGGTTGGGTCGCGATCTCTGGCTCGCTCATCCACGCGACCGGTGAGGGCGAAGCCCCTGCCGCAGCCACCGTCCACGACGCAGGAGATGCCTTTGTCCTGCCGGGCATCGTCGACGGCCAGACCCATGCGGGCAGCTATCTCGGCCTCCCGGGGATCGAGCCGACGACACGGTCTGCCATTGCCGGCGGGGTCACGACCATCGTCGACATGCCCTACGACAACCCGACACCTCTGAGCGCCAGGGAGCACCTCGACGCCAAGGTCGCAGCGGTCGAACACTTCGCCCATTGCGATGTGGCGCTCTACGGCACAGTCATGCCGGGGCAATCCCTCGACGAGGTGCGATCGCTCGCCGATGGTGGCGTCGTCGCCTTCAAGATCTCCGCCTTCGAAAGCAGCCCCACCCGCTTTCCGAGGATCGATGCGGCTCTCGCCCTCGATCTGCTGGAAGCGCTTTCGGCGACCGACCTGCCGCTTGGCCTGCACAACGAAGACCAGGAAATCGTGCGGTCACGGGTTTCGCGCGCAAGGGATGAGGGCCGAAACGGCATCACCGCTCATTCGCCGAGCCGGCCCGAAGTCGCAGAACTGGCATCGACCGTGCATTTCCTCGAACTCGCCGCCAGTGCTGGCGGCCATGCGCATATCGTCCATATCAGCACGCCGCGCGGCTTCAAGCTGGTGGATGACTATGCGCGAGAGGGCTTCAGGGCGACCGGCGAGCTTTGCGTCCACTATCTCTGGTTCGATCCCGAACGCGACGGCGAAGAGCTCGGTGCGCGGATGAAGGTAAATCCACCCATTCGTCCCGGCCAGATCGACGGGCTCTGGCAGGAACTGGTCGAGGGCCGGATTGCCTTTGTCAGCTCCGATCATTCCAGCTGGCCGATCGACAACAAGTTTACCGAAAGCATCTTTGATGCCGGAGCGGGAGTTCCTGGGATGGAGACCCTGCTGCCTGCCTTCTACACGGTCGCAAAACAGCGCGGCGTCGAAGCGGCGCATTTCTGCGCCGAATATCTCGCAGAACGCCCTGCCCGCTTCTTCGGCCTTTATCCTCGCAAGGGGGCTCTCGTCCCGGGTGCCGATGCCGACATCACGATCCTCGCCGAGGGTGACGATGTCTGGGACGCGAGCCGTGCCCAGGATGGCCTCAACTGGAGCCCTTACGACGGACGGCGTTTCGCCGCCCGGGTTGCCGCGACCTTTCATGCGGGCAAGCTCGCCTATGACGGCCATTCGGTCCTCAACACACCCGGCAGCGGACGCTATCTGTGCCGCGGCGAAAGCACATGGTTTTCGAAGGAACTCGCAACATGACTGAGGCAGCCACCCGGCCCGATCACGGCATCGTCGAGAAGGCGATCACATTCTTCTACTATGTCGATCTGCCCAGAGCGTTCGACTTCTACACAGAGGTCATGGGCTTTCCGCTCGAGATCGATCAGGGCTGGTCAAAGATCCTGAGAATTGCAGAGCATGCCTATGTCGGTCTTGTCGACGAGACCCGCGGCATGCATCGCGCCAATCCAATCAAGCCCGTGCAGCTTTGCATCCGCGTGCCGGATGTCGATGCCTGGCACCGCTATCTCTCGAGCCAGGACGCGATCGGGTTGACAGAACCAAAGGACAGCGCCTCCTTGGGAATTCGAGCCTTCGTGCTGGAAGACCCGGAAGGCTACCAGATCGAGGTGCAATCCGCACTTCGGTGAAAACGCGCATGCAAACGTGTCGGCATACCAAAAAAGGGGAACGAAAATGCTGAATCTTCGCATGAAATCCGGACGTATCGCGGCGCTTGCCGCATTCGTCCTCGTGAGCTCGACGGCCCTTACCGGCTTGGCCCAGGCCAAGGAACTGACCGTCGGGCTGACGTCGGACGCGGTAAACCTCGACCCCCAGGCGGGCGAGGAACTGTCCAGCAACATCCTGTTCTACCACATCTACGATCCCCTGGTCCGCCGCAATGCCGACCTTTCATTCGGACCCGGCCTTGCGGAGAGCTGGGAGCTCAAGGATGACACGACCTGGGTCTTCAAGCTGCGCCAGGGCGTCAAGTTCCACAATAGCGAGGACTTCAAGGCGTCGGACGTTGTCTTCACGCTCGACCGTCTGAAGAAGTCGCTGATGGCCAATCTTGGCGCCAACATCGCTTCCTTCACAGCGGTCGACGACTACACGGTCGAGATCAAGACACCCAAGCCCTACGCAGTCCTGCCGAACGATCTGGCAGCCGTCCTGATCCTCAGCGAGAAGTATGCGAAGGAAGTGGGCGACGAGCAGCTGGACCTGAAGCCTATCGGCACCGGCCCCTACAAGCTGGTCGAATGGATCAAGGAAGATCACATTACGCTCGCCGCCAACACTGAGTATTTCGCCGGCGCACCGAAGATCGAAGAGGTCACGTTCCGACCAATCACCAATGGCGCCACCCGTACAGCAGCTTTGCTGACCGGTGAAGTCGATGTCATCCAGGATCTCAACGTCCGCGACGTTGCCCGCGTCAAGGCTGACGACCGCTACAAAGTCATGACCAGGCCGAGCCTGCTCAATGTCGTTGTGTCGATCGACCAACGTGAGAAGAGTCCCACCATCGCGCTCGACAAGAACCCGATGATGGATCGTCGTATCCGTGAAGCCATGGTCCGCGCAATCGACGTCAATGCGATCAACAAGATCATCATGAACGGCCTGTCGACACCCTCAGAGCAATATGTCCCCGCTTCCCATACGGGCTATGTCGATGGCGCAAGCTTCCGCAACATGTATCCCTTCGATCTTCAGAAAGCGGGCGCGCTCATGGCTGAGGCCGGCTATGCAGATGGCTTCACGGTGACCCTTGACACCACCAACAACCGCTATGTCAACGATCAGCAGATCGCCCAGGCGCTTGCCTCGATGCTCGGCAAGATCAAAGTCGATCTCAAGCTCAACCTCATGCCGAAGTCCAACTTTTTCGGCTACATCCGGGTCCCGAGCGACAAGTCGAGCATGATCATGAGCGGCTGGGACGTTCCCTCCGGTGACGGTGGCTCGATGTACAGCGTGATGTTCTACTCGCGCGACAAGAAAGAAGGCTATGGCCAAGTCAACCGCGGATCCTATTCCAATCCGAAGGTGGACGAGCTGATCGACAAGGCCGATGCGTCCTCTAAGCTCGAAGAGCGCGACGGGTACCTGCAGGAAGTTACCAAGATCCTGATGGAAGATATCCCAATGATCCCGATCCACTACGAGCAGGATCTTTATGCCGCAAAGACCAATGTCGAGATGACACCGCGTGCGGACAAGTTCCTCTGGGCCTACGAGATCGACGTCAAGGAATAAGCCCCAACCCGAACGAACGCGGGACTGTCGACCTTGAGGAAGACAGTCCCGAATTTCTCACTTCTTCATGACGGGACACTGCCTTGCTGGGTTACACGATCAAGCGGCTCCTGCAGATGGTGCTGGTACTCTTTTGCGTATCGGTCATCGTCTTCCTGATGATGAGCTTTACCGGCGATCCCGTCTTCATGGTGATCCCGATCGATTCCACCACCGCCGAGATCGAACAGGCCCGCCGCCTTCTAGGTCTCGACCAGTCCCTGCTGAGCCAATACTTCATCTTCCTCGGCAACATGCTGCAGGGCGACTTCGGGCGCTCCTATGTGTTCCGCCAGCCGGCCATGGACCTCATCCTGGAGCGCCTGCCGGCAACTATCGAAATGGTCCTGGTGGCGATCATGCTGGCAACCGTGATCGCCGTGCCGCTCGGTGTCTATGCAGGCGCCAATCCGAACAAGCCGGTGTCTCGCGGCATCATGGCAGGCTCGCTGCTTGGCATTTCCCTACCCGGCTTCTGGGTGGGCATGATGCTGATCTTCTTCTTCTCCGTCCGCTACCAGTTTCTGCCCTCGTCTGGACGCGGCGATACGGTCGAAATCCTCGGCATGCGCATATCCATCTTCACCGCGGACGGCTGGTCGCACATCATCCTCCCGTCCGTCACACTGGCGCTTGCCACCCTAGCGATCATGCTACGCATGACCCGTGCGGGCATGATGGAGGTAATGCGGCAGGACTATATGCGGTTCGCCCGCGCGAAAGGCGCCTCCCGCCAAAACATCCTGTTCAGGCACGGGCTGAAGAACGCCCTCATTCCGGTCGTCACGATCTTCGGCCTCCAGCTCGGTGACCTCATCGCATTTGCAACGATCACCGAAACCATCTTCGCATGGCCAGGCACAGGCAAGCTGCTGATCGACTCGATCTACCGCGGCGATCGCCCCGTCATCGTCGTCTACCTGATGCTGACAGCCTTCATCTTCGTTGCCATCAATTTCATCGTCGACATCGTCTACACGCTGATCGACCCGCGCATTACCGTGAAGTGAGGATCGCATGACCGGGTTCTTCTCTTCGGAATTCTTCTTTCACTACCGCCGAAATCTACCGGCGGTCTTCGGGAGCGCACTGCTCGCCTTCTTCGCCCTGCTTGCGACCCTCGGACCACTTCTCGTTTCCCAAGACCCCTACGACGTTTCACAGCTGGAACTGATGGACAGCTTCAAGCCCCCGGTATGGCTGGAGGGTGGCGATAGCAGATATCTGCTCGGGACAGATGGGCAGGGCCGCGACGTGCTCGCATCCATCGTATACGGCGCGCGGATCTCCGCCTTCATCGGCCTGGCCGCCATGATCTTCTCCTGCGTGATCGGGACGGCACTCGGCCTGATCTCCGGCTACTATGGCGGCATCGTCGACAGCATTATCATGCGCATCGCTGATATCCAGCTGTCGTTTCCCTCCATGCTGATTGCGCTCTTCCTAATGTCGGCCTTCGGGACCGGCATCGGCATGGTTCTGATCGCGCTCACCGCTGTCGGCTGGGTGGTTTACGCCCGCACCGTTCGCGGATCGACATTGAGCGAGATCCAGAAGGAATACATCCAGGCGGCCAAGGTGGCGGGCCTTGGAAACGGCGAGATCATCCTGCGCCACGTGCTGCCGAACGTCATGACGCCGCTCATCGTGGTTGCCACGATCCAGGTCGGCACCTTCATTCTGATCGAAGCTTCGCTGAGTTTCCTTGGTGTCGGCGTTCCGATCACCGAGCCTTCGCTAGGCCTGCTCGTCAAGGAGGGGTTCGATGTCCTTTTCTCGGGCATCTGGTGGACCTCTGCCTTTCCCGGGCTGTTCATCATGTTCCTCGTCTTCGGCATCAACCTGTTCGGCGATTTCCTGCGAGACGAACTCAATCCACGCCTGAGATGACGAAGGAGACGGTGACCATGGGTGAAGCACTTCTCGAAGTCCGGGATCTGAGAACGCATTTCCATACATTCGGCGGCGTGGTGAAAGCCGTGGACGGCGTCAGCTTCGACGTACGCCCGGGCGAGGTGGTCGGGCTCGTCGGTGAGTCCGGCGGCGGCAAATCCGTGATTGGCTTTTCCATTCTCGGCCTGATCGACCCGCCCGGACGGATCGAAGCCGGCAATATCCTCTTTGCCGGCGAAGACCTGACGCGCAAGAGCGAGGACCAGATGCGTGCGGTGCGCGGCGGCGAGATCGCCATGGTGTTCCAAGACCCCATGACGTCGCTCAACCCAGTCTACACGGTCGGACGCCAGATGGACGAAATGCTGCGCTTGCATACGGATCTCGATCAGAAAGCGCGACGTGCGCGCTGCATCGAGATGCTCGAGGATGTCGGCATCTCGGAGGCCGCCAGCCGCCTCTACGCCTACCCGCACCAGTTTTCTGGGGGTATGCGCCAGCGCGTTGTCATCGCCATTGCGCTGCTGGCTGGTTCCCGGCTGATCATAGCGGACGAACCCACCACGGCTCTTGATGTCACGGTCCAGGCCCAGATCTTGAAGCTCATGCGTCGCCAGATCGTCGAGCGCGGAGCGGCCATGATCCTCGTGACGCACGATCTCGCGGTTGTCTCCGAAATGGCGGACCGGGTCGTCGTGCTTTATTGCGGCAAGGTCGTGGAACGGGGGCTTACGAGCGAGATCATCCAGTCGCCTGCCCATCCCTATACGCGCGGTCTCTTGGACAGTATTCCGAAGATCACCGATCGCCGGAAACGCCTCAGCCAGATCCCCGGCACCGTGCCGGACATTCGCACCCTCGGGCATGGGTGCAGTTTCAGGGACCGGTGTTTCAGAGCCCAGGCCATTTGCTCGGCAGAAACGCCGACGCTCACCCCCGTACGCGGATCGCTCGATGCGGCATGCCACTTTCCCCTGGAGGAGACGGCGTTATGACAACCCCCGTGCTTGAAGTCCGAGGCCTGGTCAAAGCCTTTCCCGTGGGAGGCCTTTTCGATCGGCTACAGTTTGGAAAGGGAAAGCTTCTCGCTCCCCAGAAGCAATTGCGGGCGGTCAACGGTGTCGACCTCTCAATTGCGCCCGGCGAGGTGATGGCCCTGGTGGGCGAATCCGGCTGCGGCAAGTCGACCGTGGCAAAGACAATTGCACGGATCTACGAGCCGACATCAGGCGAGATCCGGATCGACGGCGAAGACATTTCCCGTATGCAATTTCGCGAAATGCGTCCGATCCGCCGCAAGCTGCAGATGATCTTCCAGGATCCTTATGCCTCTCTCGACCCGCGGCAGCGGGTCAGGGACATCGTGATGGAGCCAAGACGCGCTCAGGCCGAGGGCAAACTCAGCCGACGCGAACTCCATGACGAGGCCATTGCACTTCTGGCAAAGGTTGGCCTCAATTCCGAACAGGCCGGCCGCTACCCGCATCAGTTTTCGGGAGGTCAGCGGCAACGGATCGGCATCGCACGCGCATTGTCGGTCCGGCCAAAGATCATCATTGCCGACGAGCCCGTCTCGGCGCTCGACGTCTCGATCCAGGCACAGATCCTCAATCTGATGATGGATCTGCGCGACGAGTTCGGCCTCTCCTATCTGTTCGTCTCGCACGACCTCTCGGTGGTGCACCACATCGCCGACCGGATCGGTGTCATGTATCTCGGCTTCATGGTGGAGACGGCCAGCCGCGACCAATTGTTCAGCCAGCCGAAACATCCCTACACACAGGTTCTGCTTTCGGCCGCGCCGACCATCGACAAGTCGCTGGCAAAACCGAAGATCGAAATCGTCGGCGAAGTGCCAAGCGCACTGCGCCTGCCCTCCGGCTGCTGCTTCAGGACGCGCTGCCCCATGGCCTTCGATAGATGCGCGATAGAGCGTCCGGTTCTGACACCCCAGCCGGATGGCAGCGCCGTGGCATGCCACCTCCATGATCGGAATGATGCCGAAAGGAAAAGCCAGTGAGTTCGCCCGTCGTCATTGTCCAACCGCGCCTCGCCCTCGAAGATCCGCATGACTGCACCGATGCGAATGACACGCTGGCTGTCTTCGACGCCCTGTTCGACGGGCTAGTGCGCTATGGCAAGGATGGTGGCTACGTGCCAGCACTGGCAAGCTCCTGGGATGTCACACCGGACGCGCGACACTGGACATTCAGCCTGAGGGAAGGCTTGAACTTTCACGATGGCAGCCCCTGCGATGCGGCGGCCGTCTGCCAATCCCTGACGCGCATGGCCCGTGCTGACAAAGGCTACACGTTGGGGGCGCCCGGGGTGTGGCACCAGTATCTCGGCGACGCGGAGATTGAGGCGGTCGATCCCATGACAGTCGCGATCCGCCTGTCGAAGCCAATCGCCGATCTCCTTGACATCGTGGTTTACGGCTACGTGGTCGCTCCCTCAGCATTGGACCGCTACGAGGCGGGAGACACGTCAAAGCCGGTCGGTACAGGCCCGTATCACCTGATTTCCTACGAACCAGGCCATGCCCTACACCTCCAACGTTTCGAGGGCTGGCATGGCGAGCGACCAGCCAATGCTGAACTGACATTCCGCCTGGAACCGAACCGCGACACGCGGCTGGAGATGCTGATCTCCGGCCAAGCCCAGGTGGCAAACAGCCTCGACTACGAAGCCTCCAAGTCGCTCGAGGACACAGGCCAGCATACGCGGGTCACATCGCTCGTGCCCGTCGCCATCATCTATCTCTTCAATGCCTTCAAGGGGCCGCTCACCGACAGCCGCGTTCGCCGCGCGCTCAATCTGGCGATCGACCGCCAGGCCCTGATCGATCGAGTGGTCGCAGGTGCCGCAAAGCCACTGACCGGCTTCGTCAGCCCGGTTCATTTCGGCAGCCTGCCGTCAGAGTATCTGCGCCCTGATCAGGATCTGGCGAAAACGCTCCTTGCCGAGGCCGGATTTGCCGAAGGCATGACCATCGATGTCGATTGCCCGACACGCCTTCCCGATGAAGCCGAGGCACTAACGGCCGCTCTTGCCGAGCAGCTTGCCGCAATTGGGGTGACGCTGAACGTTCACCTCCACTCGGACCGCGAAGCCTATGCGCATGGCGTCCGCCTGAAGCAGGTGCGCGACATGTGCGTCTTCGATTCCAGCCCCTTGAGCACCTTCCGCATCCTCGCCGAGAAGATCGATCACAGAGCCCAAGGCTCCTGGTGGCTGGGCTTTCACAATGCCGAGGCCGAAGACTTGCTCGACGCGGGGCGTGCAACTGTTGATCCGAATGAACGTGCGGAGATCTTCGAGAAGGCCTGCCGCGCGCTGCAAGTGGATCCCCCATGGCTCTATCTCTACAATCCGCTGAGGGTGACAGGCCTGTCTGGCTCATGGCCAAACTGGCGCATGCGCCAGGATTGCGTGCTCGACGTGACGCGGCTCCCTGACTTCCAGTCCGGGAAATCAGCATCATGAGGCGCGTCGACCTGATCATCAGCGGCGGCACGGTCCTGACCATGGACGGCAATCGCCGCGTGCTCGACAAGGGTGCGGTCGCGGTTCTTAACGATCGCATCGTCGCGGTCGGGCATGCGGACGAGATTGCCAGAGAATACCAGGCCGAGCGCCATATCGACGCCCAAGGCAAGGTGGTGATGCCCGGCATGATCGACGTCCATGCCCATGCCGGCCACGGTCTGATCAAGACCATGGGCATGGAGAAAGGCAATCACTGGGAAGAGATTTGCAACGCTGCCTATACTGTCGGTTCGACACCGGAATTCTGGTTTGCGGAGGGGCGGCTTGCAGCCCTTGAGCGGCTGCGCTTCGGCGTCACCACCGGCGTTTCGCTTCTCGGTGGCGGCGACACGATCATGCGGACGGATGACGTCGCCTATGGGAGCGCCCATTGCGAGGGCGTCGCGGCAGTCGGCACGCGCTCGGTAGTAGCCGTCGGACCGACACGCCCCCCGCATCCGCGAACCTATGCATCCTGGCAGGACGGCGCGGCATCAGAACGACCGGTGAGCTTCGAGGAGCAGTTTGCCGTCAGCCGCAAACTCATTGACCTGTGGCACGGGCGCGGACGATTGAAGATCGCTTTGCTCACCCCCGTCCTGCGTGACGAGCACCAGCGCGACATGTCGGCTGCAGACTATGAAGCCGCCGTCGCCCAGACTAAGGCCGTGCGGGCACTCTCGCGCGAGGCGGGCCTGGTGTTCACGCAGGATGGTCACTGGAAGGGCTCCGTCTCCCGCGCCGAAAAGCTCAGCATCCTCGGACCGGATGCGTTGTTGTCTCATGCCATCGACATCACACCTGAAGAAATCCGCATCATCGCCGATACCGGCACCCGCATTGCCCATAACCCCAGCGCCATCGCCTCCATCCTTGGCCGTTGCCCGGCGATCGAATTGATCGAGGCCGGCGCTGTGGTCGCCATCGGCTCTGATGCAACCGCGCCGGACCGATCGGCGGACATGTTCCGGCATATGCAGCAATGCATGCATTATCACCGCACGCATTTTCGCGATCCCTCGGTCCTGCCTCCCGGCAAGGCGCTCGAAATGGTGACAATCGATGCGGCGATCGCCCTGGGGCTCGACCGGGACCTTGGCTCCCTCGAGGTCGGCAAGAAGGCCGACATCGTGGTGGTCGACATGAAGCGCCCTCACCTCGCGCCCTACCAGATGCCGATCTTCCGCCTGGCCTATTTCGCCAATGGCAATGACGTCGACACCGTCGTGATCGACGGGCAGATCCTGCTCGAAGGTGGCCGCCCGCTGCTGACTGACCTCGATGAGGTCGTCGCAGAAGCCGATAGGCAAGCCCGGTTGCTGATCGAGCGCATGGGCCTCGAAAACATGATCGGCCAGCCTGAAGGCTTTTTTGGCCATGCACGATATCCGAAACATCAAGGAGACAGCCAATGATGAGGCTGAATGAAGAGGCAAGAGGCGTCTACGCCATAGCCCTCACCCCCTTCACGGAGACGGGTGACCTCGACCTGGACAGCACGGACCGCATGGTCGATTTCTACCTTGAACGCGGCGCGACGGGGCTGACCGTGCTTGGAATGATGGGCGAAGCGCAGAAGCTCACCATCGAGGAATCGCAGACCTATGTCCGACGTATCCTTCGCAGGGTCGACGGCCGCGTGCCGGTTGTGGCAGGTGTCTCTGCTGCGGGCTTTGCCCAGATGCAGGCTCTGACTTCGATGGTCATGGATGATGGTGCGGCCGGCGTGATGATTGCTCCGCCCTCGTCCCTGCGTAACGATCAGCAGATCGTCACCTACTACAAGCAGGCGGCAGAGTTCATCGGCGATACGCCTTTCGTGCTGCAGGATTTCCCGCTCGTCACGAGCGTCACCATCCCCGTCTCCGTCATCCAGACGATCATCGATCAGATCCCGACCTGCGTCTGCCTCAAACACGAGGACTGGCCCGGTCTTTCCAAGATTACCGCACTAAGGACCGCCTCGGAGACGTCCGGCAAGAGGCGCATATCAATCCTGTGCGGCAATGGTGGCGTCTTCCTGCCCGAGGAGATGGCGCGCGGGGCAGACGGCGCCATGACAGGCTTCGCCTATCCGGAGATGATGCGTGACGTCGTCCTCCACCATGAGCGCGGCGATGCCGAGCGCGCCCAGGATATCTTCGACGCCTATCTCCCCCTCGCCCGTTACGAACAGCAACCCGGCCTCGGCCTTTCCATCCGGAAATACATCATGGCGAAACGTGGCGCGATCGCGACGCCGACACTGCGCAAGCCGGGAGGAGCCCTTTCTCCGGCCGATGTCAGCGAGATCGAGCGCCTCGTCGCGCGGCAGGACAGAAGACTGAAGGAGCTCGGCTGATGGAACTCGGGTTGAAAAACAAAACCGCTCTCGTGATAGGTGCAAGCCGCGGACTGGGTGCCGCGATCGCCCGCGGGCTCGCCGAAGAGGGTGTGACAGTCCATGCCGCCGCCCGCAACACCTCGGCCATCTCGGAGTGGGCTTCCAAGCTCGCACCGACGTCAGGTACCGTGATCCCGCTCCAGCTCGATCTCTCCGACATCGACAGCGTGAATGAGACAAATGCCTCTCTTGTTGCGGCAGGGGGTGTCGACATCCTCGTCAACAATTCTGGCGGCCCTCCGCCAGCTGCAGCCCTTGATGCAAAACGGACGGACTGGCTCAATCATTTCGAGACGATGGCCGCCAACATCTTCCATCTGACCACCGGTCTTTTGCCCGGTATGCGACAAAGACGCTGGGGGCGGATCATATCGGTCGCGTCCTCAGGGGTGGAGCAGCCGATCGCCAGGCTGGCGCTGTCCAATGGTATTCGCTCGGCCCTGATTGGCTGGTCGAAGACGCTTGCTGCGGAAGTGGCCGCAGACGGCGTTACCGTGAACGTCCTCCTTCCGGGGCGCATTCACACACAAAGGGTAGACGAACTCGATGCAGCCGCAGCCACTCACTCAAGCAAGAGTGTTAAGGAGATTGCCGCCGTATCCGCAGCCGGCATTCCGGCTGGACGCTACGGACGACCGGAGGAATTCGCCGCCGTTGCCGTTTTCCTCGCCTCCGAGCCCGCCTCATACGTGACGGGAAGCAAGATCAGAGTGGATGGCGGGGCCATCAGATCCGTCTGAAGCCGGATTAAGCAAAACGGACGGACATCAAATGGTCCGTCCGAAACTCCCTCGCCCCGAGCACGACATGCCATCGGATATGCAAGGCTTCGGCAGATGAATGGATCAGGCAGTCAGAGGATCCGCCATCTCCACATTGTGAAAGGTTTTGTGCGCTGGCCCGTGATGTTGGGATCAATAGAGGCAGTACGCATTCCAAGTAGTGCGCGGTCCTGCGGTGCTCATCAAGCGGCCCTGCGGACTTGAATACCTCGTAAATCACAAAGCTGTGGGGGCGCACAAGCGGATAGCCTTGGGTTGTGGGGCTACGGAAGGACCCGCCCGATCTCCGGCAGACTGGCGTGCCGCGCAAGTCCTAAAACGGCAGCGTCCTTCAGCTCCGGAAGGGTTTCAAAGCCTTTGCTACTTTCAATGCTCGAAGATCTATGCGCGTACATTTGTCCAAAACGATTTGACAGGAAGGCGCCAAGTCTGATCTCTTCCTGCCGGACAAACCCAGACGCCGGCAGCTGACCTTCAGCCAGCAAATCGAGCACCGCTGAAATACCTGCAGCGGTGGTGATCTGGATGGCGCTCATCCTGTGGCCTGCCACCGTCCCAGCATAGATTTTGTTGGCATAGGTCTCCTGAAGATATCGCCCGTCCCTCCAGCCGCAAACGGTAACGAAGATCACGACGACATCCTGATTGGTCGCTGGTAGAGCGTTCTCGAAAAGGTCCTTCAGCACGTCACGGCGGTTGCGCAAATTGAAATCGTTGAGAAGAGCCTTCACGATCGCCTGATGGCCCGGGTAGCGGATGGTGCGATAGTTCATTGTACGCACCTTGCCCTCTAGGGTCTTTGCCAAGGTCCCAAGACCACCAGAGGTATTAAACGCTTCGTAGGTCACTCCGTCGAGCGAAAACTCCTCCCGCTCCTCCATTGCTGGAACCGAGATTAAGCGCCCCTCAACTACAGCCTCGCAGGGCTCGATGTACTCGTTGATCAGTCCGTCCGTGCTCCAGGTGAGATTGTAGTTTAGAGCGTTTGAGGGATACTGCGGCAATGCGCCTACACGCATGCGCACGCTGTCGAGCGTATCAAACCGGCCTGCAAGATCGGCCGCGACGATAGAGATGAAGCCGGGTGCAAGACCACATTGAGGAATCAGTGCTGACTTTGCTTGCTCAGCGAGGCTTTCTACCCTGCGGGTGGTTGTCACGTCTTCCGTCAGATCGAGATAGTGAGTACCTGCGTCAACTGCAGCTTTTGCCACGAGACCGGTTAAATGGAAAGGTGCAGCAGACAAAACTGCAAATTTGCCCGTGAGAAGAGATACGAGACTGGTGTGATCTTTGATATCAACGAGGGACGTTGTGATCCCGCCAAGTGAATTGAAGCCTACGAGTTGAGCATCATTCGCATCGGTTAATGTGACTTGATAATCCTTCGTGGCTGCCAACATGCGAGCAACCGCACCGCCAATTTTTCCCGCGCCGACAATAACAATCTGCTTCATTTGAAACCCATGCCTCCGAATTCGCTGTCAGACAGACACTCTTATGAGGCACCTCCGATTCATAGCGGCAAAATCAACGAAATACGGTATCAATTTGTGCAAATCGACTGGAGGATCTGTACGGAATGCAAGTGACTGCGAAAGATCGCGAGCTTCTTGGCCTGCTCGCTGAAAATGCCCGAATGGCTGTGGCAACACTGGCAAGGCGGCTGGGGCTATCGCGCACCACCGTGCAAGCCCGTTTGGACAGGCTGGAAAGAGAAGGCGTCATTGCAGGCTATAGCGTGCGGCTTTCAGACGAGTATCTTTCAGGGCTGATCCGCGCCCATGTGCTGATCACCATTGCCCCAAAAGCACTTGCTGCCGTTACTGTAGAACTTGAAGCGATACAGGAAGTTCGATCACTGCATTCGGTGAATGGGCTCTACGATCTGATTGCCGTTATCGCCTCGCCGTCCATCGCCCATCTGGACCGGCTGATTGACCTTATTGGGGAACTGCCTGGCGTGGAGCGCACGCTTTCCTCCATCATCCTCTCCGACCGGATTGTACGTTGAAGATGTGGCGTGCAGAGAACGCTACGACCCTTGCCTGACTTCTAAACCGCGCCGGGTTCGCCGGAGGCTCCAACTTCTGAGAAAGTCGAGCGATCATGAGCAAGACAACTAACAAGTTTTCACCTGAAGTCCGTCAACATGCCATTCGTATGGTGCTGGATCGCGAAGCCGAGCACCTTCGCGGTGCTTCGGTCTTCTAAAGGCCTTTCGTCGGTGATGAGGAAGGCGTGCTCGAGATCATCGAGCGCGCCAAGGCGGCGGGCTATGCCTACATATGCGCCACCTATTCGCCGATCCGGCAATGGCGGGAACGAATGATGGAAGACCGGTTCTCGCTTCGTTACGAGGTCTCGCCCTCGAACTTCGGTACTGGCAAGTCGGATCCCGCAGCGACGCTGGAATTGCTGCAGCGCGAATTTCGTTTAATGCTCGGTCATCTCGAGTGTTCGTCGGTCGACGAACTTTCGACCAATGTACTTGAAGAGCAGCCGCACAATTTGATGTTCCGAGCCTCCGATTAGCTGTTGTATCGCCTTGAACCAATTCGAACCAACGACCCGGTCGAGAGCTGGTCGTTATCCGCTAAGGTGTATGGTCTAGTTGGCTTCACGTCGGAATCGTACTCAAGAAGCTCTGCGATCATGTTGCCAGCGAAAGGCAGCTCTAGTCCAATGTCCTCTTGGAGATCTCGGTGGCTCATCCATGAGTGCGATCGACTAGAGCCATAATGACCATCCCCGCTGCTACGCCGGCTGCGAACAGGCTCAGTCCAAGAGTAACACTCTTGGCTGACAGTCGCCTCGGCTTGGAGACACCTGTATGGGCTTCATTTACAGCTGAGGCCTCAAGCTTGTTGTCTTCCTGTATCTGCTCTCGGGATGGTCGGGGCTCCCGGGCAGCCGGTTGCGTGACTTCCGAGGCCGGGACGTTGGCGACCGTCACCTGCCGAATATTTTCTTCATCGTATTTCACGGTGAATCCTACGGCGCCATCTGACTTCAACTTCGTGAGAACTTTCCGAGCTGCTTCGACTTCATCCGCGCCTTCCATGAGCGACGTCTGGGTGACGAGGTAATATGGCATGCGGGACTGCCTCCTATTCGCGCGATTGCAGTGTGATCGAGCAGAACGACTTGCGCCGTCAAGGGCACCGCAGCCTTGCTACCCCTGCTCCTCTTCCGAAATCGACGAGCAGGCAATGAGCGAGCCGCCGCCGACCGAGCTGCGGCGCGTTGCGCGCTGATCAGCAATGAAACGCGCGCGAGGCGGAAGGTGACCCTTTGCAAAGCCAAGTTCGACCCCAATATCAGCACGGCGTCCAAGACCTCGTCACATTTTGCAGCGTTACCACTCCCCTCATCGCAGCCACAGATCCAGATACGTCAAGTTAGACAATCATTGCCAGCGCGGGCGACTAAAGGCCGCCGTCACCAGGCCGTCATAAAAGTGGACATCGCGCTGGAAACTATCGCGAAAAGTCGGCATCTAGGGGAATGAAGTCTGTCAAGAACGCGTCCAAGCAATCACCTTTCAAGCCGCAAACTCTGCTGCAGCAGTTAGCCCAGATGCCGGACAAGCTGTTCAATGGCAAGTTCAGGCAGCAATATGCAGCACTCTGCTATCGGCACGCGTCTGACCGCGAAGGCATAGAGATACTCGTCATCACCTCGCGCGACAGCGGTCGCTGGGTCATTCCTAAGGGCTGGCCTATGAAAAAAAGAAACCCCATGAGGCCGCGGAGATTGAGGCATGGCAGGAAGCGGGCGTACGTGGCCGGGTCAAGAAAAAGCCGATTGGTAGTTACACATACTTGAAATGGCTCGCCAACGGCGACGTTGCGCCGTGCGTGGTTGAAGTTTACGAAATCGAGGTGGAGGAAGCTGCATCTGACTACAAGGAGCGTGGTCAGCGCGCGCTGGAATGGGTTTCTCCCGACGAAGCTGCTCGGCGAGTTCGAGAAGTGGAGCTGAAATCCTTGCTCGTCGATTTCAAGCCGCGGCGTAAATCTGCGACATCCACTGCAAAGTAAGTGGTCATCCGCTGGACGAAGACTACGCCGTGATCGGATGCGAGCCAGAGACCGTCGGGGCTGCACCATAGGACGTAGTTATCCAAAGCCGCGGCTTATGGACTTGATAGGAACCGAACTTGACCGTCTGCACCGTGCACGGATTAGTTTGCGTCTGCCACTTCATTGATAGGTTAGGCTAGTTCACGAGCATCTGGAACCATAGGTCGAGGAATTTGCTGCGCTTAATCGTGTCGCGATACACCATGAGCTCGGGTCCGAGTTCGATCCTTTGGAGACCATCGAGGCGTATGATGTCGGCGGGATATCTGAATCCCGCCGCGGACAGTCCCGGCATGATTTCTGGCGAATAGAGCGCATGAAGGACGGTGCGCGCACCGTTGAGGTTCGCTGCTCCCTTCGGCATCAACACGGTCCACGGAACGCCTAGCACGTAGTCCTGCGGCACCACTACCTGCACGCCATCTGGCATAGCTTCGCCAGACGAAAGGACGGAAAGCGGGACATTGTAGAGGACATCGACCTCGCCGCTCCGAAATGCCCCCATAAGATCTTCTGGCGTATCATAAATCCTAGCTTGGGCAGCGCCGAACGCCTGCATTAGTCTCCAATAAAGAGACGTGCGTATTAAGTCCTGCGAAGCAAGCAAATAGCTCACATCATCTATGCCAATGTTGACGATGCCAACACGGCGCGAGAACCTGCCGCTATTTTGTTCTAGGGTGCGTACAAGCTCTATGCGAGTTCGGGGCATCCGATCAGGAAATGCATTCTGGCGAAGGACCATAACGGCAGGATCCGACCAATAACTAAATACCTCATGGCGCCACTGCGAGTCAGCGAGGGCGGCGGCCGTTCCGTCAGAGGCAACATAACCTTCGTTAGCCACCGAGACCGCGATGTCTGGAGACGAAAAGATGGCTATGTCGAACGGCGCATTTAAGCGTTTCGCTTCTGTGGCAATCTGCGCGGACGGAAGTCGCACGTAAGACAAATCCGCGCCGGGTAAACGGGCGGCAAGCGCCGTCATCAAAGGTGCTATTCGCGCTTCGGCGACGGTGCCAGCGATCCGGGCAGTCAGGGCCTGCCCAAGGGCCGACGAAGCTAAAAAGCACGTCAAAAATAAGATGGGTAAGGCAGTTCGCAGCGCCAGTGTACGGGACATCATATGCTCACTTCCTCAGCTGCAACCGGAAGGATCACCTCAACGACAAGGCCTCCACCGTCGCGGTCGGCTACAGAAATTACGCCGCCAAAGGCCACGGTGATATCTTTTGCAATAGCGAGACCAAGACCTGTTCCCGGATGTCGTGAACCCGCGCGCGCGAAGCGCTGAAAGACCTTGTGCTTAGAATCATCCGGTATGCCCGGCCCCCGATCCATTACCAGCAAGACCGCACCTTTCTCGGAAACGGCAAGCTTTACAAACGTTGGCCCTGGCGCGTGGATAAATGCGTTCTCGATGACGTTCCGCACCATTTCGCGCAGGACAACAGCTTCCGCAACGACTAGAACAGGGTCCTCTTGGATTTCGAGGATAAGTGAGTGGAGCAGATTGGCATAAGAACTCTCCGCACGGAGCATCTGCAGGGCGTCGGCGACGGTATGGCCAAAATTAACAATCTCTCGTTCTTGCGTTTCAAGTCGATGCATTGTCGTTGCATCGGAAAGCAACATGGTCGCAAGTAGTCCCGCTTCGCGCGCATTGTGATGGATTCGCGAGAGGCGATGCCGCATTTGTGGATCTTGCGCCTCGTCAAGGCCAACCTCAGCCTGCGCCTGGATAGCAGCAAGTGGCGTGCGAAGCTGATGCGCAGCGTCTGCGGTGACACGCTTGATTCCATCTAGCACCGCTCCTAGGCGATCCATGAATTCATTTAGCGCCGAAACAAGTGCAGATATCTCAACCGGGACCTCCTGGTCGATGCGGCCCAGATCCGATGGGCGGCGAGCGCGCAAATTGCTCTCGATCACGCGAAGCGGCAAGAAGGCGGATCGCACCGAAACAAGGATGAGTCCGCCGGACACAAGCGCGATCGCAACGGCCGGAAGAATTCCGTTGAAGGTCAACTGCCTGGCTAGCTCTTGGCGCGCTTCGCGTGTTTCCGCCACCATAATACCGACCCACCCACCCGATCCCGTCGCTGTATCGGCCCGATAGCGCTGGACGGAGGCTATGCGTACTGGATCTCCACGATACATCGAGTCATGAAGATGCAAATGCTCATCATGTGCGATCTCTATGTCCAGTGCCAGGATCGGCGATCCGGTCACGAGACTGCCATCTGGTGCCGTGATCCTATAAAACACTCGATTGAGACGAGACGTACCGAGTATGGCGAAAGCGGAATACGGAATGTCCACCGTAACGGAGCCTTCCTCAATCCCGACCGTGTCGGCAATCGACAGGGCTGAGGCTGTCAGAACTCGATCAAAAGCTTCGTCGGCAGCGCGCCTTGCGTAGGCGCCAACTGTCAGCGCTAGCACGCTTCCGATTACCAAGAAAAGACAGGCGGTGGTGATAAGCAACCGCCTTTCAATCGAGCCTCGAACCATCAGGTAACCGCTTCGATCTTGGCGCGAAGCATGTATCCTACCCCACGATGCGTGACGATCTCAACATCCACGGGTTCCAGCTTCTTGCGTACACGTGATACCAAGAGTTCGACAGCATTGGGCGTTCCAATGTCCTCATGGCCAAATAATTTTAGGTAAAGACGATCTTTGCTAACGGTATTGCCCGTATGAGAAGCGAGCGTTTCGAGCACCTCAAACTCTCGCCGCCCGAGATCAAGTGGCCTGCCATCCGCCCTTGCTGCTCTTGAGGTCAGATCAACTTCCAGCAAACCAATACGGATGAGCGACTTGGCAATCCCTTGGTGTCGGCGCGTGACCGCTCTCAGTCGCGCCTCGAGCTCGCCGAGTGCGAACGGCTTGACGACATAGTCGTCGGCACCAAGATCCAGCAGGCTGATCTTGTCGTCTAGTTGGTTTCTGGCCGTAATGACAAGGACGGGCGTCAGCGAGTTACGGTCCCGCATGTGCATCATGACGTCGAATCCGCTTCGGCCGGGAAGGTTGATATCAAGGACCACCACATCGAACTCGCCATATATCGCCAGTTCTTCGCCTAAAATACCGTCATGCGCCAAGGTCACATGGTGTCCAGCCCGCACGAGTTTCGATTCAATTGCCTCGGCAATGTCAATGGAATCTTCTATAATCAAGACACGCATGAGGTGACAGGACTCTGACAGTAAATTCGGAATACTATTCATCCTACAGGACGTTGCCGAACGCGAGACGGTAAATTTCTTTGGGAGGAGAAATGAAACACAACATTATCGTTGTGTGCGCAGCGCTGGCCACTTCATTGTGGGCCGGCAGTGCCGTGACACAAGCAGGGCTGTGCGAACATAGCGGAACTTTAGATGCGGCATACTGCGATGCCAATGGTGACCTCGTCGCCGACCCGCCGACCGACAAGTCAAAGCTCCGCGATCCTGATAGCTTGGTATGGGCTTTCGCCCCCATCGAAGACCCCGCCGTCTACGCTCAACTGTTTCGCCCGTTTACGAAACATCTCTCGGCCTGCCTTAAGCGCCAAATCGTCTACTATCCCGTGCAGTCGGCTTCGGCGGAGATCGCAGCCATGAAGACCGGTCGGCTTCATTTCGCTGGCTTTTCCACAGGTCCCACCGTTAAAGCAGTCAATGAGGCTGGTGCCGTTCCCTTTGCTGCGAAGGGACAAGGTGGCGCAATTCGCGGCTATCGTCTCGTCGCCATCGTGCGTTCGGATTCTCCTTTCTTCACAATGGCAGATCTGAAGGGCAAGCGAATTGCCCACGTCTCTGTCGCCTCCAACTCGGGCAACTTGGCCCCTCGTGCACTCTTTCCAACAACAGGCCTCAGGCCGGAAACGGACTACCGACCAATTATGTCCGGCGCGCATGACAAGTCAGTTATGGGAGTGCTGTCTGGAGACTACGACATGGCGGCGGTCGCGTCGGACGTTCTTGAACGTCTGGTTGAGCGCGGCGCAATCGAGCGTACGTCTATCCGCATCCTTTATGAAAGCCCTCTTTTCCCGACTGCGGCCTTTGCTTACGCTCACGACCTCGATCCTAAATTGGTGGATCAGTTGAAAGGATGCTTCTTTTCCTTTGTATTTCCACCAGACATGACTGTGGCGTTCAACGGCGACGAACAGTTCGTTCCCGTCCGATACGACGAGGTTTGGCGAACGGTGCGGGCCGTGACTGACGCAGTCGGCGTCCTGCCCGACTGAAGACCAAATACGCTGTTTAACCGAGTAGTGATCCCATGACGTTGCAAAGCACTTTGCCGGGGGGCCCCATGCGTCCTCAGCAAACTTCCGCCTTCAAAAGGCTTGCCTATCTAGCTCGCGTCAACTGCGCTGAGCCGACGCTGTTGCTGGCACTGGTGCTGCTAGCCGTGTTTAGCTATCTAATCCTCGCCCCCATTTTGCTGCTGCTGATGGATGCGGTTACAGTGCACTTCGCCGATCTTGCCCGCACGCGGCAACAGATAGGCGAGCTGACCTATTATTATCTGTACCGCGTCCTGATATCACCGATTTCGCGTGATCTCTTCTGGTGGCCTCTTGCCCATACGGCGATCATTTCCGCCGGCGCCATAATCATCGCTTTTTTCGTCGGAGCACCTATCGGCTGGCTTTTGAGCCGTACTGATTTGATCGGCAAAAAGTGGTTTGCGACCGCCCTACTCGTTCCCTACATGCTGCCATCCTGGACCTTCGCCCTTGCTTGGCTAACCTTATTCAAGAACCGCACCACCGGCGGCCAGCCCGGGTGGATGGAGACCTTCGGCTTCTCCCCGCCTGACTGGCTGGCTTATGGGGCGCTGCCGATCTCTCTCATCCTGGCTCTGCACTACGCCCCTTTCGTCATCCTGCTTTTCGGTAATGCGTTGAAACAGTTTGATACACAGCTCGAGGATTCTGCCCGGAGCCTCGGCGCCGGCCCGGTCGTCGTCGCTCGCCGCATCATCTTGCCCCTAATGATGCCGTCGCTGGTTTCGGCCGCAACGCTGATCTTTGCCAAATGCCTCGGCGATTTCGGTGTTGCCTATGTACTCGGCGTGCCGGTCGGCTTCGACGTGCTCGCCACCTCGCTGTTCCGCGCCATCTCGACCAGCCAGGCGGGCGCCTCTGCTGTGATTGCCGGCGTCATCGTGCTCCTCGGCACCCTATCAATCGTGATCGACATGCGACTGCTTAAAGATGCCAAGCGCTTCGTGACGATCGGGGCGAAGGGCGCCATGGTCCGCGAGACGTCACTCGGCAGATGGCGCATGCTGGCGTTCGTCTGGTCCTTGGCGATTTTCCTTATAAGCGCCGGAATACCGCTTTTCGCCTTGACCATGACCACCCTGATGCGGGTGCCAGGCTCGTTCAGCCTCGACAACTTCACCCTCGACTACTGGATCGGCTCCGACCTCGGAACAACCGCGCTACGTCAGGGCATCCTTCTGACCGGGGAATTCTGGATAGCGCTGTGGAACACTGTCTGGATGGTGGGACTTGCAGCCTTGGGGGCCGGCATGCTGGGTCTGCTAGTCGGCTACAGCGTGGTCCGCTCGCCGGTCCGTTTCGTCTCGGTGGCGTTGCGGCAGATCACCTTCCTGCCCTACCTGGTGCCCGGCATCGCCTTTGCCGCGGCTTACCTCTCCATGTTCGCCGTCGCCCGGCCGCCGCTGCCGGCGCTCTATGGTACGCCGATCATCCTGGTGCTTGCCATCCTTGCGGACCAGATGCCGTTTGCCTCGCGCGCCGGTATTTCCTCGATGATGCAGTTGGGGCGGGATCCGGAGGAAGCAGCTCAAGTGGTCGGCGCCGGCTGGTTCCGCCGCATGCGCTCCATCGTCCTGCCGATTCAGCGTGGCGCGCTGGTTTCGGCGATCCTGCTGCCGTTCATCTCCGGCATCAAAGGTCTCAGCCTCGTCGTCGTCCTTGCCGTTCCGGGCACGGACCTTTTGACCACCTACGCAATCCGCCTTGTCGATTACGGCTACAGCCAGGCGGCCAACGCCGTGGTGGTGATGCTCTGCATCGTCGCCTTTGCCGGCACGATGCTCGTCAAGATGATCGGCAAGAGCAATCTTTCAGACGGCATGGGAACCCAATAATGTCCAGCATCACCTTGGAAAACATCCGCAAGAGTTATGGCGGCAACGGCCCCGCTGCCATCAGCAACCTCAGCATGGAAATCGGCGCGTCGGAATTCCTCTGCCTGCTCGGCCCCTCCGGCTGCGGCAAAACGACGACACTGCGCATGATCGCCGGCCTCGAACACCCGACCGATGGTCGCATCCTGGTCGATGGCAAGGCGATCGTCTCCGTCGCAGACGGCATCTTCACCGTGCCGGAGAAGCGCAATATGGGTCTGGTATTCCAGAACTATGCGCTCTGGCCGCACATGACGATCCGCGAGAACGTTTCCTTCGGATTGACCTTGCGCAAGACGCCTGCCGCCGAGCGCGACGCCATCGTAAACCAGGTTATGACGAAACTGGGTATTGAAAGATACGCCGATCGCTATCCCGCGCAGCTTTCCGGCGGCCAGCAGCAACGCGTGGCACTGGCCCGTATGCTGGCGCTCAGCCCTTCCGTCATCTTGCTGGATGAGCCGCTCTCCAATCTTGACGCCAAGCTGAGGCTCGAAATGCGAGCGGAACTGAAGCGTATTCACGCCGAGGCCGGTTCGACCATCGTCTTCGTCACCCACGACCAATGGGAGGCAATGACACTCGCCACGACGATCGCAGTGATGAGCGAGGGCGCGCTGCAGCAGGTTGGCACGCCGGACGACATCTACGAGCGCCCGGCCAACCGCTTCGTCGCGGAATTCGTCGGCAGCCTGCCGATCAACATCATCGAGCGGGACCGGGGCGGGTCCGGTCCGTTGCACCGTTTCCTCGATCAGGTTCTCGCCCACCTCGGCATAGACGGCGCCGCCGTCGGTTCGGCCGGCATCCGTCCGGAAGCCACGCGGTTGGGGACGCTGTCGGCGCAAGAGGCCACCGGCTGCGCGGCGGGACAAGGAACCGTCGTCGATATAGTTCCGACCGGCGGAAGCTGGATCGTCGAACTAGACGTCGATGGCAGCCGCTTCATCGCCATCGCCACCGAGAACCCGCGCACGGCGGCGGGCCAGCGCACCCATTTCTGGGTTGAAAGACAGCACCTGCATCTCTTCGACCGGGACAAGAAGCGCATCGCCCTTTGATGGGAGATGCAAAGATCATCAACGTGGAGGAATACATGCCTAGAACACTGATCCATCTACTGGCGGGCGCGTCCGTTATGACCATCGGCCTGACGGCTGCCGCGGGGCAAGAAGCAAAGGACATCGGCATTGCCGACAGCGCCTACTCGTTGGAGGCGCTGATCAAAGCGGCTAAGAAGGAAGGGCCGATCACCGTCATCGACGCCACCGGCAAGATCGTCTCGATGGCCGAAAACTTTTCGCAAAAATACGGTCTGAAGGCGACCGGCGTCAAGATGAGCGGCCAGGACCAGGAACAGATCATCGCCCGTGAAGCAGCAGCAGGCAATGTACGCACCGACGTCTTCAACATGAGCAATTTGCCGTCGGTGGCGAGCCAGATCCTGCCCCAGGGTTTCGGGATCTCCTGGCTTGCGCCGGACCTCAAGGCTAAGATCCCGATGCAATACCAGAGCCCGGCGATTACCAGCAACAATCCATGGGTCTTCGCCTATAACACAAGCGTGCACGGCGAGACCTGCCCGGTCGACAATCTCTGGGCCTTGACCACACAGGAATGGAAAGGCCGCGTTGCCATTCCTGATCCGCTGCTGCGCAATGAGACCATGTTCTGGTTCAACCAGCTTGCGACCCACGAGGACGAGGCCATGCGCGAGGCCTATAAGGCCCAGTTCGGCGAGGAGTTGAAGACCAACGAGGCAAGTGCGACCGCCGAATGGGTCAAACGCCTGGCCCAGAACAAGCTGAAGGTTACCAAGAGTGATACCGATGTCGGGCCGATCGTCGGCGCTGCGGACGAAAAGCCCCCGATCGGCTTTCTTAGCGCCGCCATTTTTCGCGACGCCAAGAAGGATGGTTATGGCATGGGCATCTGCAAGGAAATGAAGCCTTGGGTCGGCCAACTCACCCCGCGAGTCGCGGTGATCGCTGCCGGCACGAAAAGCCCGAACACCGCCAAATTGTTTGTCCACTTCATGATGACCGAAGAAGGAATGGCACCGCAGCTGTCCGACGGCAAGATCTCAACCAACACGGACGCGAAAATGCCTGCAGACGAAGCATCCGGTATCGCCAACGTCATCGACCGCCTCTACGTCAACCATTCGGAAACGACGCCGGACGACTTCGCCAAGCTTCAGGACTGGCAGGATTTCTGGCTGACCAATTCGCGATAAAGGCTCCGCCCCACGTTGAAATACGTGGGGCTCGTTCTCAAGACTGCTGCTCATCGCCTAAGTAAGCAAGTGTCGGTCGTCTAGTAACGCCCGTTTTCTTGAAGAGTTTAGATGCATCTAATTTCTCGCGTTTAACTTGCGATGATCAGACGAAACCACGACTTGCTCCACTACCAACCGCCCACTATCGGCTTGACACAGTTAGATTTATGACAGTTTTATGACACATCTCACCCACCTAAATCAGAGATTTAGCTTGGGTGTGCATTTCCCGTTTAAAGAAGAAGAATGCTGCCACTAATGCCAATCGGCTGATAGAGAAGGAACCCAAATGCGTCATACCCACTTCCTCACCACAGCAGCACTCGCGATCGCAGCGTTTGCTACTGCGGTAATTCCGAACGCCTTAGCTCAAGAACAAGGCAAAATCGCCGGAACTACACTTGTCGTCTACACACCGAACGAACAAGGCATGCTGGATAGCCTCGTTCCGGTCTTCGAGGAGAAATCAGGCGTCGAAGTCCAAATAGTTACGGCGGGAACTGGAGAACTCTATCAACGAGTTCGCTCAGAGTCGGCAAATCCCCAGGGCGACGTCATGTTCGGCGGCGGTGCTGCGCAGGCAAACACCAATATCGAGCTTTGGGAAAAATACGTCTCGCCACAAGATAGCAACATGGTGGACGCAGGAAAAAACGCGACTGGATTCTTCACGCCGTACCAGGCGGATGGATCTAATCTTCTTGTAAATAAAGATGCGGCCAGCTCGGCAGGCCTTACAATTACAAGCTACGCCGACCTGCTAAAGCCAGAACTTAAGGGTAAGATTGCTTTCGGCGACCCGACCAGTTCGTCATCTGCATTTGCCCAGCTTACAAATATCTTGAAGGCTGTCGGAGGCGATTATGAATCTCAGCAAGGGTGGGATTTTGTTCGCAAGCTTGTCACTCAGCTCAACGGGATTACAATTAGCTCCTCAAGCCAAGTTGCGAAAGACGTGGCTGCCGGCGAATACGTTGTCGGCCTTACCTACGAACCGCTTTCACTAAATTTCGTGAACAGTGGCGCACCCGTTGAGATCGTTTATCCGAAAGAAGGTGCCGCTTTCTTGCCGGCCACGATCCAAGTCATCAAAGGTGGCCCAAACCAGCCTGCTGCCAAGGCCTTTGTCGACTTCGTCATTTCGGAAGAAGGTCAGACTCTCTTGGCCGAGAAAACCGCGGGCCGCCCGCTACGCAACGGAGTTACCAAACCCGGCCTGCCAGCTTTGGCCGACATTCCTACCATTCAGGAAGACGGCCCCTACGTCGCCAAACACCGCGGCGAAATCGTTGCGAAGTACAAAAAGGTTCTTGAGGAAGCGCTCTAACACCGGCTTTGGGTCAGGAACTGTATCATGACAAAAATTGCGCTGCGCTCCCTTCGCAAGGAGTACAATGGCCAGGTTGCTATTGAAGACCTCAGTCTCGAAATCGAAGATGGCGAATTTTTCACTTTGCTGGGTCCGTCCGGTTGTGGAAAGACTACGTTGCTAAGAATGATCGCTGGTTTCAATTCAATTGAGTCCGGAACGATTGCCTTCGACGGAGTTCCGGTCAACGACCAACCCCCTGCCGATAGAAACATTGGCATGGTTTTTCAAAATTACGCTCTCTTTCCGCACATGACCGCAGCCAAAAACGTTGTCTTCGGTTTAGAGACCCGCTCGGTCGGGCGTCCCGAAAGCGAGAGGCGTGTGCAGGAGGCGCTAGCTTCCGTTCATATGGATCACCTCAGAGATCGGCTTCCCGGACAAATGTCCGGGGGCCAGCAGCAGCGTGTCGCACTAGCCCGCGCTCTTGTCATCCAGCCTGCCGTTTTGTTGATGGACGAACCGCTTTCCAACCTTGACGCCAAGCTTCGCGTCGAGATGCGCGACACTATCAAAGACGCACAACGCAAAGCGGGCATCACAACGGTCTACGTCACACATGACCAGGAAGAGGCGATGGCGGTGTCAGACAGGATCGCTATTATGAACCTCGGCGTGGTGCAGCAAGTCGGGCCGCCTTCTGAAATTTATAGAAATCCGGCAAATCGCTTTGTTGCCGAATTTATAGGGAAGACCAACCTCTTACAGCGCGTCTTGACGCTGAAGGACGGCGCTTCTCACGTCGATATGGGTGATGGCGCCGTTATAGATGTATCTTCGGTTATAGATCCGACATTCAGCGGACCTGTTATCGTTTCTATTCGCCCAGAGGCTGTAGCAGCCGCTGCAGACGGTCTGAAGGCGGAGATCGTAGATGAGACATTCCTCGGGTCCCACTCGCAGGTTCGCGCGCAACTGAATAATGGCGAACTAGTCGAATTTCTGGAGTTCTCCCATCGCGCATCATTGTGGAGAAAAGGCGAGAAAGTCTCTCTCACGTTCAACTCTGAGATGCTTACCTTTTTCGATGCCTCGACCGGCCACTCTATTATGACTGGGGGCAGGACATGAGCGCGCGCCGGCAGCGTTTCGATGGATGGACTTCCATCGCCGTTGGTCTAACAACTGGCTATCTGCTGTTGGTGATCTGGCCACTGATACAAGTACTCATCAGCAGCGTCATGCGTGGAGACGAGTTCAGTCTCGAGGGCTTCAGAACGTTCTTCTCTTCCCGCCTGTACTATATGACGCTTTTGAACAGCGTTCTGGTTACGGTTTGCGTGACGGTGCTGGCTCTCGTCGTGGCCTTCCCGCTCGCTTATTTCATGGCGATGTATCGGGTGCGCGGAAACCGCACAATCCAGATCCTTATCCTGGCATCGATGATGTCACCGCCATTTATCGGTGCATACTCATGGATTCTGCTGTTGGGCAATAACGGCATGCTCTCGCGCGCTATGCAGACCATGTTCGGCATAAAGCCGCCAAGCATCTATGGATTTTCCGGTATTATACTCGTTTTGACACTGCAACTCGTTCCGCTCATTTTCACGTACCTGATGGGAGCCTGGCGAACGGTTGATGTCTCCGTTCTCGAAGCCGCAGAAAACCTTGGGGCGACTGGATGGCGTCGCATCCGCAAAGTGATCCTTCCGCTGCTATGGCCAACAGTGCTTGCTGGAAGTCTGCTCGTGTTTGTGAGGGCATTTGCGGATTTCGGAACGCCTATGCTCATTGGACAGGGCTTCCGCACCATTCCTGTTCTTATTTACACTTCCTTCGTCGGGGAAGTAAGTACCGACCATAACTTCGCGGCGGCAATCGCCGTCATTGTCATGGCTGTAACGCTAACGGTCTTCGTGGTTCAGAGATATTTTGTTGAACGCCGCACATTTACCATGACGGCAATGCGCCCTATCGAGCCACGCTCTTTAAATGGTTGGAGGCTGTGGGCAGTACATAGTTATGTGTACGGGTTTGTGACGCTTGCTCTCGCGCCTCTCGTTGTCGTCATTGTTAGTTCTTTCCGCAAAACGCTCTATGGCCAGTTCGTCAATGGCTACACGTTTGAAAACTACACGAAGTCTCAGCGCGATATAATTCGATATGTGACCAACACTTTCGGTATTGGCCTCGCCGCCCTCGCAATTCTTGTCGTGGTCGCCGTTTTGGTCGCGTATCTGACGGTGCGACGCAAAGGTGCTCTCAGCAGCGCGCTCGATACAATGACGATGGTGCCATACGTCGTACCTGGCCTCGTGATCGGCATTGCGCTTGTAGCAACGTTTAACGACGGAGCTTTACCGTTAACGGGCACCATCGCCATTATGATAATCGCACTCACAATCCGGCGGCTCCCTTATTCTGTGCGTTCAACTACTGCTTTGATGCATCAACTCAGCCCGACAGTTGAAGAAGCGGCTATTAGCCTCGGAGCCTCAAAATTTCGCACGTTCACACGGGTCATTATTCCAGCACTTGCGCCAGGGATACTATCAGGCGCCGTTCTTAGCTGGGTAACGATCATTACTGAGCTAAGTACGACGCTATTTTTGTATAATGTTTCGACCCAAACACTTTCGCTCGGGATCTACGCAGAGGTGATTAGAGGTCAGCTCGGGACTGCAGCAGCTCTCTCCACGCTACTACTTTGCCTAACCATTCTTTCTCTTATTCTGCTCATGCGGATGCCTGGAGGTCAGAAGGAACTACGGGTATAACAAGCAGGGCGCCCCTATAGTACGCGTCTGCACCCACATCGGGTACCAGACGCGTAAGGGGATATGTCGCTAATCACCTAACGCAATGTATGGACCGAAGGGCTTCCGCATCTTACTGAAAGCGCAACAACCTACGTGATGCGGAGCACGTCGAGATGCAAAGCTCGACCGCCTTTACAGGGACTCTATCCAGATAGACATAGCTTACCGCAGGAAGACGATAGCATGGCTCCGGGTAGCATCGCCGATATGAAGCGCAGTCTTCATTCGGGCTAAAAAATTGTCATAAAGGGAGCTCATCATGATCCAAAGAAGCATTTGCCTACTTGCTCTATTTACAGCTCTGAGCACATCACCCGCCCTCGGATTCGACCAGTCCAACGCAGGCCGCATCAAGGAACTCGTTGATACTGGTATGCGATATTACTGGACGGGGGGAGACGTCAAAAAGGCCGAGAGTGAAGTCTTCAAGGGCATAACGCTTCACGGAAAGTACGACGTTGTCGAGGCTGCCTTTGCCGAGGCTTCCAAGCTTGCACCGGAGCGTATGGACTTCCGTTACGCCATCGCGTCCACGCAAATCCTCCAGAAGAAGCTGGATGAAGCAGCGTTGACATACCAAGGCATCCTCGAGAAAAATCCTAATGCCTTCGAGGCGCAGGCATGGCTTGAGGCCATCGCCCATATCAAGCAGGACAAGGATAGTGCGGAACTCGCGCACACGGCGCTAGCCGGCATGGATATGGATCGGGCTGACGCCTACCGCAAACGTTTCCTAGCCGCCGAGAAGATCATGGCGAACACCCTGAATTTCGATGTACGAACCATCACCGGCAAGGTCGTCATCCTGACGCTCGGCTACGCCCTCGGAGATGGTGGCATCATGCAACAGCCCTTGCTTGACAGGCTTGATGTTACGCTCAAGGCGGCACTAGCCAATCCGGAGGCCATGATATTGGTATCCGGCGGCGTCCCGAAAAGCGGCGTAACCGAGGGTGATCTCATGATGAAGTGGCTCGTGGAGAAAGGGATCGACCGCGGCCGTATCCTCATTGAGGACAAGTCGAGAGACACGATAGGCAATGTCCTCAACGCCGCGACGTTGTTGACTCGCCACCAGGCAGACACCGTACTGCTCATTACTAGTTCTAGCCACATGCGGCGGGCTCACACGTTGCTAGAAGAAGCACTGGCTCAGAAGGACTTGCGCACTGTCGTCACCCCACTGAATGCGCTTGATGCAGACAACGCTGCCGAGGCTGCGAAGGTTACCGAAGCAGAAAGAATGACGATCTACAGAGATCTGATGCGTGTATCCGGCATTTGGGCCTATCCAGGGCTGCAACAGTGAATGAACTCATGGCCGCTATGTCCCGATGACTGTTCGTTGACAACCCGACCTGTCTACCAGGATCTGCATGATCGCAGTTTCAGTGCGGGGATGCGCCTACCGTGCTAACCCGGACACTGGGCGTCAAAGCGTCGAAGGCTCGCCTTGGACCAATACGAACCATGGACACGTGGTCCGGTGCAAGTAAGCAGATAATTTACGGCTCTTTTCGACGTTCTAAGTTCATTGCGGCATAAGCTACTAGCTGGGAATTCATTTTGCTCGGGCATTTATGAAATGCTCCTTGTTGCACCAACGCGCAATCAGGATATCCAGGGGTGTCCAAAGTGATGCGTGACGTAAACTGTGCCTGATCGCACGGGCTCGCTAAAGCTACAAAATACGAAAGAAGTTGCAGACCGGGTCATACCTGGAAAAGAGCGAGGTTACTGATCGAAGCCGGTGAGTGAGGTATTCTGCACACCTCTTGTTGGAATTTCAGCTCAGCACATCGACTACGGTTCTGGCGAGAGCCATCGTACCGAACGCAATCGAGCGCTCGTCGGGCTGATAGTTTGGACTGTGCACCGTGTCCTTCCGGCCCGGCTGCGATGAGCCCACGAGCAAGCGGAATGACGGCACCATTGCGGCCATGAGCGCGAAATCCTCGCCTCCCATGCTTGGCTCAAACTCTATGGAGACGTCTCCCAGCTGTGCGGCGATCGCTTCGACCGTTTTCGTCAGCATGCCTTCATCATTGAAGATTGGGGGCGTTCCACGGGTGTAGGTCAGGTCGCAGGTCGCCCTGAATGCCAGTGCCACACCGTCGCACAGACGCTGCAAACCGATTTCCGCAGCATCGCGCGCCTCGGGCTGGCGGCTGCGCACGGTCCCCTTCAGTTCGCAAATTTCCGGTATGATGTTTCGCGCCTCACCGGCATGAATAGAGCCGACTGTCACCACGCAGGCGTCAAGCGCTCGCACATCTCTGGAAACGATTGTCTGTATCTGACCGACCAAATGGGCGGCAATGACAATTGGATCGACGGCAGCATAGGGCCGAGCCGCGTGCCCACCTTTGCCGCGCACGACGATGTCGAACGAATCTACCGACGACGTGGCGTATCCATGCACGATGCCGAATTTGCCGACTGGCAGTTCCGGACGGTTGTGAAGGCTGAGCGCCATGTCGACGCCCTCCATTACGCCATCGGCAATCATTTCCTTGGCGCCACCGATCGCCTCCTCTGCAGGTTGGAACACCAGCCGGACATCCCCGCAAAGGCGATCTTCCAGCTGCTTCAAAACCCCGCCCACTGCCAAGACGGTAGCGGTATGGAGGTCATGACCGCAGGCATGCATCCGGTTCGGGATCTTGCTGGCATAGGCAAGCCCGGTCTCTTCCTGCATGGGCAGAGCGTCCATATCTCCCCGGATCAACAGTGTCGGACCTGGCCGTTTGCCCCTGATATGCCCAACAACGCCGGTTCGCCCTATGCCTGTCGTATGTTCAATACCCAGTTCTGTCAGCGTACGGGCCACAAGTGCTGCCGTGCGGACTTCCTCGAAAGCTATCTCGGGATATTCGTGGAGCTGCCGGCGAATCTGGACAAACCGCTGCTCATCTTGTTTCACCAAGTCAGCGATGAGAGCGCCTATGTCGTTGATGCCCGACGTAGAGGATTGTTCAGTCATAGTCTGATTTCCTGATAGATGTGGTAAGGGTCAGTCGTTGAGGTGACAGGCCGAAAAATGACCGGGACCGACTTCCTTTTTGAGCGGGATCTCAACCCGACAGCGGTCCATTGCGAACGGACAGCGCGGATGGAAATGACAACCGTTTGGCGGATTGAGTGGGCTTGGCAGCTCGCCCTCGACCGCCTTGAACCGTCGCTTGCCGGGTTCGATACGCGGGACCTCCGCAAGCAGCGCCTGAGTGTAGGGATGGTTGGGTCGGCGAAATACCTCCTCAACTGGCGCTTCCTCGACGATACGCCCAAGATACATGATCGCCACGCGATCCGAGATGTGCTCGACGACCCCGAGATCGTGGCTGACGAACAGATAGGTCAGGCCGAGCCGGTCGCGCAGGTCCATGAACAGGTTTATGACCTGCGCCTGGATCGAAACGTCCAGCGCAGCGACGCTCTCGTCGCAGACGATGAACTCCGGCTGCACGGCCAGCGCCCGGGCGATGTTGACGCGCTGTCGCTGACCGCCGGAGAACTGGTGCGGATAACGGCTTTTCATCGTCGGATCAAAACCGGCCAAAGTCAGATAGCGGTCGATATAGTCGGCGCGCTGTCCCTTCGGGATAAGCCCATGCGTCCTTGGCGCCTCGGAGACAAGCTCTTCCACCGTCATGCGGGGGTTGAGCGCCGCCATCGGGTTTTGAAAAATCATCTGGGTGGCAAGGCCCGCGATATGCTGTTGGCTCGATGTCATCTTCGCGCGATCGACGCCATTCCATGCCACTTCACCGTCGCTTGGCGGGATAATACCGGCGATAACGCGGCCGAGCGTCGACTTGCCGCAGCCGCTTTCGCCAACCAGGCCGACGACCTCGCCACGGCGGATCGTCAAACTGACATCGTCGAGGGCATGGACGATCGGCGATGGCTTGGCGATGCGCAGCTTCAAAGCGATCTTTTCGGCCAGGTCAGGCTTGGAGCCGAAACGGCGGGACACGTGGCGGGCTTCGATCAAGGGAGTTTCGATCAGGGGGGCTTGTATATCGGTCATCAGGCTTCAGCCTTCCTGTAGGGATGGATGCAGCGGAAGGCGCGGTTGTCTTCGGGGATGAGCGGCGGCATGATCAGACAGCCCTCGGATACGCGTTCACACCGGGTCTGGAAACTACAGCCCTTCGGCAGCCGGGTGATCGACGGCGTCATTCCGGGGATTTGCCGCAAAGGCTCGCCACGACGGTTTTCCGACGGAACCGATGCGATCAGGCCGCGGGTATAGGGATGTCGCGGGTCCCCCAGCACTTCCATCACCGTGCCGGTCTCGACGAGCCGGCCGGCATACATCACAGCTATGTCGTCCGCGAGCCGCGAGACGATTGCGAGGTCGTGGGTGATCCAAATGACCGCCGTATTCGACTGTTCAGCAAGCTTCTGGAATTCCGAGATGATCTGGCTCTGGATGGTGACGTCCAGAGCTGTCGTAGGTTCGTCGGCGATGATCAGGTCCGGCTGGTGCAGGACGGCGATGGCAATCGCCACACGCTGGCGCATACCGCCTGAAAACTGATGCGGGAAAGCGGAAAGCCGCTCTTCCGGGCTCGGGATACCGACGAGCCCAAGTGCGTCTCGGGCACGCTGGCGAGCGACATCCTTGGAGACGTCATCATGCGCGCGAACCGCCTCGATCATCTGGGTGCCAATGGTCAGCACCGGGTTCAGGGTCATCATCGGATCTTGGAAAACCATGGCGATGCGCTTGCCGCGCAGGCGCCGCATGCCTTCGTCCGAGACCTTCGCCAGGTCTTGGCCATCGAACATGATCTGGCCTGATGCCACCCTGCCCGGCTTGTCCAGGAGCCTCATGATCGAAAACCCGGTAACGGATTTGCCGGAGCCAGATTCTCCGACCAGTCCCAGCACCCGTCCGCGCTGCAGGCTGAAAGAGACGTCGTTGACCGCCCGCAGGCCAGGGCTTTTTGGGGATCTACCGAATTCGGTGACCAGATTGCTGACTTCAAGAAGAGCTGTCATCAGACATTCCTCGGGTTGAGCACATCACGCAGCCTGTCGCCGACGAGATTGATGGAGACGATGGTGACGAGCAGTGCGATGCCGGGGAAGAAACTGATCCAGTAAAGACCGGTCAGGAGATATTGGTAGCCGGTGGAGATCAGCATGCCCAAAGACGGTTCGGTGACCGAAGCTCCAAGGCCAAGGAAGGACAGTGTCGCCTCAAGTCCGATGGCGCGTGCCACCTGCATGGTACCGATGACGATCACCGGCGCGAGACAGTTGGGCAGCAAGTGTTTGAAGAGGATGCGCCAGCCCGGCAGCCGCAAAGTCCTTGCCGCCTCAATATACTCCTTCTCCCGCTCGACCAGTGCCGCAGCGCGCACGGTGCGGGCATAGGTGGCCCACTCGGCGATGATCAGCGCGATGATGACGTTGGTGACACCCTTGCCGAGCACCGCCAGCATCATCAATGCCATCAAAATGGTCGGAAAGGACAGCTGGAGATCGACCAGCCGCATCATGAACGTCTCTGTGCGGCCTCCGACATAGGCAGCGAACAGACCGGCGGATGTGCCGATCACCGCTGCAGCAATAGCCGACAGGACGCCGACCGCGAGCGAGGTCCGCAGGCCGTACAGAATGCCCGAAAGAATGTCGCGACCTTGGCTGTCTGTTCCGAGATGATAGGTCAGCCCCGTCATCGATTCCGACCCCGGTGGCAAGCGGCCATCCATGATATCAAGCTGCATCAGGTCATATGGATTCTGCGGCGAGATCAGCGGCGCGAGCAAGGCAAGACAGATGATGACCAAGAGTACCGTGAGGCCGGCGACCGCACCGGGGGAGCGCATGAAATCGCGCAGCTGCCGACGCAGGCGGCTTGGTTCTGGTGGGATGCTGGAGGTTTCTGGAGTGGGGGCTTCGATCATGACTTTAAGCCTTGGAGTCGAGCCGGACACGAGGGTCCAGCAGCGTGTAGCAGACGTCGATCAGGAAGTTCAAAACGACGAATAGCAGGACCATCATCATCAGGTAGGCGACGATAACGGGACGATCGAGCAGGTTGATCGAGTCAATAATCAGCTTGCCCATGCCCGGCCAGGCAAAGATGCTCTCGGTCACGACGGAAAATGCGATTAGTGAGCCGAATTCCAGGCCGATGATGGTGACAACCGGGATCATCAGGTTCTTGAGCACATGCACAAAAATCACCCGCCGCTCGCGCAGTCCCTTTGCACGGGCAAATTTAACGTAATCTTGCGGCAGCACTTCCTGCACGCCGGCACGGGTCAACCGCAGGATCAGCGAAGTCTTGAAGAGTGCAAGGTTGAGCGCCGGCAGCATCAGATGCCAGAGGCCGTTCTGGGTCAGGAACGACCATTGTACGCCCAGCAACTCGCGTGTCGGGCCTCGACCATTGGTCGGCAGCCAGCCGAGTTCGACCGAAAACACCATGATCAGCATCAGCCCGACCCAGAATGTCGGCAGCGAGAAGCCGAGGATCGAGCCGGTCATAATAACACGCGACGAGATCCGGTTGGGGTAGAGACCGGCATAGAGGCCGAGCGGCAAGCCGACGACAAGTGCCAGCCCGAGCGCTGTTACCGCCAGTTCCAAAGTTGCCGGCAGGCGTTCGAGGATCAGGCCGAGAGCCGGTCGCCCATAGACGAAGCTGTCGCCGAAGTTACCCTGAGCGAGGCCTTGCAGGAACAGAAAATATTGCTTCCATAGAGGCTGATCGAGCCCGTAGTGGGCAATGACCCTCGCCCGTTCAACCTGATTGGCATCAGGGTTGATAAGGATATCGACTGGGTTTCCAATGACGTTCACACCGACAAATACGATCACCGTCATCGCAAGGACGACGAAGAGCGCTTGGATCAGTCTTCTGATGATAGACGTAACCATGAAGCAGTTCCTTTATCAGTCGACGGACAGCGACAGTCCATCGCGCTGTGGATCGGCCGCGCCCCTCGACACACCGTCTTCGATCTTGATGGCATGGACAGCGGCAAAAGCATAAGTCTGCGGCGTTCGCGCCACATCGTATCCCTCGCTGCGCAGTTCTTTCTCCACCGAACGACGAATGCGGTTAGAGATATCGATCTTGTTAGACACTCCGACAACGCGCGGAGCGGCGACCGCTTCAAGCACCGGCATGTCGAAATCGATCATGTTCATCAGTGACTGGGCAATTGCCGGGGCTATGTAGCTGCCACCCGGCGCACCGACGACGATGTACGGCTGCTCGTCCTTGAAGACAATTGTCGGTGCCGCGGAACTTGGCCGGCGCTTGCCGGGAGCAATCGAACCCGGCTTGCCTGGGAACGGATTGAACCGGCTCATGGTGCCGTTGTACATGAAGCCGAGACCGTCGGTGATAGCGCCGGACGGGCTGCCAAGCGTATGGGTCATCGCCACCGCATTGCCATGCTTGTCGATCACTGAGATATGCGTGGTGTCGCGCTGCGAGCGGTCCAGGCGAGAAACGGCGACACGTTCGCCGGCCTTGATCGAAGCCGCATGGGCGGCAGCATATTCTTTGGAAAGCAGCTTTTCGAACGGCACGTCGACATAGGTCGGGTCGCCCATATGCGCATCCTTGTCGATCGTCATGCGCTTCATCGCTTCGAACAGCGTGCGGACATGCTCCGTCCCCGAATGCTGCATGGCGCCAATGTCGAAATTCTCTAGGATGAGAAGGAGTTCGAGCATTGGAAACCCGGAGCCAGGTGGTGGCGAAGTTGCGATGCGATGTCCCCGATACTCGCCCCAGATCGGGGCCACCTTCGAAAGTTCGTATTTTGCCAGGTCATTCAGCCCAATGAGACCGCCGTTGGAAGCAAAGTCGGCAGCGATCTGCTGCGCGATCTCACCATGATAGAAAATGTCCGAACCACCACTTCTGGCAATACGCTCCAACGTGTCTGCCATGTCCCGGTTGACCAATGTCTCGCCCACATCGCGTAGCGAGCCGTCTTCCCGGAAATAGACATTACGCCCCGTTGCCGAGTATCGGAGCTTGTCCTGAGTATTAGCAAAGCCATCGTTGGACTGATCCTTCGACCAATACCAATGCATGTGACTGCGGATCATGAAGCCGTTGCGGGCGTAGTCGATAGCCGGCGCCATCAGGTCGGCCCAATCGAAGGTGCCGTAGTCGCGTAGCGCAGTTTCATAGCCCTTCAGCGAACCCGGCGTGCAAACGGCAAGGTAGCCGATGTCAGAGATGTTGCCGTCGAGGATATAGCCGAACCCATCTCGGCTCTCGCCCTTGACCCTTTCCACCCACATGTCAGGTGTCGCGGCCAGCGGTGCACGCGCATAGAACTCGAGGATATCGTGTACGCCCTTGCCGGGCATATAGACATGCATCGAGCCGAAACCACCGATACCCGACATCTGCGGATCGACGACGCCCTGCACGAATGCGCAGGCCAGCGCTGCATCGATGGCGTTGCCGCCGCGCTCGAGAACCGCAGCACCAGCCTCTACGGCCTCCGGTTGCGGCGCGACGATCGTTGCATTCTTCATTTCATGCGTCTTTCATTCAAAATCTTGGCAAGGAAGGCTTTGACGTGGCCGAGAACCTTGATGCGGTCGTGTGACACACCGGCGACCTTGTCGAAGGTTACATCGACGCCAGCCGCGCGGAACGAATCGGCAAGTGCTTCGAGGCGCGCAGGACGGTTTTCACCGGCGTCATTGGCGCCTTCCATGTAATATTTGCTGCCAGACTTGTGGGTGATTTCCCAGGTTTCGAGATCGGCATCTCCAACCACCATATGCACGGGCACTCTGGATAGCGCTTCGGCGTCAAAAGCCTTGCCGAAACGAACCTCGAGGTCCCGCACGCCAACCCACCAGTCACGCTCGGGGTCGAGCAGCGTCACCGAACCTGGTGCGCCGACGGATGCAGCCCAAAGCCGCTCGGGATGCAGGATCGCGAAACGATGCGCGAAGTGGCCGCCTCCTGAAAATCCAAAAATTGCGAACTTCGACCAGTCCTGATCGTATTTCGCAGCCATTTCCTCGACCATTGAAAGCACGATCCGGTCGTAGCGGATGTCGCCCTCTTCCATAAACTTGTAGCCGGATCGGGCACCGTCGCCCAGAACGTTCATCGGGAAGATCGGACAGAGGATGGCACAGTCGTTGTAAAGCCCGAACTCAGCAAAGCCGTCGCGGAAATCGATTGCCGAGGTGCGGCCTGTGCCATGCACGGCGACCAGCAGGTCGATCCTTCGCCCATCCGCCGCTGTCGGCGGGACATAAAGCAGCATATGAAGGCGGGGATCCGCTGTCGACGCGAAGATTGCCGTCTGACCGTAGTCGTAGATCTCCCGCGCACGGGCGGCAGCGCCGCTCGTTCCAAGTTCCTGCATCGTTATCTCCTGAAATTTGCTTGGCGGGTGGCCCGAGGGCCTACCCGCCGTTGCCGCGTTACTTCGCGGGCTTCACATAGTAGGCGAGCGTGTATTTGTCGCCGCGCGTTTCATAGGTCACCGACTTCTTCGCACCGAGAACGACATTCTCGTAATGCATCGGCAGCAGCCAGAGCTTGGAGAAGGCGAGCGTCGAAAGCTCCTCAAGCAGCGGCAGGCGGTCCGCTTCCTCAAGTGTCGAGGTTGCTTTGGCAAGGACTTCGTCGATTGCCGGATCCGAGATGCCACCGCCGTTGTAACGACCGGTACCTTTCTTCTCGTCACGAGTTGCTGTTAGCGCAACAGTCGGATTGGTAGTTTCACCGGTGTTGACTCCCCATGAGCCGAGGAACGTACTGTAGCTGCCCTTCGAATAGCTATCGGAATACATCGACCAGGGCAGTACCTCGACCTTGGACTTGATGCCGATGCGAGTAAACATCTGGCCAACGGCCTGCAGCACTTCGGTATCCTTGACGTAACGGCCAGCCGGACCATGCAAAGTCAGACCGAAGCCATCCGGATAACCGGCTTCTGCAAGCAGCGCTTTTGCAGAAGCCGGGTCATAGGTGACTGGCGCTACATCCTTTGAATGGCCGGCATAGCCTTCGGCGACATATTGGTCGGCGACGGTACCGTTCTTCTGCATGACACGGTCAACGATCGCCGGGCGGTTGATCGACATCAACATGGCGCGGCGGACGCGTTCGTCCTTCAGAGGGTTCTTTTGCAGGGGCGAGCCATCGGATGCCGTCACGAACGGTGAGACATCACGGCTGACATCCATGCCCATATAAACGAAGCGCGAGGAGCGGCCGTTGATGACCTGCAGCTTATCACTTGCTTCAACACGTGCCATCCCGTCGGCCGGAAGGGCTTCAATCACGTCGATCTCGTTCGACAGAAGCGAGGCGAGACGAGCACCATCGTCAGGCAGAAAACGAAGATTGACTTCAGACCAGTCCGACGCTCCGGCGTAATATGCATCGTTGCGCTTCAACTTCAGACTGCTGCCTGGCGCATAGGAGACAAAAGAGAAGGCACCGGTGCCGACCGCGCATTTACCGCCGTCAAAATCCTGGACAGGCGCCTGCGCACAGTCCGCGCTGATGATGCGGATGCGGCTAAGCGAGTTCAAGATAAGCGGATCAGGCACCTTGGTTTCGACCACGATCGTCAGACTGTCGGTCGAGGTGACATTGGCGATGTTGCGCGTATACGAAGCAAAGCCCTGGCTGGGCTTGTCGCGGGCGCGCAGCAGCGAGGCGACAACGTCAGCTGCATCGAATTTGCTACCGTCGTGGAAGGTCACGCCATCCCGCAGCTTGAATTCCCAATGCGTCGGATCAATCAGCTTCCATTCTGTCGCCAGTTCCGGCGCACTACCGGAAGTCCCTGTCAAGTTGACGAGACTATCCCAAATGTGGCGCGAAGTCGCACTGTTGGGAGCCGAGCTGTCTTCGTGCGGATCGAGTGTCGTCGGCGTTGTCGACATGCCGATCGTCAAGGGAGATTCCTGCGCAGCAGCGAGTGCTGGGATTGCGATTGAACCGAGCAGAGCAATCGCTGCACGTTTCCAATATGTAAGGGCCATGATCCCACTCCTTATGGCTTGATTAATGCTCGGTCTTAGCGCCGGCTTTTTGAACGAGTTGTCTCCGTTTCCATCAATATTGGTAGGACCCTGTCATCAAGCTGTCAAACTTAATTCGCTCGTGTTACGGTGTACGTAATGAGAGACCGGTGCCTTTTGTTTGGGCAGATATAATTATTTTGGGTGAGAAAGGTCATTGGTCATGGAAGAAAAGAGCCAAATTGTCCAATCCGTCGACACAGCTATTTCAGTTTTGATGGCAGTCGCGAAAACGCCAGACATTCGACTGTCGGAAATTTCTCGAAATATCGGTGAAACAAAGCCTCGAGTTCTACGAATGTTACGCACACTGGAACATCGAGGAATGGTTCGCAAGGCCCAAGACGGCGCCTACCGCCTTGGCACCGCAGTGATTGTTCTTGGAACTGCAGCCTCGACCCAGGTGGATTTGGTGAGAGTCGCCAATCCGATCCTCGAGCGGTTAGGTCAAAAGGTGAATGAAACGACGCAGCTCCGTATCATCGACAACGGCGAATCCCTATGCGTGGCAAAATTCGAGCCAACACGTGATCTGCGCGTGCACTCGATGATCGGTAGGCGGCGCCCACTTCACGCGGGATCCTACAAGGTGCTGCTGGCCTTCCTGCCACCTCAGATTCAATCGCAAATGTTGCCTGAGGTGCTGGAAAAATTCACATCCCGCACCATCACGGATCGCGACAAGCTTGAAGCTGAGCTCAAGACAATCAAGCGACTTGGCCACTGCATCAGTCGCGGGGAAGTAAGTGATCAGCTGGTTTCCGTTTCGGTGCCAGTCTTAGCGTTTGACGGGTCGGTCATCGCCGCAGTCAACATCGCAGCCCCAGCTTTCCGTACACAGGAGAGCGACATGGAGCGATTTGCTGTGCTGTTGAAAGATGCCTCAAAGCAAATTTCTGCTGGCTTGGGGTGGTAAAGTCAATCTAGCACGCATCGGCGAAACGGTATTTGAACCGACGACCAGTTATCCCAGGCATCAGTTTCGAGGCCCGGCCAGATTGGAGAGTGCTTAGTCATTGCTTCGCGCAATGAAGTGTGAAGATCACGCCGCCGACGGCGCAACGCTTACCTTGCAATCATCGGGCCAACGAAAGGCAAGGAAGCCGTTTTCACGAACCCGCAATGCAGGTGATGGCGCCTGGACCACGCCCGACGTCAGGCATGGTAGCAAGTTCTCATTTCGATAAGACGGCTACGCCCTCCCTGACTTTGACACTGAGCGGCGCCTGACAATCGCGGCAATCAGCGGATAAGACCAGATGATCAACGTCACTACACCAAGCGTCCCGGAAATCGGCCGATTGAAGAAGTTGATGTAGTTGCCGTTTGCCTTGATGATCGAAGACATGAAATTCTGCTCGACTACCTGTCCAAGAACCAGACCGAGTATGAGCGGGGCTGCGGGATAGTTGTTAGCCTGCATCACCCACACGAGGATACCGATAGCCAGAACAATCCATAGCTCGAAGATGTTGTTACTGACAGCATAAGCACCATAGATGCACAGTAGCAGGATCAGGGGGTATAGAATTGCGTCCCGAACCGAAATTACGAACTTCCCAACATAGATCGACACGATGCCGAGCGGGATCAGGATCAGGTTGGCAAGCAGGAAGATGATGTAGATTGCGTTGACCATGTCGGCAGAGTTGACGAACACCAGCGGCCCTGGCTGAATTCCCTTAAGGATCAGCACACCGACGACGATGGCGGTGATGGAGTCACCGGGGATACCAAAGACAAGTGTCGGCACATATGCTCCGGCAATTGCAGCATTGTTGGCCGAGCCTGCGCCAGCAACCCCCTCAGGAGAACCTTTGCCGAAGAGCTCGGGATCTCGAGCGAACCGCTTCGATACGGCATACGTCACCCAAGCCGCGATATCGGCACCTGCACCCGGCAAGGCACCAATCAAGGTTCCCAGTACACCTCCCCTGACGATGTGTTTACGTTCCCGCCACAACAATGCATTAGACGGATAGAGCCGGCCGCTGATCTTGATCTGCGCTTTCAGTTGCTTGCCGTCGAAACTTTCGGACTTCCGGAAGATTTCCGCCAACGCGAACGCGCCAATCATGACGGCAATGAAGCCGATACCGCCTTGGAGGTTGATATTTCCAAATGTGTAGCGCTGAGTGCCGGTAACAAAGTCCAGTCCGACGACCGAAAAGAACAGACCCAGCATCAACGAGATCCAGCCCTTTGCCGCATCATCGCCGGCTACGAGCGTTGCACAGGAAAGCCCCAGAAGGGCCAGCCAGAAATACTCGTAGCTGGAAAAGTTCATAGCAAAATCGGCTAGCAAAGGTGCGCCGAACATCAGCACGATCGTGCCCATGATCCCACCTATCACCGAAGCCAGAACAGACATCCCAAGAGCTTCGTCCAAGCGCCCACGCTTTGTGAGCTCATGCATGTCATCGGTATAAGCTGCCGAGGCAGGAGTACCGGGAATGCGCAGGAAGGCGCCGGGAATGTCACCGGCAAACATAGCCATACCGGAGCACGTGATAATTGTCGCAAGTGCGGCAACCGGCGATAGCGTGAATGTGACTGGTACGAGAAGTGCGACAGCCATGGTAGCGCTCAGGCCGGGGATCATGCCAACGAAAAGGCCGAAGATCGCCGACACAACAATCGTGATCAGCACGTCGACCTGCATCACAAGTGCAAGGCCGTCAAGGAAAGCTGTCATCCTATGAAATCCTCTAGAATACCCGTGGGTAGAGGGATGCCGAGCAGGTGGCTAAATATGATAGATGCCGTAAACCCGGAGATAGCGCCGACGCCGATCGCAGTTAGAGGTCGTACGCCGTATATGAGACAGTGTGTCGTTACGATAAGAATAGCCATTGGAATGGAACCGACCAGCGGAGCAAGCAAACCGTAGGCAATGATGGCAACCGGTATAAACGCGATCAGCGCCATCTGTTGTGGTGAAGAAACCCATGCAGGCATCGCAACGTCCCCTGCGTTGCGCCAGCCGCGCAACGCGATCACGCCGCCCAAGACGGCCATGATGCTTCCGATGATCGTCGGAAGGAGTTTTGGGGAGGCCGCGCCTGCCGAAACGTGAAAGCCTTGTGCCAGCAATGCAATGGCCACGCCAAAGATTGCAAAGGCCAGGCCCGTCCAGAAGTCGGGCAGGCGCATTGTACTACTCCTTGCGCTGGGCGATGCCCAGATCGTTCATGATTGTACCAACCTGCGTGTATTGCTCGGTCAGAAACTGTCCGAAGCCAGCTGTATCAAGAACGCGGATGCCAAATCCCTTATCGTTCATGAACTTCACGAAGTCTTCGGAGCCGGCCACCTTGACGACAGCGTCGCTGAGTTTTTTCTGGACATCCGCAGGAAGCTTCTGAGGTCCAACCACCCCGCGCCAGGTGCCACCGCTGAACGCTACGCCCGTTGCCTCTTCGGCAGTCGGTACATCCGGAAACGCTGCGATGCGCTTTTCGGCAAACACGGTCAGCGGCTTTGTCTTCCCCGCCTGCATCATCGCGATGCCTTCAGGTAGCGAAGACAAAACGACATTTGAGCCCCCTGCCGCCAGTTCCTGGAAACCGGGTGCAGCACCTTGCGACGGCACGAGCGTAACCGAAAGCGGATCGACCCCATTTGCTTTCAGGAACCCGGCAAATGCCAGGTGGTAGGCTGCGCCTGTGCTCGTGCCCGTCACGGTGTAGGTGCCGGTCGGCTTCGACTTGATATCCGCGAGAGCGGCTTTGACATCCTTCCAGTCACCCGAGGCCGATACGTGGAAGGCGCCAGAATCAAAGTTCACAAGAGCGATTGGATTGAAGTCTGTTGCCTTGTACTGGCTTTGGCCAGCCCAATAGAAACTTGCTAGCTCAGCTGTCGCGAATCCCAACGTATAGCCGTCAGGTTTAGTCGACAGCATCTCCGAATGGCCGATGACGGAACCGCCGCCGGGCTTGTTGACGACGTTGACCGAAACACCGAGTTCCTTCTCCATACCGCCTGCCAGAAGGCGTGCAATCGCGTCCGTACCGCCGCCAGCGGCCCAAGGAACGATGAGCGTAATTGCTTTCTCCGGATATTCCGCAAGAACGGCACCTGCGGATACGCCGAGGACGGCGGCCGATATTATCAGTGATTTCATAAATGGCATTGGGTTCTCCTCCTCTTTGCCTTGGTCTATTCGATCAGCTTCGCGACCTTCATTTTCTCCGTCGTAAACTGGATCGTATCGAGCATTGCGCGCTCAGCGGCCGTGGGATCACGAAGTCGTATGGCTTCAAGAACCGCCAGGTGATTGCTAAGATTGGCGCGAAAATTTTCCATGTGGTTGGCGGTGACCCCGAACAGCACCCCGAGGATGCTATCAATCGCACTATCGAACGCCTGCAGGATCGGGTTGCCGGTTGCTTTCAGTATGGCGAGATGGAACTCACGGTCGGCGAGTACAGCTGCCTCCGCGTCGCCACGAAGGGCTGCGTCCTCCATTCGTGCGTAGGCAGTCTCGATGTCGATGATCTGCAACCGCGTCGCTCGTTTCGCCACAAGAGCGGCGGACGCCGGCTCGAAGACCCGCCGTGCCTCATCTATCGCTTCAAGAATGCCCGGTGTCATGACCTTGCTGCCCATCAACCAGCGAAGCACATCTCGGCTGAGCGTATTCCACTCTGAGCGATTGGTGACGGTTGTTCCGCGGCGAGGTGCGGTCGTGACCATGCCGAGACCGGCCAGTGTCGAGACCGCTTCGCGCACCGAAGACCGTCCCACGGAGTATAGCTCCATCAGTTCAGTCTCGGTCGGTATCGTCTGTCCGGTTGTGAGACGACCGGCAGCAATATCGGCGCCGAGCCGATCAAGAACATTATCCGAGCGACGTATCCGCGCGGTTACCGACATATCAGACGTATCCTCCCAATTATGAGATGATTTTTCACATTCATCTGATGATTGTCAACTTCATTCGTGTTAGCGTTCGCAATCGGAGGAAATGTGTGAGGGGAAAAACGGACGCCAATGTCTCTACTCTTTGTTCGTTTTCAGCTTTCATCAATTTTCGTTGGGGTCGCAATGAAGCAATTGACCCGACAACATCAAGGAGGAAATCATGGAAAATCTGACGCCGGAACAGATGGATGCGGAAACCATCCGCCGGATGCCGTATCAGAAACCGCAGCCTGAGGGCATGCTCCCTGACCTCGTCGTTCCGGACGCAATTCCTAAGGATGATCGTATTTGGGTGCCGCAGTCCGAAAATGTCTGGTTTCGCCCGCTCTGTCTGAACCGATCCGCCGGCTACTGGATGAACCTGCTTAAGGTTCGCAAATCCGGCGTGCTCAGCCGACATCGTCATCCAGGCCCGGTTCACGCCTTGGTACTAAAGGGAAGCTGGCGCTACCTCGAACATGACTGGGTCGCGACAGAAGGTTCGTATGCATTCGAACCCCCGGGCGAGATCCATACGCTGGTAGTCGACGAGGGCGTCGAGGAGATGATCACTTATTTCCAGGTAAACGGCTGCATGTATTACGTTGACCCGTGGGGTAACAACAACGGCTACGAGGACGTCTTCACCAAGATCGACATGTGCCGAGCACATTACGAGTCCGTCGGGCTAGGACGCGACTATGTTGAGCAGTTCATTCGCTGATCAGTCTTCTGGCCTGTCCATTCCTGGCCCAGCAAGGTCACGGATGGCAGGTGCTCTCATCGACGCATTCTGTTTTCATTGCACGAGAAATCACCATGACATTCCAAACGGATCTCTTCTCCGGAAAGGTCGCCCTCGTCACCGGCGCCACCACGGGCATTGGCGCAGCAATTGCCACCCATTTAGCCGAATTGGGGGCGACCGTGGTTGCCGCGGGGCTAGGCGCCAACAAGTTTGAGGGCCGGCCGGAGCTAAAACTGTCAGCACAAGAACTGGACGTGTGCGATCAAGTTGCTGTCTCATCTCTGGTTGAGGGCCTCGACCGCATTGATATCGTCGTCAACTGTGCAGGTGTGATCCGACGCGCGGAAGAGCATCAGCTTGACGTTTTCGAAAAGGTATTGTCGATCAACCTGACGGGAACGATGCGCGTCTGCTCGGCTGCGAGATCCAAACTTGCAGCCTCCGGCGGAAGCATCGTTAACACAGCGTCGATGCTGTCCTTTTTCGGTGGCGGCCTGGTTCCTGCATATAGCGCCAGTAAAGGCGGAGTTGCGCAGCTGACAAAGTCTCTTGCAATTGCCTATGCAGCGGAGAAGATCCGAGTAAACGCGGTCGCTCCAGGCTGGATCGCAACTCCTTTGACCCAGGCACTGCAGGATGATGCCGCTCGCTCAAAACCCATTATCGACAGAACGCCCCTAGCAAGATGGGGCCGACCGGAGGATATCGCAGGCGCTGTTGCATTCCTTTGCAGTCCCGCAGCATCCTTCGTTACCGGTGTGGTCTTGCCGATAGACGGAGGATATCTGATTAGCTGACGTGAGCACCACCGCCTAAGGTATGCGAGACAACACCTTCCCGTGCCGGTTCGGTTCAGCCGGCACATTCAGCATTGAGCGGGCCGCTATCCCAGGTGTCAATGCACGACACCTAAGTTGCGAAGCGCCATGACGTCACCGGTCAGGCTGTACGGGGCCTCTCGTTCCGACAGAAGGATCCGTTGAGGGCAGGAGTGGCCCTCGATCGTTTCCGGCGTTACCCTTCGAGCCTTTATCACAGCATCCTGAGACTAGGATCGTCAGTAGACTGGCAACGGGGGTCGTTGCAGTCAAAGGTGTTATGCAGCAGTGCTGCCTTAGTGCTCTAAATTGCTCTCGCATTCAGTGTGGCAGAAATTTCGATCGAGCGAATAGTCGCAACCAGGAACATCACTGGGATTCCGAACTCCAACACCTCCTCTATCACGCCCAGCAAGAAGACGGTGTGATCGCTGAATGAAATACCGAACGGTGCAAGCTTCCGGTCCAATCCATCAATTGACTTGGAAACAACGGCAAGACCGATCGCCGCCAGGATGCTCCATGCCCAAACGGCGCGGCGTCTAAAGCCAGAGAGGAGCTCGGGGCCGTTTCGAACGATTAGCCGAATTGCAACCGTCGCCACGAATACAAGTACCAAGACGCCGAAGATGCGCTCGACGGGTTGCGCTATGTTCGTCAGGTAGAGGTTACTCTTAAGCATACCAACGCTGGTCAGTCGCTTGTCGAGGTCCAATTCGCGTCCCATCATCAAAAGCATGACGGCTGCAACCTGCCAGTCCCGCCGCCATGTATCTCCGGTGCGAGTCCACAACCAGACCATTGTGGTGTACGCGTAGAGCAGCGCAGTTGAAATTTCGAGGGCACCGCTTTCCTTTGTCAAAGCTTGAGTAAAACCGTTACTCGCGAGGTCTACAGCGAACAGAACAGCAGCGCCCACGAGCGCGATTGTGAGCAGATGCCACGGACGGGATGTTACTGCATAGGATTGTCGAATAGACATTTCGGTTCTCGAAATTTTTGATTTTTTAGGTTCTACAGGAAGTGGGGTCGGTAACACGGCCCGCACACAGCCGCAATAATGGATTATTAGATAATGGAATACGCGCACGCGAGCGACTGTTTGAGACGTTCTCCAGGCTTGACTTTGCCCGCAGCGCCAATGGTTACGGTCGATGACACCGACACATTCCTGTCGGACCGGTGCACTGACATTAAGCTTTCATACTTGCGGCTCCGGCGCTACGCTAGACGAAAGCTACGCAGTTCCGGTGGTCGCTTCTCGCTGAATATGTGCTTTAACAGAAAAACTTGCCTTTTTAATCCCTGCCAGATGAAACAATGAGGTGGCAGCGCACAGGATTCATCAGTTGGCAATGCGATGCTATCAGTCGGCAGCGTGCAGTTAGCCGTAGATCTCAAGCAGCCGGATGGAGAGCAGTGTCCAGCCGTAAAAGGCGGCATTCCTGCCGCCTTCAACCATGCCTTGTTAGGTTCAATAAGGCGAAACGCACTGAGCTCGATACCCTACACGCGGAACGTATGTGTTGTCGGAGGCTCGGTAGGTCCGGTAGCGGTTCGCGCACCATGACTGATGACTATTACCGGCATATGCCGGTCGCGATGGGCTAGCGAGAGCACCGCCAATTATCGCACCTGCTGCCAACCCACCTATAATTGCGCCAGCGTTGTTGCGATGATGACGGCGGTAGTGCCGACCGTAGTGTCGATCACCGCGGTGGTGGCGGTAATGGTGACGGTGTCCGCGATGATGCCTGAATTGATGGCGTCGGTGATGCCGGTGATTCCGAAATTGCACTTGCTCGACATCGCTGACCTTTGGAGCTGAGACCGCCGGCAAGGGCATTGCCGAAACGGAACCTAGCGACGTCAAAGTTAACATAACCGAGATCGATAGGGCAGAAAAAGCTTTTGTCAGTTTACGCATTGGTGTCTCCTCATGCAAGAAATCAGAATGCATAGCTGAGGACATGTGTTCCACGAACGAGGCACGCGATTTGACTGCATTTGCAGACTGACCTGAGACCCAACTCCCCTCCAGTTTTCGAGAGAGTCTTGGGTTTTCAATCTGGCCTCATGCGGCCTGTTTTTCCATAGCCATTTTCATTGCGAACTCTCTGGGTGTGATGTTGCCCAGCGACGAGTGGGGTCTGTTCCTGTTGTAATCCTCCTTCCATGCGGTGATGGCGGCGCGGGCCTGGGTGAGTGACGAGAACAGGGTCTCGTTGAGGCACTCGTCACGGAAGCTGCCGTTGAAGCTTTCGACGAAGCCGTTTTGCATCGGCTTGCCGGGGGCGATGTAGTGCCATTCGACCTTTGTCTCCTGGCACCATTTGAGGATGGCCATGCTGGTCATCTCCGTGCCGTTGTCCGAGACAATCGTCTTCGGCTTCCCCCGTCTGACGATAAGGGTGTCCAACTCGCGGGCAAGCCGAGCGCCCGACAGAGATGTGTCGGCGACCAGGCACAGGCATTCGCGGGTGAAGTCGTCGACAACCGCCAGCACCCGGAAGCGGCGACCGTCGGTGAAGGCATCGCTGATGAAGTCCAAACTCCAGCGCTCGTTGGGGCGTGACGGCAGAGCCAGGGGGCGTCTTGTCCCCAAGGCCCGCTTTCGGCCGCCGCGCTTGCGCACCGTCAGCTTCTCCTCCCGATAGAGACGTCGAAGCTTCTTCAGGTTCATGACGATCCCCTGACGGTCGAGCATCACGTGGATGCGGCGATAACCGAAGCGTCGGCGCTCCGACGCCACTTTCTTCATTGCCTCCCGAATAGTCGCATCGTCAGGCCGCACGCTGCGGTATCGCATGCTCGACCGATCTAACGACAGAACCTCGCACGCCCGACGCTGGCTCACCCCATGCTGCGCACAGACATGAGCCACCACATCCCGCTTCACATCGGGCGTCACCATTTTTTTGACGCGACATCCTTCAGGATCGCATTGTCCAGCATGGCCTCGGCCAAGAGCTTCTTCAGCTTGGCGTTCTCGTCCTCGAGCGCCTTCAGCTTGCGGGCATCGGACACGTCCATGCCGCCATACTTCGCCTTGTATTTGTAGAAGGTTGCGTCCGAGATGCCGTGCTTGCGGCAGACGTCAACTGTCTTCGCACCCGCCTCCTGCTCCTTCAATATCCCGATGATCTGTTCTTCCGTGAACCGTGAACGCTTCATTCGTCCGTCTCCTCGTTGTGACGGACTCTACCAAAATCTGGCGGAAGTTTAGGGTCTCAGGTCATAACCAACGTCGCCAACCTCGGAACTTTCTGGGCCAAAGACCGAAATTCGCTGAGACGAAACTTGTTGTGCTCTTGGATGATCGAGTTGATGCGCTGCTGGTCGGGTCCTTCAACTTCCTCGGTGTAGGAACGTAGCATAGTCAGAAAAGCCCGCGGGATACCGAACGAAGCATACATGAGCAGCTCCTCGATTTCTGGTTTCACGTTCTCGCTGACGGGATAGCGTTTGCGCGCGATCTCCCGCATCGTCTCAAGGTAGCGTTCGTTATCGACCGGCAGCCAAGCCGACATCGTCCGTCCTTCATGGTGCGCGTGGAAACGGGGACCGTATTCCGTCGATCCTGGGTATACTGACGCTTTTGGGGATATCTTTGGATGTTTCAGGACCCTGATGATGTCGAACAGTTCGACCATGTACTCCGGTGTCAGAGTAAGTGCCGCATCGTCCAGAAGGACGATGGCGCGTTCCCGGTCATGGTGCTCGCACATGGCCAGAATTCCATTGACGACGCTCTGGATTGTCAGCGACTTGACTAGGTCCTGCTCGGCGAGAGAAAGCGGGAGCTGCCGCTCCAACTGATCGACGATGCTCTGGAAATCCGTACGTTCGGCGCCGAGGAACGCTGGGAAGTCGAATCCATCTTCGTCGTCCAGTTGCGTTGCGAGATTATCAGCTTCAAGAACCAGGCTGGCGAGGACCCAAGACTGGAAGATCGCCACAGCGTCCGAACGATGATTTAGGAGCGGCTCTAACCGCAGATAGCGATTGAAGCTCACGTAAATCGCCAGTGGCAGCCCGTCGTCTTCCTGACATTTGAGGGCCGTGTAGCGCATAAGGTGTGTTTTGCCGCAGCCGCGCGGACCTTGTATCAGGACTAGGCCTTTTGATACGAGCGCCTGATGAACCTTGTCGAAGTGGTCTTCGGCGACGGTTTCGCCAATCAGAACATTCGCATCAATCTGATCCGCGCGCTCTTCGAATGTGTTCTGTTGAACTTCGTCTGACATCACGGATCCTAAATTAGTGGAATAGCTAGTAGCTCGGACTTGCTGAGGTGTCTTGCTCCTACACCACGGCTTGCGGAACGGATCTTCGAACGCCCCTCTTCGGAACGAAGCGCGGCGAATACGCGTTCCCTATGTCTTTCGTCGACCCTAACCACGAACGTGCAATCAGAGACGTTGAAGTTCCCTGCCCGAACTATCGCGATCTTCGTTTCTAGGCTGCGGTCTACTCGTGCCATCAGGATGTCTCCCGCGCGTGCGGACGGGCCTGACGCGACCGCGTTCGGACCGAAGAACTGACCATCGCGTGCCTGTGAGAAGTCGCTGGTATGAAATACGAAGCGTGAGGCTGCCTTGCATTCGGCAGCCGCCATCGTGCCCCTGAACACGCTTGCTTCAAGCGACGCCAGGGTCTGTGTGGACTCATTCCGCTCCATCGCATGGAAATCGTAGTCCAGTCGACGGACGGCTAGCTTGGGATCCACCATAATCGCTGGGCTCAATCCACCATCCAGCGAAAATCGGTGAAGACTGATAGCATCCTCAGAGTTTAACTTGTTGTCGAACACGAGTAGGTAAGAATTGGCTTCCGTCCTTGCGAAGGAGCCGTTAGGGAGTTGGATGACAGCTCTGACCCGATGACACCTGACGACTGCGTTTCGCAAGCTTGAAGCACTTCTTCCCGAAATGAAGCTGTCGGGAACTATCAGACCCACTGTACCGCCCCTTCGCACGAGCCTGACGTTCTGGGCCAGAAAAAGCGCTTCTGCAGTGACGTCGCTTTCGGTCGAGAAGCAGTCAGCAAGTCCGGCCTCGGAAAGGACGCGTTCATATCCCCCGCGCCACTCGATCTTCTTGAAGGGAGGGTTGCAGATCGCGGCATCGAACTGCCCAGCACGGCCGACTTTCGCCAATATCTCAGGATCAAGAGCATCTAAGACGTAATGCGTCCGATTCCTGTGCGGCAGGCGCTCGCGCATCGCGACACCACAGGCCGGATCGATGTCCACAGTAGTGATCGCCGCCGCCGCCCAACGTCGTGAAGCAGCATCCGACAAGACACCGCCGCCTGCCCCTAAATCAATTATGGAAGACACATCCGTCAGCGGCATTGCTTTCACTAGCAGATCGCCGATATGCGGGTGAGAATAGAATCTGCAAAGACGATCCGGTTCGTCCCTAGTCGCGCCCTGCCGAACCACTCTCGTGACACCCCTTCATTATCCGCATTGTCCGCGGCTCCCCTTACAGTGACAAGCCCCTGCGGGCAAACGCCTTCAAATCAATTCCACCGGCAGCACGTATTTGTCTACCTACCACGCAACTTGCGAACAACATCAATGTTCGGGGACGGCACTCCCAGATTGATCTGGTTCACGGGTGCATTGTACTTCATCGCGAGGGCGCAGAGCTGATGATCGCTGTCGCGGAAAAACAGACGCCGCTCCCGCTCGCTCATGTCCTTAGCGATGATTCCGCGCTACTCGCCAACCTCATACTATACCCCACGCCCGAAACCTTCCCCTCCCCGTCATCTCCCTGAGCCCCAGCTCCGCAACGATCCGCCGCGCCGCCTGCGGCGTCACCTCGAGCGTCTTCGCCACCATGCCGGCCGACACCAATGGTTTTGCCGTCACCAGCTCGACCAGCTCCGGCAGCCTTGACGACGTGCGGCGCCCCTCCAGCTTGCGCTCCAGGAGGGTTCGAGCCAGCGCCAGCCGGTCATGCTCTTTCAACCCGATCTCGGCGGCCGCCAAAAGTCCGTGGGCGATGGCGAGCAGCCGGGTTTCGCGATCGCGATGCCGGCGCCGATCGACGGGAATGGTTTTAAGGCCGAGATTGATGGCGGCCAGATGGGCACCTGACGTGATGCCGGCCTGCCGCAGGATGGAGGCGCACAACAGCCGGCCGAGCCACGGCGCGTGCTGCAGCACGGACAAGAAATTCCAGGCATCGAGGGCGACAATCGCCTGCAGTACCGCCGGCAGGTTTTCGGCCTGTCGCAGCACGCCGCGCCATTCGTCGAGCCGGGCATCCTCGTCCCAGTCGAGATCATAAATCATCGGATCGGCCGGAACCCGGCCAGGCTTTCTGGCTCGTTCGATCGCAGCGTCAGAGCGCGCAAGGATCGCATCGATGGCGGCAAAATCGACGCCGTGCAGATCTTTGGCGCCCTCGCCGACATCATCTCCCTCCCCTTCCGCATCGATCGAGGCGGCGCTCCGCACTGTGCCGGCGGTCTGCGCCTTACCTGTGCCGGCTGACCCGATCTCCGAAGTCTGCCGGAGCGTGCGAGTGCCTTCCGGCGACAGCGCCCAGTCGGGCGACTGTACGGCAATCCGCCGGCGGGTGCGCAACACGTCGCGAGAGATGGTAAGTTCATGAGTTGGGGTGCGGGTATCGCGAAAAGCGTCGTGGAGGACGAGGTCTTCGAGATGAACGAGCTCGCCGTCGATCCAGAGCGAGGCGCAGGCATCGGTGAACTGGGAGCGTTCAATCCATCCCTGGCCGACCGGCGAGCGGGCGATTCGCTCGTCCAGACGCGTGAGGGCGATGCCGGCGTCGAAAGCCGGTCGCATCAAGGCTGATATGCTGATTTTCGCGAGATCATAACCCATTGAAATCATGGTAAATGATTTCTTATAAGAACTCTATATAAATATTACGGTTCTTCAGATGGTATGACTGGCGGTTGAGGTTCTAACCATCGATAAGTACCTCTTATCGGAGGTGATTGATTTCGAGTCGCAAATCAGAAAGAATCCGGCAATTCCACGGCCACTCGGCCGTCAAAAGCCGCCGATCCGGAGTTTCTCTGTGGCCAGACCGTCCATCTCCAAGACCGCCGTCGATCGCCGGGCCGACGAACTCGACACCATCGCCAGCGTGCTACCGATCGACCGGCGCGACGAACTGGCCGAACTGCTGACCGACCAGGACATCGAAACGCTACGCCATCTGGTCAACGAAGGCATGGGCGAAAACACTCTGCGCGCCCTCACCTCCGACCTCGCCTATCTACAGGCCTGGTCGCTTGCCGCAACCGGCGCCTCCCTCCCCTGGCCGGCGCCCGAAGCCTTGGCTCTTAAATTCGTCGCCCACCATCTCTGGCAGCCCGAACAGCGCGACATCGATCCTCACCACGGCATGCCGGCCGATGTCGAACAGAGCCTGCGGGAACAGGGTTTTCTGCGATCGCCAGGGCCGCACGCGCCCGACACGGTGCGGCGGCGGATTGCCAGCTGGTCGACGCTGACGAAATGGCGCGGGCTGTCAGGCGTCTTTTCCTCGCCGTCGCTGAAATCCGCGATACGCCTCGCAGTTCGGGCGACGCCGCGGCCAAGGAAACGCAAGAGCGCGAAGGCCGTCACCGGCGACGTCCTGGCAAAGCTGCTCGCGACCTGCAGCACCGACAGCCTTCGTGACATCCGCGACCGGGCAATCCTGATGGTGGCTTTTGCCTCGGGCGGTCGTCGTCGCAGTGAGATTGCCGGTCTGCGCAGGGAGCAGCTCACCGTCGAGCCACCCATCACCGTCGAGGGTGCCCCTCCCCTCCCCTCTCTCGCCATCCATCTCGGTCGCACCAAGACGTCAGGTGCCGAAAGCGATGAGGCCGTTTATCTGACGGGCCGGCCCGTGGATGCTTTGAACGCATGGATGGCGGCTGGAAGAATCGAAAGCGGGAGTATTTTTCGGAAGATCGATCGTTGGGGCAACGTGTCGAAGCGGGCGCTGGAGCCGAGTGCGGTCAATGCGATCGTAAAACAGCGGGCGGAAATGGCTGGGTTGGATCCGGGGGAGTTTTCGGCACACGGATTGCGGTCGGGATATCTCACCGAAGCGGCCAACGGCGGCATTCCCCTCGCCGAGGCGATGGAGCAGTCACGTCACAGGTCCGTACAACAAGCCTCCAGCTACTATAATCATGCGACACGCCGTACTGGACGTGCCGCGCGAATTCTTTAAAGAGCGCCGAGCTTTGAAACCACTTGTTTGCCGAGGAAGTGCAGGTTGATCATCGGCTTTACTGAGGGAGCCGAGGTACGACCCTGAGCAGATCGCCGGCAATGGGTCGCAGGAGTGGTGCATTGTTGTACCAAGTCCGCCGTGTGGCCTGATCCGCAGCCGAATAATATCTGGAACTGGGGTCATAAACTTCAGGGAGGTTCAGCCAGAGCTGGCCAGCATTTTCCTCAAGATCGGCTGCTCGGAAGGCCTCATATAGCGCGGGAACTGGCTCCCTTTGAGTCAAGACTATCAGCGGATGCACCTCCCACCACCTCCCTTCGCATCCAAAGGCGAAGCCATCTAAGTAGGACCTTAACCGCTCGTTTGGCCTAGGATAGCCGGGACCGGGTTCATCCGCAAAAATAAGCGATAGCAACGTGAGCGAAAACATCACCTGAAAACCAATCGCTCTCGTGTTATATGAACCTGTCCCCAGCAACGACTTGATCTCATCAACGATTAGCCAGCGGGCAAGACAGGCGGCACCCATGAAGTCAGCGGACGCCTCTTGAAAATCGTTTGGCGCTTCAGACCCATCCGGCAGCTTCAAAGCTATGTGGCCAGAGACGATATGATAGAATTCATGCCCAAACGCTAATAATACCGCGATCAGGACACTTACGTCCGGGTCGGACGCTGAATAAGGTTTTTCCCGCAAGGCGTTGGAACAGTAAATGGCTGTATCGCTCATACGATGGACGACGGCGAGCGGCACAACGATGCGGTAATACTCTGGCGGTTGCCCAGTCGCCTCTGGGCTCAACGCGAGGCCAGCCGTGAATGATACGATCAACCGATCGGCCAATTCAGGCTGGGTTCGGGCCCATTGCCTTACGGCAAGGTCCACAAGTTTTTTTGTTCGTTTGAACAACACAATGAGCCGGTCTTGATCATCTTTCGAATTGACACTCGCGTTGTGGAAATAGTTCTCGATTACATTCTCAAATTCTTCATGTCGAGCGGCGCGCATCGTGATCTCGCTAATCAATTGGCTTTGTTGAGTCTTTGTAACGCGAATTGGCCAAGGGGCCAACCATTCGAACCAGAGTTCAGGGCCGGGTCAGCCTGCGCTCGCTTTCTTTAAAGATTGATGTTTTGCAGCGAGCCTTGCCCGCTTCAGATCGCCGCATCCACCGGCAATTCTCCGGGAAGTATCCCAACGTCTTATCGAGCCGTACGAAAGCCATGCCGCCGTCGGGTGGCTGCCCTACATCATCGATAAATGTGCGTGGGTCGTGCCAGGCCGGACATAGAGTGACGCCTTCGATGAATTCCTTTGAATTGGGGTTCATCACGCCGTGCCGTATCCTCGACCATGCCTTGTAGGCGCTGGTCCCGACTTTGCTCTCACCCTTTGCCGCAGGCTTTCTCACGTCAGTCCGACCTTTGAGGAGGCGTGCTTTCGCGGCTTCAAAAGAAATTTCTCGTGTCTCGGACAAGTGAGCTACGGCGAGCCTGATGCTTGCAAAACGGATCCCATCAAGGGTTAGGGGCTTGGCGCCGACGCCACCGCTGCCTCCCCCCGTACTGATGTTGAACCCAGCTGGAACCAGGCTGTAATGTTTCTTGATCCATGCCCTTTCCTTGGTTTCAAGATCGATCTTTGTCTCGCCGCCATCGATAGCTTCAACAACAAAACCATCCGGCCCAAACTCTCGAATGGCTGCATGAAGTCCTTCAAGGCTCTTGATCCACCCCGCCCGAGCCTGCTGCTGATGGTAGACCCAGCGCCTCTCGATGGACTGCACAGTAAGGCCAATATATTTCTTGCCGGTCTCGATGTGGGTAATGAGGTAGATCATGCCGTTCTTGACGCCTGGGTTAGGAACGCGCCTGAACGCCTCCTCAGGCGCCATCCCTGAGGCCAGCCAGCGAGCAATCGTCGTTGCGGTGGCCGGCGGTCGAATATGCCGCACCGCAGCGCCAAGGTTCGGATAATCGTGTCCATCGACGGACACCGGGTTAATGCGACGGAGGTGACGAAGCTTCTCCCGCTCGAAGATCTGATCCTCGCTCATGCCCGCTTCGCGCCGTTTCAAGGCACGATAATAATCGACGCCCAAGTCCAGGCATTTCTGCTTGAAACTGTCGGCGTAGGTTTCAATACGAGAGCAGTCCGGGCATCCTGAGCCACGGAGATGGTTTTCCGCGATCTGTCGAAACGCACCGTGCCTTCGACAGAAGATCTCGATCCTGTCCGCAGTTCCGGTGTAGACGGTTCGTTCATAGCCGTACCGGTCGCCATGGAAGGCGACCGCCCTGGTGATGAAATCGCTGTTGAGTGCATCCTGGGACTTTATTTCACCCCTCGTCGCGATGAATCCTGTCAGGCTGAGCGCCACGCATCGCGAGCAACCGCGATGTCCATGCATGTGGTTGCTCGCCGACTGCTCGAAGGCCTCATTGTGAAGGGTGCATCGCAGCACGATCTTATCGACCGATACGTCCAGCCCCTCAGGAACCAGAGCGTAGTCGTACAGATCTCCATGCTGCTCGCGACACGGGAAATGAAATCCGCGCGCGAGATCCTGCGGGACTCAAAATAGCACCGTGCGCATCCCGTCCCGTTCTTGTGGTGCCCGGGAGCTATTTCAAAGGGGCCATGCATCGTACAGATCACTGTCACCTTCGCCTGCGTGTTCTTATAGGCGACCTGTCCATAGTCGTAGCGTTCGCCGTGGACCGCCCGGAACTGCGCAACGACATCCTCTTTAGATAGCTTTTTCGGCATGAACGACCTGACTTGGATAATGCGACTGCAGTGAGCAGACCCTACAGGCCCCGTCTGCCTCGCTCAAGCAGTGAGCGGATCTCCTCTATCGAGGAACCTTGCTCAGCGAGCGTCTGAACTGCTTCGATTGCACAACCCTCCTCGTGAACCAACAGATTGTCGAGCGCGTCTCGCAAACCGTCCATCTCAAATCTAGACAATCTCGCCACGAAGGCGCGCATCCTGATTTCAGCTCTCTCTCTCTCGCGGTGACATTCCCGGCAGAGGGCGCGGAACGCGCTAAGCGGATATTCCCACGGCTCGCGTTGGCTGCGAAAGCTCATGTAATAGCAATGGTGCGCCTCAAGCGGAGGGGCAGCGTTGCAATCCTGGCAGCGATAATTTGCTCTGCGCTTCACAAGATCCGCTTTAGCCTTCCATCGCGGGTCACGGAGTTTGGCTGCGTACGATTGGGTGAGGCGTTGGTAATCGTAGACGGGCAGGGGATAGAACCCCAGGCACCATGAATAGCCAAGCTCGCCGTAAAAGCCGAACGAAGCGACGAGATCGTTGAACTCGTCCTGGTCGCCCCCATGGTTCATAATCGTATGAAGCGGGCTCCCATCGTTCAGAAGAACAAGCATGGAGTCATTCAGATAGAGTTCCTCGCGAGCGTTCCACTGAGAAATTTCACAAAAGGAGGCGTCACCAACTAGGCCTTCCTTGATCATGTACTCCTCTACGGCCTCACACATCCGCTCGAGGTTTGCGAGCATTTCAGGAGTGGGCGAGGGGTGCTCGAATGAGAGGTCCTCCAAATCTAGCTCCTTTGTTGTTGCCAATCAGGTGCAGCAAGGCTTGTCCGAGGTAGCTGTGTTGCTTTGCCGTTGTCGGAGGGCCAATCGCCAGTAGGACTTCAAGTGAACAAGTCCCCGCCCATTGATCGTGCCTTTGTCACGCGGTCACCACTTCAGCATCCCAGCATTGCTTCTGGACCATCAAACGAACTTGGAACCCAAGTCATTTAATTACTTCATTTCCCCTAATGATTTGTATTTGCGCGCATATTCCGTAAAAAAAACGGCTGACAAGTTCGCATTGCGAAATGCGACCCATCGGCATCTGGACCGGCTCGGTTTGGCAGCCTTCCTCTACACCGCATAACGTACCGTCTCACCGTTTGCCTTCAGTAGCGACATCAGCATTGGCCCAAGCGAAAACTCCCCCTGCTCCGATCGCTTCGTCAAGTCTCGCAGATAACCACCGGCGGAGTTGATGAAGTTCGATCGCTCAAGAATGCAGGCCATCGCCACTGCGGCATTTTCTGGCCCCATCGCATCGCAGGCCTCCTCATAGGCCGACGGGCTGACACCTAACATCGAGCGGACCACCACAGCTGCAGTCATGAGCTCTCGCCAATGTGCAATGCCGCCACCCGGCCCATAGTCAGCAATCTGCGGGCAAGCACGAAGAACCATTCCCAGCGGGAACGCCTTGATCTGTTCGAGCTTTGACTTCGCTCCTCCAATCGTCACACTCTTCACCTGCGGCTTCTCCGGCACGCTTTCGCCCTGCTCTTTTCTGTAGCTAGGTTCAAGTTCATTTATAGATTCAGTATTTGAATTCTGTATGTGACGGTCATCTGGGCTGGCATTGCCATCCATATTCTCAGTTTCTGACTGTATTTCCAGAAGGTTGAGGACCTCCGTGCGCAAGAGCTCCATCTCATCGAAAGTTGCTTCGACTTGGCTTCTGTCCGGATAGCGAGGATGCCGCCCTAGAATTCCAACATATATCGTTTCGACATGCGCCCAATTACCGGGAGCGCCTTCCTCAATCGCGGCTGTAATCAGCTTGCGAACATCTCGGCGGCAGATCGTGAGTGCTTCCTTGGCCCGGCGAAAGCGCATACGCTCCGCGGCCACGTCCTGCGCCAGCAAGGCAAGCTCGGTGGCACGCGCAAGCAGCGGGCTCAGATCGAAGCCGTAAGCGTGTTCGATTTCACCAGCTCGATCGCGATGTGCGTAACGTTTGCCGTTGGGACTATCACGACGCTGGATAAGTCCCGCATCGACGAGCGCACCGAGCTGGCGGCGCAGTGTACTTTCTGTAATCCCATGGGCGCGGACGGACAGCTGCGCATTGGATGGAAATACAACGAGCCCGTTCTCGGCGTCGAGCTGCGGATTAGGGTAGAATGTCAAAAGGGCATCGAGAACGGCAAGCGCTCTATCTTGCAGGCCAAAGCGTTCCCTCGTTTCGCACACGTCGCGAAATACTTTCCACTTTTCGACGCGCGTGCCTGGTGCTGGTGCCGCGATCGCCAATTGCCCTTTCACCAAGGCAAGCGTCGCCGGCCGCCGCCCAAAGGGCGTCGTTACATGTCCCGTCTGCATTTTTCTCTCACCTTTCTTCAGGCAAAGGAAATCCGCTCACCAAATCGGCGCCAAGACTCTTGACTGTGATTCCGGGAAATGCGATTCTCAATCCTGCGAGAGATACGAGAGAGGCTTCCACGGTTTACCGTTTGGGGGCCTTTTTCTTTTGCGGTTTAGTCTCCGTTGTTTTCCTGCTTCGATCCTCTGTACTCGTCGTACAAACGATCCATGTGGGCTGACAGCCACTCGCTGAAGGGCTTCGCTTCAACATTCGAAAGCTCGATCGCAACCTTCTTCGATTTGGCATTCATCACGAAATTGAGTGACGTATCGCTAGAAGTCCAATCCTTCCCGGACACACTGGCCTTGGGCTTCTTTGCAGCAGATTTTGCCTTGTAGCGCTTCAGGTAGTCATGGAGCTCATCGAACCGCTTGTCTTCAGTCAGATCAACGAAGCCTGCTGTTTCGACATGCTCCGTGGCAACCTTCAGGAGGGCAGGAGCAAGAAGCAATTGACGGAGGCTAAGCCACCGGTCACGTCCGATCTTCTTGGAGGCCCCGAGCACCTTGAGGATCGACGCCGGGACGGCCTCCACGACACCGAGCATTTTCGAAAGCATCGCCTCATCAATCGCGAGCGACGATCGAACCACATCCTTCGTCATTCCAGACGTAAGAAGGTTCTGTGCGAAGTACGCACGCTCTATGAACGACAGGTTGGAGCGTGCGGAATTTTCCTGCCCCTGGGCGATTGCGGACGTGATGTCATCAAGCTTCTTGACAACTGCCTTGACCGGAATTCCAAGCTCTCTGGCGACTTTGAGACGGCGGTGACCGAAGACTACCATGAAGCGTTGACTATCCGAGGAACTGGGTCGAACCAGGATCGGTGTTGTCTGGCTGGATGAAGCGATCGCCTGCTTGAGCTCCTGGTACTCTTCGCCATCGTCGGACAGGCGATCGGCGACAAAGGAAACGTCAATCAACCGCGGATCCAGATCAACGATCACTTCGCCTTCCATCAGCTTCTTTGTGTTCTCCGCGAGATCCTCGATGGACCGAACGACAGTCTTGGCTGCACCAGTCATACCGTAGCCAGGCTTTGTCGGTGTCTGGTTAGACGCGATGGAAGCCATGTCCAATTTAGAAAAAGGATTTTCACGCGCCATAGCCGGCCTCCTCGCTCGCTTTCAACTTCGACAAGGAACTGATATGGTTCATCAAATCCCGCGAAAAAACGGCTGACAAGTGTGTCATTTCCGCCCCCATGCGCCGTGGATCAACTCCATGATTTCACCGTTGGCTGCGTTCAGGCTTTCCATTGCGCGGTCATAGGTTGACCGGACGAAATCGCCTCGTTCTACCTCGTATAAAGTCTGTTTCTTTATCGAAGCATCAGAAATGGCTGTCGATTTGAGCACATGATTTCGCAACATTTGCTGGGCGAACATCGATTGCATAAACCCAACCATCTGCGCCTGCGGGATGTCCGTCGGCTCGAAGCGCGTGACGAGATACCGGAACCATTCGACGCGCATCTCGGCACCGGCCTCGGCGACCGGACCCATTATGCCACCCAACATCATGAGGAACTGGCTCATCGACATGATATCCAGCATCTGGGGATGGATAGTGATCAGAATGCCTGTCGAAGCCATAAGCGCGGTGATCGTCAGGTATCCCAACTGTGGCGGGCAATCGATAACGACCACGTCGTACCTGTCGTCCACCTGCTTCAGCGCATTGAAGATGCGCATGTAGAATAACCGACCGTCCTCTCCCTTCTTGGAGGAGATTGCCAAGGGCACATCATACTCGTATTCCTGCAGGACCAGATTTGCAGGAACCACATCAAGACCGGGAATATTGGTCGGCTGGATAACCCCAGAGATGAATTTCCGCTCGTCATCGAAACGAAGTGCTTCGTACAGCGACGCGGTATCATCAAGTTCGGGCTGGATTCCAAAGAGGGATGTCAGTGATGCCTGTGGATCGAGATCGACCGCTAGCACGCGATGACCGGTGAGGGCGAGATATTGTGCAAGGTGCGCAGCGGTCGTAGTCTTTCCGCTTCCGCCCTTGAAATTCACCACCGACACGACCTGCATCGGCTCGCCTTCACGACGCCGGGGAACATAATATCGCTTGTCGGATTTTTTATTGGCCTCGAGATAGTCTCGAAGCTCTAACATCTGATCAGCCGTGTAGTAGCGCCGGCCACCCACCGATTCAACTTCCGGCCCTTTACCCTCCAAATGGATTTGCCGAAGATGGCTCTGGGTCACCCCGATAAAGTCCGCGACTTCTCCCAGCTGAAACTTGCGTAAGCCCTTCTTTGCGTCCGGGGGATATTGTTGGCTGCGCAGCATATGCAACGCATTTGAGATCTTTGCTCCCTGCTGGGCAATCTCGATATCAAATCTGTTGGGCTGCGAATGGCTCATTTTGCAAACTATATCCCGGAGGGCTTCATTTTCGAAAAAATGGCCACAACGCCATCATTTGCGAAACTATCCCGCGATTCCTGCTCTGCTGCAAGGGATTTAACGTTAACATGAGGTTAACGCTCGCATCGTGGATTCCGCGTTAAAGTCGAATCTCCAATAGGTTTCGACTACTTAGACAGATTTTCGTGTTTTCGTACAGCACACTACAACTGCAGATCTGCAGAGTTCGACCGCTGTTTTGCAAACGTATTGCCGTATGGAGTTGGGGCATCCGCCACGACTCGGTAGAATCACGGTCTGCAGATCTGCAGATAGCCACTCGCCTCTTCAGATGATCTTTCTCCGACATGTCCACGTCATGCGGAGATCAAGATGCACGTTTTCACCATTTCGCCAGATCGATATGTCGATCATTCCAATCTTCTGAGACAGATGCATCGACTGCGCGCAGCGGTCTTTGGCGAACGCCTGGAGTGGGATGTCTCCATCACCGAAGCGGGTGAGCGTGACGAATACGACGATCTCGACCCAACCTACATCCTCGCAGTCACAGGGGATGAAAGGGTCGTCGGCTGCGCGCGCCTGCTGCCGGCATTGGGGCCGACCATGCTGGAGCAGACATTCCCGCAATTACTCGCATCTGGTTCGCTCGGCGCTTCGGCCGGCATGGTTGAGAGCTCGCGCTTCTGCGTCGATACGACCTTGGCTGCGGGAAGAGGAGGGGGCCAGCTCCATCTCGCGACGCTCACCATGTTTGCCGGCATCATCGATTGGTCGATGGCAAACGGCTACGACGAGATTGTTACGGCAACCGATCTGCGCTTCGAGCGCATCCTGAACCGGGCCTCGTGGCCGATGAAGCGGCTTGGCGATCCCGTGGCAATCGGGAACACCGTGGCCATCGCCGGGACACTGCCGGCCGACCGGGTAAGCTTCGACCGGGTCTGCCCACCGGACTACCGCTCGATCGCCGCCGAAGTTCAGAGCCGTCAAATCCGGAGCGCTGCGTGACCCAGCTCCGCTCTCATCCTCGTTTGGTTCGTAAACTGCAGGACGCCCTCGGAGACCAACTCTGCATCGCACTCGACGACGCCACCGTCGTCGAGATCATGCTCAATCCGGACGGACGCCTCTTCATCGAACGGCTGGGGCACGGCGTGGCACCTGCCGGCGCAATGAGCACCGCCGCAGCCGAGGTTGTCATCGGCAGTGTTGCGCATGCCCTGCAGTCGGAGGCCGACGACGAGCGGCCGATCATCTCTGGCGAACTGCCAATTGGCGGACACCGCTTCGAGGGGCTGTTGCCACCGGTGGTCTCCGGACCGGCATTCACGATCCGCCGTCGTGCTTCGCGTCTCATTCCACTGACGGAGTATGTGAAGTCGAAGGTGATGACCAAAGCCCAAGCATCTGCAATTCGCAGCGCGATCGACGCTCGGATGAACATCGTCATCTCGGGTGGCACGGGATCGGGCAAGACCACACTCGCCAACGCCATCATCGCCGAGATCGTCACCGCGGCCCCGGATGATCGGATGGTTATCCTGGAAGACACCGCCGAAATCCAATGCGCGGCCGAGAACGCAGTGTCCCTACACACTAGCGATACCATCGACATGGCGCGCCTGCTCAAGAGCACGATGCGCCTGCGTCCCGACCGCATCATTGTCGGCGAGGTCCGCGACGGTGCGGCCCTGACGCTGCTCAAGGCCTGGAACACCGGCCATCCCGGCGGCGTCACCACGATCCATTCCAACACGGCGATGTCAGCCTTGCGCCGGCTGGAGCAACTGACGGCAGAAGCCAGCCAGCAGCCGATGCAGGAGGTGATCGGCGAGGCCGTCGATCTCGTCGTCTCTATTGTACGAACCGGGAAGGGGAGGCGGGTCCGTGAGGTGATCCACCTCGAAGGATACCGCAACGGCCGCTACCAGACCGAACATTATGCTCAAATCGATGAGGACAGCCATGTCGTGTAAACTCTCCATTCTTCTCACCGGCGCGACGCTTGTTGCCATTTCTATCGGTTTTAGCGATTCCGCATTCGCTTCCTCAGGCGGCGGCGGTCTTCCCTGGGAATCGCCGCTGCAACAAATCCAGCAATCGATCACCGGACCTGTCGCAGGGTTCATTGCGCTGGCCGCGGTTGCCATCGCCGGTGCCATGCTGATCTTCGGAGGCGAGCTGAATGATTTCGCGAGGCGGCTTTGCTATGTGGCGCTGGTGGGGGGTGTGCTCCTCGGAGCAACGCAAATCGTTGCTCTCTTCGGCGCGACCGGCGCCTCGATCGGCGAGGGCCACGCACAGGCCGAGCAAGGAACTCCTGAACCGAAGACGACGGCGGCCACTGCGGGGGAGGGGGCTCATGGCTGAGGCCGGCTCTTCTCTGGCACGCTCGCGGGTACACAGGGCGTTATCGCGTCCGAACCTGTTGATGGGCGCCGACCGCGAGCTCGTGCTGCTGACGGCGCTGGCCGCTATCATCCTGATCTTCGTGGTCCTGACCTGGTACGCGGCACTGTTCGGCATCGCGATCTGGCTGGTAGCCGTCGCGGCGCTGCGCATGATGGCCAAATCTGATCCACTGATGCGCCGGGTCTATCTCCGCCACATCTCCTACAAGACGTTCTACCGCGCGACCTCGTCGCCGTGGCGCAAGTTCTAAAGGATTTGAGATGGTAGCGCTCAAATCATTCCGCCATTCCGGTCCGTCCTTTGCCGATCTGGTGCCTTATGCCGGCCTCGTCGATAATGGCGTCATCCTGCTGAAAGACGGCTCGCTAATGGCCGGCTGGTACTTTGCCGGCCCGGATAGCGAGAGCTCGACCGACGCCGAGCGCAACGAGGTGTCGCGACAGATCAACGCCATCTTGTCGCGGCTGGGTTCCGGATGGATGATCCAGGTCGAGGCCATCAGGGTGCCTACGGGCGACTATCCGACTGAGGGTGAATCCCACTTTCCCGATCCGGTCACACGCGCCATCGACGACGAGCGGCGGGCTCACTTTCAGACGGAAAGGGGGCATTTCGAGAGCCGGCATGCTCTGATCCTGACCTGGCGGCCGCCGGAGCCGAGGCGCTCCGGCCTGACGCGGTATATCTATTCCGACGCGGCGAGCCGCTCGGCCTCCTATGCCGACAAGGCACTCGAGAGTTTCCTGACCTCGATCCGGGAGGTCGAGCAGTATCTCGCCAATGTCTTGTCGATCCGTCGGATGATGACGCGGGAAACCTCGGAGCGCGGCGGCTACCGCGTCGGGCGCTACGACGAGCTGTTCCAGTTCATTCGCTTCTGCGTGACCGGAGAGAACCATCCGGTTCGCCTGCCAGACATCCCGATGTATCTCGACTGGCTGGTGACGGCCGAGTTGCAGCATGGCTTGACCCCAATGGTCGAGAACCGCTTTCTCGGTGTGGTGGCAATCGACGGCCTGCCGGCGGAAAGCTGGCCGGGCATTCTCAACACGCTCGACCGGATGCCGCTCACGTATCGCTTGTCGTCCCGCTTCGTCTTTCTCGACGCCGAAGAAGCACGTGCAAGGCTCGAACGCACCCGCAAGAAGTGGCAGCAGAAGGTGCGGCCGTTCTTCGATCAGCTTTTCCAAACCCAGAGCCGCGCGGTCGATCAGGACGCCATGCTGATGGTGGCGGAGACAGAGCACGCCATCGCCGAAGCGTCGTCGCAGCTCGTCGCCTATGGCTATTACACGCCGGTCATCGTCATCTTCGAAGCAGATGCGATCCAGCTCCAGGAAAAATGCGAAGCGATCCGCCGCCTGATCCAGGCCGAAGGTTTTGGCGCACGCATCGAGACGTTGAATGCCACGGACGCTTTCCTCGGCAGCCTGCCTGGAGTTTCCTACGCCAATATCCGCGAGCCGCTGATCAACACTCGCAATCTCGCCGATCTTATCCCGCTGAACTCCGTCTGGTCCGGAAGTCCGACCGCGCCTTGCCCATTTTATCCGCCGGCCTCGCCGCCCTTGATGCAGGTGGCATCCGGTTCGACGCCGTTTCGACTGAACCTGCATGTCGATGATGTTGGACATACTCTGATTTTCGGCCCAACCGGATCGGGCAAGTCGACGCTGCTGGCTCTGATTGCCGCGCAATTCCGCCGATATGCAGGCGCGCAGGTGTTCGCCTTCGACAAGGGCGGCTCGATGCTGCCGCTGACGCTCGGTCTCAACGGCGATCACTACCAGATCGGCGGCGATATCGGCCCGTCGCCTGGTGGTGAGGTGAAGGCGCTTGCATTTTGCCCGCTCGCTGAACTGTCGACTGATGGCGACCGCGCCTGGGCCTCCGAGTGGATCGAGATGCTGGTGGCGCTGCAAGGTGTGACCATCACTCCGGACTATCGCAACGCCATCTCCAGGCAGCTGGCGCTGATGTCAGAATCCCGCGGTCGCTCGCTGTCGGACTTCGTTTCGGGCGTGCAGATGCGCGAGATCAAGGACGCGCTGCACCACTACACCGTCGACGGCCCGATGGGCCAGTTGCTCGACGCCGAAGAGGGCAGTCTGGCGCTTGGCGCGTTCCAGTGCTTCGAGATCGAGGAACTGATGAACATGGGCGAGCGCAATCTCGTCCCCGTTCTCACCTACCTGTTTCGTCGCATCGAGAAACGCCTGACCGGCGCGCCTAGCCTAATCATCCTCGACGAGGCCTGGCTGATGCTCGGTCATCCAGTGTTTCGCGACAAGATCCGCGAATGGCTGAAGGTGCTGAGAAAGGCCAACTGTGCTGTTGTGCTCGCCACCCAGTCAATCTCGGATGCGGAGCGCTCCGGCATCATGGATGTCCTGAAGGAAAGCTGCCCGACGAAAATCTGCCTGCCGAACGGGGCGGCACGCGAACCGCGCACGCGCGAGTTCTATGAGCGCATCGGCTTCAACGAGCGGCAGATCGAGATCGTCGCAACCGCCATTCCCAAGCGCGAATATTACGTCGTCTCACCGGAGGGCCGAAGGCTCTTCAACATGGCGCTTGGTCCGGTCGCGCTCTCGTTTTTCGGGGCGACCGGCAAGGAAGACCTGAAGCAAATTCGCAGCCTGCACTCCGAACACGGGGCCGCATGGCCTCGTCCTTGGCTCCAGCAAAGGGGGATCGCCCATGCCGAGACACTTTTCCCGGCCGAATAGCATCGCGCGCGCAACTGCCATAGCGGCCATCATTCTCCCCGTCGTGTTTCCGGCTTCAGTTCAGGCCGGCGGCGTGACGGGCCAGGCGACCGAATGGACCCAGATCGCCAACAATACCGAACTGATCTCGCTGGTCGGCAAGTCGGCTGAGCAGGTCAACAACCAGATTACCCAGATCTCGCAGCTTGCCGAGCAGATCCAGAACCAGATCAACATCTACAACAACATGCTGCAGAACACGGCGCAATTGCCAAACCACATCTGGGGCCAGGCCGAGAGCGACCTCAAGACCCTTCAGAACGTCGTGGCGCAAGGCCAAGGCGTCGCCTTCTCAATGGGCAATATCGACGACGTGCTCAATCAGCGTTTCCAGAGCTTTGCCGAGATGAAAAGCAACCTGCCCGACGGTGCGGGCTTCTCGTCCACCTATCAGAACTGGTCCGACACCAACCGCGACACGATCGCCGGTTCCCTGAAGGCCGCAAACCTGACGGCCGACCAGTTCTCGAGCGAGGAGAGCACGATGTCGTCGCTACGCTCCATGTCGGAATCGGCCGACGGGCAGATGAAGGCGCTGCAGGTCGGACACCAGATCGCCGCCCAGCAAGTCGCGCAGATGCAAAAGCTGCGGGGCCTCGTCTCCCAACAGATGACGATGATGGGCACCTGGTTCCAGTCTGAACAGGCGCAAAAGGATCTTGCCCAGGCGCGCCGGGAACAGTTCTTCAGCGGAAGCGAGCATGACATCCGCGGCGGGCAGACGATGGAGCCCCGCTGGTGAGCCCGCGCCTTGTCATTATCCTTGCCGTCGTGGGGATCATCACGTCCGGCGTCGTCGTCGCCAGGTGGGCGTTCCAGCCGTCTGCGGCACACCTGTCCGGAGCGGGCGAAGCCTCACCGCAAGCTGCATCCGACGACGACCGCCGTGCTCACCGGGAAAAGTTCTTTGGTGGAAATGCCGAGCGCGACATTCGCGGCGGCCAGGAGATGAAGCCGAGATGGTGATCGTTCCTCGTTTCCAAAAGCCCAACCTTGCCTTAGTCGCGATCGGCATGGTCCTGATCGCGAGCACGTCGGCTCTGGCGCAGCAGGGTCAAGTGCTGACCACGCTGGAGAACTCCGTCGTAGCGGCGGCCAAGGGCTGGGAAACGACGGTCATGAATGCGGCGCGGTCTTTGTTCTGGATCCTCGCCGGCATCGAGGTCGGCATCGCTGCTGTATGGTTGGCGATCAATGCTGCCTCGCTCGACAGCTGGTTTGCCGAGTTGGTGAAACGCATCATGTTTATCGGATTGTTCGCCTTCATTCTCAATGAGGGCCCCGCATTTGCAAAAGCCGTGGTCGATAGCCTCTACCAAATCGGCGCCGGCGGTGGCTCGGCCTCGCCGGCCAATATTTTTGACGCCGGCATTCGTGTCGCGACCAAGATGTCGGAACAGGCGAAGTTTGGCCTCTTCGAGGATAACTCCCTGGCGATCGCCGCCGTCTTCGCCATGGTCGTGGTCGTCGTCTGCTTCTCGCTCGTTGCCGCCATCTTCGTCTCGGTCATGGTGGAGATGTATGTCGGCCTCCTCGCGGGCATGATCATGCTCGGGTTGGGCGGCACGTCCTACACCAAGGATTTCGCCATCAAATATCTGGTCTACGCATTCTCGGTCGGCTTGAAGCTGATGGCGCTGGTGATGATCGCCAAGATCGGCTCCGACATCCTGCTGGGCCTGGCCGAGGCACCAACCGCATCCTCGGAGCAGTTCATCACGACGCTCGCGATCGCCGGCATATCGGTCGTGGTCTTCGTCATCGCCATGTATGTACCGCCGATCCTTCAAGGCGTGGTCCAGGGTGCCTCCGTTTCCGGCGGTACGGAATCGATCCGTCACGGTGGACAGGCCGCATCCTTTGCGGCCGGCGCAGGCTTTCTGGCGACGGCAGCAGCAAGCCGAGGTTTTCAGGCAGCAGGCGCGGCAAGGGCAGGGGGAGCATCCCTTGGCAGTGCCGCCATGCGCGGCATGGAGGCCGGCATCGGTGGTGCTGCGGGCGCGGTCGGCTCAGCCGCGAAGGACAAGGCAGTCGGATCACCCGGCGCCTATGCCGGATCGCTGCTGGGGCTTGCCAATGCCAAACTCGACCAGCAGTCGGGTCGGACCGCATCGCCTCCACCACCGCCACTTAACGAGACCAAATAACTGGAGGCCGATCAGCCATGGCCGGACACAATCCGCTCGATAATCCCGATCTTGCCAATCCGTATATCGCCGCCCGCAACGAATGGAACGAGCGTTATGGCTCCTACGTCAGATCCGCTGCCGCTTGGCGTATCGTCGGCATTGCCGGCATGACCATGGCCGTGATCGGCTTTGGCTACGCGCTGTATCAAAGCGCGCAGGTCAAGCTCGTTCCCTATATCGTCGAGGTCGACAAGCTCGGCACATCAGTCAATGCCGGCTTCCCGCAGCAGATCGAGTATGCCGATCCTCGTGTGGTGCGTGCGACCCTCGGCAGCTTCGTCTCGAACTTTCGCAGTGTGACGCCGGATGCGGTCGTGCAGAAGCAGTATATCGACCGAACCTATGGGCTGCTCAGGACATCCGATCCGGCGACCGAAAAGGTCAATGCCTGGTTTCGCTCCAACTCACCGTTCGAGAAAGCGGAGAATTCGACGGTGGCCATCGAGGTAAACAACATCGTCGCGCTGTCGAACCAGAGCTACCAGGTGGACTGGACCGAATTTGAGCGCGACCGGCGCGGCAAGGAAACCGCCGTCCGCCGCTTCCGCGGAATTGCCACGGTGACACTCACCCCACCACAGGACGAGGGCGTCATCCGCCTGAACCCCATCGGCCTCTATCTCCGCGACTTCGAGTGGACTGCACAGCTTTGAAAGGCATGGCCCGAACATGATCATCCCCCGCAAAAGAACACGGGCCACGCTGACAAGCGCTCTCGCCTCGGCGACGTTGGCGTATTCACTGGTCGTTCCTGTCCATGCTTTTGCTGCCGATGGCGTCACCGCCAACGAAGCAAAAGGCATGGGGATTTCCACACAGTGGCGCGGCTCGCGCGGTCTGGTCACCAAGGGCGCCGACGGCAAGGTGATCTTCCTTTACGGCGAGGTGCAGCCATCCGTCGTCTGCTCGCCGCTGCAGGTTTGCGATATCGAACTGCAAGGCGGCGAGGTGGTCAGAGACGTGCTGGTCGGTGACACCGTACGCTGGAAGGTCGAGCCGGCGACTTCAGGGGCTGCTGGCGGTCAAGCGATCCATCTGATCGTCAAGCCGTCGGAGCCAGGTCTTGTGACCTCGATGGTGGTGACGACGTCGCGGCGCACCTACCACATCCAGCTCAAATCGCATTCGACTCAATATATGGCTCGTGTCGGTTTCGAATATCCGGAGGATGTCTCGGCAAAGCTTGCCGACGTCAATGCCCGGATCGAGGCGACCACCATCCCAGGCGCAGGCGTCCCCGCCGAGCAGCTGAACTTTTCCTATTCCGTCTCGGGCAACGCCGGCTGGCGGCCGACACGGGTCTATTCCGATGGGCTCAAGACTTACATCCAGTTTCCGCGCTCCATCTCCGGTCAGGACGCTCCGGTTCTATTCGTCACATCCGGTGGGCAAAACCGGATCGTCAACTACCGGATGAAGGGCGACGTGATGGTCGTCGATTACCATGTCGATCGCGCGGTGCTCGTGTCGGGGGTCGGCTGGAAACAGGAAAAGATCACCATCAAGCGGGGAGGGCGGTAATGAACATCCCTCTCTCCCATTCGCGCGCCTTGCAACGCCTCCGCAATTTTGCCGCAGCCTGCGCCCTAGCCGCCCTTCTTTCCGGGTGCCAGTCGATAGGGACTGACAGTGTCGTGGCCAGCAGCGCGCCACCGGAAATCTCCGGTCCTGCGGCCAGCGCAATCGCCGGCGATATGGTCAGCCGTCTTGCCGAACAGATCGGGCCGGGAAAGGCGACAGTTGCACTGAAGACTGACACCTCGCCCTTCGGACAGGCGATGGAAGCGGCGCTGAAGGGATGGGGCTATGCCGTCATCACCGACCAGAAGACGGACGGCGGCGCGACGGTCATCCCGCTGGCCTATGTGATCCTGGCCATAGATGGTCAGGTGCTGGCGTGTCTTTCGACAAACAGCGTTGAACTCGGACGTGCATACACGGTCACAGCCAACGGCGCGACGCCAGCAAGCGCCCTGTCGCTCATGCGGCGCGGATAAGGGAGGATCCAATGGTGCAATCCCTCAATCTTGGCGGCGCGCAGAATAGCCAGGCGCAATCCGGCATCAAGCGGATCAACCGCCTGCCGATTATCGTCATTATCGTCTTGGCGCTCGCGTTCCTTGGCGTCATCTTCTACGGGCTTGCATCCCGCGGACTGTACTTCGGCAAGGACACCGGCCCGGAGACAAGTTCGGGCAACCCTGCCTCAACCTATGCCGACCAGATCAAACGCGGCGTCACCGACGGTATTATCGGCGAGCCGCAGCAGCAGACCGTCTTCCAGCCGACGCCGGTCGAGACGAAACAAGTTGACGAAAAAGCCAGTAATCCCTTCACACCACAGCCAGGCCAACGCGAGGTGCAGCAGCGAGGCCAGGACCTCGAAGCGGAAGCGGTTTGGCGGGCTCGTCTTCAGCGAGAACAACAGGAACAGGTTCTGCGGGAGCAGCAGCGCCAGCGGATGGCCCGCCTGCAGGCAAACAACGCTGCCTATGATGCGCCGCTTGCCATCGATCGCGGCAAATTGGATGGGCGTGCTGAAACGCATGATGCGACCGCGGACACGGCAACAAGAGCCGCAACGACGTCGGCAAACACGGCAAGTGGTTCCGATCTCTATGCGGCCGCATTGCGCGCAGGGCTCGGTGGTCAGAACGTTGATCCCAATGCCCAAGGCGCCAAGGAAGACTTCTTCAACGCCGACCTGAAAGAGCTTGGCTACTTGCCGAACCGTGTCGTGCCCCAACAATCGCCCTTCGAGCTAAAGCGCGGTTCGGTCATTCCGGCAACACTGATCACGGGCATCAATTCCGATCTTCCCGGCCGGATCACCGCCCAGGTGAGCCAGAGCGTCTACGACAGCGCGACAGGCCATCGTCTGCTCATTCCGCAAGGCACGAAGCTCTTCGGTCGCTATGACAGCAAAGTGTCCTTTGGACAGAAACGCGTTCTCGTCGTGTGGACCGACATCATTTTCCCAAACGGCTCTACACTGCAAATCGGAGGAATGTCGGCGACGGACGCGCAAGGGTATGGCGGTTTCAGCGACAGGGTGAACAACCATTATTTGAAAACGTTCGGCTCGGCGGTGCTCATTGCCCTGATCGGAACAGGTATCGACATTGCCGTTCCGGAAAGTTCGACGCGCGCGACGCAGGACACAGCCTCGGACGCGACGCGGCGGAATTTCGCAGAAACGTTCGGCCGGGTTGCAGACCGGACCATTCAACGGAATACGGATGTGCAGCCAACCCTCGAAATTCGTCCCGGCTACAAGTTCAATGTCCTTGTCGATCAAGACATTGTTTTCCCGGGAGCCTTCAAAGGCTGACCATCGGCTGGAGCAGTCGACAAAGGATGGCTCGATCAAGCGCGGTCGTGCCCGATCAGGACATCCAGCCCTGGAGAGCTTAATCTGCCGAAACCCTGACGATGAGGCGGCTTTCACCGAGAAGCCCCTGCTCATCCACGATCGGGTGGGCGACCGACACAATGTGGGCGTTGATGCGCTTGAGATCCCGAAGAATGTCGAGATGAAGTGAGCTCGTCTGCAGGCTATCTGAGCGGCCGTCTCTCAGGCGCTCCAGGTGTCGCTCGGAAGACTGCTTTTCCATGTTTCGAACTTCGACCTTCCTCTCCATCAATTGCTTGGCGAGGTTGAAGTCACGCGTGATCAGGATCGTTTGCGAAATTCGCAGGTTGTCGATCGTCAGCTTGAACAACTGCTGTAGCTCGGCGAAACCATCGTCGGAAAACTTCAGTCCTTGGACAACCTTCTTTCGCACTGCCGGCAAAAGACCTTTGTCGATGATGTCACCAATGTGCTCGAGATTGATGGCATAATCGATGATGACGATCGATTTGCGCCCTTCGTCCTCTGAAAGACCTGTTCGTCCGAGCTTCGACAGATAAAGCTTGATCTCCTGCTGCAAGCGATCGACCTGAGCTTCCAACGCGGGGATCTCGCGAAGCCCGGTTTCGTTATTGTGATCGAAGGCGTCGGATGCTTTCAGAAGCATTTTCTCGATCAGGTCACCGACACCGAGTACCTCCCTTGCGGCGCTGGCAAGTGCCACGACTGGCGTCGAGAGTTCCGCTGGATCAAGATATTTTGGCGCGTCTCCAGTCTGCATCTGCTCGGGTATCAAGACCGTCATCCAGCGTGCCAATAGCCTCGATAACGGCCAGGCAAGCAGTGCGAGAAAGAGGTTGAAGGCGAGATGCACATCGACCGGCAGCTTTGTCGCGGCGAGGGGAAGCATCGCAAGCAAATCAGCCGCTACCTGTGCGCCCGGGAGGGCGATCAGACAACCAGCGGCGCGCACGATAAAATTGCCAAGTGTCACACGTCGTGCCGCACCGGAACCTGACAAAGACGCAATCACTGGTGGAACGGCACCTCCGAGATTGGCACCAAGCACCAATGCGACGACAAGTCCACCGGGGAGCGTGCCGGTCGACGATAATGACAAAATCAGGATAACCGCCGCGAGGCTCGACGATGACAGTATGGCGATCACCGCCGAAAAAATCATTGCCACCGGCCACGCGTTGTCAAGCAGCCCGATGAAGGCAGCAAGCGCAGGCGAATGACGGAGGGGCTCGGTCGCACTGCTCAAGAGATGCAGCGAAAGCAGCATGAGGGCAATTCCGATTAAAGCGGTGCCAGCGCCCTGCCGTGCCGTGGAATTACTTCTATAGAAGATGATGCCGACGAACAGCAGAACTGGCGAAATCCATTCGATTCCTGTCGCTACGATCCAGGCTGTTACGGCTGTTCCAACGTTGGCGCCAAGAAGCACCACCTGGGCCATCCTTGGTTTGATCAGCTCGCGCTCGACGAAGGAAGACACCATCAGCGCGGTTGCCGTTGAACTTTGCAACGCGACTGTCGCGACAAAACCCGACACGAATGACCGAAGGCTTCCCTTGGTGCCGCTAGCCAGTCCCGTACGAAGCTTCGCACCAAGCGCACGGGTCGCTCCATCCTTGACCAGTGCGAGCCCGAAAAGAAGCAGCGCCACCGCTCCGAGCAAATTAATTATGACGACCGTGGAATTCAATTCTTGAGCTCCGTTCGATTTCGAGTTGTCCGGCGTGTCGGTTCAGCAAGACGCGATCCCTTGCCGTCTTCGACTTTGGAGCTTTAGAGAGCAGCGGTCATTATGATCGATATCGCTCACTTATTCAAGAGTTCTCAGTTTATCCGCTCGTGGCCGTCTCGCTTCGACAGTGAGTTTATCTCCGAAATTGCTGCAAAGCAGCATCTTTTGTCATCAATCTGTCATTTGACAAAGATAGATAACGATCATACGAATGATCGAATTAGATCACTATTCGAAGAGAGACACCGTGCTTACAGCCGCCCAGGACCGCCAAGCCAAAATCGCAGAGCTGCTGCGCGAGGAGCAGTTTGTCGCGATCAATACGCTGACTGAACGTTTCCAAATCTCGCTCGCAACAGCCAGGCGCGATCTTGGCGACCTCGAGCAGGCCGGCGTACTTCGCCGGACGCATGGTGGTGCGGTTAGCGTCAATCAGGTCGGTCAGGACCCAACGCATGCTGCGCGCGCCATTTCGCGCCAATCAGAAAAGGCAGCCATTGCTGCCGTCGCCGCAGGGATGATCGCCGACGGTGACGCAGTCTTTCTCGATGCCGGAACGACCGCACTCGAGGTCGCAAAGATCCTGTCGGCTCGCAAGGGTCTGACGCTGATCTCCAACGGTCTCGATATTGTCGCCGAGCTCTCCCGGGGTGAAGGCAACACCATTTATTCCGTGGGTGGTGAGTTCACCGATACGAACCGCTCCTATCGCGGACCGCATGCGGAAAGCTTCATTCGCCAGTTTAACGCCGACAAGCTGATCCTCAATGCCAGCTCGATCGATCTCGATCGCGGCCAGATCTGCACATCGACACCGATGAACGCCAGCGTTCAGAAAGCCATGATCGAAGTCTCGAGCCGTGTGATCGTGGTCGCCGACCACTCGAAGTTCACGAAATCCAGCCTGTCGGTCACAGCAAAAATCGAGGACGTCGGTGTGATTATCACCGACGTCGGCACCAGGACCATCATCGACACGGTGCCAGAAAAATTGCGGAGGAAGTTCGTCATCGCGAACTAGGGCTCGATATCCCCGCCAATCCGTCAATAGAAACTTGTTAAGTCCGGGAGAGGACCGATGGTAAAAACTGATCGCAGAAATTTCCTGATCGGCGCAAGCGTTGCCGCGCTCGCATCGACCACCAACCTGAAATTCACCTCTGCAGCAGATCGCCGCGCGTTGCGGATCGGCGTCAACGGCTTGCCGAGTTCGCTTGAGCCGATCAACGGTATCAGCAACACCGGTCCCCGCATCATCAACCAGATCTTCGACACCTTGATCCGTCGCGACTATTTCGCCGATGGGGCAAAGGGCAATGGCATCAAGCTGGTGCCGGCGCTCGCCGAAAGCTTTGAACGCATCGACGACAAGTCGGTACGTTTTAAGCTGCGCCAGGGCGTTAAATTCCACAACGGCGCTGAAATGACGGCCGAGGATGTAGCGTTCACCTTCTCTTCCGAACGTCTTTGGGGTGATGAAGCGATCAAGACAGTCCCGAACGGCCGCAATTTCTCGCCGAACTGGGATGAGCCGGTCGTCGAGGACAAGTACACGGTGGTTCTGCGGACCAAGACGCCGTCATATCTCATCGAAAAGTATCTCGGCTCCTGGCTCGGCCCCATCGTTCCGAAGGAATATTACAAGAGCCTCGGCGCGGTCGCCTTCGGCAACAAGCCAATTGGTACCGGTCCGTACAAGTTCCAGGAACTGGTCGCCAACGATCACGTCACGCTGGAAGCCAACGACGCCTATTGGGGTGAAAAGCCCACGGCCTCGAAAATCACGTATCAGGTTGTCGCTGAACCGGCGACACGTGTCGCCGGTCTGATCAGCGGCGAATATGATATCATCACCACTTTGACGCCGGACGACATGGCGCTGGTTGACGGATACTCGGACCTCGAAACGCGGGGCACGCTGATCGAGAACGTCCATATGTTCACCTTCAACATGAACCAGCCGATCCTCCAGAACAAGACACTGCGTCGGGCCATGGGCCTCGCGGTCAATCGTCCTCTGATGGTCGAAGCACTCTGGAAGAAAACCGCGTCCATCCCGAACGGCTTCAACTTCCCGCACTACGGGGCAAGCTTCGATCCGAACCGCAAGGCGATGGACTACAACATCGAGGAAGCCAAGCGCCTGGTCAAGGAAAGCGGCTACGACGGCACGCCGATCACCTATCACACGATGGGTAACTACTACGCAAACGCCGTACCGGCGCTAATGATGATGATCGAGATGTGGAAGGCTGTCGGCATCAATGTCGTGCCCAAGATCTACGCTCCGGGAACCACGCCGAAGGATCCCGACATCTTCATCCGCAACTGGTCGAATGGCCAGTGGCTGACCGATGGTCTGACGACCCTGGTATCCGAGTTCGGCCCCGGCCGCGGCATCCAGAAGCGCTGGGGCTGGAAAGCACCTGCCGAGTTCAACGAACTTTGCGATAAGGTTGCCCAGATGAAGGATGGTGAGGAGCGGTCGGCCGCTTTCAACCGCCTGCGCGATATCTTCGAGGACGAGGCTCCTGCCGTGCTCCTGTATCAGCCGTACGACGTCTATGCCGCGCGCAAGGACGTCCAGTGGAGCCCGGTCTCGTTCGAGACCATGGAATTCCGCAAAAACCTGAACTTCAAATAACGACGAACCGACAAAATGGGCGGTGCGCATCCGTGCGCACTGCCCCCTGGGAGGGAAGAATGTCTACTTTGTTGAATGTTCGTAATCTCGTGGTCGAGGTTCCGGCGCAGAAGATCAAAATCATTGATGACGTGAGCTTCTCCCTCGAGGCCGGGCAGACGCTTGGGCTCGTCGGAGAATCCGGCTGTGGCAAGAGCATCACCTGTTTTGCCGTTGGCAAAATGCTTCCTCGCGGGCTCGCCCAAACAGCTGGCTCGATCGAATTCGGAGTGGATCCGGCGGTCGTGGGCAAGGCCGGCAAACCGACCATCGCGATGATTTTCCAGGACCCCACGAGCAGCCTCAACCCGGTCCATACGATCGGTTATTACCTTGAATCGGCGCTCTACCGCCATCAGGGCCTAAGAGGCAGTGACGCCCGAATGGAGGCCATGCGCCTTCTTGAGCGGGTAGGTATCGACCGGGCCAAGAGCCGGCTTCGTTCGTATCCACATCAGTTTTCCGGTGGCATGAACCAGCGCGTGATGATCGCTCATGCCCTTGCCGCCAAACCCCAGCTTTTGATTGCAGACGAACCAACGACGGCGCTGGACGTGACGATGCAGGCGCAAATCCTCCATCTGCTCGAAGAACTGAAAGCTGAAACCGGTATGGCCCTGATCATCGTTTCGCATGACCTCGGTGTCATCGCGCGTTTGGCCGACCGGGCAGCCGTTATGTATTGCGGCAAAATCGTAGAGACAGCACCCGTCGCCGAATTACTGGATAGGCCAGCGCACCCCTATGCGCGCGCGCTTATCGACTGCATGCCGAGCATTGATGCTGCCGATCTCGAGCCGCCGGTTCCGATCCCTGGGTCCGTCCCGCTTCTCGATAGCCTGCCTGGAGGCTGTTATTTCCATCCGCGCTGTTCACGCGCGAGCGGTGAATGCACCGCTCGCTTCCCGGCGCCTGCAAGGATCGGCCTCGCTCATGAAGCCGCTTGCTATCACCCGGTGGCCGCATGACGACTTATCTTCTTAAGACGCGTGACCTGTCCAAGGCGTTCAGGCACAAAACTGGTTTCTTCGCCAAGCCAACCAGCCAATTCGCATGCAATGCCATTGATCTGGAGCTGGCTCCACGCGAGCGGTTGGGCGTTGTCGGCGAGTCCGGTAGCGGCAAGTCCACGCTCGGCCGACTTCTCCTCGGATTGACGCCGCGCACCAGCGGCGACATCTGGTTCGAGGGTGTCGACCACAAGGAGCGAAGCGCACAGGACTGGAAGCAGTTTCGCATCAGAACATCGCTCGTGCAGCAAAACCCATTGTCCGCGCTGAACCCGCAGATGACCATCGGTCAGCAGGTTGCAGAGGGCCTCCTGGTGCATCATGTCACTGATCGCTCAGGTGCCTATGAACGAGCCGCCGCCATGCTTGAGCGTGTTGGCCTGTCGAGTGCGATGATGAGCCGCTATCCCCACCAGATGTCCGGCGGCCAGAGACAGCGCGTGGTTATCGCTCGTGCTCTGATCCTCGATCCGAAGCTCGTCGTCTTCGACGAGGCCGTCTCTGCGCTGGACGTTTCGGTGCAGGCGCAGGTCGTCGCATTGCTACGCGAGCTTTGGCAGGAGCTCGATCTCGCCTATGTCTTCATCACCCATGATCTCCGCATCGTGCGTCATCTCGTTGATCGTATTGCCGTCATGTATCTCGGCCGCGTCGTCGAGACAGGAGATATAAAGTCGGTCTACCAATGGCCACGCCATCCCTATACGCGCGCCCTACTGGCTTCCGTTCCGACAATGGACCCGACGGTTCGCAATATCGAACCGCCGATCAAGGGTGAGCTAGATGCTTCGAAAGTCGCGCAGGGTTGTGCATTCCGTTCGCGCTGTCCATTCGCGATCGAAAGATGCGCAACTGAGACACCGGACCTTCGGCCAGTTGGCGGCCAGCTAGTCGCATGTCACCGCGCTGAGGAATTTCCGCAATCGATTGCTTCAACGCCCCAGACTGCGTTGCAGGAGGAGATTGCGTAATGGGTTCTTTCATTACAGCTCGAATCATCCGAGCACTCATCGTCCTCATCTCCACCGTGACAGTCGTCTTTGTCGTGCTTCGTCTGAGCGGCGACCCTGCACAGCAGATGCTGCCAGATACAGCGAGTCCCGAAGCACTGGCGGCATTTCGTGCGAAGTGGGGATTGGATCGAACAATCTTCGAGCAATATTTGATCTATGTCGGGAATGCGCTGCGGGGCGACTTTGGCACGTCCTTCGCGGATGGCCGCGAAGTCTTCGAGATTGTCAGAGAGCGAATTCCAAAGACACTGCTTCTGACGGTGTCCGCCTTCGTTATCAGCATAATGATTGGCATCCCGGCCGGTATCATCGCTGCTGTGCGCCGCGAGTCCCCTGTCGACAAGGGTGTGATGGCGGGAGCAGTGCTTGGCTACAGTATCCCGAATTTCCTGCTTGGCCTGATATTCGTCTTTTTATTCGCCGTCTGGCTGCGTGTGCTTCCAAGTTCCGGCAGCTCTTCTTGGAAACATATGATCCTTCCGGTGGCAACGTTCGCCCTCTTCAATGCGGCTGGCATTGCCCGGTTCATGCGTTCGACGCTGATTGACGTGATGGGCCAGCCCTACATCGCTGCCGCGCGTGCAGACGGGATCCCGAACTGGGAGATCATTGTCCGGCATGCTTTGCCGAACGCTGCGATTCCGATGGTGACGACGCTCGGTTTTACCGCCGGTGGGCTGCTGGGCGGCGCTGTGCTCATAGAACCGGTCTTCGCGTGGCCGGGCCTTGGTAGCGGTTTTGTCGCCGCCACCAGCAGTGGTGACCTCTCGGTGGTTCAGGCGATGATCCTGTTGTTCACCGCCTTCATGGTGACCATCAATCTGACCGTCGACGTCCTCTACGCGGTTCTCAACCCCAAGATCAGGAAGCAGTGATATGACGACAGCGACATCATCGCGTTCGTACACGAGCGCCATTTGGGCGCCTTTCCACCGCATGCCGATCAGCATCGGAGCTTGCTGCATATGGATTGCAATCGTAGTCGTCATCGGCATTACGGCGCGATGGGTGGCGCCCTTTGACTACCTCCATCAAGACCCTCTGGCCCGCTTTGCAAAGCCGTTCTCGTCAGCCGCCCATGTTCTCGGGACCGATTACCTTGGCCGAGATGTGGTCAGCAATCTTCTGGTAGCAACGCAGACGACCCTGATGATCGCCATCATCGGATCGATCATCTGCGCTTTGGTTGGTACCAGCCTTGGTCTGCTCGCCGCCCACTTCGGTGGGTGGGTGGATAATGCAATCATGGGGTTTTCCGACGCCATGGCGTCTATTCCCTTTATCATCGTCGCACTCGGCGTCTTGGCAATCTTCGGATCTAGTCCGCTCCTGTTCGTGTTCTTGGTCGGGTTTGCAAACTGGGAGCGCTATGCCCGCCTGACACGCGGATTGGTTTTAAGCGCCAAGGAAGAGGGCTACGCGGAGGCCGCCCGGATCGTCGGAGTTCCGCCGATGCGCATTTACCTGCGCCATATGCTGCCGAATATCGCCGGGCCGCTCATCGTGCAGTTCACGGTCAATTTCCCGGAAATCATCCTGCTTGAAAGCGGCCTGAGCTTCCTCGGCCTTGGCATTCAACCACCGGCGACGAGCCTGGGCCTGATGGTGGCAGACGGTCGTAACTACTTGGCCATCGCATGGTGGCTGGCGGCGTTCCCCGGCGCCGTGATCGTGCTTACGACCCTGTCCATCAGCCTGCTCGGTGACTACCTGCGCGACCGTCTCGACGCGCGCCTCCGTTAAACGAAAGGAAAAGAAAATGAACCCGCTGAGAATGACACCAAAGACGATGCGTGTCGCCGGCCACCGCGGCCACAGTGAAGGGGCACCGGAAAACACGTACGCCGCATTCCGTAAGGCCCGCGAATATGCCGGACCCGGCGTGACATGCGAAACCGATCTGCGCATCACCAGCGACGGCGAACTCGTCCTGATCCACGATGAGACCGTGGATCGCACGACCGACGGCCATGGCCTTGTCCGTAACATGACCTATGCCGAAATCGAGACCTTGAGTGCTGGCCGCTGGTTTGGTGAGGAGTTCGCGGAGGAACGGGTGCCGCGTCTAAGCGGCGCCCTCCAGTTTGCTCGTGAGCATGGCATCATCTACCAGCTCGAATTGAAGACCTACGGTCAGGACGATGTCTTCTTCCCGAAGTTAAAGGCGCTGATTGAAAAGCTGGGCTGCTCCGACCTGCTGCAGTTTTCGTCGTTCGACTTCGTGCAACTGCGCGCGTTGAAGAAGGCGATCCCGGACGTTCCGACGGTTGGTCTGTCCCATTCCCGTCTGATCGACCCGGCGGCGATTGCCCTGGAGGCGAACGTGGACGCGATCAACTTGGAAATCCATCATTTTCCGAGCGGCGAAGCCCGCCAACTGCATGACGGCGGCATGGCGACTTTCCTGCATGTGCCACCGCCAAGCAAACTGAAGAACCTCAAGACCTACGGCGTCGATATCGAGGCTGACGTCGTTGAATGGATCCGCGATGGTCAACTCGATCAGTTGATCAGCAACGATGTCTCCCAAGTCGTCCGGCTCAAGGACATGGCTAATGCATAATTTGACTACGCAGGCCCCGGTCGAGACAATCATCGAAGGCATCGCTCGGGAGGCCGGTAAGCTTGCCCTTGAACATTTTCGATCGCTGGCAAGTCTGCCCGTCGAAAAGAAGGGGCACCTTGATCTTGTGACGGAGGCCGACAGGCAGGTCGAGGACTTGTTGATCGCGCGTCTCAAACAGGCCTATCCGGACGACGGTATTTACGGAGAGGAGCGCGGTGAGCTCGCCGGGACGTCTGGCCGGATCTGGGTCATTGACCCAATCGACGGAACTTTCAATTTTGTTCGTGGCGGCGACAACTGGGCGATCTCGATCGGTCTTTTTGAAAACCGCCGCCCGGCCTTCGGGGTGATCTACGCACCTGCTCGCGACCAGATGCTGATGGGTGGCAAGTCGGTTCCCACACAGCTTAACGGGAAGGCGTTGTTACCGCTGCGTCCGCTCGACATGTCGCAGGCGGCCATGAGCTTTGGTATCCATCCGACAGTGGCGACCGAAGATCGCCTCGAACTGATGCGGTTTATTTCCGATGAACTACGCATCAGTTTCCGGTTCTGCGGGTCGGCGACGCTATCGTTCATCTCGGTCGCACTGGGTGAGACAGACGGTTACCTCTCTCTCGGCGACTCGACATGGGATGTGATGGCGGCTTTGCCTATCCTGGCCAACCTTGGCGTCTCACACACCATCGACTGGGACAACACTGACCTTTCGCAGAAGCTACGGTTTGCATGTGGCGGCGATGAATTCGTCAGCCGGCTTCAGCCGCTCCTGCAGAACGTGGCAGCTGCCGCGTGATTGTTCACAAATGACTGGAATCGAAGTGCCGCGCACGGTCGCGGTACCCCGAAGCCACAGCGTTAAAGGGTTGATCACGCCATGGCCGGTGAGCGTTCAAGGCGAACATCGCTGTCTCAGCTCGCGCGCGTTACTGACACGCTCTTTCATGGCAACGTCAGGACGCAGTATGCGGCGATTTGCCATCGCCAAAATAGCAGCGACCGATCGATCGAAGTTCTTCTGATCACGAGCAGGGATAGCGGGCGCTGGGTCATTCCGAAGGGCTGGCCAATGCGGAAGAAGAAGCCTCACGAGGTTGCGCGTCAGGAAGCATGGGAAGAGGCAGGCGTGCGTGGGCGCGTGCTGAAAAAGGCATGGGGCCACTACACGTATATGAAGAAGCTCGATGATGGTGAACTCGTGCCCGCCGTTGTCCAGGTTCACTTGCTCGATGTGGCGCAGAAGGAAGACGACTTCCCGGAGCGCCATCAGCGCAGACTAGCATGGTTCATGCCAAGCATCGCTGCTTCGGCTGTGGAGGAGCCAGAACTGAGCGGGCTCCTCACCAAACTCGAACTACTCAGTTCAGACGAGCGTCGTTTGTGCCGAGTGCCTGAACCATCGAGATGATCACCTTCCACGCCGACAATTTTACAAGGAGCATGAAATGGACATCGAGCTATTGAAGCGCAGCGCTGACCTGCGTTCGCTCGCGGACATACGCCTTGTCACGTTGGAAGATGGCCCGGGGCGCGGTCAGCGTATCTTGGTCGCCCGAAACGCAGCCGGCGTTGCGTTTGAAGTCGCCGTCGATCGCGGATTCGACATTTCCAGCCTGTCTTTCAAAGGGACGAATATCGGCTGGCACTCACCGGCGCAGATGGCATTTCCGACGCATGACCCGGGATCTGAGGACGGGTGGGGCTTTCTCCGCAACTTCGACGGTTTCCTGGTTACATGCGGGCTGGACCATTACAGCAAGCCATCCGAACTCGATGTCAGCCACTATAACCATCCCCACCTGAAGACGAGGAAAATGCCTCTCCATGGCCGGATTGCAACCGAGAAGGCGCGCCTCGTCAGCTATGGCGTAGATATCGAGACCCTCGAAATTTCCTGTGAGGGGATAGTCAGGCAAGCAAGTGTTTTCGGGGAAACGCTGGAACTGCGGCGCAAAGTCACCTTGCCGATCTTTGGTTCGGAGCTGACGATCCAGGACACGGTTACAAACCGTGGGTTCAGGCCGACTGACCACGCGATTATGTACCACACGAATTTTGGCTATCCATTCCTCGACGACACGCTGACGATCGAGGGTTTGCCAGATGAGCTCTCATCCGAAATCAATTCATCTCGCCCCAGACCAGGTGACGAATATGGTGAGAAAGTCGATGTCGTGGACAATCGCGTCACACCACATCGGGTTCCTATTCTGCTTCGCAATCCGAAGTGCGGGATCGAAATCGCCATGTCCTATAGGCAAGCGGCCCTGCCTAAGCTCGCGATATGGCGGGCATATCAGTCAGGTGTTTTTGCGTTAGGGGTCGAGCCGAGAACGGATCTGCATCCGACGAATGGCGCGCGGCTTCAGCCGGGCGAAGGTCGCTCGTATGTTCTGACGTTTGTGTTCTCATCAGTTTGAGAATTACGCTCAAATTGAAGCAGTCGGCGACATTACTGGAAGAAACTAATCTTTCGCATCGTTAACTATCGACGGTTAGAGCGGAATCCTATCGTGTTGCATCGCATCCAGCGGCAGCGATATAGTTTTAACAGTCGGTCGGAATGAAGACTTAGGCAACCGGCGATGGTTGTTCAGAAGCCGTCGATGGAGCACTCGGCAGCCTTGTGTATAGCCTTGAGTTTTAAGAACGCGTCTTCGCTGATTGAACTCCGGCTGTATACCGGGAGGTATTCGAGCCTCGCGCCGGCGCTCTCGATCATTTCACGCACCCGTGGACCCTTGTGGCTGACAGGTTGGCAGCGTGCTTTTGCTGCAGGCTGACGAGCGGATCATCGCTCATATGGGCCAGGTTGCAGTGTCATATACCTGGATCGTTTGGATGAAGCGGCTGATCTGGAAGGGGCCAGATACAGTTCAGTTAAGAGCAAATTCGTAGAGACGCGGAAGCGCCTCCCGATCCACACGATGCCACATCTCGTTGCGCTCGCGGTCCGCGCCGGATTCGATCACTTGAAAAACGTCATATCGATCGCTTCTGCCATAGCTCGATAGCCGGCGTCGTTGGGATGTATGTGGTCGCCACTGTCGTAGCCTGGATAGAGCCGTGCTGGGCGGGTTGGGTCACGCATCAAGGCGTCGAAATCCATGATCGCGTCGGCGTCGCTCTCCTTCCGGAGAAAGGCATTCACGGCCTGGCGGATGCGCTCCTTTCCAGCGGTGTAATACCCGCCCTTGGGAGACTCCGGGTTTATTCCCTCAAAAGGAAGTAGCGTTCCCAGCATGGTCTTGATGCCGTTCAGGCGGGCGCGTGCAACAAGCTGCTTGCACGCGTCGATCATCTGGTCGGCACTGACGACGTCCTGCGGACCAGCGAGAACTGTATTGGGCCAGAGGATGTCGTTGATGCCGAGCAGGATGATGAGATGACTCACACCAGTGTAACGAAGAACGTCACGGTCAAACCGCTGCACCGCCCGGCTACCTCGACAGCTGTGCAGCAGGCGGTTGCCGCCAATGCCCTGATTGATCACCGCGGTCTCTGCAGAGCCATCAACGCCCGGGAACCGTTCAGCAAGCACGTCCGGCCAGCGCCGATCAGCGTCGATTGATGAGCCATAGCCGTCGGTAATCGAGTCTCCGAAGCAGACAATGGCGCGCGCCGTGTCTGCTGCCTGCACGTAGATGTCGGAAAGGAGATAATGGCTGGTCGTCGTCTGCTGGACGATCATTTCCCCGGCTTGCGAAAAGTCGCCGGGAACGGAGATGTAGGCGGTCTGTTGGGCCTCGAGGTGATGCGTCTCAATCGGTATAAAGCCTTCGGCATAGTAGCTGATCGATAGCCGCGCGAAGGGTCGCACGTCCATTTCAATGGGATCGCTGATGATAGAAGCGCCTGGAGCGATAACCGCTTTGCGGCTGCCGCCAAAGCTCAGGGGCCGGCTTGTAAGCAGTTCGATACCTCCGTGCTCTGCCGCATAGGCAAGACTGACGGCCTCGAGGTTGAGGGGCGTTTTCCCATACTCGTTGGTCAGGCGAATAATCACCCCGCCCCCCCCAATGCTCACGCGGGCAACTTCACGGACTGTCTGCCCGTAGAAACCTGAAAGAGGAGCGTCCGGAGCCCAGACATTCATGGGCGCAGCACTCCAAGATGCGATCCAGCGATTGCTCACGAATTATCTCCCTTAATGATCGGAATACGCCTATGGGTATGCTTGACGTCTTGGCTCGTCAATAAATAAAACACAGTGAGTTATATAAAACGATTTTGATAAGGACGCTTGACGTGACCGGACACATTCCAGGAACAACTGTGCTTCGTGGGTCTCTCTCTACCAACAGCGCCCGCCCCGGCACCAACCATGTTGCCTTGCGTGCCGTCAACGAACGTCTAGTTCTCTCGCTGATCCGGACACATGGCTCACTTTCCAAAGCCCAGCTTGCCGAACTTTCGGGACTGGCTGCGCAGACGGCTTCCGTGATCACCCGCAGCTTGATTGACGCCGGTCTGCTCATCGCAGGCTCCCCAGTGAAGGGGAAGGTTGGGCAACCCTTTGTCCCGCTGAGCTTGGATCCGGCCGGCGCATCCTTCCTCGGCGTTCACATCAGCCAGCATGAGATCCGCACGGCGCACGTTAATTTCGTCGGCCAAGTCATCTCGGAAACCACGGTTGCGTCGGTCCATCCGACACTCAGTCAGGTCACGAGACATGTGCGAGACGTTGCAAGCCGTATTCTTGATGCCTCCGACATCGCTGACCGCAGCCGATTTCAAGCAATCGGCGTTTCTATTGCATGCGGAAGCTTTGGAAATGATCCCTCGGCATCGAGCTGGATCGAATTAGAGGCCACGTTTCAGGAGATCGGTCGGTCGCTGGATCTGTCAGTCAACGTGTCGAGCGACGCCCTAGCTGCCTGTAGCGCGGAGCTCATTTATGGCCTTGGCCCAACTGTCCCGGACTTTCTCTATGTCTTTCTGGACAACGCCGTCGGTGGCGGACTGGTCCAAAGCAGACGCATCCGGTTTTCCAGGGACGATACGGGACCCAACCTTGGCAAACTGCTCGTGCCATCAGGAAAAACCCGGCCGGTGCCCTTAAAGGCTCTTGCAATACCAAGCGATGCGAGCGCCAACGCGGTTGGGCAGCTCGCCGACGGTCTCGCATACGCGATTGCGAGCTGTGCTGCACTTGTGCCGTGTCAGACGGTCATCGTTGATGGACCGCTGCCAGCTCACATGCTTCGCCTCATCATGGCCAAGCTGCGCTCGGCAGTTGCGAGGTTGGATATTCCGGGTGCCGCCGACATCTCGGCGCGGGAGGGATCCATGGCACGTAAGTCGATTGCAATGGGTGCTGCCTGTCTTCCCCTTCTCGATCGATATTACCCAGAAGAATAGCCGGCTCGCGAGGCCTATCGGGCGCGTCGTAAGGCCGAGCAAACCAATTCAATTAACTCACAGTGAGTTAGTTATTGACATCTACATCTCAATCGGGAGAAGTAAGAGGTAGAGGATGGCCGGAGGAAATGCGTCGTCGTCTGCACGCAGCTTGGTTGGCTGCAGCGTGATCAAATGGAGGAAGTGACATGTCTTACGCAGGCTCTCTGTCGAAGAGCGTTTTCATCAGCATTTCAGCCCTTGCGGCTTTGATTGCCGGGATCAATCCTGTCTTGGCGCAGGAGAAACCGTTCTCCGGCCAGCGCCTGTCCGTGCTCATGGTAGGTCACCCAACAACCGACGCAGTGCGCAAGGCCCTGCCCGATTTCACGGCCGCCACTGGGATCGATGTCGATCTCGAAATCGTGCCGGAAGCAGACTCCGTGCCAAAGATGATGCTAGAGTTTTCGGCGGGGTCCGGACGCTATGACGTCGTGGAAGCGAGCTCGATCCATGTTCATGGCTTTGTCGGCGCGAAGTACATCGCACCGCTGGACGAGCTTGCGGCGAAATATGGCCAGTTCTACGACAAGACGGATTTCGTCCCCAGCTACCTGAAGCCGAACGTCGTGCAGGGTCAGCTCTATGGCGTGCCGCTGTTCGGCGAGAGCTCCTTCCTAATGTACCGCAAGGATCTGTTTGAACTATACGGTATCGCCGTACCCAAGACATTCGACGAGATCGAAGCCGCGGCAAAAACGGTGAAAGAAAAGTCGAATGGCGAGATCGTCGGCATCACCATGCGCGGCCAGCAGGGGATCCAAGGCGTTTACATCTGGGCCTCCTACCTCTGGGGCATGGGTGGCTCGTTCCTGACCGAGGACGGCAAGTCCGCGCTCGATACTCCGGAAGCGATCAAGTCGCTGGAGACATTCGCGCATGTGCTGCGCGAGTATGGCCCTGTCGGCGTTGCTAACATGGGCTGGGAGGAGAACCGCCTCCTGTTCCAGCAGGGCAAGGCGGCGATGACGCTGGATGCCACCGTCAACGGCGCGTTCAACGAGGACCCAGCCATATCCACGATCGTTGGAAAGGTCGGTTACGCGCCGGTGCCCATGCAAACGGACAAGCCGAAGGGCGGCTCCTCGTCCCTCGCGGTGTTCAATCTTCATGTCTCCTCGGATTCGCAGCAGAAGGAAGCGGCTTGGCTCTTCACCTCCTGGGCCACGTCAAAGCAGCAACAGATTCATTCGCTCGAGACGGATCCGAATTCCGGTGTGACGTCGCTTGCCGCAATGGATAGCGCGGCCTTCAACACGCGCTACGGTGCTTTCAAGGAAGCCATGATTGAATCGCTTGGCAACGGCAATCCGCAATATATCCCGACCGTGCCGCAGGCGAACGAGCTTGTGAACAATGCCGGGATTGCCGTCTCGAAGGTCATCGCCGGAACGACCAGCGCTGCCGACGCTCTGAAGGAAGCCAATGACCTGAACAACGCGGCCCTGGCACGCTAGGGCAGGGCGGCCCCGTCGCGAACCCTCCCGAGCGCGACGGGGCATTCAGACAGAATGAGGCACAATATGCAGATCTCCCAAAATCCGACACGCCATTTCTACCGACCGGTGATTGGCTTTCTCGCTCTCGCCTCAGGCGCTCTTCTTTTTTATGCCATCTGGCTCTGCCTGCACAACATCTCGCTGATGAGCACCAAAGGCACGCAGTTCGTGGGTCTGGCGAACTTCACGCGCCTGGCAACGGACTGGCGGGGCCTTCAGGCGCTCGGGAGGACCGCGCTGTTCGTGCTTCTTGCAACGTCGATCGAGGTCATCCTCGGCATCGCGATCGCCATGTTTCTCGACCAGGACTTTCCGGGCAAGAAGATCGTGCGCGCCGTGATCCTTGTGCCCATGATCATGACACCTGTCATCGCCGGCCTGACATGGCGCTTTCTTTTCAACGCGCAATCCGGAATGATCAACTATTGGCTTTCGCTCGTAGGCCTGGCGCCCATTGACTGGCTCGGCAATCCACAGATCGCGCTTTACGCCGTGCTGATCGCCGATATCTGGCAATGGACACCCTTCGTCGTCCTGCTTGCGATGGCAACGCTCGAGACGATCCCGAAAGATCTGGTGGAGGCTGCGCGCATGGATGGCGCCAGCGAAATCCGCGTCATCTGGCACATTATTCTACCCATGCTTCGCCGCACATTGGGCGTCGCGGCCCTCATCCGCGCAATCGACAGCGTCAAGGCTTTCGACCTCTTCTACATCATGACGAAGGGCGGGCCGGCGCTGTCGACCGAGACGCAGAACCTCTACGGCTACACCGTCGCCTTCACCAATTTCGACATTTCCTACGCCATGACGATCGCCCTCTTCTTGACCATCGTCACGAACATCGCGCTGCTCGTGCTCAATCGCTTTGCGATGCCCAAGGGGATCCGCTGATGTTCAGAAAGATCTGTTTTTATCTCGTTCTCGCGTTGATCCTCTTCGTCACGCTCTTTCCGCTCTACTGGGTCGTCACGACGTCGCTGAAGACGCTGCGGGATGCCTTTGCCATGCCGCCGGTCTGGCTGTTTGCGCCGACGCTCGAAAACTACGGCAAGATCCTAAGCAACCCCGTTTTCCTCAAGGGTTTCGCCAACAGCATGATCATTTCGATCTCGGCCAGCGGGCTGGCCATCGCGGTGGCCTCGTTTGCAGCCTACGGCATCGTCCAGCAGTCGCAAGCCCGCCGTCAATCGCTCGAAGGTTTCGTGCTGTCCCTTCGCGTCGCGCCGGCCATCCTGTTCGTCATCCCAACCTACTATGTCTCCATGCGCCTGGGTCTGCTCAACTCCCACGGTCTGTTGATCGCGATCTACGCGTTCATCAATATCCCCTTTGCTATCTCCCTGCTCGTCACCTTCTTCGAGGAGGTGCCGAAGGAGATGCGCGAGGCGGGGCTGATGGACGGGGCAGATGAACTGCGTGTGTTCTGGCACATCGTTCTTCCCGTTGTTCGCGGCGGTCTGGTGGCCACCTTTATCCTCTGCGTGCTCTTCACCTGGAACGAGTTCTTCATCGCGCTGGTGCTCAGCGGCCGCAATACGCAGACGCTGCCCGTCACCATCACGTCCTTCCTGACCTTCCAAGGGATCGAGTGGGGCACGCTGACGGCCGCGGCAACGCTGATCATGCTGCCTATGATTGTCCTTGGGACACTCGTACAGGGCACTGTAGTAAGGGGAATGGCGGCAGGAAGCGTGAAGGGGTAACGGCACCCCAATCGGCCGCACAGGTGACAGAGGAAGCGAAGACGTCAGCTTAAACGGTGTTGCTGCGGCCCCTGCTCTGATCCGCAAAAACTGGACCGTTCATAACTCGAGTTTTCCGCGGTAATTTCCCGGCTGGGAAAAGGAGCGGAAGTATGAAGGCATCGAAGTTCTCGGACGCCCAGAAGGCGTTCATTTTGAAGCAGGGTGACGACGGCGTGCCGGTGGCCGAGATATGCCGGAAGGCTGGGATAAGCCAGGCGACTTATTTCAATTGGCGCAAGAAGTATGCGGGTCTGCTGCCCGACGAGATGCGTCGATTGAAGGCTCTTGAAGATGAGAATTCCAGGCTGAAGAAGATTGTCGCTGATCTGATGCTCGACCGGGAGATGCTTCGAGGCACGTCATCCGCCGAAAGCTCTGAGGCCTGTCCGGCAGCGCAAGCTGATCGACGGGATGCTGGTGGATTGGGGCATATCGATCCGACGGGCCTGCAAGGTCCTGAGGTTCGACACCTCCACATACCACTACAAGTCCCGCCGCACCGGACAAGCCCCACTCGAACGACGCATCAAGGAGATTTGTGAGACACGCGTGCGGTATGGCTACCGCCGTGTTCATATGCATTTGCGCCGTGATGGCTGGAAGATCAATATGAAGAAGACACGCAGGATTTACAGCGAGTTAGGCCTTCAGCTGCGCAACAAGCACCCTAAGCGCCGGGTGGAGGCAAAGCTCAGAGACGATCGACATGTGGCTGTCGGGCCGAACGACGTCTGGGCAATGCCCTGCTTTGGCAGGCGTTTGCTGGCAAACGCCGAGAAGGGGACTTCGTTAACGACCAACTCGCAACCGGCAAAAAGTTGCGCATCCTGACCGTGGTTGACACGCACTCGCGCTACTGCCCGGCCGCCGACGCTCGCTGCACCTATCGCGGCGAGGATGTCGTCCAGACATTGGAAGGCATCTGCCGAAAGACTGGCTATCCGAAGAAGATCAGGATGAATAACGGCAGCAAGGTCATCTCCCGAGACCTCGACCTGTGGGCCTATGCCAACAATGTCACCCTGGACTTCTCACGACCTGGTAAACCGACTGACAACGGCCTCATCGAGGCCTCCAACAGTAAGCTGCGGTCGGAGTGCCTGAACGCTCATTGGTTCCTGACCCTTGCGGATTCCCGCGAAAAGTTGGAGACTTGGCGTCGATACTATAACGAGGAACGCCCTTACTCGGCGATCGGAGATAACGTCCCGATTGACCTGCATAATCCCGGTGGCCCAACCAGCCCCCCATCGTGATCAGAGCCTGAAAACTCTAGTTCCCAGCGGTCCGAAGTTTGGTCCAGAGCAAGAAAACCCAAGGCTCTCCAGAAAACTGGAGGGAAGATGGGTCTCAGTTCAGTTTGCGCACCAGTTCACTGCACTTGGACATCGTGCAGACTTTATACGCATCAATGCCCGCATCGTCTCTATCGCTCATCCGATTTAGATGAACCGGTCTTCCGATAGAAACTTGCTTGCTCACTCTACATTGTTGAGAATGGGTTATGTCGAAACATCCGCACTCTGTTCGAGAGTCTGTGAACGTACAATCACTTCGGCTACAACAGGGGCAGATGCCGTAGACATGTAGCTCAGAAAAACGTCAGCTTAAACGGCGTTGCCGCTGCCCCCATGGCAGCGGCATCCGGTTTGATCTCCGAGACGATCAACTTCGGGGTTGCACGCCAGACGCCGTAGCGCGGCTTGCCGAACAGGTGCGTCCGCTCGATCATCATTTCCGCGAGCGTTGGCGGGATCTGACCGCCGAAGACTATCGCCTGCGGGTCGTAGACCGCCCAGATCGCATTGACCAAGCGATTGTAGGCGGGGGTAACCTCATCGAGCCACTCCTGCACTCCCGGCCATTTCGGATCGAAGTGTTTGCGCAGGTAGGTGATCGACGGCACGTCGACACCATGCGCTCTAAGCTTCTCCATAACGAGCTCAAGCGCAGGGCGCCGGTTCACTTCTTCATCATCATACATCTGCGAAAATTCGCCGGCATTGCCGTTGCCACCATGCAGCAGCTCGCCATTCCAGATCAGGCCACCGCCAAAACCGTAGTTGAAGCTGAGATAGGCAAAGTCCTTGATGTACCGTCCGACGCCAAACATAGATTCCGCCACTGTACCGGTTTTTCCACCGTTGAGCGCCCAAACCGGTCGTTCGAAGTAGCTGGTCAACAAAGGTCCGAGCTCGATCAGCGACCATGCGTGCAGAGGTAGGGATGCGTTGAAGCTTGTACCGCTGACATGGAAACCCGCAATCCCCAGCCCGACGCCGAAGAATTGTTCGTCTGGAAGCGAGAGAGCGACCTGCTGCTCGCGGACCCAGTCGCGAACGCGCTCCAACGCCTGGGCAACGGTGCGCTCGCGCAATTGCACATTCGTCTCGGCAAGCACTTTTCCGCCGAAATCCATGAGGCATACGTCAATGACGTCGGTGTTCACGGACATGCCGCAAGACCAGGCAAACCGGCTTTCAAGTGTCAGTACCGGGCTCGGCTGTCCCTTGCCAAGACCGGCCTTGGGGGAGCCGAGGTTGATGATGCCGCGCTCGGCCAACTGGTCGAGCAGCCGGTGGATCGTCTGCTGCGCCAGATCCGTAAGACCGGTCAATTCCGTTCGCGAAACCCCCGGGTTGCGCCATATGACCCGTAATAGGGTTCGCTCATTGGGCGTCGCAACCGCATCGTCGGTCGGCCGAAAGAAACGCGGAGAGATCAATTTATCCGGCGAATATCCCATCAATTTTCCTCCTCATTTCCACCAACGCTGAGTACCAGGACTGGATGTTTTCGCTGATCGACCCATAGCTTGCATTTTTTCCTGCATCAAGCTCTTGCACTTTGTCATATTATTGTTACCCTATCTGAGTAACTAAGACGTCGCCATAACTTGCCGAGGAGGGCTCGGTGACGTTCCAACAGGAGGGCATCATGAAACTATCCACCCTAGCCGCGACAGCCGTGCTTCTCAGCAGCGCTGCGTCCGCGAATGCCGCCAACATCGACTTCTGGTACGGCAATATCGGACCTGTCGAAGTGGCCATCCGGGCCCAGTGCGACGCGTTCAACACCGCACAAAGCGAACACAAGGTCAATTGCGTCGGACAGGGCAGCTACGAAGTCCTGATGCAGAAGGCGATTGCAGCCTACCGTGCAAAGAATTCGCCGGTCCTGCTACAGGTGCTTGATGCGGGCACGCTCGATATGATGCTGTCTGGTGCCGTCGAGCCAGTTCAGGACGTCCTGCCCGACGTGAAATGGGATAGCTACATCGCCGGCGCTCGCGCCTATTACGAGACGACAAAGGGCAAGCTCTTCGCCCAGCCCTACAACGCCTCGACGCTGCTGTTCTATACGAACAAGACTGAGCTCGAAAAAGCTGGCGTCACGAAGACCCCGGAAACCTGGGAAGAGGTGATGGATGCGGCGCGCAAGATGAAGGCTGCCGGCAGCACCTGCCCCTTCGTCACCAATGCAGAGCCATGGATTGTCTTCGAACAGTTCTCGGCTCGCCACGGTCTGCCGATCGCCAGCAAGCACAATGGTTATGATGGCCTGGATGCCGAGTACGTCTTCAACACGACGTTGGCGGCCAAGCACCTGACCAACCTCGTGGCCTGGCGCAATGATGGCCTTGTTCGCCTGAATCCAGATACCAAGGGCGGCAACCTCGTCGCCGCGTTCAGCTCGGGCGAATGTGCGATGATCGAAGCGTCTTCAGGTTCGTACTCAACCTTTACCAAGGCGTTTGAGGGCAAATACGACATCACCGTCGGAATGGCGCCGATGTATCAGGGCCAGGAGCGCCACAACACACTGGTCGGCGGTGCCTCGCTCTACATCATGAAGGGTCATGACAAGGCAGAGATTGAGGGTGCCAAGGCTTTCCTCAATTTCCTGCGCCAGCCTGCCCAGCAGATGTCCTTCGTCGCAGCGACCGGTTACGTGCCTGTTACCAACGACGTCCTCGACGCCATTGCCAAGAGCCCTGACGCAAAGTCCCCGAAATACGCCACTGCGGCTGTTGGCATCGAGTCAATGAGCAAGCCGGCGACGCCGGACACGCGCGGCATCCGTCTCGGCTCCTATATCCAGTTCCGGCAGATCTGGACGGAGGAAACCCAGAAGGCGTTTGCCGGTCAGCAGACCATGCAGGTCGCCCTCGACAATGCCAAGAAGCGTGGCGACGAACTGCTGCGTCGCTTCCAGCAGACCTACAAGGGCGTACAACTACCCTGATCGCAATTTATGGTGCGGGGTTTCCATGGCCTCGCACCGTTCCCACAAAATCGGGGGCTATCATGTTTCTTGAATCCACCATGTTCCGGCATCGATGGCTGCCGATGCTATTCGTTGCGCCACTTCTGTTGCTGGTCGTTCTGTTTTTCTATGCGCCGGTTTTCCAGGCGTTCTACTGGTCGTTCTTTCTGGAGCGCCCGTTCGGCGGCGGTTCGGAATTCGTCGGCTGGGACAATTTTGCCCGCGTATTGTCAGATCCGGAATTCTGGAAAGCCAGTTGGCGCACGTTGATCTTCATGGCGACGGCTTCATCGCTTGCGGTCCTCGTCCCACTGATCCTCGCGATCGCCGCCGACCGCGCGATCCGCATGTCGCTTCCAGCAAGAAATGTTCTGATCTGGCCGAAAGGCATCGCCGGTGTCTCCATCGGGCTGGTCTTCTCTTTCATCTTCAACCCATTCCTCGGGTTACTCGCACCACTGAATGAGTTGTTTCCGGGCCAATGGCAGCCCGGTTTCGACGGGCTTGACGCCTTTATCACACTCATCACCGCGCATGTCTGGAGCAACATTCCATTCAACTTCGTGATCCTGCTTGCTGGCCTACGTGCCGTCCCGCATACGATCATTCAGGCAGCGGCCATGGATGGGGCAGGCCCTTGGCGCCGCATCCTCGATGTTCAGTTGCCGTTGATTATGCCGCAGCTTTTCCTGACGCTTGTGCTGGAGTTTACGGAAAGCGTGACTTCTGCCTTCGCGCTCATCGACACGATGACCAAGGGTGGCCCCGGCGGCGCGACAACGCTTCTCGTCTACAAAATCTATCAGGACGGCTTTGCCAGCTACGATCTGTCCGGCGCGTCCACCCAGACCGCGATCCTCATGGTCTTTTTCATCCTCGTCGCCGCTCTGCAGTTTGCGCTGCTCGGCCGTCGCATCAACTACGAGCGGTAAGTCATGGTTGAGAACGCACGTTCCATCAACATCGTCGCAAGCCTGATCCTGATAGTCGGCATCGCGTACATCGTCGTCCCGCTTTTTCTGACGTTGACGACAGCCACACACTCATACGAGTTCATGCTGCAAAATGGCCTCATGTGGTCATTCGGCAGTGAGCTTCTCGTCAACATGAAGCGGATCTTCACTGAAACATCGATCCCGTTGCAGATGATCAACAGCCTGATCGTCGCCACGGGCAATGCGGTTGCGAACTGCGTCCTGTCCTTCATGTCAGCCTACGCGATCGTCTACTTCCGGGTGCGCTGGGCGAGTGTCGTCTTCGCGTTTATCCTCGCGACCGTGATCCTGCCACTCGATATGCGGTTCGTTACGACCTACCAGGTCGCATCGAACGTGTTCTCGCCACTGAACGCGCTGCTTGATGTGACGGGGTTGAACGACGTGATCGCAGGCCTGTTTGGCGCACCGTTCCATGCGGAATGGAGCATTCTTAATACGCATGTCGGGCTTGTCGTGCCGCTGCTTGCGCATGGGATGGGGACTTTCCTATTTCGACAGTTCTTCCTGACCTTACCAAAGGATCTGTTCAAAGCGGCGCGGATGGACGGCGCTGGACCGATCCGGTTCCTGCTTGACATCCTGCTACCCCTGTCGCGGACCACATTTGCCTCGCTGTTCGTGCTCAGCTTCCTGAGTGGATGGACAGGGTATTTGTGGCCGCTGGTCGCCTCCTCAACGGCCGAGATGCAGACAGCCGTGGTCGGTCTGGCGCGGCTTGTACCAGATGAAGCGTCCGTACCCGACTACCCCCTCATCATGGCTGGCGCCATCCTCGTATCCATTGTGCCTCTGACGATGATCGCTCTTTTGCAACGGTATCTCGTCCAGGGCCTCGTTCTATCGGAGAAATGACAATGAACGCCATCGATCCCGCGATCCACATCGCGGCAGCCAATATCAGGCTCGACGGAGTGAGCAAATCCTACGGGTCCGTATCCATCATCCCGAAGCTCGATGTCGAGTTCAGGGCAGGAGAGTTCACGGTCGTTCTTGGCCCCTCCGGTTGCGGCAAGTCCACGTTGATGCAGATGATCGCCGGTCTCGAAAGGGTGAGCGGCGGCAAGATCGTCATTGGTGACCGGGAGGTACAGGATCTGGAGCCGAGGGAACGCGGCTGTGCCATGGTTTTCCAGAACTATGCGCTCTATCCGCACATGACCGTGTTCGACAATATCGCCTACAGCTTGAAGATCGCCGGTCTGACGAAGGGCGAACGACGTGTCCGCGTCGATGTCGTCGCGAAGATGCTCGGCCTGACTGATTATCTGGATCGCAAGCCTGGCCAACTCTCCGGCGGGCAGCGCCAGCGGGTGGCGATCGGGCGGGCGATCGTCCGTGAACCAGCTGTTCTGCTGTTCGATGAGCCCCTGTCCAACCTCGATGCGCAATTGCGGCACGACACGCGCATCGAACTAGCCGATCTGCACAAAAGGATCGGCGCGACGACAGTGTTCGTCACCCATGATCAGGTCGAGGCGATGACGCTGGCCGACAGGATCCTCATCCTCAACAAGGGTGAGGTAGAGCAATACGATACGCCAAAGGCGATTTATCACAGGCCGGCTTCGATCTTTGTGGCAAGGTTCATCGGCTCACCGCCGATGAATATCCTGCCGGTCACCGGTGACGGATCGGTGCTTCGTCTATCTGACGGCCAGCCTGTCGCCGATTGCGATCTCAAAGGAAAATTCCAGTTGGGCATACGACCCGAGGATGTCCTGTTTGACACGGCTGGCAACGCCTCAGCCGTAAAGGCCCATGTTCGATACCGCGAAGACCTGGGCTCACATTCTATCCTTGCAGCTGATCTTTCCGGCACCACCGTGCGCATAACGACCCCCTTTGGATCCCAAGCGCCCGACAGGAATGTGCTGCTCCTCACATGTCCCCTACTGAAGCTGCACCTCTTCGACGCCGTAACCGGAAAGGCAATCCCAGGTGCGTTCGCTGCCACAACTAAGGTAATGAAATGAACTATTTCGACTACATGACCGATCCGGATCGTCAGTGCGCGATCGTCGCACATCGCGGCGTCTGGCAGGATGCTCCGGAGAACAGCCTTCTTTCGATCCAACGAGCAATCGACGCGGGGTATGACGTTGTGGAGATCGATGTACGTCGTACCGCCGATGGTGAGTTCGTGCTGCTGCACGACGACACGTTGGAGCGCATGGCTGGCCTCAGCAGCGAACCCGAGCAGCTTACACTCCAGGAACTGACGTCGACTGCGCTACGCAACCGCGACGGTGGGTCGGACAATGCCTTAACCGACGAGAAGCTTCCCAGTCTTCTCGATGTGTTCGAGCTCACCCGCGACAAAATCCTCATTCATCTGGACATCAAGCACCGGCACGTCATTCCAGAGGTCCTGGCCTATGCCCAGAAAATGGGTGTCGACCAGCAAGTGGACTTCTGGGCGGATCTCAAGACCGAGGACGACCTTGTCTGGATCAAGGAGAATATCACCTCGAAGGGCGCCCCCTTTATTGCTCGCACGCATCTGGAGCACGATGACGCCGACGAACAAGTGGAGCTTGTCTTCCGATTGAAGCCGCTGATCTGCGAAGTCTCGTTCAAGGACATCGCGGAGGTCGAGGCGATCAGGCAGCGTTTCCACGACGCCAGCATTACCTTGTGGGTCAACACGCTGGATGGCGTCGCCTCTCCGGGCTTCACCGATACCGCTGCGGTCAAAAATCCCGATGCGATCTGGGGCCGGTTGCTGAGGGCCGGGTTTTCCGCTGTCCAGACAGACGAAATGGAAAAGTTGCGCGCCTACATCGCGTCACATCAGGCAGCCACAGTGAGGACCAGGGCATCCGTTTAAGGCCCGTTCATCGTCGCAGAAAGTGAGGACTTCGTGGAATTCGATCTTCGAGAACTTGGTGACAAGCTTCGTCAGGCCGCCTGGCGAGAAATCCTCCCAAGGTTCCAGCAGGTGAGGGACCTCGACGTCCGTACCAAATCGGATGCGACGGATCTTGTGACGGCAGCTGACGAAGCTGCCGAGCGCTTTCTCGCCCAGGAGATTGCACGCATGTTGCCGAACGCGCTGTTCGTGGGCGAGGAGAGCGCGTCGAAGGACCCCGCGCTGTTGGATCGACTTGACCACGAGGAGCTAGCTGTCGTTGTTGATCCTCTCGACGGAACGGCGAATTTCGTGGCGGGCATGCCGCTCTTCGGCGTTATGGCGGCCATCGTGCGGCACGGTAAAGCGATTGCCGGCGTCATCTATGATCCGATGAGTGACGACTGGGTTATGACAGAACAGGGCGGCGGCGCGTTCCTCATCCGAGCAGATGGCACCGAACGACGGCTGCAGGTCTCGACACCAGCGCCGTTGGCGGAGATGACAGGTTATGTCTCTACGGATTTTCTCCCCGCAGCGGTCAAGCCTGACATTCTGGCAAAACTTGCGAAACCAAGGATGTTCTCAAGTCATCGCTGCGCGGCGCACATGTATCGCGCCTTTGCCAGTGGCCACGGCCACTTCGTGATGCTCGACCGCCTGACGCCATGGGATCATCTCGCTGGCACGCTGATTGCGACCGAGGCCGGCGCCTACGTGGCCTGCCTTGATGGCTCGGCCTACGACGCGACCAAACGCACTGGAGCGCTTTTGACGGCGACCGATCCCGACAGCTGGCAGGTTCTCGTCCGCGAGGTGTTCGCCCATGAAGGCTGGGGCTTTACCGATAAGTCAGCTTCAGCCGCGAGCGATCGGCCGCGGCAGGGTCCATATGAACACCGGAATAACGGCTGAGCAAGCCGTTGTCTGCCGGCTGGTGCAGTAGAGCCAGCATCCTCCTCCCGGGGACGGCCGCCGCCTGCCTTTGGACCCTGTGTAAAGCAGGCGGCGGCTGCTCGCCTTGGGAGCAACCGCTGTTGTTCGTATCGATCAGCGACTGCCGCTGTCCTGCAGTACCAAGCGAAAAGGAGGCAGACTTGGAAACCACAATCGTGATGATCAACCTGTTCGGCGCGGTCGCCCTGCTGCTGTTCGGCTTGTCGCAGGTTAAGGGTGGCGTGTCGCGTGCCTTCGGGGCAAAGCTCAGAACAGGGTTGGCGTCCGGGACGCGCGGCAGTGTGCGCTCCTTCCTCTCCGGCTTTGTCGCAACCGTGGCGCTGCAGAGCTCGACGGCGACGGCGCTGATGGTTGCCTCGTTCGTCAAGCGCGAACTGGTCAAGCCGCGCATGGCGCAGATCGTGCTACTCGGCGCCAATGTCGGCACGGCTGTGACCGCCTGGATTGTCGCCACCGGCATCGAGTGGCTCTCACCGCTCGTGATCCTTGCCGGCATCGTGCTCTATCGCAGCGGCTCGATCAATCGGCAGGGCGGGGGTACAGCGCTGATCGGTATCGGGCTGATGTTGTTGTCCCTGCACCTGCTTGGAGCTGCGACCGAACCGATGCGACATTCGCCCGCACTCGCCGCCTTCATCGGCTTGCTCGACAATGCGTGGCCGGTCGCGCTTGTCTTCTCTGCGGGTATCGCCTTTGTTTCGTCGTCCAGCCTCGCCGCAGTGGTCCTGATCCTGTCTTTGGCGTCGACCGGGATCCTATCGGCGGGTCTGATCATCGTCCTGGTCCTCGGCGCCAATCTCGGCGGCGCCATTCCCCCAGTTGTAGCATCGCTGTCCGGCCCGGTCTCAGTCAGACGCGTGACGCTTTCTAACCTCATCGTGCGGGCCGCCGGCTGTTTGGTCGCACTACCACTTGCCGGCTATGGTGCGCACCTGCTCGACATGTTGCCGCTTCCGGCGGCAAAATTGCCAGTCGATGCGCATCTTGGCTTCAACCTCGCCCTGGCGGCGCTCGCGTGGCCGTTCTCACGGCCCTTGTCGCGACTGATGATCTACTTAGTGCCGGAAGAACCCCAGTCCGACAACGGTCCAAAATATCTGGACGCCGAGGAGCTATCGACGCCGGTGATCGCTCTCGCCAGCGCCACACGTGAGGTACTCGGCATCGGGGATCTCATCGAGCGCATGATGATACGCGCTTACGAGGCGTTCGAGAAGAACGACATCTCCGCATCAAAAGAGATCCCGTTGCTGGAAAAGCGAGTTGATAGCCTGCAACAGGAAGTGAAGATCTACCTCTCGAAGCTTGGCCGAGAGGGTCTTACCGAGGAGAACAGCCGCAGGTCGATCGTCATCATCGACTATGCGATCAACCTCGAGCATATTGGTGACATCATCGAAAAAGGCCTCCTGCCGCAGGTCGTCAAGAAAGCCTCCCTCAGCCTGAAGCTCTCGGAGGATGGGTACGAGGAGTTGAAGACGCTCTTTGATCTGACCATCGACAACCTGCGGGTCGCCCAGACGATCTTCGCCACTCGCGACTTCAATCTCGCCAGGCAGTTGATGAAAATGAAGGTCGAAGTGCGCCGGATGGAAAAGCAGTCGGCTGAGCGTCATCTTGAACGCCTGCGCGGTGGCCGCGCCGACAGCCTGCAAACCAGTTCGCTGCATCTCGATTTGTTGCGCGACCTGAAGCGTATCAACGCCCATATAATCTCCGTTGCCCACCCGATTATGGACGAGAGCGGTCTCCTGATCGAAAGCAGGCTTCGCGATGCGTGTTAAGTCAGCCTGCCAGTTATTCCACCGGGCTCACCATCCGGCGGTCACTTTTCCGGATTGTGAAAGCTTCGGGCGTAACAAGCTGCAACTACTGCGGCTTGGAGGGCAGAGTTACTGTGAAGTGTTCCGGTCCCACACCATCGAAGAATTCATGAGCGATTTTTGTGAACCGCCTCAGGAACGCAGGCTTCGCATCCCCATAGCGATCGGCGATCATTAACTGCGGTGCAGGCAGATCGTCGTTTAATGGTCGTCGGACTAGCTCTTCACTATCGGGACTGCCACGCCCAATCGGCCTCATATTGAGTATCGAGAATCCAAAACCACAGGCTACCGCTGCACGTACGGAATCATAGCTGCGCGTGCGGAAGGCGACTTTTGGCCGCTGGCCGGCAATGTCGAACAAAGTCAGGAGGTAAGCTGCGGTTTGTGGCAGGTCCAGGAGAACGAAGGGTAGTTGGGCAAGTTCGGCAAGACTGAAAGCCGGCTTGGCCGCCAGAGGGTGAGAAACATGCATGAGCGCGTGCGCCGGTACTCTTGCCAGCACGGCGGCATCTTCGGGGAGACCGGTTCCAATGTCGTAGGTGACGATCGCGTCCACCGTGCTGGCTTCCAGCCACGCAAGCAGCTGCGGCTGTTCACCTTCATAAAGCTGCACTTCAATGTCCGCCCCCTCCGTAAATCGCCTCAGGAGTTCAGGCATGAACAAGGCGCCAAAGGGCTCGAAACAACCAATGCGTAGGACAGGAGGCATAAGTTGGTTGTGCCGATCCATTGTCCTCTCAAATTCCGCCTCAGCAACGAGTAGGCGGCGGGCAGACGCAAGGAAGCGGCCGCCAGCGGGCGTGGCAACGACTCCACGGGACGGCCGACGGTCAAAAAGCCGCGCGCCCATTTCCACTTCAGCTTGGTCAAGAGCAGCTAAAATAGAAGATTGCGCGATCCGGCACTCCCTCGCAGCAGCGGCGATCGAGCCGCTTTCCGCAACCGCAGCGATATAACGAAGTTGGCGGAGAGTAAGATTCATTGATCCACTTTATAGACTGATACTCTTCATATTTTGCATTTTATATATTTCTCCGTCGCGTGCATAGTGCCGAAAAATTTATAAAGGGAACTAAATTGGGCACCGACCAAAGTTGCGCTGGATTGGCTTCAGCGGTATCAGATCTATGTCTTCTCAATTGTCACGCACTGACGACTGCCTATCAAAAAGGTGATCTGTCACCGGTCGATGTCGCGCGCGCGGCCCTAGTCCGCGCAGCGGACATTGCACCACTCAACGCATTTACTTTTATCGACTCGAAAGGCGCGTTGGCCTCCGCCGAAGCTTCGGGAGAGCGTTGGCGTAGAGGGGCCCCCCTGTCTCCTATCGATGGCATACCCACGACGATCAAAGACATAGTGCTCGTTGAAGGTTGGAGCGTACGCTATGGCAGCAGCACCACAGACACCGCTACCGGTGGCCAGGATGCGCCCTCGGTCAGCCGACTACGCAAGGCAGGCGCAGTATTCATCGGACAGACCACTACTCCGGAGTTTGGCTGGAAGGCGCTAACTGATAGCCCGACGTTCGGAATCACTCGAAATCCATGGGATAGTTCACGAACGCCGGGCGGTTCGTCAGGCGGCGCTGCCGTGGCAGCGGCCTGCGGGGCAGGCGTACTGCATCTGGGCACGGATGGTGGAGGTTCGATCCGCATCCCCGCAGCTTTCACCGGCATTGTCGGACACAAGCCTACTTACGGCCGTGTAGCGGCCAATCCACCAAGCTCTTACGGCTCGGTCGCCCACATTGGGCCGATGACGCGGACGGTTGCCGACGCAGCTCTTATGCTCGAGGTCATGTCTGGGCGTGACGTCAGCGATTGGACGCAGCCGCCAACGCCATTTCCGCCCATCAGGCCCTCTCACATCGAATGGGCAGGAAAGCGGATTGGCTATTGGAAAACGCCGTGCGTCGGCAGCGTCGATCTCGCAATTCAGGTTGCTATCGAGAGGGTACTTTTAAAGTTAGAAGCAGCGGGTGCCAGCGTCGTGGAAATCCAGTTACCCTATCAGGACGACCTGTTGGAGATTTTCTACCGCCACTGGTATATTGGCGCCGCCAACCGGCTATCTTTGATCGACGCAGCAAATCACTCGGTATTGGATCCAGGCTTTCTTCAAGCCGCATCGCTCGGACAGGCCTACAGCGGGGTCGAGCGAATGGGCGCAGAAGTCCAACGTAGCCGTTACGGCGCGGCCATGGATGCGCTTCTCGTCGACTTGGATTTTGTAATTTCGCCCACAGTTCCCATCTCACCGTTTGAAGCGGGTCACGATGTTCCTCCAGGAAGCGGCTTTGGAAGCTGGATTGAATGGTCTTCCTTCAGCTTTCCGATCAATCTTAGCCAGCAGCCTGCTTGCTCCGTGCCGTGCGGATTGACACCGGATGGATTGCCAATCGGTCTGCAGATCATTGGCGCGCGCGGAGCCGACAGCGCGGTTCTCAGCGCGGCCTTGAGCTACGAGGAACTGCTTCCGGCAAATTTTCCTCTTTCAAATGGAAAGTGGCCATTCGCATTCGGGGGTAACGTCTGATGCAGACCGCGATTCCCTTTATGCTGAACATGATGACCCTGATCGGTATTCTTCTCATTGTTTCGATGGGGCTTGCCATCATCTTCGGCTTGATGAACGTGATCAATCTTGCCCATGGCGAGTTCGTTACCATCGGCGCATTCACGCTTGTGGCCGTTCAGGCAGCAGGCGGCAGTTTCTGGCTGGCGCTTCTAGTCGGACCGCTCGTGGGATATTGCATCGGGCTGATGGTCGAACGTGTACTGATCGCCCGGGTCTATGGCAATCCTCTGCACGCGATCCTCGTAACCTGGGGTCTCAGCCTCATCATTCAGCAACTCCTCGTCCTTACATTCGGGGCAGCCCCACAACGGGTAACAGGTCCGTTTGAAGGCGCAATCGACCTATTTGGCGCGACCTATCCGGCCTACCGTTTGTTCCTGATCGGGTTGGTCATGACCGTTTTCTTCGCCACAATCGTCGTGTTCAAGAAAACGAACTTCGGGCTCAATGTCAGGGCGGCTATCCAGAACGGTGAGATGGCGGCGGTGATGGGTGTCAATGTCGAGAAGGTCAATGCACGGGCCTTCGCGTCCGGTGCTGCAATGGCGGCCCTGGCAGGTGTCCTTCTCGCCCCGATGACGGCGGTCACGGCCTATATGGGGGTCAACTATCTGGCGCGCTCGTTCTTTGTGGTTCTGGTTGGAGGCGCGGGCAGTGTGGCCGGTGTTGCGGCTGGAAGCAGCTTCATTGGCGGTCTTGAGACAGCGCTTTCATACCAGATACCCACTACCGTCGCCCAAGCCCTGGTGCTGGTGATGGCAATCGTAATCCTGCGTTTCCGTCCAAATGGGGTGTTGCCCGCATGACTATAATTCAACCGGCAGGCTCAGCCATGATGCGCCGGAACATCAGGACTTACCGCCCTTCGACGGTCATTGCGCTGATCATGCTGGCGGCTCTCATCATTCTTCCCCTTTTCGTCAAGAGCTATACGCTTTCGACATATCGCGACATTATGCTGCTTAGCCTATTTGCCCTTAGCCTCGATATATTCTGGGGTAGAACCGGTATCCTCAGCTTCGGCCATGCGACGTTCTTCGGTCTGGGCGCCTACGGAATGGCTATCGCGTCGATCCGGTTCGGGCTCGAGCCGCAGTGGGTCAGTTTAGTGGGTCTGCTGTTCGGCGTCGGCGTTGCCGTTCTCGTTGCACTTTGCGTCGGCTATTTCATACTTTACGGCGGCGTCCGAGGCGCCTACTTTACAATCGTAACGCTCGCCTTGACGCTGATCGCCAATCAGATTGCGATCGGCTGGTCGAGCGTGACAGGGGGCGACTCCGGACTTATTGGCGTACCGCCGCTGTCAATCTTTAACTTTGATTTCTCTGGCACGCTTTCTTCTTACTACCTGGCACTTGGCATTCTTGCGGTCAGCCTGCTCGTTGCCTTGCGGCTCATGCACGGCCGTCTCGGACTGCTTCTTACCGCAATCCAAGACAACGAAACGAAAGTCCGGACACTCGGTTATCCGACACAGCGTATTCTGCTTTTGACATTCGTCAGTTCCGCCGCGATGGCGGGTTTCGCAGGCGCACTTTATGCGAGCTGCGCCGGCTTCGTCGCACCAGACCAGATCGCGCTTCTCCTTTCGACCGAGGTTATCATCTGGGTCGCCGTCGGTGGTAGCGGGACGCTGACGGGCGCAGTGATCGGCACGTTTGTCGTCTGGCAACTGCAGCAGAAGATCAGCTCTATGAGTGTCGCGGCGTGGCCGCTGGCGATCGGCACTTTCTTCATCCTGCTCGTTCTCGTGTTTCCGAAGGGTATTCCCGCTTTCGTCCTTGATCTTTTCAAACGCTGGAAAAGGGGAGGAGTAGCTCAATGAGCAATTCAACGATCCCGTTCCTCACACTGGAAAACGTCACAAAGCGCTTCGGCCTTTTCAAGGCCATCAATGGTGTCTCCGAAGTCTTTGCCCCGGGCGAGCTGATTTGTGTCATCGGGCCGAACGGCGCTGGCAAGAGCACGCTTCTCAACATGATCTGCGGAACGCTTCCTGTGAGCGAGGGCAGGGTCCTCTTCGGTGACGAAGTCATCAACGGCCTGCCTCCTGAAAAGATCGCCAACCTCGGCATCGCCCGCAAGTTTCAAGTGCCAAGCGTCTTCGAGAGTCTGACTGTTGCGGAGAACCTGACCCTTGCCGGTGGGCGAGGCTTAAATAGAGACGAACTCGACGCTCTGATCGAAAAGATACACTTGACTGCGGAACGAGACATACGCGGCGCTGATCTTCCTCATGGCGGCAAGCAGTGGCTCGAAATGGGCATGGCGCTGGCTATGAAGCCGAAGGTTTTGCTGCTTGACGAACCGACGGCCGGGCTTTCGGTCGATGAGACCAGCGACACCGCCCGTTTCCTCAAACAATTGCGCGGCGAGGCCACGGTCATCGTGATCGAGCACGACATGGCGTTCGTGCGAGAGCTGAATGCACGCACCATCGTTCTTCACCATGGCGCATTGATTGCGTCCGGCTCCTTCGAGGATATCGAAAGCAATGAGGCAGTTCGCGACGTTTATCTGGGGCGGCACTGATGCTGAAGGTTGAAGCACTTAAATCGGCTTATGGCTCGGCACAGATCCTCAATGGCATCGATCTTGAGGTCGGCGAAGGCGAAGTCGTGGCTTTGCTCGGACGCAACGGCGTCGGCAAGACCACCTTGATGAAAACGATCATGAACCTCGTGCCTGCGACAGGAGGCGATGTTTACATGAAGGATCGCGCCATCACGGGCAAGCCGACATATCATATCGCAAGAAGCGGCATCGGCTACGTCCCGCAGGGTCGTGGCATCTTCGACAAGCTGACGGTCGAGGAAAATCTCCGGATGGGGCTGAGAGCGAACACGGCTGCAGTTGCCGCAATACCGGAGTTCGTGTTCGAGCGTTTTCCAATCCTCGCCGAACGACATCGACAACTCGCCGGCACCATGTCTGGTGGCCAGAAGCAGCAGCTAGCCATCTCGCGCGCCATGTGCGGAGATCCGAGGGTGCTGCTGCTCGACGAGCCGTCGGAAGGGATCCAGCCCAACATCGTTCAGGACATTGGCCTGTTCTTGCGCGAACTCGTCACGACCCGAAAAATCTCAATACTTATGGTCGAGCAGAACCTCGGGCTCGTAAAGGCCGCGGCCGATCGCTTCGTGATCATGGTTAAAGGAGAGATCGTCTACGGCGGCCATCCCGCCGAACTGGAAAATGAGGAACTTCTTCAGCGGTATCTGTCCGTCTGAGGCTGGAAGAAAATAACAACCACGAAAGGGGAATGACATGACTTCAAGATTGATAACACGCCGCACGACGCTGAAGACCTTTGGTGCGGGCGCAGCCGCGGTCGCCTCGATGTCTCTGGGCATGCCAAGCATTCTGCGTGCCCAGGAAGGACCGATCAAACTCGGTTTCCTGTCAGGTCTGACGGGGCTGGAAACCATCCTCGGCGAAACCCAGCTCAACTGCTTTAATCTTGCGATCGCTGAAATCAACAATGCCGGCGGCATTGCGGGACGCCAGATCGATGTTACCGTGGAGGACGATCAGACAACAACCCGTGGCGCAATCGACAAGGCTAGGAAACTCGTCAACGACGATGAAGTCGATGCTATCATCGGCCTCATCGCAAGCCTTACCCATGTCGCCGCGCGTAGCGTCACAACGCCTGCGAAAAAACTTCTGATGTACACGACCTACTACGAGGGCGGAGTTTGCGAGCCGTATTTCTTCTCGACGGGGCAGGTGCCGAACCAGCAAATCGTGCCGTCTGTCGACTGGCTGACGGCCAACGAAGGAAAGACGACATACATCATCGGCTCTGACTATGTGTGGCCGCGCAAGAGCGCTGAGGAAGTCCAGGTCGCGCTAGAGGCAAAGGGCGGGAAAGTGCTAGGTGCAGAATTCCTGCCGTTCGGCACGCAGGACTTCGGTCCCGTCTTCGACCGCCTAAAGGCGGCTAACCCGGATTTCGTCTGGGTCATGGTTGCCGGCAACGATTTGATCACATGCCTGAAGCAGTACAAGAGCTTCGGTTTCAAGCAGCAGTTGTTCTCCAATGGGCTGGACGAAACCTTTTCCTTCTTCCATCCAGAGTTGACGTCAGGAGCGCTCTCAAACCAAGCTTATTTTATGGGTCTGGAGAGTGAGCGAAACACGGCCTTCAAGAAAGCCTATTCGGAAATGTTCGGTGCGGACAAGCCTATCAGTGCGATCGGCGAGGCTGCCTACGACGCCGTCTATCTCTACAAGGCTGCAGTCGAGAAGGCAGGAACGACGGAGACGGATGCGGTTAGGGCCGCCTTCCGTGAGGTTGAGTTCGATGCCCCGCAGGGCAAAGTCAACTTTGCGGCGAACAATGTCATGCGGTCCAACAGCCTGCTGGCTCGTGGAAACGATAAAGGCCAATGGGATATCGTCAAGAACTACGGCCAGATCGACCCAGACATCGCCCAGTGCAGCCTTTAAACCGTGGGTGATAACCGGATGGAAACGTTGTTTTCCAACATGGCGGCAGCAAGCGCTACCGTCACCCAGCGCGATGTCAGCTTTGAACAGCTGACATCGCAGTTCCTGACGCGCATTACAGAGGGCAATGCCGCCGTAGGGGCCATTCGTGTCTTATCGGCAGATGAAGCACTGAACGCTGCTCGTGCAATGGACAGCCTGTTGGAGGCTGGCGGACCATTACCGCCTCTGGCTGGTATGCCGGTCATCATCAAGGAAAACTGCGACACGAACGGCATTCCCTGCTCGGCCGGACTTCCGTTCCGGGGCGGAAACGTTCCGACCACAGATGCTCCGGTGGTCAAGCGTCTGAGGGATGCGGGCGCCATCATTCTTGGCGTTTCGATTTCCGATCCCGGTGCTTTCGGCGTGCGGACTGCCGAAGTCACCCATCCGCGTGACCCGGCACTGACCGTCGGGGGATCGAGTGGCGGCTCGGCGGCAGCACTAGCCGCCGGCTTCTGCCTTGGAGCTATCGGAACGGATACGGGAGGATCGATCCGGATCCCATCGGCTTGTTGCGGGACGGTGGGACTAAAGCCAAGTTTTGGCGTTTGGTCTAAAGACGGTGTCTATCCTCTGGTTCCTTCGCTCGATCACATCGGTCCGATGGCAACGACGGTAGAAGACGTGCGTCTGATGTGGAACGCACTATCCGACAGCGGTGTGGAGGCCACCCAAGTGCGATCCATCGGTTTTGATCCTCGCTGGATAGCCGACGCTGATCGCCTCATCGGTGATGATTTCGCCGATGTATTGGATCGTCTTTCCGGTGGCGGAACCACCGTTACGGAAATAAAGCTCCCGCACCTGCAGGAGATCCTCGAGATGCACGGCCGCATCTTCTTCGTTGAGGGTGCAGCGTTTCACCGCGCCAATTATGGCGAGGATATTCGTCACTATCCCGTCTTGGCACAGGACTGGTTCGAAGCAGCAGGTCGGATGCACGTTAGTGAGTATATCAGCGCCTGCGAGCAACGCGTCTCCATGACCCGCAAGGTCGATCATGTCCTGAGCGAGGTCGATCTCATTCTGACGCCGACGTTGTCAGTCCTGCATCCGCGCAAGGATGCCGTCAAGTTGCTGGTATCAGGCGAGGATATCGACTTCACAATGGGTTTGGTGCGCCAGACTTGCCTGTTCAATCACACGGGGCACCCCGCTCTGGCAATGCCGATGAAGGGCCACTCTGCGCTGCCGCCGCCGAGTCTTCAGATCGTCGGTCGTCGTGGCCATGAAGCGACGTTGCTGAACTTTGCGGCGGCGGTCGAACGGCTGCTCAAGCGCTCGTAAGCACGAGCCGATGGTTTTATTGGGAGAAGAATATGGTCTTTGGGAGTCTCTTGGAAAAAGGTCGTATACAGACGAAAATCATCTTGATCATCATGCCGCTGCTCTTGGGCATGGTTTCGCTAGCTGTCGTCAACGCCATAGCGGGGTCCATGTTGGACGATCGGCTTCACGGAACGAATGCCGGTATTATCACACTTGGTGGCTATAAGCAGACCTATGAAAAAATGGCCGGATTTCTCGAAAAATCCGATCAAGCCAACCGCGATGCCGTGAAGCGCTTGCTTGGTGAACAGGTTCTCCAGCTTGAAAAGAACATGGTGCTTGCCTCCTCGCCGCAGGAGCAGGCCGATCTGCGCGAGGCCAGAACCGTTACCATCTTCATGCAGGCTAAGATCTATCAGTTGTGGGTGTTGCAGCTTGGTGAGGACAGCGCGCGCCGGGCGATCAGCGACGGATTGAAGACGCTCCTCCAAATCAAAGCCAACGTGCTGGGGCAAGTTACTATGATCGGCGAGGCGAGTCCTACCGACGTGAAGAAAACCGCTCTGCTGAGCCAGAAAATGGAGGGGGCACTCCTCGAATTGCGTGTAGCGGCTGCTGATTTTGTCGCGAAGCCGAATGATGCAAATCTGCAGATGTTTCAAGGCAGGATCAAGGGCGCAAGCTTCTACCTATCGCAGTACAAGCCACTGGCGACCTTAAGGCCTGGCATCACTGGGCTTGTCGCACAGTCGAGTGTGTTGATGCGGGACTTCGACCATGAGGCAAGCGCTTTGGTAAGGGTGGCTGCAGACAGACGTCGGTCCTACGGCGCTATTTCTTCCGACATAAATCAGGCTTGGGAAGCCATCGTCCGTTTTGCCGACCGGCAGCGGGAGGGCGCTGCGACGGTTCAGGCACAGGCGCAGACACTGTCGCTTATGGCGTCGGTTGTCGCTCTTGTTGTTGGCATCGCGGCAGGCGTCCTGCTCATTTTCGCGCTCAAAACGCCAATCCAGGCGCTAACGCGATTAATGATAAAGCTCGCAGGTGGAGACCTATCCATCGACGTGACTGGGACACATCGAAAAGATGAGATTGGCGAAATGGCCCGCGCCTTGAAAATCTTTAGGGAGAACGCGCAGAAGAAACTTGCAGCCGAACATGAGGCCGGTGAAGTACGCATGCTTGCGGCCGAACAGCAACTGACGGTCCAGGCAGAAAAGCAAGAGGATGCGGATACCACGCGGTTTGCCGTACAGGCGCTGGCGTTTGGCCTGCATCAGGTCGCAGAAGGCGATCTCGCCGTCCGTCTACAGCAACCGTTCAAGCGGGAACTCGATCAGCTCCGTCTCGATTTTAACCTGTCGATGGAGAGGCTTGGCGCCACGTTGAAGGAAGCCAACGGTAAAGCGACAATCATAAGCCGGGACATGCTGGATCTCCAGGTTGATACAGACGATCTCGCTAGACGCACGGAACAGCAGGCCGCCTCGGTGGAAGAAACTTCAGCCGCGCTCAATGAAATCGTGACGGTCGCAGCCACTGGAAGCCAGTTGGCAATTGACGTGTCTCAAGCTGCACAGCGCGCGAATGAACAAATCCGGAGATCCGGCGAGGTCGTCGTCCAGGCGGTCGATGCGATGACCCAGATTGAAAAGTCTTCGCTGAAGATCACGACGATCGCCGACCTGATCGAGGGCATCGCGTTTCAGACAAATCTTCTGGCTTTGAATGCCGGCGTGGAAGCGGCGCGGGCAGGGGAGAGCGGAAAAGGTTTTGCGGTTGTCGCACACGAGGTCCGCGAGTTGGCACAGAAGACCGGAGCGTCGGTGCTTGAAATACGAAATCTAGTTTCGGAATCGAGAAAAAATGTCGTCCACGGCGCGGAACTCGTAAAGGCAGCCCAGGATAGGCTTCACGAAATTAAGGGAAGCGTTTCCTTGATCGCTACGAATATCGATTCAATCGCGCAGGGCGCAAAATCCCAAAATGCTAGCATTCGGGAAACTAATGCTGCGGTTGGACTAATCGACAATATTACGCAACAAAATGGCATCATGGTTGAAGCTACAAATCGCATCGTGAAGTCTGTCGCTTTGGAAGCAAAAGATCTTCATGAGGTACTCAACCAATTTCGCATCGGTGATGAGAGCAGCGGGACTGCTCAGCGGAGGCTGCTTCGAGCCACTGCCTAGCAACGATTACCGCCAGACACGCAAGCGGTGTAAGCGCGGCCGGTCGCATCTAAAATAACGTTTTCAGTTCAACACAGAGACTGAGCGGCCCCGAGTTGTCGCACACGATAATCCCGCAAATGAACTTTCTTATAGGGTGAGGACGTCCCGATGAATGCCATGAGTATAACTGAACGAAGAAGCACTGCCATCGCACGCGGTGTCGGCATGACCACGCAGATTTTTGCCGAGCGTGCCGAAAACTCCGAGATCTGGGACAAGCTGGGGCGGCGCTATATCGATTTTGCATCGGGCATCGCCGTTCTCAACACCGGCCACCGGCATCCCCGCGTGATTGCGGCCGTCAAGCAGCAGCTGGATCACTTTACGCACACCTGCCATCAGGTCGTGCCCTATGAAAACTACGTGGCGCTGGCCGAACGCCTGAACGCGCTGACGCCCGGCAAATTTGCCAAAAAGACCATTTTCGTCACGACGGGCGCCGAGGCGGTTGAAAACGCAATTAAAATCGCGCGCGCTGCGACGGGGCGTTCGGCGGTGATTGCCTTCAGCGGTGGCTTCCATGGCCGCACCTTCATGGGCATGGCGCTCACGGGTAAGGTCGTACCTTACAAGATCGGCTTCGGCGCCATGCCTGGTGATGTCTTTCACGTGCCATTCCCGATCGAACTACATGGCGTCACCCCGGAACAGTCCCTTGCAGCGCTGGCAAAGCTATTTGCAGCAGATGTCGATCCGCAGCGTGTCGCCGCTATAATCATCGAACCGGTTCAGGGAGAAGGAGGCTTCTATCCGGCACCCGCCGCTTTCATGACGGCGCTCCGCGCGATTTGCGACCAGCATGGCATCCTGCTCATCGCCGATGAAATTCAGACGGGCTTTGCGCGTACGGGTAAAATGTTTGCCATGGATCACCATCAGGTTGCTCCCGACTTAGTGACAATGGCGAAAAGTCTGGCCGGCGGCTTTCCGCTTGCCGCCGTCACCGGTCGCGCTGAGATCATGGATGCGCCAGGTCCGGGCGGTCTGGGCGGAACCTACGGCGGGAGCCCGATTGGTATTGCAGCCGCCCATGCCGTGCTCGACGTCATCGCAGACGAGGATCTCTGCAATCGCGCCAACCAGCTTGGCGGCCGACTGAAGCAGCGGCTGGAATCGCTGCGCGAAAACGTGCCCGAAATCGTCGATGTCAGAGGGCCGGGCTTCATGAATGCAGTGGAGTTCAGCGACAGGACGACAAAGCTGCCCAGCGCCGAATTTACCAATAAAGTTCGCCTCGTCGCGCTGGAGAAGGGGCTCATTCTGCTGACCTGTGGGACTTACGGAAACGTCATTCGGTTCCTTTCTCCGCTCACCATTCAGGACAACATCTTCGGCGAGGCGCTCGACATTGTCGAAGCCTCGATCCTCGAAGCTGTCGCTGGCCACTGATGTCGGATCGGTTTGCTGTAGCGCTGGAGAGAATAATATGACCTTCACTCATGCCTTGACCAAGCACGTTTCCTCGTCTTCGCCGCTTCTCAAGTCGTCCGGCTACATCGATGGCGTATGGACGCAAGGTGGTTCGCGTCAAATGTTCGACGTTCTCAATCCGGCCACCGGGGAAGTGCTCGCCTCGCTGCCGGATATGGGTGCAGACGACACGAAGACTGCAATCGATGCGGCCTATGCCGCGCAACCCGCATGGGCCGCGCGTCCGGCAAAAGAGCGCGCCTTCATTCTACGCGCCTGGTTTGATCTGATGATCGCCAATGCCGATGAACTAGCCACCATCCTGACCGCGGAAATGGGCAAGCCGTTTGCCGAGGCCCTCGGCGAGATCCTGTATGCTGCCTCCTACATCGAATGGTTTGCAGAAGAGGCTAAGCGGATCTATGGCGAAACCATAGCTGCTTCTTCCAGCGACAAGCGCCTATTTGTCATTCGCCAGCCGGTGGGCGTGGTCGGCACCATTACACCCTGGAACTTTCCCGCCGCGATGCTGACGCGCAAGATCGCGCCAGCGCTTGCCGTCGGATGTACCGTTGTGTCAAAGCCTGCCGAGCAGACCCCGCTAACGGCTATTGCCCTGACTGTGCTCGCGCAACAGGCCGGCGTGCCGGCAGGCGTTCTAAATCTCATAGTCGGCCAGGATGGTCCAGCGATCGGCCGGGAGCTTTGCGGCAACAATAAGGTTCGCAAGATCACCTTTACCGGGTCGACGGAAGTCGGCCGGATACTCATGCGCCAGTGTTCCGACCAGATTAAGAAGGTCAGCCTTGAGCTCGGTGGCAATGCGCCTTTTATCGTCTTTGATGACGCCGATCTCGATGCGGCGGTCGAGGGTGCGATGACCTCCAAATATCGCAACGCCGGCCAAACCTGCGTCTGCGCCAACCGGCTTTATGTCCAGTCAGGTGTCTATGATGCATTTGCAGCAAAGCTTGCTGCAAGGGTTGCCGAAATGTCGGTCGGTGATGGGTTTGCGCCGGGCGTGTCAATCGGTCCGCTAATCGATGAGCAGGGACTGGCCAAGGTCGAGGACCATGTCAGAGACGCGGTCGGCAAGGGCGCCAATATACTGACCGGAGGAGCACGTGTCGAAGGTGCAGGAACATTCTTCACGCCAACCGTCCTGACAGACGTCACCCGGGCGATGAAGGTCGCGCGTGAGGAAACATTCGGGCCCGTCGCACCGCTCTTCCGTTTCGATACTGTGGAAGACGTTATCCAGCAGGCCAACGATACGGAATTCGGCCTTGCTGCCTATTTCTTCGCCAGCGACCTGAAAAAAGTCTGGCGGGTAGCAGAAGCACTGGAGTACGGGATGGTTGGCGTCAATACCGGGTTGATTTCTACCGAGACCGCACCGTTCGGCGGCATCAAACAATCCGGCATCGGCCGCGAAGGATCTCGCCATGGCGCAGATGATTATTTGGAAATGAAATACGTCTGCTTGGGGGGAATTTGAACAGTGCCGACTGCGAGTTCCATAAGGTATATTATGCAATCTAGGGTTGCTTTTAATCACATACCATAATAAACGTCGAGGGGCTCTCGTGACCTGTTCCACCTGAACACCAAAACGGAGTAAGAAAATGCAGCACTGGCTGGACAAGCTCACCGATATCACCGCCCTCCAGGGTGACGAGAGCATCATCAAGCAAGCCCTTGGTCACCTCGCCGACGAGGCCGGATTTGGCGGCTATGCTTACCTTCACATCCAGCCCGGCCATACGCTTGCGGTCTCGAACTATCACCCCGAGTGGCGGTCGATCTATTTTGAGCAGAAACTCGCGGCCATCGACCCCGTCGTGAAACGCGCCAAGTCCGTCAAACAAGCTTTTGCATGGGGTCACGACTTTGATGGCAAACGACTTTCGAAAGCCGAGCGTGCGTTCTATGCGAATGCCGCCGATTTCGGGATCCGTTCCGGCATTACCATCCCGGTGAGGGCAGCCAACGGATCGATGTCGATGTTCACCCTGGCCTCGGAAAGACCAGTGCTTGACCTTGATCGTGACATCGACGCCATCGCGGCGGCAGGGGCAGTCGGACAACTCCATGCCCGCATGTCTCTCCTGCCACTAACACCCACCATACAGTACCCGGCGTGGCTCGATGCGAAGGAAGCCGCCTATCTCAAATGGATCGCCGTCGGCAAGACGATGGAAGAGGCGGCCGATCTGGAAGGGGTCAAATACAACTCGGTCAAGAGCAAGCTCTTCGAGACCAGGAAACGTCTCGAGATTCACACCATGTATCATTTGCTCGCACTGGCAATCCGCGCAAGACTCATCTGAAACCGAGTCTAGTTGACTGGGACCTTCGGTATGTAGCCCAAAATATCGAGTAGCGTGTTGAGTGCGATCATCTGCGCGTGCATCGCGATCATCGCCTCGATGTAGACGAGATGCTGGGCGCCGCCCGCAACAGTCCCATTTTTATAGTCGTCAGGCAGGGCCTGGAACAACTGATCCGCCTTCCCGACGAGTTGCCTGTGGGTGCGGATCGCATCGACAGTCAATGTCTCAAGGTCCGCCGCCGAAAGCCCGCGCGTCAGCCCGATCACAGGGCGAAGTTCGCATTTGTCCGTTAATGTTCTATTGTCTGCTGCCATCCCGATCTACCCCGGCTTTGTCTGCGGTGCGCCCCCGCAAACGTTAATCCCTGATCCCAAGCCGGGGGTTGGAAACTGTATCTGGACAGTCCTGCGACCTTTAGCACCGGAGCACCTGGACATACGTCGCAGGCCCACCGGCCAATTGGCCAGAGGATTCTGATGTCGTTACGGCCGACATCAACCACCAGATAGAGGTTTCCACACCCCGGGCAGCGCGTACTGCCTTGTCCGGCGTTATAGAAGGTGGATGCTGTTTTCGCTAGAGCGATGGAGAAACAATCCATCTGCAGATCTGCAGATACTTCTGGTCATGGTCTCCCTCCAATCCCCGACAGATCGATCCGAATGCCTGCCTTGTTCGCATCGGGTGCCACAGCGTCGGCCGGCGTTTCGGGTTTGGTTTCGCTGTCAAGAAGGTCAGCTTGTGTGTCGGCGCCATCGCGCCCGACCGGCTCCGGCTGGGCGAGCTTTACATCACCCGGCTCTTCCGCGCGGAACACGGCGGTACCTTCGAAATACCCGGTCTGCCAGGCGATGATCGCGTCATCGAAGACCTGCGGCAGAACATCTTTCTCCATTGGGCTTCCATACCACTTGGTGACGATCCGATAGACCTTAGCGAACAGTGCGGTACCCAAACGAATGTTTTCGCAAGGCTCGATCAGGTCCGGCTTCAACTGACCTGCCTCCATAATGCCGAGCCCAGCAGGATATTGTGTGACGCCAACACGCACGGTATTGCGCCCGAGGTTGTCAAGGATCAGTGAGAGGGCCTCGTCCGGCGTCGTCGGTTTCGGAACGAGCACGATACGGTTTCCAGAACGCACGGTAATGGCCAGCGGATCCTGCGACCCTGCCCGATCGATAAACATCTCGACGATCTCAGGCCTTAGAGCCGTGTCGGCGCATTGTTGAATAAGGGCCGCATCGATCATTTTGTCATTTCCCGAATATCTGAATGAAAGCTGTTCTGATTGAAAGCCATGACGATCGGCACGCCGAACAGCCGCGACCATGCGACAGCGCTGGCCTGCTGGATGGCAATGATGGACGTTCCGGAGGTCCACCAGCCGTTACCGGTCGCCACGATGATGTCGGGAGCTTGAAGCATTGACTGCAAGATTGGCCAAAGGATCAGTTGCTCGTAGCAGATCAGCGGTGCGATCCGCATGCCGGCAACCTCGACGACCGGATTGGCAAAAAAATGGGCGCGCGCCCCGCCGCCCTGGCCCATCCAGAACTGCCAAGGCCGCCACATCGACAACGGAACCGGCATGCGCTCGCGATAAAGGATACGGGCCTCACTGGCCGAGATGGAAACCATGACGTTGTCGTAACCGGCAGCATCGACGACCGCCGCACCTGCGATCACGGTGATGTCGGATCGCAGCAAACCATGCTGCCAGACTCGTGCAACGGTCGGCGTCCAGAAGCCAATCGTTCTCTCAGGCAAAACCACGAAACGGGCCTCTTCGCCCTCCGCAAGAACGGTTGCAATCAAGTCACGATGATAACGCAGGGCGCCGTTTCGACCGAGGTTTTGCCCGAGCGCAAGGTCGACCCCTTTCCAGCTGTCTGGTACCGTTGGCTGCGTCCAGTCCGTGGCGGACCAGGCGTATAGTCCAAACAGGACTGCGACCGCGATTTGCCACCTTCGACCGGTCATGACGACCAACAGGATCGCGGTCGCCCCAAGACCACACCAGCCCCAACCCGGGAAAAGGACGCCAGCCGCATTTAGCGGATGCGCCCAGCCGGCAATCCCGAAGGGCGGCACACCCGTCAGCACCATGGCGAGCAGATACCGCACGCCCCTTCTCTTTTCCGAATGCCCTGTCCAGAGGACGGCATGCACTAGGGTAAAGCCCACTGAGGCCGTCGCCCAAAGCAAAAGGCCGGGCCACAGATCTGCGGCATAGAACTTCGCGACACCCTGCGGCAAACCCCTGGATGCGGCGAGGAAATATGCCGCCGACACGGCAGCCGCGATCACTCGTGATGGCGACTTGGCCCAAAGCAATGGAAAGAGCATCGCGACCGGGAGGGTCAACATATTTCCGCTCCAGGCGACCGCGCCCGCCGCGACCGACAGCCCAATCAGGATCGCCCCACGCAAACGGTCATGGCCCGAAGGTGAGGATCGGCTTAGCAAGTCCGAGGAGCCCGCTGTCGGGGATCGTTCCAAAATATCGGGAGTCATAGGAGCTCGCATAGGATGAGTGGAGAAACAGGTGTCCCGGCGGCACGATGCCCCCGGAATAGGGAATGATCGGACGGCCCTGCCCGTCGTTCTTGCGGATGAGAGACGCGTCGAGAACTGTGCCGTCGATCGCGACAGTGTCGCCAATCGCGACGCGCTGGCCGGGAAGCGCTGCAACGGTCTTGATAAGCGGCGCGAAACCGCCAGCACACAGTCCGTGCCGGACATAGCCACGCCGCCGGGCCTCTTCAAATTGCGGCGTGGCTGGAGGGCAGACGAACACGAGATCGCCAACGCTTGGAGCTCTACTAACCGTCTCGATACGCCAGATACCTAGCGGTTCGCTCGGCGTCAGGTTCAGCCTGATGCCACCGATGAGCCCGATCGCTGCAAAAGCAGCCATGACGCTCGCGCTTGCAGTGACGAACGCAATCACCCCTCGCCTGCTCACTGATTGATCACCGGCGTCTGACGCTGAGCGACCTTCAGGTCCTCAACCTGCTTCAGCGTAGCAACCGTGCGTTCTTGTGCGGACAGTTGCTGGGCGGTCCGCATCACCGGCCAGGCTTCCTTCAGACGCTCCTTCTCCTGAGGTGCCAGCCCTTCAGAGAGCTTGTCGAACAGTTGGCCTTGTGGATTCTGCGCGGCGTTGGTCAGCAGGGTACGCTCGCCAAACCGCTCGGCCACCGCCTTGCCAAAACCGTCGATCTCGGCCTTGGTTTCGCGGTTGCTGAGTGCGTATGCCATCGCCGCGGGAAGATCGTTGCGGTCGATCGCGTCGCGCACCCGTTCCAGCACGCTCTGCGCCGCCGGCGACAGCGCCGGGATATCGATCGACACACGTTGGCGCAGCGTCTTCTCCTCACCCTCGATCCGCTGAACGGCGACCTCGCGGATCCGAAGGTAAGTTTCGATATCCCGCGTCAGCGCAGGTACGTTGAGTTCCGCGACCCGACGATCTTCGCGGTCAGACTTACTGGCGAGAATGCCGGTCTTGCCCTTGAGCGGCCCGACCGACGCGGGCTCGGCCGCAAGCTTGTGGAGCGTTAGCAACGCCACCTGTTTGTCGGCGAGGACCGCATCGAAGTTCATCGCCCGGAAGGCGGTTTCGGGATCGGCGAACACATAGCGGAAGCGGGTCGAGACCTCCTCCCATTGGTGTCTCACAGCAGGGTCATCAGCAACTTTCCGATCGACGGAGACGCTCAGTGGTACCGGGAACAGTTTTACGCCTGACACCATCGGGCGGGCCTCCTTGATCGTTTGTGATTTTAGGGTTTGGAGCAGGCCGAGGCGCTCGCCGGCGGCTCGGAGGCGGACAGCCAGATCGGCAAGCTTCGAGCTTTGGCGCAGCGTCCAGTCGAGCCGGTCGCGCAACAGGGTTCGGGCGACCTGGACGATGTGGAGGCCGCGGTTTTCGGCAAACGCGAGTGCCGGGCGGTAGAGGCCACCGCGCTCGTAATCGAGCGTGGTCTCTTTCGCATTCCTGCGCGACAGGATTTCCGTCAAACCGCCTGCCTTGGCGAAGGAACGCCGGCCATAATAGAGCGCCAGATCCTCGCGGTGGCGCGTCATCGCGACATAGGTGAGATGGCGATCGAGCGACAAGCTTGCCAGCACCTTCACCCGGTCGACCGTCGCACCCTGGCTCTTATGGATCGTGGTGGCATAGCCGTGATCCAGATTGTTGTAGAAGCGTTGCTCGACCAACACCTGACGTCGCTGATCACCCTCGCCGACCACGACGGATATCCGGTTCGGCGCTGCCTGGACGACACGGCCGATCATGCCGTTCTTGACGCCGAGCGAGCCTTCGTTTTTCAGGAAGACAATCTGGTCACCGGTATCGAAATGGCGGATACCATCTACCGTCTTGAAGGCATGGCCTTCAGTGAGAATGCCGCGCCCGACAAGCTTTTCACGCGCCAAGACATTGAGCATGCGGACGTCGCGGCGCAGGTGCGCCAGCATCAACATGGATTTCTTCGGATCGTAATCACGGTTCCAGTCGGCAATGAGGCTCTCGACAGCCTGAGCCTTCAGTTCCGAGCCAAGCACCCTGCCCTCGGAACGATAGGCGGCGAGCGCTTCGCCTATGCGGCCCCGCGCCAGATCGAGCGAGGCCTTGCGCATCCAGTCCTCGCGCTGGCGATAGATGGTTTCGAGTACGGCGTATCCGATACGATCGGCGATGGCGCGGAACGCGGCACCCGCTTCGATTGGCTGAAGCTGCTCGGGATCGCCGATAAGCACGAGCTTGGCGCCGGACTTGACCACCGCCTCCACGAAGCCGGCCATCTGCCTGGACGCCACCATGCCGGCCTCGTCCATAACAAATACCGTTCTGGCATCGAGCGTGTCGCGGTCCTTTTTCCAGCGCAGCTCCCAGGATGCCAACGTGCGGCTCTGGATCCCTGCTTCGCTCGAAAGACCCTCTGCCGCCTTTCCGGCAAGCGCTCCACCGACGACGCGATACCCAGCAAGTTCCCAGGCTTCGCGGGCAGCCTTCATCATCGTGGTCTTGCCAGCACCGGCGCGACCAACGACGGCGGCGATGCGCGCGGAGCCTGCGACGTGCTCGATTGCGGCTCGCTGCTCATCCGACAGCCGGGTATGTCGCGCGAAGGTCGCCGCCAGCACCGTCGGGGAGACACCATGCGTTTCCCGCTCGGACAACCAGAGGGATCGCCGGGCCATCTCTGCTTCGAGCCGGATCAGCTCCCGGGTGGTGTATCGCGCCGGCAGCCTCTGTCCGGTCGCGAACTCGATCGTGTCGCGCTGCAGACGCAGGGTTTCGGGATTCTGGAGAATGCGTGCCAAGAGCTGCTGGAAAATGCCGGGATCGTCGATATAGCGAAGCAGCACCTTGGCGACGTCGCGGTCATCGAAGACGCTCCTCTCACGCGTGATCAGTTCAAGCACGATGCCCGGATTTCGTAGAATGCGGCGGGCATTCTCACTACGCCGCTGCTCGTTCAACTCGATCCGTTCGAGCTCAGGACGCACACCCCTGACTTCCGCCTTGCGCTCGATCGCCTTGACGCCGACGCCGAGATGGATAGTCGGTTCGAGCGCGATGGCCTGCTTCTCGTAGGAGCGGCCGTCGATGCGAAGATCAATACCGCCCAGCGCCAGATGATGGTTCTGGCGCTCGAACCAACCATCCCGCAGCTTGCTGAAATCCTCCGTCGAACCGGCCCAGAGCTCGTAGACGATCTTGCCGGATTTGGTGCGGAGAGGCAGGCCGTCTTCTCCTGTCACCGCGACTTTCTTCGCCCCGAAACCATCTTCGGTCAGCGGGCGCAATGTCGTCATCAGGTGGATATGTGGGTTGCCGGGATTGTCGTGGTAGACCCAGTCGGCAACCATGCCCTTGGCGAGGATGTGTTTTTCCACGAAATCCCTGACCAAGGCTACGTTTTGCTCGGGGGTGAGCTCCAGCGGAAGAGCGATGGTCAGGTCCCGGGCGAGCTGTGCATCGCAGCGCTTTTCAAACGCCTCGACCTTGTTCCAGAAGGCTTCGACCGCGCCCGGGACCGAACGGTCAGCAATCATCGCCCGTGCCCATTTCGGGGCGTCAGTGGGAAGAACAAACTCCTCATGCAGCAGGCCCTGCTTGCGGGTGTAGTCGATGGTGCGGGCTTCGCGCTCGTATTCCATCTTGGCGCAGTGCCGGTAAGCCGCAGAAAGCACGGCGCTGCGACCGTCGCCGCGGCTGACAATGCTGGCTGAGAAATGGGCGATGGCCACGGCGATGAAATCTCCAAAGATAAACCTTCGTCCGTCGGGAGCGGCGGTCCAGCCCGGCCCCGCCAGGGCTGAACGCAAACTCGTCGCGTCAGCGACGTATAATTGCGCCCTTGGAACCGCTCCTTCGGAACGGCGGGATCATCCACGAAAGAATCGGCTTTGCCGATCTGCAGATCTGCAGATTCCCTTTTCAAGGCATCCGGGGGATTCTTGGCGTCGCAACAGCAACGCCAATGACCTCAAGGAGAGCATCCGGAATGAAGAAGCCATCATCCAAGATCAGGGAAGAAATCGCGAGATTGCAGGACCAGTTGAGAGCGGCTGAAACACGCGAGGCTGAACGCATCGGCCGGATCGCGCTGAAGGCCGGCATTGGTGAGATCGAGATCGACGAAGCAGAGCTTCAGACGGCATTCGAGGAGATTGCAGGAAGGTTTCGCGCGGGCCAAGGACAGGCGACGGCAAGAAAAAATGCGAGCAGCGGCAGGACCGGCAGCGAGACATCCTCGACGCTCCCGTCTGGCGCGAATGCGGGCGGGGCTAGTGAGGCTTGAACGGATGGCAAAGGGAATGTCATCGGAAGCGCGCAAGAATGACACGCGCGAGAAGATCGAGCTCGGTGGCCTGATCGTGAAGGCGGGCTTGCGCTATGAGAAACGGGCGCTGCTGCTGGGGCTGCTGATTGATGCAGCCAAACGAACCAAACTCAATGAGGCGGAGCGCGCGCGACTGACCACGATCGGTGCGGACGCATTCGGTCATGACGGTGAATAGACTTTTGCTGTCGATCGTTCCGGCGGTCGTCATCATCGCAATCATGTTCGCGACCTCCGGCATGGAACACAGGCTCGTGGGCTTTGGATCATCCGCGCAGACAAAGCTCTTGCTCGGGCGCGCCGGTCTCGCCTTGCCCTACGCCGCGGCTGCCGCAATCGGGGTGATCGCGCTGTTCGCCGCGAATGGATCGGCAAACATCAAGGCAGCCGCACTGAGCGTGCTTGCCGGAAATGGCGCGGTCATCGTCATCGCAGTCGCCCGGGAAGCAATCCGCCTCGCCGGCATTTCCAGCAGCGTGCCGGCGGGACAATTAGTTCTCGCCTATGCCGATCCGGCGACGATGGTCGGTGCCAGCGCCGCACTGTTCGGCGGGGTGTTTGCGTTGCGCGTCACAATCAAAGGCAACGCCGCCTTCGCCGAGGCTGGGCCCACGCGGATCGGTGGCAAACGTGCCGTGCATGGCGATGCCAACTGGATGACCATGCAGGAGGCACTGAAGCTTTTTCCAGACGCTGGCGGCATCGTCATTGGCGAGCGATACCGAGTCGATCGAGACAGTGTCGCGGCCGCGGATTTCCGTGCCGATGACCCACAGAGCTGGGGTGCCGGGGGCAAGTCGCCGCTGCTCTGCTTTGACGGCTCATTCGGCTCGTCGCACAGCATCGTCTTCGCCGGGTCGGGCGGCTTCAAGACGACATCTGTCACGATCCCGACCGCTCTCAAATGGGGCGGAGGGCTCGTCGTGCTCGATCCGTCGAGCGAGGTCGCGCCGATGGTCATCGAGCATCGACGCAAGGCTGGCCGCAAGGTGATCGTGCTCGATCCCGGCGACCCTGCGACCGGCTTCAATGCCCTCGACTGGATCGGCCGGTTCGGTGGTACCAAGGAAGAAGATATCGTCGCGGTGGCGACATGGATCATGACCGACAATGCCCGAGCAGCTTCCGCCCGCGACGACTTCTTCCGCGCGTCCGCCATGCAGCTGCTGACCGCGCTGATCGCCGACGTCTGCCTGTCCGGGCACACGGACGCAAAGGACCAGACGCTACGCCGGGTCCGGGCCAATCTCTCCGAACCAGAGCCGAAGCTGCGCGAACGGCTGACGCGAATCTACGAGCAGTCGGAATCCACTTTCGTGCGCGAGAACGTCGCCGTCTTCGTCAACATGACGCCGGAAACCTTCAGCGGCGTCTACGCCAATGCGGTCAAGGAGACGCATTGGCTTTCCTATACGAACTATGCCGCCCTCGTTTCAGGCGACAGCTTCTCGACCGACGAGCTGGCAACGGGCGGCACGGACATCTTCATCGCCCTTGACCTGAAGGTCCTGGAGGCGCATCCGGGGCTGGCAAGGGTGGTCATCGGCTCCTTCCTCAATGCGATCTATAATCGCAATGGCGAGGTTGGAGGTCGCACCCTGTTTCTGCTCGATGAGGTAGCACGCCTTGGCTATCTGCGCGTCCTGGAAACGGCCCGTGACGGCGGACGCAAGTACGGCATCAGCCTGGCGCTGATCTTCCAGTCGATCGGGCAGATGCGCGAGACCTATGGCGGTCGCGATGCAACCTCGAAATGGTTCGAGTCCGCATCGTGGATCTCGTTTGCCGCCATCAACGACCCGGAAACGGCCGAGTACATATCCAGGCGTTGCGGCGACACCACGGTCGAGGTCGACCAGACGAACCGCTCTTCCGGAATGAAGGGATCGTCACGCTCACGGTCGAAGCAATTGACCCGCCGCCCGTTGATCTTGCCGCACGAGGTGCTGCGCATGCGCGGTGATGAACAGATCGTCTTCACCGCAGGAAATGCGCCGCTACGCTGCGGTCGCGCCATCTGGTTCAGGCGCAAGGATATGAGCGCTTGCGTAGGGCAAAACCGATTTCACAGGCAGGCCATAAAAGGGTCCGAAGCCAATGAGACGGGTCTCGCAACAGGAATTGAGGAGACAACAGATTGAAAGCTTTCCCGGCCGTCGCCGCCCTATCAATCACGGCAATTTGCCTCGTCGCTTCTGCCGGGTCAGCCCAGCAAACGAAAAGCTCGAGCGAAGCATTTTCGATCTGCGGAAGCGGGCAACGGATAACCTGCGTGGTGGATGGTGATACATTCTGGTTTCGAGGCGAAAAGATCAGGATCGCCGACATCGACACGCCGGAACTCAGCCCGCCGAGATGCGCACGCGAGCGAGAGCTCGGCAATGCTGCGAAACAGCGTCTGCTCGAGATCCTCAATTCCGGTCTGCTCTCGTTCAAGACTTCCGCCAGGGATGAAGATCGCTTTGGCCGAAAGCTCAGGATCGTCTACCGCAATCGGCGCTCGGTCGGTGATATACTCGTCGCCGAAGGCTTGGCTCGGAAGTGGGAAGGATCGCGCCGGAGCTGGTGCGAATGATCCGGGCGCCGGCGGATCACTGTCGTGAATCGATGATGCCCGACCGATTCAAAACTCTCATTGGACGGCGGAATCCGAACGCGCGATTCTGCTCTTATGATCACGCAGCCCTACCACCTCTATGTCGAGCGTATCGCGCCGGAAAAGAACATGGCGCGGTTCTACGCACTTGCCGTTCAGCCGACACTGTTCGGCGAGGTGTCGCTGGTGCGCGCCTGGGGGCGGATTGGAACGCGCGGACAGCAGATGGTGCATCTGTTTGACAACGAGAGACAGGCCATCAACCTGTTCCTCGACGTGCTTCGCGAGAAGCGCAAACGGGGTTATCGGCCAAAAGGACCTGTGGACATCCCACGGATCTGATCCTCGGCCCCATCGTCGCCGATGACAATCCGGTCATAAGCTGACACGGATTTTATCTTTGACAACAAGATGCGAGGAATTCCATGACCACCACCAATGAAATCGCCGACAAGATCGCAGCCGATAACGGCCTGACGAAGGTTCAGGCCAAGGGTATCGTTGAGGCCGTATTCGAGGCAATCGCCGATGCCGCAGGCTCCGACGCTGAAACCTCAATCCCAGGATTCGGAAAATTTAAGGTGAAGGCATCGCCTGAGCGCGAGGGTCGCAATCCTGCGACCGGAGAAAAGATGACTGTTGCGGCTTCGAAGAAGCTGACCTTCGCGCCTGCCAAGGCGCTCAAGGATTCACTGAACAAGTGATCTATGAGATGGAGAGCCCGCCTTGGCAGGCGGGGCATCCAGTCTCAGTCCCGGTTCGACCGGGACCAGATGAGGGAGAGTCCTTCCTCGCCTTCGACCTCGATCAGCGTTGCGTAGATCGGGGCCGGAAAGCTCGGATCGTCGAGCTTTACCGAGAGGTAATCGCGGCCTTCGTTCGAGGTCTTCTTCCAGGCGGCGCCGAATTCTGTGGCTCCCGCGAGGATGCGGTAGTCAGGGCCTTTTTCGGAAGTGCGCTCAACAGTGCGGATGGTTGCCTTGACGTTGAGGTTGAGGGTCTTGATGGTGCCGGAGAAGCCGTTGCCGGAAGCGGTGAAAGAGCCGATGGTTGCCATTGTCGTATTCCTTTTCGGTTGTTCGGGCCGCGTCCATCGCGGCCTCGATGGCAGTCGATAGGACCGGAGACGATCAGCCTGCACCTGAAAGGCCGAAACGGAGTGGAGGACGGCCAAAGGAGAGGCTTTCTTGCCTCGCGAGGAATGGGTGCTTCAGCGCACAGGGGGAAGAAAACGAGCCGGCCGTTGCGGATGCCGATCGAGCCGAGCATCGCGAGGCGGTCTTTGGTCAGACATGCCCCATCGAGACCGCAGTGGACATGCCAGCTGGCAGATGAAGGGGCACGGCATGGCATCTTCGGTTGTGACAAGTGGGCTGCGTTGCATAGCGCCTGCAAGACTCAATCGAATGGATGAGACAACGCCACATGTGGGAGATTACCGGAACGGAACTTTGCATCCTCTCGCGTAGATGGTTTTGAGGCCATGCCTGGACGAAATCATTGAGGCGCGCTGCTCCGTCGCACGATGCACCCGACCGCACACACCTCTCCAGAAGACCGCTCTGACATGAATGATCTCGGCTATCTCCCAAACCAAGTCGTCCCACAGTTTCGCTCTACGAATTGAAGCGGGGATCCGTCTTTCCTGCGACCATGATCTTTGGCTTGAACTGTGACTTCCGGGCAGGATCTCGGCACAGGTCAGTCAGAACGTTTATGACCGCGCCAGAGGAAGAGGGAAACAAAACTCCTCCGTGATTACGTTACATGAGATTGCCCAGGCACTGGGTGTGAGCCATGTCGAACTGGTCACGGCGGACAGAGAGATTTAAAGCAAATGGCTCGGCCTCGCCACTCAGATGTGATGAGTCCACTCAATCTACCAGATCATCGAAACGCCTCTTCACTTCCTATCCAGATGCTATTATATATTCTCCACAAGGAGAATGATTATGGCTCAGATTTCACGCGTCTACACGCCTGCAGAAGCAGCCGCCGTCAGCGAAATTGCCGTGAAGTCGGTGCATAACGCAATCGACAAACGGATTATCGCCCGACGTCTCGCTGGAAATGAAGGGCGCGCGCTTTCCGACGATGATTTGCTGCGGCTCAAGCTCTGGTACGGTGTCGGCTCAATCCTGTCGGCTGAGCTTCGCCAACGGCTGTTCGACACCATAGACCAGAATCCAGATGCCGATACTGTTCGAGCAGACGATTATCTGATCGTGGATGTTGCCCGGGCCCGGGAACAGCTTGCTGCGCGTGCGGAGGCACTACGGGAAGCGGAACGCGTTATCGGATCTGTAAGGGGTGTCCTTGGCGGCGAACCGGTCTTCAGCAAAACCCGTGTTCCGGTCAGGACGATTGCCGCCATGAAGGCCCACGGCGCGACCACCGAGGAAATTGTCGACGGGTATCCTTCGCTCACTACGCGTATGGTAGAACTCGCAGAGATCTGGACCGCTGCTCACCCGGCACGGGGCCGGCCCCGCAAACTTTCCGACCTTGGCGCGACCGTGAAATCTGTAAAGCGTCTCTCACTTCCGAAGGCCGCTAGCAAATCGTCCGGCAGCTGATCTCGTGAAGTTCCTGATTGATGAGTGCCTGCACACGTCTCTCGTGGCCGTCGCTCAGGACAACGGCCACGATGGCTTCCACGTAAATTGGCTCGGCTTGAGCGGCGAGAAAGACCGGGGTCTGATGCCGCGCATCGTGGCGGAGGACTACACCTTTGTGACCAACAACGCGCGCGATTTCAGGAAACTTTACGGCAATGAAGAGATCCATGCGGGATTGATCATCATCGTGCCTCAGGTTGTTCCGGCATTGCAGCGCGACCTGTTTACGCTCGTCCTGGAGGAAGTTGCAGGCGGCGAAGAAGTCCTGAACGAGGTGATCGAGATCAGCACTGAGGGCGATGAAGCCGTTCTCACACGCTATTCGCTCCCGGCATACTGAGAGCGTCCTTAATTCACTGGTTCCTAGAACAGCGGCTCGACCGGTCACTTTTTGGGCTCCGATCCTAGTCGGATCGATCCTGATTCAGCGTCGTCGGGTTTGGGCGGAGTTTGCTCGCATTTCTAAAGATCCGTCCTCGCCAGCATCATCGGCCTTCACCGGCCAACGCTGCGCGACCGCGCCACCCGTATCCTCAGCCTGTAACAGGCCTCATCCTTGAACTTGCCCGGCCGCCAGGCGCGGATCGCGTCATCGAACAACAGCGGGAAACCTCTTCGCTCCTCGGATTTCCATACCGCTTTGCAACGAAACGAAGGATCTTGGCGAACATCGCTGTGCCCATGCGCAGGTTGGCGCAGGGATCGACCAGGTCGACCTTCAGTTCAGAAGCATCATTCGACTCGATAGCCGAGGGGATCTCGGCCACATGCGTATTCTGGAGACCGCTGATAATGATCTATCAATCGATCGGCCAACTGCGTGAAACCTATGGGCGCAACGCGTCGAGCAAATGGTTCGAGTGCGCAAGCTGGATCAGTTTTGCCGTATCAACGATCCGGCAACCGCCGATTACATCTCTCGTCGATGCGTTGTGACGACCGTAGAGATCGATCAGGTCAGCCGCAGTTTCCAGTCACGCGGCTCGTCTCGAACGCGCTCAAAGCGGTTGGTCGCCCGGCCGCTGATCCAGCCGCATGAAGTGTTGCGCATGCGGGAGGATGAGCAAATCGTTTTTACGGCCGGCAACCCGCCACTCAGATGCGAGCGCGCCATCTGGTTTCGGCGGGAAGATATGACAGCCGCGTCGGACGGAGCAGGTTTTGGCAGCGCGAAGCGCCTGCCGACAAAAAAATGAAGAGCATCGGAGAAATCAGCATCGCGACGACCGACAGGGCGTGATTTCGGGAATTCTCGTTATGCATCGGTCGGATATGGGGCAGCCGCAGGAGGCTTAGCATAGCGCCGCGCAAGCGGAAGCCGGAACCGACTGCCCCCGACAGAGGCATTCCGCTTCAGACGGTCGCTTACTCGCCGGAGACACCCTCTGTCAGTCCGTCGAAAACCTCGATCATCGCGTCGGTTATGGCTTGGCCAAGAGCGTTGCCAGCCGCGCGGACGTCGTCCTCAGAACCATCGCGGGCAGCACGTGCAAGATCAAACCCCTGAGCCGCAACAATCTGCTTGGCGACTTCGATGGCCCAGAGGCCGAAGTCGCCGCGGTTGTCGATCTGGATTGCGTCTTCCATCAGTCCTCCTGAAGTTGGTTCGGCGGTTCTTTCCATAGAGAATACGCAATGACAAGCGCGAGGCACTGATGTTGACCAGGGTCCCATCCAAGGTCTCGCCATGACATGGAGCGGCCGGCGAGAACCATGGTGTTGAGTTGGAAGTACCGGCCCGGCGAACCGGGCCACACTGCCCCATGCGATATCGTTTAAGCTCGAATCGCAATCTAGAGAGACAATGCGCCAGGTGGGTTCAAGGATGAAGTGCGATTGCGATAGATAATAGTGGCTTATCAGTTGCAAGGAACGACCCATGAAGCGCACCTACTCCCAGATTGATATGGATGAACGCCGCAAGATTGCTCGCCGAAGGTTTTATCCCGTGGCGGCGACAGTTCGAACGAAGAATAAACGTCCTAGCTCATTCTAGAAATAATTCAGTATTTCACGCAGCTCCGCAGTATCGATCTCCGGCAGCAGGTCATTCTCCGTCATGAAATTCCTCCCGTAGCAGGCGCTCAGAATGGCGACGCCGCTGCGATGTAGGGGAATGTCCGTGCCGGTCATCTCCGCGAGATATAGCAGGGGGACAAGACCAAACGGGACGTCTTCAAGCACGTAGCGGCTATCGATCGTTTTGGGCCCGGCTACATCCGCGCCTCGCCCGACCTGTAGGGCCGCAAGTTCGGCAACCGACTCGCCGGTCAGCCCGAAAGAGTTGCGGTAATGATCGAACACCGTGGCGACCGTCTTGCCACAAGCCTCAGCCAGAGCAAGGCGCTCACGGTCAAGAGACTCGATAAAACGACCGACGGTCGGAGTCATATTTTCTCGCTGTCCCCAAGCCTCCCCGCGCTCCAGCCTAGTCAAATTGCATAGTGCTATGGCCAGATGGCTTTGAGGATTGAGATTGCTTAAGGAGATCGTCAGCAGATCATCCTGCAACGCGAACCTTTGCCCGAAAAGCTCAACGCAGATATCAAAGCCCTGACCGGCCATCGCGCCCGGCACGACGGCCATGGACACCATTTTGCGTAGAGTGCCGACCCGCACCTCAGTGAACGACTGGGCCTTGCACGTCAGAGCCGTCGTGTTCCAAACCGCTACTGGTATCTGCAGTCCTCGCTCCGCCAGGCGCTTGAAGAGATAGAGAGCAGCAAATGAAAGGTGGCCGCTGATGATGATCGCATGCCTTGTATCCAGGTGTGGGACGAGAGCATCTATGACGTAACGATGGCCGTAGGCCGGCAGTGCCAGAACGACGACCCCGGCATTCGCCAGCTCGCTCGCACTTTGACAAACTCCAGGGCGAAACGCTCCTTCGATTGCACCGCTTACCTTTAATGGATGGCCGAGAAGCAGATCTGCAGTTCTGTTGCCCGATGGGGACCAAACACTCGTTTCATGCCCTCGGCTAAGAAGCAGAGCTGCGTACCCCATAGCAATCGCGCCCGCTCCCGCAATACCAACCCGCATTGATTCATTCTCCGAAGGAGGCCAAAGCATCTGCGCCGCACGAGTGGTGGCGCCTTAGTTTCCTTGGTGCTCTCAGGTTAATCCCACTCGCTGTCCCAAACCATCACCTTATGGCCGCCGCCGACATCCCGGTAGAGACGGGCGGGCGGAACATAGTCTGGGGTCCTGACAGGGCTTTTGATCTCGCCGTTGGTGACGGCGCGGCGCTCATGGCGCTTTGACGGATCAGCAATCGGGACGGCGGACAGCAGTCGCTTTGTATAGGGATGCTGGGGGTTTTTGAAAATCGCTTGACGTGGCCCGATTTCGACAATCTCGCCAAGATACATCACTGCCACCCGGTGACTAACCCGTTCAACGACCGCTATGTCATGGCTAATAAACAGGTAGCTCAATCCCATCTCGGCCTGAAGGTCGAGCATGAGGTTGGCCACCTGCGCCTTCACCGAAACGTCCAGCGCGGAAACGGCTTCGTCTGCCACTATGAGCTTCGGCTTCAGAGCCAAGGCACGAGCGATACAGATGCGTTGGCGCTGCCCGCCCGAAAACTCATGTGGGTAACGCGATGCCATGTCGGGGCTCAAGCCCACTTTTGCCAAAAGCTCCGCAACTGTGTCGCGTGCATCAGCAGCACTGCTGAGACCATTTATGATTAAGGGATCGGCAATTGCTGCCCCAACCGAGAGACGTGGATTAAGGCTCGCATAGGGATCTTGGAAGATCATCTGCATCTTCTGCCGTTGCCGCCGCAGACCGGCGTCGTCGAGTGCAAGGACGTCGAGACCTTCGAGCAGGACGGAACCGGACTGCGGTTCAAGCAGTCGCAATACAGAGCGACCGGTCGTCGACTTGCCGCAGCCGGACTCCCCGACAAGCGCCAACGTCTCGCCCGTCATGAGATCGAACGACACATTCTCGACAGCATGAACTCTTCCCTCGATCGAGGAGAGCAGCCCACCGCGAATGTCAAACCGGGTCGTCAAGCCTCGCACTTCAAGCAAAGGCCGATCTGTCTCCCGCACCGTATTAGGAAACACATCCGGGGTGTTGAGTTCGCCCGTAACTCGATCGATCATCGGAAAGCGCATCGGAAGCGCGCAGCCATCCATCGAACCAAGCCTTGGGACTGCGGAAAGAAGGGCGCGCGTATAGGGGTGCTTCGGAGCCTTGAAGATTTCCTCCGTTGAGCCGGCCTCGACCGCTTCCCCCTTGTACATCACAACAGTCCGGTCCGCGATCTCGGCAACCACTCCCATGTCGTGAGTGATGAAGAGGATGGACATGTCATCCTCCCTTTGCAGTTCCTTGATCAGGTCAAGGATCTCCGCTTGGATGGTCACGTCGAGCGCTGTCGTAGGTTCATCCGCGATCAGGAGTTTCGGCTTGCCGGCAAGCGCCATGGCGATCATGATTCGCTGGCGCATACCGCCCGACAGTTCGAATGGGAACTGGTTCAACCGGCGTACCGGATCGGAAATTCGAACTTTGCGCAGCATGTCGAGAGCGAGCTCCCGGGCTTGCGCTTTGGTACAGCTTTCATGGACACGAATGGCTTCCGTCAGCTGGTCACCAATCCGGTATACGGGATTGAGACTGGTCATCGGCTCTTGAAAGATCATCGCTACATCGCTGCCGTTCAGCGACCTGGCGCTCTCGGGGTCGATCCGGGCGAGGTCGAGAACTTTGCCGGACTTCGATGCGAACGCCATCCGCCCCGCTGTCACGGCAGCGCTTTTATCGGGTAGAAGCCCCATGATCGACAGACTTGTCACCGATTTGCCGGAGCCGGATTCACCGACGATTGCAACTGTCTCTCCACGGCCCACTTCAAAAGATACGTCTTTGACGGCCGCCAAGGCGCCGCTCGGCGTAGCAAACTCCGTCCGAAGCCCACTTACCGAAAGCTGAATCCCTTTGGAGAGGGTGGCAGGTGAGGCATCCTGGCCGGCGTGCTTACGCCGTTTGCCGAAAGACAGGCCTTTCACCTTGGTCGTCCGCGGATCGAAGACGTCGCGAACGGCGTCGCATAGTGAATTGACGATAAAAATGGTCACGACAAGCGCCAGGCATGGCCAGACGAGCCCCATCGGGTTAAGTTCTAGGTAGCTGCGCGCGCCCCGGATCATCAGGCCCCATGAAGGTGTCGGCGGCACGATGCCAAGCCCCAGGAAGCTCAACCCCGACTCCACGACGATTGCCGCTGCGACAACAAGCGAGAACTGCACGAACAAAGGCGCCGCAATGTTCGGCAAGATCGTTGCGCGCAGGATCCTCACTGGACCTGCGCCTATCGCCCGCATCGCCTCAACATACTCCTTTTGCTTGACTGACCGGACTTCCCCGTAGGCAATTCGAGCAAATTCGGGCGCGTAGAAGATTGCCATTGTGACAATCAGCGTCACCGTCCCGGGCCCGGTAAAGGCGATCACCAGCAATGCCAGCAGAATTGGCGGAAACGCAAGCATGAATTCCGCCACGCGAACGGTGAGTACTTCGGCAATCCCGCCAAAGTATCCGCCGACCATGCCAGCCGATATTCCGATGGCTGCCGCAATGATGCCGGTAGCAAACGCGACGCTGAGCGATACCCGTGCGCCGTGAAGCAGGCGGCTCAGAACGTCGCGGCCGAACTCATCCTGACCAAGCCAGTGGGCAGCGGACGGCGATGCCATACGACCGGAAATATCCATTGCCAAGGGGTCGGAGGGGGCAATGACGGGTGCAAGAACTGCAACGAGAATCAACAGACAGAGTGCGATTGCCGAGGGCGCAAGATGCCGGTATCTCGCATTCTTCCAGATCTGAGAGAACATATTCATGACTTTCGAACCTGCGGATCGAGGACTGAGTAGAGCACGTCGACGATGAGATTGAGCAAGATGAAGAGAGACGCCGTTACCAGCACGATGCCCTGTACTTCGGGATAGTCGCGATTTTCGACGGCTTTGACGAGGAAGCCGCTCATTCCTGGCCAGTTGAAGATGAATTCGACCAGGACGGTACCGCCCAACATCGATCCCATCTGCAGGCCAGTGACGGTAAGGACTGGTCCAAGTGCATTGCGGACCACATGTCGTCTTAATACCTTGCGCTCCTTGACGCCCTTGGCTCGAGCAGTGCGAACCCAATCCTGCTCGAGGACATCGAGAACGGTCGAACGCGTCATGCGAACGATGATAGCGGTGAATCCGACTGCAATTGCAGCGGAAGGCATTAAAAGAAGCGTGAGATGTGCAGAGGGCGACTGGCTGAACGGCACAAAACCTCCAGCCGGGACAAGCCGCAGCATCAGCGCAAAGACCAGCACGAACAATGTACCCAGCACGAAGGTTGGGACCGACAATGCAAGGCTGGACACCCAGCCGAGCGCACGGTCGACCCAGCTTCCACGTTTGCGCGCGGCGAGGACGCCGAGCGGGATACCGAGAGAAAGCGACAGCACCGTCGCCATTCCGATCAGCTCAAGTGTTCGCGGCAAACGCTGGGCGATATTGCCCAGAACGTCCTCGTTGTCTTGAAAACTGCGTCCTAGATCTCCGGACACCAGACGCATCAGGTATTCTAGGTATTGCTGGTGCAGAGGTAGGTCGAGCCCGAGCCTAGCCCGCATTTCTGCCACAGCCACTGGATCAGGAGCCATGCCGTCGGCAGACAACATCACTTCAACCGGATCGCCCGGCACGACATGCAGGATCATGAAGACCGCTGTGGCGACCATGAAGATCATTATGGCCGCCACGGCACATCTTCTCACGATATAGGTGAGCATTATGGCCCTTCCCATTCAAGAACTTGGAACGTCGGCTTAGCCGATATGAACGGTGTCAAAAGCCATACCGGACTGATTGAGCAGGAAGTCTGGGAGTGCCTTAAATTCCTTTACCGTGTCGCGCATCGCATAAGCCTGGACGCGGTAGTTGAGGAAGGTGACGGGAACGGTCTCCGCAACGGCCTTCTGCAGGTCGGTATAGATCTGCACACGCTTCTGCTGATCGCTTTCGTGGCGTCCGCGCGCCAGCAGATCGTCCAGCCTGGGATCGCTCAGGCCGAACGATCGGCGATAGGAATTCGAGCCTGAGCCAAACAATGCTGTCAGGTCGTCAGGATCGCCGAGTTCTGGCGCGCCGCCGTTAATCGCCATGTGGTAGCGACCTTCGTTGCCTTGAGAAATACGCACGCCCCATTCCGGCAGGCTAAGCTTGATGTTCATTCCGACCGCAGCCAGATGCTGCTGCATGATTTCGGCTATGTCTTTGTGGAAGCCATAAGTGCTGGTGGACAGCAGGGTCGCTTGCAAATTCTCGGCTCCAGCCTCCTTAAGAAGCGATTTGGCGCGATCGGGATCGTAGGGCCAGAGATGATCCAGTTCCGCGGATCTGAAGGGCGATGTTTCTGGTAGTGGTACACCGTCCAGAACCTTCCCCTTTCCAAGGAAGGCAGCCTGCACCACATCTTCGCGCTTGATCGCGTGCGCAACCGCGCGGCGAACACGTGCATCTGTGAAGGGACCCTGTTTCAGATTGAAGACGACGTACATGTATAGGCCAAGCGACGACTGCATCGCGATACCGGGTGTCTTCGACAGGCTCTCCATGCTTTGCCATGGTACGTATTCGATAATGTCGACGTCGCCGGCATTCAGCGCTGCCACCCGAAGGCTGTCATCGGCATAAACGACAAGCCGTACCTCCTCTGTCTTGGGCAGGCCCGGCTTATAGAAGTCCTTGCGTGCCTTGAAGGTTAGCGACACGCCCTTTTCGGAACTTTCTAGCGTGAACGGCCCGGCGCCGATCATTGCATCGGGATCGTCCATCTGCTTGGCGAAGACGATTGGTGCGTTCTGCCCGGCAAGTACATTGAGGAAAGCGGGTGTCGGTTGCTTGAGAGAGATGCGAACGGTTCCCGCATCAATAACCTCAACAGTCTCGATAGCCTGAAAAGCCTGACGAAGATAAGCTGTCGATTTTTCTGCACGGATGAAATCAAACGACGCCTTGACGTCGTCGGCTGTCACGGGTGCGCCGTTCTGGAACGTGGCGTTCGGCCGAAGCTTGAAGACGTATGTGCGGGGATCCGGAAGCGACCAGCTTTCCGCCAGTTCCGACTGAATCTTGCCGCTATCACTGAAGCTCAACAATCCGCGGAATTTCAGTAGCTTGGCGGTGCGCGATGCGGCGCCGGAATATTCGAACGGCCTCAGGTTCGGTGGATAGGCTGACAGCGCATAGGTGACTGCTCCCGGCGTCGCCGCCCGCGCAGCGCGATAGGACAAACCTGGGGTGAGCAGGCTTGCACCGAGCGCTCCGCCCCCGATGAGAAGTGCATTGCGACGTGTTATGAAATGTCCCATTTTCAAGTTCCCTTTTTCTTGTATGTTCTTGTTGCTGCCGTTTTTTGACAACGCTTCTTCGCCCCGTCCGGATTTTGACAGGATCGCAGCCCATAAATCCAAGTCAAATTTTCCTATGCCGCATTCCTTAAGTTATAGGTGAGACGAGCAATAACGGACGAAAGCCTAGCGTTTTAAGCCGAGTTCAAAGCCGCCTTGACGAGCTCTTCCCCATAGTCTCTGGAGGCGGCTTCCTTCGTAATAAGTTCGTCGCGAAGATCACGCGCAATATCGTCGGGAGATCGTTCCCGAGGTGCACCAAAGCCCCCGCCGCCCGGGGTATGGATGCGTATGGTTTCCCCCGCGCCGATTACGAGGTACGAGACTTTCAGCGGCAGGCTCTCCTGACCGTCGCCCCCGAAATTGCGAGTGAGCGAGCTGAGACCGCCGGTGCCACCGCCATCGATGCCTTCGGCACCGTGAATATAGCTGTCCGAGCGCACCGACACGATCGTCCCGTCATGAATGGCACGGATCTGTCGTGCAATGCCAAGGCCGCCACGCTGTCGCCCTGCCCCGCCGGAATCCACGACGAGGCTGTATTCGTCGCAAAGGAACGGAAACTCGTTTTCGAGCGCTTCTACCGGCAGGTTCAGACTGTTGGTGACGTGAACATGGATCGCATCCATGCCGTCGCTGTCGTGCCGCGCGCCGCTGCCGCCACCGATTGTCTCGCCATAGTGATACAGGCCGCCATTCGACTTTGCAGCCGAGAAGGAGATCGTCGGCAGGAGATCATTGCTCGAGGCGATGAGGCGCTCGACAGGCAGAATCTCCCTGAAGGCACCGAAGACGGCGCCTGCGAGCTTCTGGCATGTAATGCTTCGCGCACCGCAGGCCGCTGGAAACCTAGGATTTGCGATAGAACCTTTTGGGGCCGAGATGATCAAGGGTTCGAACATGCCGCTATTGGCCATGAGTTCCGGGTCGAGCAAAGCCTTGATGCAGTAATAGACCGTGGCTCGCAGGGCGTTGCGAGGGACGTTGAGAGCGCCTTGTGCCTGGGGGCCGGTGCCTTCGAAATCGATATGGAGCGTATTTCCACGCGGAGAGACAGTTGCCACCAATGGAAGCGGCCCGCTGCCACTGCCATCGTCGTCGAGCCAGGTAGTGAAGCTAAAACTTCCGGCCGGAAGGGTTCCGATACGACGCTTAAGCCGCTCACATGTATAATACAGGACATCGTCGATCGCAGCCTGCGCCTCATCGACACCCATACGCTCGAACAGGGCGCGGGTCTCATCACCCCCTCTATTGTTGACCGCAATCTGGACCTGAATGTCGAGGCGGCGCTCTTGGGAGAGACGCGAATTGTTCGAGATCAGGTTGAGCAGGTCTTCGTCGAGGACGCCGGCGCGGACAATCCGGATGATCGGGATACGCAAACCCTCCTCGAACACGGAGCGTGATTTCGCCGAAATCGAACCCGGTACGGATCCACCGATATCCGAATGGTGACCGATATTGGCGGCAAAGGCTATGATCCGACCATCGATGAATACGGGCGTTATGACGGCAATGTCCGGCAGATGCGTGCCGCCGGCAAGGTAAGGATCGTTGCAAATGAACGCGTCGCCCTCGACCATGTCGGCCACGCCGTAGCGTTCCAACAGCGCTTCGGTGGCACCTAGCAAAGAGCCGAGATGAAGCGGGATATGCGTTCCCTGGGCAATCAGGTTTCCTCGCATATCGAAGATGCCGACGGAAAAATCCCGACGCTCCTTGATCTGTGTGGAGAACGAGGAGCGCATCATCTGGATCGCCATGCTCTCGGTAATCGACAGCATCCGATTGCTGAAGACTTCCATTGCGATGGCATTGATCTCGCGCTTCTCTTTTTGGATCAGGTCGTCCCGGATCGCTTTCTGAGCTTGTACGGTCATGACTATCTCCTTCAATTCGTGATGATGATGTTGCCGAAGGCGTCGATAGCTGCAGTTTGGCGGGCAAGAACGACGGTCGTAGAGCTCATCTCGTCAATGATCGCAGGGCCAGCAACGTCTTCACCGACTGGGAGGGCCGAGCGGCGGTAAATCGGCGTAAGACGCCAGCCTTCCTGCGGACCGAAATAAACCTCGCGCTCTCCGGTTCTGGCCCCGGCAACGCTGGCGCCGCCGGCATAGGTCGGAGTGATGCTTTTCGGAACCCGGCCGACAGCCTGCAGGCGGCAGCTCACGATGACGACAGCCTGACCGGGAATGTCGTAGCCGTAGCCTGCCTTGTGCGCTTCGGCGAAATCCGCCAGGAACTGTGCTAGCCCATCACTGTCGACGCCGTTCAATGCGACGCGAATATCGTGGGTCTGACCGGCATAATGGGCGTCGATGGCAAGATGGAATTCTCGCAGGGCGGTATCAACCTTTTCCGTCTCCAACCAGTCATCGCCGTCACTCAGCATCTCGCCCAAGGCTTTGCACGCCGTCTTCCAGCCCTCAGCGGTTGCCTCTGCAAGCTGCATGCGAACAAAGTCGAGGCTGACATCCAGAAGCAAAGCGCCGCGTGCGCACATCGTGCCGGGCTCCTGCGGCACGAGAATACGCCGAATGCCAGATTCGCGTGCCACCTCTGCGGCGTGGAGCGGACCGGCGCCGCCGAACGCAAAGAGGGTGATCTCGGCGATGTCGTGTCCCTGCTCGGTTGTCACGGCGCGGATGGCCCGGCTCATATTGGCCACAGCCACCTGCAAAATGCCGTAGGCCGCTGCCTCTCCGGTGATCCCGAGAGGTCGGGCGATACGCTCTTCGATCGCGTCGAGGGCCGATGCCCGGTCAATCGGCATCCGGCCGTCAAGCAAGGCAATCGGGTTCAAACGGTTGAGGCAGATGTTCGCATCAGTAAGGGTCGGTTCTTCACCGCCTCTGTTGTAGGCGATGGGACCGGGCAATGCGCCGGCACTGCGCGGGCCGACCTTCAGGGCACCTGCATCATCGACATAGGCAATGCTTCCGCCGCCGGCACCGATGACATGAATGTCGACCATGGGCAGCTTCACCGGATACCCGGCCACATCCCGACTGGAGGTGAATTTCGGCCGGCCGTCGACAATCAGCGAAACGTCCGTGCTCGTGCCGCCGACGTCATAAGTGACGATCTTGGCTATATTGGCAGCAGCGCCCACGACAGCGGAACCGATGACACCAGCGGCAGGGCCGGACAGGCAGGTCGTCACGGGCAGCCGTTTCGCAGTATCGATGGACAGAAGGCCGCCGTTGGAATGGATTGTCATCGGCGCAACCGGAATGCCGAGTTCGCGCAGCTTCTCCTCCAGCCTGTCGAAATAGTCCGCCATCTTCGGCCCGACATAGGCATTGAGAACGGTGGTGGAGGTCCGCTCGTATTCCCGGAACTCCGGCAAGACCTTCGACGACAGGCTCACGTAAATACCGGGCAATTTCTCTGCGATGATCCGGGCGGCCTCGTCCTCATGGGCGGCATTGCGATAAGAATGGAGGAAACAGACAGAAAGCGCCTTGATGCCGGTGGATGCCAACTCGTCGAGAACAATTTCGAGCTCACCTCTGTCCAGGTCCTTGAGGGCGGCCCCCTGGGCGTTCAGCCTCTCGTCAACCTCGCGCCGGCGAAACCGCTCGACCAGCGGGTCCGGCTTGGTGATCGACACGTCGTAGAGAGCCGGTCGCGTCTGGCGGCCGATGGCCAGCACATCTCGGAACCCCTTGGTGGTGATCAAGGCTGTCGGCACCCCGCGTCGCTCGATGATCATGTTCGTCGCCACTGTCGTGCCATGGCCAATATAGGAGACGTCGGCGGCCGCTATATCGAAGCTCTTCAAAACCTGTTTGATACCATCGACTATTGCCACCGAGGGATCGGCCGGGGTCGACGAGAGCTTGAAGTAACGGTTCTCTCCAGTGACCGCGTTGGTGACAGTAAAATCTGTAAAGGTACCGCCGACATCGACGCCAATTCTATACATTTGTATTTGCTCCATTGATCAAGCCGCCGTCCGACGAAAAGACGGGAGTTGTTGCGGATAAAGAACGATTGACGGGCAAGGCTAACAGCGCGGTTGTCATGCAATGGCCTTCCGCTGCATGAGCCGCGATGGCGAAAACGCCTCAGTCTGCCTGTTTGTGCCTCCATGAACGATCAAGTCAGAAACGATTGCGCCCACGACCGGCACAAGCTGGAAGCCGTGGCCGGAAAACCCGAAGACATGAAAGATGCCTGCGGCATTGGGCGAGGCACCGATAACAGGCAGGTGGTCATCCGTTTTGGCTTCCATGCCGGTCCAGGCCCTAACGATGCGCAACGGCCCGATGCACGGGAAAAGATCGGCTGCGGCCCTAGCGCCTTTCGCAAGCTCATTGAAATCGACGAAGCTTTTCTGGGCCGCGATATCAGCCCGCCCCTGAAGCCCTCCGCCGATCACCAGAGTGCCCTGATCCGATTGCTTGAATGACAACGGGCGCCCGACAACGCTGACAACCGGCTTCAGCAGCGGTGCGATGCGCTCGGTGACGATCATCATCGATGCCTTATGGCCCAATGGAATTTCATCGCCGATCATGGCTGCAATGTCGGCAGCCCAGGCACCGGCGGCATTGACCACGACTGGTGCACCGTAGTCGCCGACCTCGGTGCAGACCTTCCAGTCAGACACTGCAATCTCGATAGCGATGACGCGGCAGCCTTCGACGATCGTGACGCCCTCGGCCTCAACAGCGGCTCGAAACGCTGCTATCGTCCGATGCGGATCGGCAGCACCATCGCGACGGGCGATCAGCGCAGCGGTACAATGTGGGGAGATTGTCGGCACGAGGCGCAGCAGTTCGTCCCGATCGATCAGTTCCTCGTGCTGGTAACCGGCCGCCTGCATCATGGCCACGCGCTTTTCAAGAACAGGCACATGACTTTCGAATTCCGCTACATTGATCTGCCCGAAGGCCTGGAAACCGCAATCGTCACCGACGATCGCCTCCATGTTGTGCCACATGTCCATCGCTTCGAGCGATATCGGCACTTCGGCAGGATGGCGGTTGAGGGTCCGCACGCCGGCGGCCGTCGAACCTGACGCATGTCGCCCAACCCAAGAGCGTTCCAGAATGGTGACCCGTTGTCCCGCGCGGGCAAGATGTAACGCCGCCGACAATCCATGCAGACCGCCACCGATAACGACGACATCCGTCTTCTTCATACTCATCGGCTGGCGTCCTTAGAGGTTAGCCCAGCAAGCTCGTTCAAGGTCACCGGTTTGAATGGCGGTCGCACCCGGTAGAGACCAACGTCAGGCGTATCCCTTCCCTCAATCTCCGCCAACAAATGAGCAATCGTATAATTGCATTGACGTCCCTGGCAGGGTCCCATGCCGGCCCGGGTGAACGCCTTGATCTGGTTCGGACCCGGCCGCCCGCCCCTCTTTGCCTGGGCGCGAACCTGGGCAACATTCACCTCTTCACAGCGACAGGCTATTGTCTCATCGGAGGGCACGAAAACAGCTCGGCGCGGGCGGTAGAAGCGGTCGAGGAACGGGCGCGCCGAAAGGGCCCGTCTCAACCGTGCGCGGATTGGCCGTGCCGTGCGGGCAGCTTCCCGTTCATCAATGCGTCCGGCCTTGAACGCAATGCCAAGCGCCGCGATCTCACCCCGCAGGCATGCTGCTGTGGCGCCACCTATACCGGCCGCATCGCCCGCCACGAACACGTTAGGCTCCGACGTTTCACCCCAAGGATCAAGTTCCGCCGCAAAGCTGTCCTGGTCCCGGTTCCATCGGTGCCGACATTCAAGTGCAAGTGTCGGATGAATGGTAGGCACTAGGCCCTCATGAACAAGCAGCAAACGCGCATCGACAGTCGCTGATGTGCCCCTTTCGGTCACATAACGAAGACGCTCGACAGCATTTTCGCCAATTGCCTCGATCTCGGTTACATTGGCAACGTATCTGACGCGTCGCTGCAGCGTCGCGAGCCAACGAATTCCCTTGAGTAGATCTGACGGCACCCCCAAAGCTGCCGCCGCAAAACTTGGCATGGCGGACAACAGCCTGCCGCGTGGGGTCGTATCGAGGAACCCGGCAATCTGCCCACCTGCTTTCAGAAGCTGAGTGGCATAAAGAAGCGGCAACGGTCCACTCCCGGCAATCCAGACCGGCTCATCAGGAACCTGTCCGGCAGTCTTTAGCGTGATCTGAGCGGCGCCGACGGTCATGACGCCGGGCAGGGTCCAGCCGGGAAACGGTAGAGGACGCTCCTGCGCGCCAGTTGCCAAAAGCACGGCACCAGCCTCCACGCTTTCGGCGGAATTGTTGCGGGTCATGAAGACACGCAACCCTGCTTCGATCTGCCAGACCTGGGTGCCCGGCTCGTACACGGCGCCGCTGGCACGAAATTGCTCAACCGTGGAAAGTCCGTCAGTATAGGCCTTCCCGAGAATATCGGCGCGAGGCGTGCCCGCGACCGCCTCGATATTACGCCAGATCTGCCCACCTGGCGTGGGCTGCTCATCGACAAGGAGAACGTCGAGACCGTATCGTCGCGCAGCAGTGGCAGCCGACATACCTGCCGGGCCCGCTCCAACGATCAGGAGATCAACCCGACGGCTCACGGTGCGACCCTCCGACGGCCGAGCTGTCGCTCGATGTGCATACCCTCGTGGACGGGCGCAAGACAGGTTTGAACAAGAGCTCCATCGACCATAGCCAGACAGTCGAAACAGGTGCCCATCATGCAATAGGGCGCTCGCCTTGTCTCGGACACGGGCGTCGTCCGGGCCCATAGATTTGGCTGCCGCAGAAGAATAGTCGCAACAGTCTCGTTGGGTTCAGCAAGAACGGACGCCCCATCAATGAAAACAGTAAGAGCTTCACCCGACGGATCATGTAGCTTCCTAAACATTCTTAGTCTCACTCAGCAATTGCGTTGGTAGGGACTTCAGTGACAAGGGATTGGATGGACGCGCCAGCGCAGGCCAATCACCTCAGTTCCCATTGACGAAATTACGCGACTGGATACTATTACTCCAATGCAATTAATGGGCACCTCTATTCCAAAGGTTATAGGATGGCGCGTTCTCTCAACCTCAGGCAGGTCGAAATTTTCAAGGCTGTGATAGAGCACGGCACCGTCAGCCGGGCAGCGGAGGCTGCGTTTATTTCCCAACCGGCAGCCAGCAAGCTTCTGGTTCAACTCGAGGCGGATCATGGGCTCAAGCTGTTCGACCGGCATAAGGGAAGACTGGTTCCAACCGCGCAGGCCTTGCGGCTCTATGAGGAGATTGACAGGATTTTCGCGGGCGTGAGGCAGGTTGAGAGCGCCATTGCTTTCATCAAAAGAGAGGAGCAAGGCCGGCTCTTTGTCGGCGTTATCCCAGCGCTTGCCGGGGCTTTCATTCAGCGGGCGACAATGAAGTTCCTTGAGGAAAATCGGAACGTCTACTGCTCGATTGAATCACTGGGATCGCACGGAATCGCGGAGTCCATTCTCAACCGTAAGCTTGACGTCGGCCTCGTCAGCTCTCGTATCGACAACCCTTATCTGGTTACCGCGTCGGTCCTAGAACATGATCTCGTATGCATCATGCCTCCCGAGCATCCTCTCTCAAGGCTAGATGTCGTCAGACCCGAGAACCTGGACAAGAAGCCCTTTATTTCGTTCCTGCCGGGATCCTACACCGGCCAGAAAATAGAAAAAATTTTCAGCAGGTATAATGTCGCCCCTGACATCGTTTTGACGGCGGCCGCGAGCCCGACTGTTTGCGAGTTTGTTGCAGCTGGTTTGGGCGTATCACTTGTTCATCCGCTTTTTATTGCCGGCATGGGAAGCCGCGTCGTTACACGCCCGTTTGAGCCAGGTACGGCATTTGATTTTTTGCTCTGTTACCTGCGTGATGCGAGGAGCTCGCACCTCATTTCGAGGTTTGTGAAGGAAACGAAGTGGGTTGCCGCAAGTCAGATCGACGAGGTCAAAAGAAGTTGGACGTCGTAAGGTTGGGCGGGGATCGATATGCCATTCCGCCTTGAACGGATCAACCTTCTGTCCTGTGATTACAAATTAGTGCTCGCTACAAATTCCAAGCCTTACTATCAGGCTGTAACTGGAGAAACTGTGTCAGCGCGCCGCTGGAATGGCCGCAGCTTGAACACGGCGAGTTCATGATCACTTCCCTGCGCGAAAGCTAAGCCGGACTGTTGGAGCCTGGTTAGCGATCTCCCGCCTGGTGGCGTCGTCCGCTCTTCCCATGCTTGATCTCCTGAATAGCTCCTCATGGCCTGCACATAATCTGCAAATCCCGTGAGCACTCTGTGCGGCATGAACAAGCACCTTATCCCAGATCGCTCCACACCTCCCCGCCTGCCTTACCGTCTTCTCAACGAGGGCTGGTGGCTGGAAGAAAACCCAAACTCCCGCGACAACACCCAAGCCGCGAGCAAACAGAATGTTGGAAATTCGGGCCCCCAACCGTGCTGTCATGAGGTTTTGCCATGCAACTGACCAACGCAGAGCACGTCACAGCACGCCCATCCTTCACACGCAGGAAACGCCTCCTCATTCTCGTCTCTGTGATGGCGCTGATCGACTTCCTGGTTTTCAAGCATGGGCCTGGCCTCAACCTTTTTATTCTGTCTGTCTTGCTGACGGCTGCAGTCTTGCTCGCAGCAGCTAGACCGCCCAGCCCTCTTGCAGCAGTTGCCTATCTTGCCTTCTCGTCCTTCGCTGCAGCACCCTTGCTGGAGGCCCCGAGCGTAAGCGGGCTCATAATCTCGATGGTAGCGGTCGTCCTTGTCGCACTCGCCGCTGCGAGGCTTCTCCCCAAAAGACCCACCGCAATTCCATTCGTCGTCCTGCGGTTCATGCCGGTCATCCCGATCAGGCTGGCTGAAACCTGGAGTCAGTATTCTGCGTCCCATCCCGGCCAATCGATTTTGGGCACGACACTGAGATCCCTTTCCGGCTGGATGTTTCCGCTGGGCATGGCGCTGGTCTTCCTGCTGCTGCTCAGTGCCGGCAACCCGTTGATCGAAATGGGGCTGCACAATATCGACCTGCGCCTTCTGCTGAACCTGATTGACGTCGGGCGAGCTGCTTTCTGGCTGGTGGCAGCCGTCTTCATATGGTCACTGATACGACCGCGCCTGATCCGCAGATGCAGACGCCGACCCATGCAGGAACCGGCAGACAGCAGCCCAGCTCGCAGGTTTCTCAATCACACTGTCCTTGTCCGCTCGCTCTGGCTGTTCAACCTGCTTTTCGCCGCGCAGACGCTACTGGACGGGACGTATCTCTGGGGTGGTGCGGAGCTGCCGGCCGGAATGAGCCACGCCCAATACGCGCATCGTGGTGCCTACACACTGGTAGCAACAGTATTGCTAGCCGCAGCTTTTGTTCTGATCGCCATGCGCCGCGGCGGACCGGGCGATCACAGCCGGCTGATCCGGACCCTGGTCATCAGCTGGATCATTCAGAACGTTCTGCTGTGCCTGTCGTCGATGCTCCGGCTCGATCTTTATGTCGAAACCTATTCCCTGACAGGTTTGCGCATTGCGGCCGGCATCTGGATGGGCCTGGTTGCGGCGGGGCTGGTATTCATCCTGCTGCGCATTGCGCAGCGTCGTTCCAATCAATGGTTGATCTCGATGAACTTCCTCACCCTGGCGGTCGTCCTCTATCTCTGCGCGTTCCTGGATTTTTCCGCGATCATTGCCCGCTTCAACGTCGAAAACAGTATGCGACCAGACCATCAGGGCGAACCGCTCGACATCGAGTATCTGTTCTCCCTTGGGCCCTCAGCCATTCCCGCTCTGGACCTCTACATGTCAACACCGATCGACACTTCCCAGCGGCAACTGGCTAGTGACGCTAGACGTTGGATGGCGAGGAACGTTGAGAGAGGGTCTAACGATTGGCGCGGCTGGAGCTATCGTAAGCACCGAATTCAGAACTATCTGCGAGCCACTGCTTTGAATGAGAGGTGAACAGCGATAACAGCGACAGACCCGCATTTCCAGGAGACGTTATGACGCCGCGCATCCTTGTCGTTGATGACGAAACCAATATCCGCGAGGTGATCTGCTTTGCCCTTGAACGTGCTGGCATGACAACCGAGACAGCGGGAACCGGAACACAGGCACTGAGGACTTTTCAGGCAGGCAGGATTGATCTCGTCGTCATGGACATCGGCATGCCGGATATGGATGGCCTCGAAGTTTGCCGCCAGATCCGCAAGACGTCTTCAGTCCCCATCCTGTTTCTCTCTGCTCGGGATGAAGAGATCGACCGTATTATAGGCCTCGAGATCGGCGGCGACGACTATGTCACCAAACCCTTCAGTCCGCGTGAACTCGTTGCGCGCGTCAAGGCCATCCTGAAGCGCAGCAATGCGGTAGACGCCGGTGAGAGAGGCAAGCAGACTGTGACGGTCGGAAACCTGAGGCTGGATCGGGCCGGTCACGTCGTGACCTTCGGTGGCATTTCTCTGACACCGACCGCACTGGAATTCGCGATCATCGACGCCCTGATAAGCCGACGAGATATGGTATTCAGCCGCGAACAACTTATGGCGGCCGCCTATGGACCGGCAACCTACGTCGCGGACCGCACGATCGACAGCCATATTCGGAATATAAGGGCGAAATTTGCGGCCGTCGGCGCGGAACACATCATAACCACCGTGCATGGCGTTGGCTTCAAGCTGAGCACCGGCGACGAACGGAGTTGATACGATGCCCGAACTGCAGGTAAAGCCAAAATGGCGGCCGCCACTGGTTCTGATTGTCCACTCCGTACTGCTGTCGATTATGGCACTCCCGATCCTCAGCATCGTATGGGTCCGGACCACCGACAGCCCGGCATCTTTGACGACCCTGACGGAGGCCGGCGCTCTTGCTGCAGTCGTTCTCGTCACACTGGCCGTTGCATACGTTTTTAGTCGTAACATCACCGGCCCAATCAATGCGCTGATCGCCCGCTCGGAGCAAATCGCTCGGGGTGGCCGGGGAGCAATCCAACCGCTCGACAGTTACGGCACCCGGGAGATTGCCTCTCTCGCACAAAGCTTCCTTGATCTGGCTGGCAAGCTCGTCGATCGCAGTGAATATGTCAGCTCTTTTGCGGCGCATGTTTCGCATGAACTGAAATCACCTTTGACGTCCATCCGCGGCGCTGCCGAGCTGATGCGGGACGATGACGACGAGCAGCCAATGACCAGAAGCGAGCGTTTGCGCTTTCTTGACAATATCATAGCAGACTCCAAACGGCTGGATCTGTTGCTGACCAGACTGCGGGAGCTTGCTGTCGCTGAGAGTTCACTCCCCTCAGATCGGATCTGTGCCGAAGACGTTTGCCGGATGCTTCAAGAACGTTTCCCGCAGCTCGTTGTCGTCATGCCAGGGCTATCGACAGTTCGTTTTGCGCTTTCGTTCGAAGCAGCTGGTATTGTCTTTGGTAACCTTGCGGAAAACTCCCTGCAGAACGGCGCAACGCATCTCAGTCTAACGGTAGGCGTCGATGGAAAGGCCGTCACCATTCTGGTTGCAGACAACGGTAACGGCGTCTCTGAAACCAATCGAGATCGCTTATTTCAGCCGTTCTTCTCAACAAGACGCCAGGAGGGCGGCACTGGCATGGGACTTGAGATCGCACGCACTATGCTCGCATCGCATCGAGGAACTATCACTCTGATGGACGCTCCTCAGCCAGGCGCGGCTTTTCTGATCACTGTTCCGATTTCGTAAAGCGGCATTGTTTTGAGCGGCGTCGCCGAAGCGTGATCGGAGTGCGGTGGGCTGTTTCTCAAGCTACCGAACCGATAAATATCATCTCTGTGCGGAGAGATCGTGTACGATATAACAGTGCGCAGAGCTTGTGGTTAGAAATGTCCACTTATCAGTAAGATATACTGAACTGCGGGCGGGTAAGCTCCAGCGGGTCAGCGAGGTTTGCCGTGAAAACACTTTTCCTTTTAGCCGTTCTTACTGTGGTCGGCGGTACGGCAACACATATCGGAAAGACGCTCATATTGCGCAGCGACTGGTCCGCGAAGCAAGAAAGACTGCTCGCCTCCTGCCGCATCAACCCGAATGCAACTCTGAATAGGATCAGTGCCGCCTATCTCGCTTGTGCAGACAGCAGATATGCCAATGCACCAGAAGCTAAAGCTATACGTGACCTCGCTGCACTGCTCACGCTGGAAGCCATCAGACAGAAGGTCGAGGGTGTTGATGACGTCATCGCCAGAGAGAGAGCAATTGAGATCATGCAGGCTCATATTCCAAGCATACACGCAAAGCTACCTGTTAGCCAGGATGGCGACGAGGTGCTCCTCTATCTCCAAGCGCTACGCAAGGAGGGCGTACCTTCTTGTGTAGTCTCGTCTTCCGCGTAGTCTGGGTCGTGTCGTCTCCAGGAAAACGTTATCCGACCGGAAGTTCGCTCGGTGTCGGTCCACGACAGGAGCTCGCGGATCAACCTCCGCTCCTTTCCGCGGGTAACGAGATGAGCTTGGCTTCGATATGACCAAATAGGGTCGAACGGTGGCCATGGCTGCCGCACTTAATTCAAAATACTTTGGGTTTGCTAGTCGTGCATTGCTTCAGCCAAACGCCAAGTGTTCTGGGCATTAAATTCCATTAGGCTCGGTGGAGCGCAGCTTGGTTGAATGATACGATACCAGACGCCGTCCTCAGCAAAATTAATGCGCTTCAGCGCAACGAGTACATCCCGTGAACTTGTCCAGTGATCTTGCATTTCACCGGTCGGGCTCTCCCATAAAGCCAATATTTCACCCTGACTGCGAAAACCAAATACTGCTTCCCTGACCTCCAGCGTGAGACGTGCTTTCGTGTTCGGCTCAACAACCTCGAATTTCTGAAGAAAGGCTCTGACGACAACGTCTGCGGCTTTCAGATCGTCAGACGCTAGTCCTTTTGGGATCGTACAAGATGCCGCAGGTTGGACGCCGATCGTTAGAAGGATAAAAATAAGCCCAACGGGCAGGATAGGTCTCATTGGCTTTTCCATTGGTGACTTAGCGGTCATCGTTCTCTTACGAAGCGGAAGCTAGTACAAGCTCGACGCCCAGTTTGAGCTTAATGTCGTCCTTGAGCTTCAAGCTATCATAAACACGCACTTTACATCGATCCCGTCATGTTTAGAGGGACACTCAATGCACAACGACAACAGCGATCCTACCGTAGCGCGAGGACTTTATAGGATTCTAGTACTCTTCATGTCTATCGCCCTGGGTTCATATTTGCTTTGGGAAATGTTCAGCACGACGGCAGCTCTCAGTCGGCTCGCAGCGGCAGCTGGAAACTTTCCTTACGTCGAACGCTGTGATGTCGAAGGTAATCCGAGGACTACGGGGCAACCCAACTGCGTAGACCTTTCCGACTATCTGTTTATCAACGGACCGGTTCTCAAAGCTATTGCTAGAGTTTGCCCAAGAAGCGACAAACCTCCCGTGATGCTGACACTCGAGCAGGGCAAGGCCTCGAGGGAAGATATCGTCCGCGTTGAAAAAGGGCTGAGATATCGCAAAGAAAATGGATCGAGTGTGCCCTGCTGAACGATCACCTTTCTCCCTGGAGAGCTTACAGCGACAAACTATCCCAAGATTCACAGGGACTGGGAGATTACCTCGGGGCTTTTCGCACTAGGTCGTTGCGCGTTGTCCGAACTCCCCTACCCTTCTTTCGTCTTACGTTGAGCAAACCGATCTGTTGCCTGGATGAGCTGATCAAGGATGCCAGGTTCGGTAGTCGCGTGCCCCGCCCCTTCAACGATATGTAAAGATGCGTCCGGCCATACCTTATGAAGGAGGTAAGCGTTTTTGACGGGACATGGCATGTCATATCGCCCGTGGATGATCGCGCCGGGTATTCCTTTCATTCGATCGGCATTGCGCAAGAGTTGACCGTCCTCCATCCAGCAGTCGTGAACGAAGTAGTGATTTTCTAACCGAGCGAAAGCATGGGCGAAATACCCATCGGCATAGGCCGAGGAATAGTCTGGATCGGGCAGTAGAGTAATGGTCTCGCCCTCCCACAGCGTCCACGCCTTCACCGCTTCGATCTGAACTGCGATGTTGTCGGATGTCAGCAGCTTTCTGCAGGCCGAAATCACCCTATCCGATAGGTGCGATTATCCATCGTTGGTCATTTCAGCAGTATTCAAGGAAAACTGACCAAACTCACGCGAAGGTCATTGATGACTGCGGCGAGCCCCGGTGCGCCGATCAGCGGCACGACCCGCGCTGGCGCCAACTTCGAGACCGCCCGCCCGAAGACGGCGATATTCGTGTGGCCGTTTAGGCGAGATGGATAGATGATACCGTCGGGAAGCGACGGGTGTCCGTGGAACGCCAGCGCCCACGTGCGCGCCAGGCTCTGACGTGATGACCTCGCCACGTCAGTTGGCACCCCCATCCTGATCGCGTGGTCGTCGCGCAGGTCGACAAGGTTGAGGTCTGCAATCGTTTCGACCTCAGCATAGCGGCGCGCGTAGATCTCTTTTTCCTCGATCGGAAGCTCGCCGACAAGACCGTCGCGGCGATCACGCAGAACGGCCTCGAGGAAGCAGACCTTGAGTGTTTCGCCCAGATAAAGAACGCCGAAGCGCTTAGTCACATTACGTCGGCGTGGGTCACTGAAACGGCTTGGCGTTTTTCCAAATCCCAACGGGTCCGGAAAGACGCTTGCGTAAATCCGGCCAAAGCGGAGCCCTGAAGGAATCGTTTCGATATCGAGTGGCTGACGCTCGAAACCGGCAGGCGGTTTGATACCAGCCATTTAGCGGAAGTCACCGCGGGCAATGCCCTCGGCTGCGGCAATCACGTCGCCGTCCTGGCGCCGCTGCAGGGCGTCGAGCCCGGTGCGACCGTCGAGCGCACTGTGGGGCGAAACAAGGAAGCGGTAAACGGCCCAGGGACCCGCCAGGATCTCGTCCAACTTTGGAAGCGCGGCATAGGGTCGGCCGTCCCGGTCAAGCTGCCAAGCCGGGAAACGGAACCCTCGCTTGGCGCCATCCAGGCCAAGAACCTGGCCGTTTTGACGCTTTGTATTGACCGTGACCCGCGAAACCCCAAGAAGATCTGAAAAGGCGTCGGCGCTGAGCATATCGTCTTCGCTGAGGATCTCTGCAACACGGCGATGGCCGCGCTCTCGTGCGGAAGACAAGGCCGCCTTCAGTTCGTCGTCCTGTTCGCCAGCCTCTTCGACCGGAAACCCGCGGTCGCCAACCAGCTGGTCTTCCTCCACGATCGAAATTGTCTGCGCTCCCGCGCGCGGATCCACAACGACGCGGAAACTTACCTGATGGCCAGCCTTCTGGCTCAGTTGCACCGCCTTGGTATACTGACTAAGAAGCGCCTTTTCAAAATCGGCCTTCCGAGGCAGCTTCATGGAAAGGGCGACATTTGAAATTTCGCTTGCTGACGTTTTCGTGACCGGCATGACAATCCACCTTTTGAAAAACAAAGTAGGCAGTCGTTGTCATCTCGTCAAGTTCGTTAAGCTGGTAAAGATATTGACGGACTTCGAGCCGTGCGTTTCGCACTAGGCCTACCGCCTTGAACTGATATGAACCGCCAATCCGGCGGTCAAATCAGTTACATTTGCTGCTATTTTCCTTTTCAATGACCGACCGTAGGCCGCCCAAAGGGGCGAAACCACGTGCGGACAGCCAGCAAAACAGAGTGGCCATCGTGATGTGACGAAGATCGAACTTACTCAATCATTTGGCACTACACGCAAGCCAAAAGTTTCAGACAGCTATATTCCCGGATAACCATCACTTTGAAGTTTTGTCCCCTATGGGTTACATAGTCGCATGTTCACGATTAGGCGCACCCGTGATTATGCGGACTGGATCAAACGCTAAAGGACTATCGTGCCCAAGCTAGAATTGCCGACCGCATTGACCGTCTCGCTGCAGGAAACCCTGGGGATGTAAGGCCAGTCGGCGAAGGCGTGAGCGAACTCCGCATAATTATGGGCCTGGTTATCGGGTCTATTTTGTCCGAGACGGGTCGGTCGTTTACGTTCTTCTGTGTGGTGGCGACAAAAGTACTCAAGACAAAGACATTCGATTAGCTAAAAAAATAGCACGGCAAGTAATGGAGTAATCGCATGCCTCTTGAAACATTTGAGTACGACTCAGCCGAATTCCTTGGAAGTGAGGAAGCGATTGCTGAATATCTTCTAGCTGCAAGCGAAGATGGAGACGCAAACCATATTGCTCGCGCGCTTGGTGTTGTCGCTCGCGCGCGGCATGTCGGATCTTTCCCGGAATACCGGACTAACACGAACTGCTCTCTACAGAGCGTTAAGTGGAGATGGCAACCCGGAGTTTGGGACGATCGCGAAGGTAGCTGACGCACTTGGTTACAGGCTGAATCTTGTTCTGAAATCCGACAGCGGATCGACCGCCGCAGTGAAGTGAGCGGCATATTCGAGCATTGGCGAGACGTGTTTTAGTTCCGTACCAGAGCGGGGCAGCTCATTTCTCATGGTTTTAAGCTCTCGATGGAATTCTAAACATCCGGCCTCTCCGCCTTTGGGCTGAATGGGAAGGCCGAATCGATCCTAATGAGTTCGTCATCGGTCAGCTGTAGCGAGCCAGCTCCCGCATTCTCAGTGGCGTGCAGGCAGGTCGAGGTTGAAGACTCATCAACGCTTGGGGCCAACGGCCCTAAATCGGCAAATTTAGGATGGTACCGCCTTTCAACGACTCGAACCTTGACTACCCCATCTTGGCGCTAATTAGCTCAAATTGAAGCGGATGATGCATACTGACGTGATATGCATCATAGGCAATCGTATTCCGGCGCCGCACAAACTAGTTGCCACTTCTGCCTTCTCGTATGGATGGCGAAACCAATATCAACCCCGTGAATGATGACCCATACTTTAAGTCGATTTCATCTCGAGACAACACCTCCGTAAGATGGCTGAAGGAAAGCCTAAAGGAGGCATGTCATATGCAAAAAACAGCTATTGTCACGGGCGGATCGCGAGGGATCGGTCGCGCCACCGCGCTGCTCCTTGGAGCACACGGTTGGGACGTAGTCGTCAATTACGCCAATAATCATGACGAAGCCGCGTCAGTCGTCGCAGAAATCGTAGGACGCGGAGGAAATGCCATCGCGGTGCGCGCGGACGTCTCATCAGCGTCAGATGTGAAGGAACTTTTCGACCAGGCCGGACGCGCCTACGGCAACGTGAACGCGCTGGTTAATAGTGCGGGGATCATCAGGCCGTCCTTGATCAAGGATCTGGACGACGCGGGACTTACCGAACAACTCGATACAAATCTTCGGGGCGCAATCAACGCTATCCGCGAAGCTGCACGACGCGTCGTGGACGGCGGCCGGATCGTCAGCATGTCCAGCACGACGCTTGCCCTCAACCCTCCAAGCTACGGCATCTACAACGCCACGAAAGCCGCCGTCGAGGCTCTGACGCGCGTACTTGCCAAGGAGCTTGGAAGTCGGCGCATTACCGTCAACGCTGTGGCTCCTGGGCCGGTTGAAACGGATTTGTTCGTTACGGGCAAGAGCCAGACCCAGATCGATCGCATGGCGGAAGCGGCACCATTCAAACGTCTGGGACAGCCACAGGACATTGCCGAGGTCGTCGCTTTTCTTCTGTCCGACGCAGCTGGATGGGTCAATGGCCAGGTCGTGCGCGCCAATGGCGGCCTGGCTTAAGGAGAAATCTTATGTCTCAGAAAGTCATTGTCGTCACAGGTGCCGGATCCGGTATCGGTCGCGCCATCGCCGAGACGCTCGCCATCGCGGGCCACATTGTCTACGCTTCGATGCGATCTCTAAAGGAGCGAAACCAGGAACGTGTCGAGCAGATGTCGCTTTTCGCGGCGGAGAAGCAGGTCGACCTGCGCGCGCTTGAGCTCGACGTCCTCTCGGAGGAGAGCATAAGAGCAGCGTTCGATCAGGTCCTGCTGGAGACCGGCCGTCTCGACGTGGTCGTCAACAATGCGGGCATGCTGATGGTCGGCATTGCCGAAGCCTTTACGCCCGCGCAAATGGCAAGGATTTTAGACACCAACGCGATCTCCTGGCTTCGGGTGAACCGGGCAGCGCTGCCGATCATGCGCCGGCAGAAGGAAGGCATCCTTGTCTATGTCGGCAGCACGACCTCGCGCATCCATGAGCCCTTCATCGGACCCTATATCGCCAGCAAGGCGGCGGGCGAGGCTCTGGCTGAAGCGATGCGCTTCGAAGCCGCACCTTTTGGCATCGAGAGTGTCATCGTTGTGCCCGGCGCGTTCACGTCAGGAACGGAACATTTCGCGGACGCACATGGACCGGAGAGCCTTGCCGTCGTCAGCCAATACGGTGAGCTTCCGGATCGTCTTGGCGGCCTCGGCACAGCGCTTGAGGTGCTGGATGCCGAAAAAGGCCTAGGTCTGACTGTCGAATCCGTTGGCAAAGCGGTGAAGGGTGTTCTCGATCTTCCGTTCGGAGAGAAACCGTTCAGGATTTCGATCGACCCACAAGGCAAAGGGACGGACGAGATCGAAGCCTTGATCGGCGCCAGGCAGCTCTCGTTTTTCGAAGGACTTGGGATAGCCGACCTCATGAAGCCCGAGCGTCCATAGCCTGACCATCGCCAAACGCTCGGAAGTGCTCTCGAACACGCAACCGCAAGCAGATCCTACCTTTGCCAAAGGAACATACCCATGAGCGACATCCTCCAAACCGCCGGCTTGGTCATCGCGTTGGCAGCGCCATCTCCTGCTACACAGGACAGTTTATCCGTCGACCTGGCGATCGAGGTCGTGCGGCCTGTCTATAACGCACTCACCGCGGCGTCACCCGCGGATGTGCGCGTTCATCTTGAAAGCGGAACGACAAAGGATTGGCAGAATTGCGGTTCTACCAATGCCTGCGATGACCGCGAAGCGACGATCGCGAGATGGAGCGCCCGGATCGCCAAGGTACCGGATTTCAGGTTCAAGATCCGGGATGTTGTCACGATGGGGAACAGGGTTGTTGTTCGCAGCGAAGCTCAAGGCACACCTGTCGGCGAGTTTCTCGGTGTCGCCCAGTCCGGTCACGCCTTCCGGATCATGACCATCGATGTCCACGAAGTTCAAGATGGCAGAGTAGCCCGGACATATCACGTCGAAGACTGGGCGCGCGCGGCGCGCCAGCTGCGCGACCAGGATTGAGGCGAGCTACACCCGCGCACGCCGTCTAACCTTTCTGGCAGTGGCCAGTCTAGGAGGCGGCCTTTTCAAAGAGTGACCCGATCACCTCACGCAGCCAGCGCTGCGCGGGGTGAACGTCGTTGCGCCTATGCCATGCCATGTCGAACTTCGCCGTGCCAAGTTCCAATGGCGGCTTCAGAACGTGAAGCTGTTCGCGATACCCGGATGCTTCAACGACGCCGTTCATTAGCGTCGCTATCAGGTCGGATGACGCGACGAGCGGCGGCGCGGCGTACATTTGCGGGAGCGTCAGCGAAAGGCGCCGCCGCAGTCCCAGCTTCCCGAGCGCGGCATCGACCATCCCGAAACGCTCGTTTTCCGGAGAAACCAGAAGATGCGACATCTGGAGAAAAGAGTCGAGCGTTAGCTCTGCGTCTGCTTGCGGATGGTCTTTGCGGAGGACGCAGACGAAATTTTCCTCGAATAGACGTTCGCTCCGGATGCGACCGGCTGGCGTGTGCGGAACACCGACGGTCAGATCTGCCTCCCCTGAATCCAGAAGCGAAAGGACCGCGTCGCGGTGGTCGAAGTTGCGGATCCGTAGAACGATACCCGGCGCCTGAGTTCGCAGGACAGCAAGCAGTTTTGGTAGGACAACAAACGCCGCGTGTTCTGACAAGCCGATCGAGAGTGTAACAGTTGACTTCGAGGGGTCGAAAACCTGCGTGAACTCCAGGGTCCGCTGGATTTCTGCCAGCGCATGGCCAAGCGGTTCGGCGAGATCGAGCGCGCGCGGCGTCGGCTGCAACCCGTCTGGGCCACGAATAAACAACTCGTCCTGCAAGAGAGCACGAAGACGGGAAAGTGCTGCACTCATCGCCGGCTGTGTGCGCCCGATCCTTACTCCTGCACGCGTCACGCTCCGCTCGGCCATAAGAGCGTCGAAGGCCACAAGGAGGTTCAGATCGATACCATGTAAATCCATGCGGTGGATGTTACAGCATACCTAATATCGATTTCAACGATGAATTCGCGTGACGTACGTTGCTCATCGTCCACATAGAAAGATTGATATGAGCAACGAACAACCACCATACAGCGGGATAAGTACCGCAGATCTACAGACGCTTCGCACCTTCTATAAGGCGTTCGAAGGAAACCCTTCTCTTCTCGACGAAAGCGTCGTTCTCGATTGGCAAGACATCCCGCTTGCTCCTGGCCAGGCAGCCGGCCGCGATGGCTTCAAGCCCATGATCGCCGCATTCTCCCAAGCGTTCGCTGACCTCAAGATCGAGATCGTCGATGTGATCGGTGGGCCAGACAGGGCTGCGGTCCGCGCCGTGATAACCGGACGCCACCTTGCAGACTGGTTCGGGGTTGCCCCGACCGGCCGCGAATTCTCGCTTCCGATCCATGAGTTCCATGCATTCGAGAACGGCCGGATTACCCACACCTGGCACATGGAAGACTGGATGGGCTGGTTTGCCCAGATGGGTGCCTGGCCGGTCAAGAACTAGGAGCTGACAATGCAACAGATCATTCTCTCAGACTATGAACAAATACCTGTTCTGCAGGACGCCGCTATCCCTGCGCCGAAAGACGGAGAGGTGCTCGTCCGCATCGCAGCCGCAGCCTTAAACCCACTCGACATCAAGCTGCAACGCGGTCAGGTGCATGCCTACTTCCCGCTCAGCTTCCCGTCTGCCATGGGCACGGATCTCGCGGGCACGATCGAGAAAACGGGTTCACTGACCTCGCGGTGGCGGACGGGCGATCGGGTCATGGCGCGGCTCGATCCGACGAAGGGTGGCGCTTTAGCGGACTACGCCATCGTTCCTGAAGATCAACTGGCGCTTGTTCCTGAAGAGCTGGACTTCAACAGCGCAGCCGGATTGCCGACGGCTGCAGGAACAGCCTGGCAGGCACTTGTAGAGATGGCAGATCTTCAGGCCGGCCAGACCGTACTGGTGCATGCAGGTACCGGGGGAGTCGGTAGTTTCGCCATCCAGTTTGCCAGAGGATTTGGCGCCCGAGTCATTGCCACCACTTCAGGGAATGGCGTGGAAATTGCCCGGGAACTGGGTGCCGATCAGGTCATCGACTATCGATCCGAGGATTTTACGCTCAAGGTTTCCGACATCGATGTCGTGCTGGACACGATCGGCGGGGAGACACAGCAGCGGTCCTTCGACGTTTTGCGCAGTGGTGGCAAGCTGCTTTCAACCGTATCTCCGCCCGATCAGGCACTGGCAACCGCCCACAAAGCCGAAGGTGCGTTCGTGTTCCATACATCGAACGCAAGACGGCTCTCGGATCTGGTTAAGGCCATGGGCGCGAAAGGACATTCAGTCCTGATCGACGGTCAATTCCCCATCACCTCGTTCGCAGAAGCTTTCGATCGCCAGGCATCTGGCAGGGCGCGTGGCAAGATCATCCTGAGTTTCTGATCGTCCTCGTGGGAGCAATGGAGCCGGGCGGCGTTTTTGCCCGGCTCTTCCTTCTTAGCGCTAGTCGCTACTGAACGGTTTATGCTGTGCCGAAATAATCCAATCCTTCGAGATCGTCGATCAATGCGGGGCCAACCGGCCGCCAGCCGAGTTCTTGCTGTGTCCGCTGGCTGTCGACAGGGTTATCGACTCCCACAAAGGGCGCCAGGAAGCCGAACTGGCGCTTGGCTTGAAGCGATGTTGCGGATCGGACTGGAAGACCGAGATCCTTGGCCATGATCTCAGCAATCTGCTTGTATGTGACCCCCTCTTCTGCGGCGCCATGGTAAACACCCCCCGCCCGTCCCTTTTCAAGCGCTAGCTCGAAGAGAGAGACGGCATCGCCGATATGTACCCCACTCCATCGATTTGAGCCGTCTCCGACATAGAGCACTTCACCATTCTTGCGGGCAGCCGTCGCGAGTTGCGGAATCAAACCCCTGTCGCCCCGACCGTGCACTGACGGCGCGAGCCGAACCACGGATGCCCGCACGCCACGCTGAGCCCATTGCCTTACCAAGGCCTCGCTGACAGCACGAACGTGACCGGGCGAGCGGGGATCGGGTAAGTCGGTTTCCACAGCAAGGCGTTCGGCGCGCGCGCCTGGAGGGCCGGCCACGCCCATCGTAGCGAACGCCGTCACCATCGGGCGTCCGGATCCAGTCAACGCCGAAGCCAACGCATCTATTGCTGCGTCATTCGTGGCCGTTATAGCCAGCATCATTCTCGCGACGGTGTTGCCGGGCCATCCCCCGAGGAGAGCGCCAAACAAGCGCCGGCGCGGTAGGTCGCCCGGCGAAAAGCTGTAGGCGAGATGGACGACCGCATCGGCCTCGGCAGCTCCTCTACGGAGAATATCAAGATCGACGATGCTCCCTGCAAGCGGACGGGCGCCTAGAGACCGCAAGCGACGGTCTGATGTCTTTGAACGGGCCAATCCGACGATCTCGTGGCCTTTTGTCGACAGATGCTCAATGAGCGCAGGGCCGACAAAGCCGGTTGCCCCTGTCATAAAGATACGCATCTAGTTACTCCTTGGAAGTTGTCACGGGGTGAGCGAACAGAACGCTTGTCGGACGACGCCAGAGAAAGAGCTCGGCGAGCAGAAGGTTCGGTAGCCAGCAAGCCCATGCGATAGTGCGGTAGGCTGTTAGAAATTCGACGTTGAAGACGTCCGAGAGCGGCAGGTAGATACGAAGTGTCACTGCTGAGAGCGTGAGCGCAAAGGACCGGATCATCCAGCGCCGGTGCGATGCAATACGGCCGGCAAGAACCTCGCGTACTGCAAGACCCGTCGTTATAAGCCACGCCAAGCCGAGGGCAGCGAAACCCGCCCCGGCCACTGGACCCGAGGACAGACCAGTCGCCAGCACCAGCGCCGCTAGGCCACCGCTCGCGCAACCAAGTGCGTAAATGCGACCGATACACTTGTGAAGAAACGGCCACCGTACTCTTAATCGCGGCCGAAATTGCCACGGTCCGAGAAGCAGTGCTGTAGCAGCACCGGCCGCGTGCACCGCGATCCAGGGATCAAAATGCCGGTTGGCAGCGATATTTGGGGGGACCGGCCCCTGGCCCACAAGATAGCGATAGGAAACCAGCGCCACCACGGTTGAGATCGTTGCCGTGGACGCCCAGACGAGCAGGCCCAGGCGCGATCTAGATACATGCACCATCTTCATAGCATTCCCAAGATGCAGCATCTCAACCACACAACGAGAGACGTAGGCATGAGATTTCCTTTGTTTTTACATCTTCCGAAGACTACCCCTCCCTTTGCGAACCATCTATGCTCGTTCAGACTAGAAATCTTCGAGATCGTTCGAAACATGGATCCATTGTCCGACATCCTGACCATACTGAAGCCTCGTCGACTGGAGACCGGCGCCACCGATGTGGGAGGCGACCTTTCAATCCGGTTTCCACCACATGAGGGCCTGTACTGCTATGCGGTGCTGGAAGGTGCATGTTGGTTGACGCTGGAGGACGGCGCCACGCCGCTCCGACTCAAAGCCGGGGATTGCGTCTTGCTGCCGAGCGGTCGTCCGTTTCGCATTTGCAGCAACCAAGGCCTCACATCCGTGGATGCCGCTGTTTTCTTCGCCGGCCGGAGCAATGGGGAAGTTGTCACCTATGAGAAGGGCGGCACTTGTTTTGTCTGTGCCGCGCATTTCGGTTTCGACAGTCCAGACTCAAGTCTGCTATTGGGCATGCTTCCGCCCGTTGTCCATATCAACGACGAAACAGATCAGACGGCAATGCGCTGGGCGCTCAACCGGATGATGGCGGAGCTGCGTACACCTAGAGCAGGAAGCGATCTTCTCGTTGAGCACCTCTCCCACCTGGTACTGATTCAGGCGTTGCGCCAGCATCTCACAGCGCGGGACGGCGCACGTGTTGGATGGCTTTCGGCGTTAGCTGACCCACCCGTCGCAGCGGTCATCGCAGCCCTGCATGCTAAACCAGCTGATCGATGGAGCGTCGCGGCAATGGCCAAAATCGCTGGCATGTCGCGCACGGTCTTTGCACTCCGCTTCAAGGCGATCGTCGGCGCCAGTCCGATGGAATATTTGACGCGCTGGCGCATGATGTTAGCCGCCAACGCTCTGAGGCAGCCACACAGAACAATTGCCTCAGCCGCGGTGGCGGTCGGATATGACTCTGACAGTGCGTTTAGCACCGCCTTCAAGCGTATTATGGGCTGCTCGCCTCGTAAGTATCACACAAGGATGAGCGGCGGGCACTCTGTCTAGGGCTGCATCGTGACCGGAGCTAACACCAGAAGAATTTGGTGACCTCCGGTCACTAGAGGCTACCGTTGCCTTGATGGGATTCGAACCAACGACACGGGAAATCTAAATACGCTAAGTCACTGAGAAAATTGAAGCAGATTATACCTAATTGTAATCAGCGTTTTTCACCGCACTTTGACCAGCTCGATTGGCCATTCGGAAAAATGCTCGATGAGCTTGACGGCAAGAATGCGCCAACAGGGGACATGGCCGATCCAATGGAGAGGAGCGCCGCGTGTGCGGCGATCCTACGGCGTCGACAATCATTTGACCGCAGAATTACCACCGTCCGCGTAGAGGGCTGAGCCCGTAACAAAGCTCGACATGGAACTGGCGAGGAAGAGGGCAGCATTCGCGATTTCCTCAGGTAGCGCGATGCGTTTCATTGCATGCAGCCCGGCCGCCCATGCCTTCTGGCTTTCGTCACCAGCCATAGGAGTATCCACCCCGCCTGGGAGTAGAGCGTTCGCCCTGATGCCCTGGCTGCCGTAATCCGCCGTGATACCCTTCACCAAGCCCATCAAGCCTGCTTTGGCAGCGGCATAAACCGCCATGCCGGGAAGCCCGACGCTCGTGCCGACAAAGCTTGATGTAAAGATGATGCTGCCGCCTCCCGCCTGAAGCATTGCGGGAATTTGAACGCGGCTCGCAAGGAAGGCAGAGGTCAAGGTCGTTGAGATTGTATCCTGCCATTCCGGCAACTCGACCTCGGCCAGGGGCTTAACAGGACCGACGGACGCCGCGTTGTTGAAGGCGATGTTTAAGCCTCCGAAGGACTGATAGGCCTCAGCTACCAGCCTCACATGCGTCTCCGGCAGGCCGACATCGCCTGCAACTGCAACAGCCCGTCCTCCCCCAGCACGAATACTTCCCAAAACATGATCGAGCGCCGCACTGTTTCTTCCGTTGATCACAACCGCCGCACCTTCGGCGCTAAACAGCAACGCTGCGGCGCGGCCGATACCGGACGATGCGCCTGTGACGATAGCTACCTTGTTTCCAAGCAAACCCATTGGTTGGCCTCCATTGTTGAAGGCCGAGCGATACAGACGCACGGACGCTTCACGCCACCCGTTTCCTGCCGGATCAGAGTAACGAGTCTCGTCCGGACGAGAGCTGCGTGATATCTGCATGTTGCGAACGACCAGATGGCGGCGATAGCAGACCAAGTTCGCGGCGAATGCCTCCTAAGTAGCCACGGCGCCCTACGCATCACAGGCGCCATCCGCATTTACAGGGCGGTAGGTACGTGTGATGAAAGCTTCAACTAAGTGATATGGAGAGGAAGCTTTATGCGACGAGCGCTAGCGCTAGGATCACTTGTCGTTATCTGTGCATGCTTTGAAGCTGACGCTCAAGAGTGTGCAACTAAACCGATTGCAGAGTTAGTCACTGCCAGCGACGCAGCTTTCAAGCGCTTCAACAACAACAAGGAGTTTACTTCCCCGCTTGCTGAACTCACTCCGCGCGCATCAGGTTTCTCATATCAGGCGAACATCCCTATCTGGGTTGGCACTTTGGAGGTCATCGACAAGACAGGCACGGTGGTGGCGTCGTTGATCACGCAGGTTCATTGTAATGGAGGCGTTGAATTTTCCATAGAATGGAGGAGACGGGCGGATGGGAGTATCGAATCTGGGCTTGGTCAGTAGTAGCTGACAGAGCTCATGGTGGCTTAGGGCCAAGATATTAGCGATTATAGTCCCACTTTCTTTTCGCCTATCTTTCCTTTCTACCTGATTGGTGGATTTTCGCCGCCATGGACATTTCTTTCGTTAGTCCCGGTGGTCGCCTTACTCCCTGCTATGCTCGATAACCTGATAGGTCTCACGACATCAAAAATGAGGAGAGGAAGGTGAGATCATTGCCGCAGGCGGTAGTCTCTCCGTCACGGCAACCGTTGATAAACTTGCCATGCTCTGTTTAATTCATAGTAGGCGAAGACGCATAGGTTTGGCATTGTCCGGTCGATTTAGCTTAGACGATCTACTTTCCCTGCATGATTTTCCAACGCTCGCCGGCCATCCCGTCGATATCGATCCCTCAGGGCGGTATCTCGTGTTCGCATTACCGAAGCCAACGGGCGAAGCGACACGCCATTTCGCCACCACGATAGGCGGTAGCGAAGCGGACCTCTATGTCATTGAGCTGGCGACCCGGAAACTTCAAGAAATCCCTCTTCCAGTCGGCTGCGGGGCGCTGTCGCCATGCTGGTCGCCTGACGGCACCATGGTTGCGGTAGCCCTAACTGACGGTAGCTTCGTCCGGCCAGCAGTGATTGAGGTGTCCACCGGGTTGGCCACATTTCTCTCGGATCGTAATGTCTGCATTGAATCGCCTCGTGGGGTCTTCGCATGGAATGGACCAACGAAGATCTTATGCGAGCTCCTCCCAGAGGGTGTACTTCCGACATGGATGGATATCGATCTAAGGGGAGCTAGGTTCATGACGGCTGTCTGGCAACGTGCTTGGGATGGGCAGCAGGCCACGGCAAGTCCGCTAAGGGACGATAGCCCTGCCATCGGCCCGCCGCTCATTACTTACGTTGAGATAGACACGGTGACGGGTAAAGCCGAAAGCTTCACAGAACAGGACGGCCTATCGGCTGCCGTAGAGTCGTTCGCAAATCGACCAATGATCGAATATCCGCCGCGATGCGTCGGCCCAGGCTCCAAAGCCCCACCGGAAAGCATTTTGGTTGCCGGTTCAGAAAGCTCATCAAGCGGCATCTACCTCGCCCGCAGCTCGGACGGTACACGCTTATGGCATATCGACAATGATGGAGGGCAGGTTGTCTTCGAAACAGATACCCATCTCGCTGAGCTGCCTCCTCCCAACGTCCGGCGTCTTCCATTCCAAACAATGGACGGACAGACAGCGCATGTGCGGTGCCTCCTTCCACATGATCATCAGCCGGGAGAGGTGAGACCAACCATAGTTTGGGTCTATCCCGGCTACGAAACTTCGTTCAACTACCGCCACCATCTGGACGCGAGAAACGATCCAAGTCCTTTGAACCTACATCCTCTCGCCTCAGAGGGCTTCATCGTTCTAATACCTGACATGCCAACCGACTCCGAGGTTAGGGGAGGTCGCGAACTCTCGGAAGAGCTTCTGGGCACCGTACTCCCAGCGATTGAGGCGGCCGTGACAGCTGGTTTTGCCGATCGACAGCAGCTTCACGTTGCCGGACACAGTCTTGGGGGATGGGCAGCGCTTCATCTCGTCGCACAAACAGATTTATTCAAAAGCGCAATTGCTGCCGCAGCCCCTACCAATCTGATTTCAGAGTTCGGCATATCAGACGTCAGATTCAGACATGGCGAATACGTTGATACTGACGGCCTCGCATCTATGAGCCGTATTTTCGGGCTTTCTCGGCCGCCCTGGGAAATACTAGACCGGTATGTCCGAAACAGTCCGGTGTTTTCTGCCGCTAGTATAGAGGCACCCGTCATGCTGATCCACGGAGATCAGGATTATGTCTCAATCACCCAAGCAGAGGAAATGTTCACGGCGTTGCGGACTCTCGGAAAGCCCGTCGAATTTGTCCGTTACTGGGGCGAAGGACACGTTTTTGAAAGCCCAGCAAATGTGAAAGATATGTGGTCCCACCTATATGCGTGGATTAGGCAGCATTCTTCTTAGTGACCGCTTCGGGCCGATAGGCGACCCCACCGCCCGAACCTCATCAGGGGCGGTAATGCCTGTCCCGTTTCCGGCGAGAAAGTATGATCCGCACATAGACTGCAATCGCAACAAGGATGCCAACAGCAGCCCAATAGAGCGGCGGGGTGTCTGTGAGCGCAGCCCCTAGAATGCCGATTATCCCTCCGAGGCTCACATAAGAAACCAATGAAAATCGGCTGTATAGCGAAACATCGAGGAGGATCCGGATGTACGTACTGACAAACTCACCCAAGTTACGAACCTTCCGCAGACGTTCAACGACACAACGCGATGACGTTACCGCTTTGACCTTTCCAAACGATTTCAGTTCCCCAGTCGAATTTGGAGCCCTCTGCTAGTGAATGACACCCGGCTTACCCGCACATTTGGCGACAACAATCCGATCCACAGCCACTTAGGTCTGGCGACAACTGCCTATTCCTACGCCCTTAGCTACGACGAATTGACGGAAGTAGCAGAGCGGATTGCACTGCTTTTGAACCTGCACCTTGGCGACAGCACCATCGATCTGCGCAACCCGCCACCCGAAACGAATCTGGTAGGTCATTCGTTAACATCACCGAGTCATGGTAAGAACTCGCGGCTTGGGGACCAAAATGACGATAGGCCAAAAGATAGTCTTGCTTGTCCTCGTAATGGTAGTTGCGTGTGCGGGAATGATCACTCGAAACCTAATGTTTGGCAGCTACGACATGGGGGACAGGACGGGCACGATTGGATTTATGGCGATCCTGCTCGCGTTGCTTTTGGGGACTTCAGTCGCGGCGCTTTTTCCCGAAGCGTTCTGAGCGCTGCGCTACTGCCACGGCAGAATGGGGAACCGGTTGCCTATCGCTACCGGCTGGCGGGCTCATCCGAATGGGACGTCAGCAACGCGGGCGACATGGACGGTGTGCGGGAGTGCATGTGGCATCTTGGCGACCAGCTGGAGATCGAGCTGCTCTTCGCATGGCAAAATCGGACGATAACCCGGCAGGCTCGCAATCAATGGACGAGGCGAGCCTACCGACTACTTCTCGTCTCTCACAACTTGAAGCACGTACCTCATGCGCCGTTTCGATTAACGATCAGTTAACGCCGCCGCGCGCACAGCCCCAGAATCTAGTGTCGCAGGAGGCCATGATGATCCTACCGGCATTTGGTCTCTCACCGGCAGAAACCTCAAAGCCGCTTGTCGATGATTGCCTTCTCCACCCGCTCAAACCCGCGAGCGATGACACCGACGAAAATCATCACGATGCCGAGCAAGAGGCACGTTGCAGGAAACCAAGCCCAATATCCCTCAAGGCCAAGGGGGTGCTGGAAGATTATCCCAACCATAGCCAAGAAAATGGTGAGATATCCGATCAAACTGACCCAGTGAGTGAGCATCGTTCCTCCGCTAGCTCAATGCCGCGCCGCTCAGATATGCGCAAACATCAGACTGGTTGCAAGGGTCTCGACGCGCCCTTCCGAACACCGTCGACCTAAAAGAATGTAGATCGTGCCGAGCTGCTGGCGACCGTCAAGGAATTCGCTCGATGGCATCACCTCAATGATCTGACGATCTACACCGGCGGGAAGCCGAGCGACAGCGAGATCGATTTCGAGGCAACTGCCTGGAACACGATCAAGCGCGCCCTCGCCACCACGGAGGGCCGGCCATGAGCATGGAGTGGATCAGGAAAAGGTACGGCGTTCCGGCGAAGCGCGGCGGCAGGGTCGAATACACTGGCGGCAAGACGCCAGAGTTCGGAACAATCCTGGCAGCCCGCGAAGGTCGGCTTCGCATACGCCTGGATGTGATGGAATACACGCATCCTCTGCCGTTCCATCCGACCTATGAGCTTCGTCACCTCGATGCAGATACGATTTAGCGTTGCCCGAAGTGCGGAGCGGGTCCGCTTGGCAACTGTGGATTTCATGGTTGCGAGACACCACGCGGCACTTGCCCGTTCACACCATCACCCGAAACGAATACGAAGGGGCGAGTTGGTTCGCTTTGCGGCCAAAAGCGGAAGTCGGCACCTTTGCGCCAAGATCACTTATCGAGCTGATTACGCGGCTTATCGTCATCTTGTTACCTCGTTTATGGATTGGTAGTGTTTGAGCTATGTGGGCGCACTTCTTGGGAACGAGCATATTGGCATTCGGCCTATTGATACCGGAAATGCGACGGCTCTTCGCGAAGTATGGCGTTATCTTTGCAGCAGTAGTTGGAACCTGCGCAGTGCTGCTGGTCTCTGGTTGGCTTCTTGCCTTGTTCCGGGTAGCTCTCGGCCTCACAGGAACCTTCTCCACCCTTCGATCATGTCAGCTCGTACTCACATTCCTCGTCCCGTTGTCGGTCTTCCTGTATGCACGGGGTCGGTATTCCGTGACTCCCAGTCTATTTCCGGCTGCAATCGCGTTTTTAACGGTGACCGTTGTGTTCATTGCGGTTGAGTTTAGCTACGCATATTAAGTCGAGGTGCTGAAGTATGGGCCGCCCATGTATAGTATTGCCAGTGCCTTGGACTTTTCAGTCGCGTTCAAGGAGGACACATTGCTTGACAACGATAGTGGACCGACGGTAGCGCGAGGACTTTATCGGATTTTTGCGCTGATCGGATGTGTCGCCCTGTTTTCACACTCTCTCTGGGAGATGTTCAGCACCACGGCAGCCCTCAGTCCGCTCGCATCGGCAGCAAATAACTTTCATTACATCGAACGCTGTGATGCCGAGGGGAACCCATAGACTACGGGAGAGCCTAACTGCCTAAACTTGTACGGCTATCTGTTTATCAACGGCCCAGTTCTACGCGCTATCAAACGAGCCTGCCCGAACAATGGAGAGGTTCCCGTGCTCCTGACACTTGAGGAGGGCAAGGCGTCAAAGAGAGATATCGTAAGTGTCGAAAGAAGACTATCCAATCAAAAACAAAACGGGGGAAGGCCGCGCTGCTGAGCGCGAGACTTTCATGGGATATGGATGATTGATACCCTGAAAGAAGTAACAAGTGTCCGCTGGAACAGAGCCTAACGGCGGCTTTGTCGTTTCGCTTTCTTCCGCTTGCTCCACATTCCGACCTGGCCGTGGCCAGAGATCACAATCCGTAGTAGATGAAGCCAATGAAAATCAAAGAGAGCTTGGTCGTCTTGCGCCGGTGGGAGCGGCGTCACCCCTTCTTAGGCTTCATCGCCCTCATAGTTTTTTCCTACGCCACCGTGCCGATATTCTTCGGTACGATCTTCAACCTCTTGTGGCCGGAGGGGTTTTGAATAGAACGGCGGTTACCGTTGTTTTGAACCAGAAGGTGTGACGGCGCTTGGCGAAATTCTGCACCGCCGACGTCTAATAAGCTGAGGCACGTTTTGCAAAAAAAAACGCAGTTTTGCCGGGACCATTCAAACGCTGGTACTTCGGCGGTTAGAGGGAATAAATGGAAGGTGAGCATAGCTCTTCTGCAAAGTCGTTTGTGACCCGGGTACTTGATGCAGCAGGTAGCCTAGCTATCGCTCACTTCGTAGGAACGTATGTGAGTTGCCTGATAGTGTGTGCACCGGGTGGTTGGGCCGCTCCTATGGCCGCGTGGGTGCTTACAAGCCTGATGCTGATACCTTTGCTTCTTGTGATCTCGCCATACGCTGCCGTATTGCTACTGTTATTGAATCGGTGTCGCGCAAAAATGAAGAGGACGTTCGCGATAGCCGGGTTGGTCGCTGGTCTTCTCACACTCGCGACGTTCATGTGGGTTGCGCCGACACTCGCAACTGAACTCCACCCCGCGCTGATGATAGTTGCCGCATCGTCGGGTGGAGCAGCGGGAGGTTTCCTATACCGCCTTACGGCAACCTTACCGAAGTCGCCCGTGCCAGCGACGTCCGCTTAGCGGTAAGAGAACTTTGCCTGCTTTCCGACAAATGCAGATATGGCTAAGGGAACAAGGCCAGCAGATAAATCATCCGCCAGCCAATAAGGCCCAGACACAGGCCAACAATTGCTCCGACAAGGGCGAACATAAGCAAGCCAAAAATTCCCGCGATTTCAAGGCCACAGACAGCGCCAAGGGTCAACCCTAGTATGCTGAGCAAGATTGCTACCGTCTGTTGTATCCTGTCCATAAGTAACACGTGGGTGTCGCGATGCATATTTTCAACGGTTTAATGGGCCGATTCCGGACTCTGGCAGCATCAATGGTCTTGAACCAATTCGAACCAACGACCCGGTGAGAGTTGGTCGTCATCCCCCAAGTTATGGGGCCTAGCTGGATTCGCGTCGCAATCGTAGAGCGGTCCGAGTCATCGATCCGCTCAAGTAGCTCTGCGATCATGATGCCAGCGAAAGGCAGCTCTAGTCCAATATCCTCTTGGAGATCTCGGTGGCTCATCCAGGAGTGCGATCGACTAGAGCCATGATGACCATCCCCGCTGCTACGCCGGCTGCGAACAGGCTCAGTCCAAGAGTAACACTCCTGACTGACAGTCGTCTCGGCTTGGAGACACCTGTATGAGCCTGATTGACAGCTGAGGCCTCAACCATGTTGTCTTCCTGCATCTGCTCCGGGGATGATCGGGGCTCTCGGGCAGCCGGTTGCGCGACTTCTGAGACAGGGACGTTGGCGACCGTCACGTGCTGGATATTTTCTTCATCGTATTTCACGGTGAATCCTACGGCGCCATCTGACTGTAACTTCGTGAGGACTTTCCGAGCTGCCTCGACTTCATCCGCGCCTTCCATGAGCGATGTCTGGGTGACGAGGTAATATGGCATGCGGGACTGCTTTCTATTCGCGCGATTGCAGTGTGATCAACCAGAATGACTTGCGCCGTCAAGCGCCCCGCAGTCAGTTACCCTGCTCCTCTTCCCAAATAGGCATGGCAGGCAAAGAGCGGGCAGTCGCCGACCGAGCTGCGACCCGTCGTGGGCGCTGATGAGCAAGGGAAACGGTTCTGAGAGAAAGAACCCGATCCTTGCTGTGAGTTTTTGAGCGGGTAAGAACATGGCCTCGTCGTCCAGAAGATGGCGTCACCGTTTTAGTAGTGTTTGGTAGCAAGCCGCGCTCAATGTAACGAGTATGGGGCCGGGAGCAGACTATCCGATGTTAGGGTGTAGCAGGCGACGAGCCGACTTCGGGCATCATGCGCTACTGTCCGAGTTCGACCCCATTGAAGTCAATCCTACTTGATGTCCTGCCATTAGCCGCAATGAAATCGCGTAAGCCGGTCCTATCGAACGGAACGGCGTCGCGGAGAACTAACGAAGCGCAAGCAACGTCTAGCTCCCGCCTTTTTGACACACCGATACTGGTCGGAAGCGTATCCAATTACGTGGTCTCAATTATCCGCTTACTTCTCGATGACGGTTCCAAGGCTGCTCGCTGGACCCTTCAACGCCGTACATGCTGAGGACCAGGCATTGGCGTCATCGCCAAGGGCAGTTCTCAACCAAGCCAGCGTCATGCGCTTCGTCGCCTCGAGCGCATCCGGCACCTTGACCTCGGTCTCCTTGGCGTCGAGCCCGGCTATGCCGCCAAGGCCTTGGCCTACTCCGTGAAGGGTCAGAAGTGCATGCGCACCAACCGCGTCATGGTAGGCATCGGCGTGCCAATCCGGGCCACGGGGCGTAAAATGAGGATTGTCGTCTGCCCCGCAAACGACCAGGCTCGGCGTCGTGAGGTGTGAGAAGTCGAGGTCGAAGAACGGAAAGCGTGCGGCGTTCTCTTCCGTCAGATCCTTTCCACCACGTCCGGGAGTGGTGAGAAGAAGCCCAGCCTTGATGCGTGGATCGCTAAAAGTCTCTCCGTGGAGTTGCGCGCCCAGGAGCAGGCTCACGGTGTGGCCACCGAAAGAATGTCCTGCCGCCGCGAGGCGGTCATGGTCAAGCCGGCCCAAGACGGCCGGCGCACGCTCTTCGATCTCTGACAGCCGGTCGATGACTGTGCGTATCTCCGCGATGCGCTCGCGCCAGAAGAAGGGCGCTCCTTCGGCGTCTTCAGGAAGTCCACCGACGCGGGAGCTCGCATGGGTGGGCTGGATGACGGCAAAGCCGCGCTCCGCCCAGAACTGCGCCAAAAGCGCGTAGCGGTCCTTCGACGGTACGTAGAATGACGGTCCGAATCCATGCGACAGAATGACGATGGGGAGGCAATCGCCTTCTGCCGGTGCAGTCAAACGCAGTTCCAGAGGCGCCCGTCCGTCGATGTCGAGGCGGATCGGCGAGTAGGCTATCGTGAGGGCTCCGTCGGGCGTCGGGATACGGCGCGCGGTGTCGATCAGATTGTTCGTCGTCATGTGTGGTCTCCTTGTGTGGCACCAGGATGGACGACGAGAGCAGGATTATCTATATCTGAACGTCCGCACCTATTGAGTAAAAGTCCAGACATGTCCGATCCACTCGCCGAGATCGTCTCGCTGCTCAAGCCTGTGCCTTCTATTGCCAAGCTGGTGACGGCAGGCGGGGCCTGGTTGGTCGAGCGTCATGAGCTTGGAAGTCCGTTCTTTTGCGCGATTGTCGAAGGACGCTGCCTGCTCACGATCGCCGGCAGACCGCCGATCATCCTCCAATCCGGGGATTTCGTTCTTGTCCCGCAGATCCACACCTTCACCATGAGCAGCCTTCAACCGCCTCCGCCGGGCACGTTACCGCGCCGGCTGGAGACCGGTCCCGGCGTCTTCCGCCTCGGCGATCCGGACGCCCCGGCCGAAGTCACGGCCATGGTGGGTCACTGTTCCTTCTTGGCGAATGACAAGCAGTTGCTGAGCTCGCTGTTGCCGGACATCGTTCATGCTCGAGGCGAGCGGCGGCTCATGGATCTGGTCGGGATGATTCACGCCGAGATGATCGGCAGACTTGCAGCGCGGGACATGATCCTGAGCCGGTTGCTGGAAGTCCTCTTCATCGATGCTCTGCGGAGTACAGGAGGGGCTGAGACATCTCCCGGATTGTTGCGAGGCTTTCCGACATCCGCCTGGCTCCAGCGTTGCGACGCATTCATCAGGACCCGAGCACAGGCGTGTCCGTCGAGGAACTGGCAGAGACCGCCGCAATGTCGAGGTCGGCATTCTTCGACCGCTTCCGAAGGCAGGTGGGCGTCCCTCCGATGGAATACGTGACGGGCTGGCGCATGGCGCTTGCAAAAGACCTTTTGGTTCGGCAGGAGGCGCCGCTGGTCGAGATCGCAACACGGATCGGTTACGCTTCCGCCAGCGCGTTCAGCGTCGCATTCACACGGCATGTCGGCGTGACACCGGGCGTTTTCGCCCGAACAGACTGACCTCGACAGCCCGCTTCGCCGTCCATTTTGCGCTGCTCCTGCGCTTCGATGTCCGCTTCGAAGGCGCACAGGCGACATGAGGCCGCTGTGGAGGCATGCCCGCTTTTGGGGACCCTGACTTGTTGACCGCAACGTCCGCAATGAAGGCGGGATCCTTCGTTGAGCGTGGACCGTAGTTGGCCCTGAGCACGATGTCGACAAAGACTAGTTGTACTACCCTGGGTTCGCCGGAGTTTGCTTGCTTCAATTTATCGGCTACGCCCTGCGAAGCCGCTGGAGCGAACGTCGATGCGCAGGTTCGGACTTGTAGCTGACCACAGATCCTACCCCTATCTGGCTGCATGCTAGAATTGTCGTGGCTGCCCGCGCATCATTTGGTCAACCGAACGAATTCACCATCCGGCGCGCAAACGGATGCGGCAGTGTAGAAGAAGTCTTGACGCTCAAACCCGCCGCCGTCCTCCCACGCGTGGTTGACCTTCTGATCGCACTCCAAGATCTTATCCAGCGGGCTAGACGCGTTCTTGGGCATCTGCACTCTATCCACAAACAGGTAGTGGCTAGTATTGGGATCGTCAGTGCGCAATACGGTGTCGTACTTCAGTG
>NZ_JACYUZ010000004.1:0-421234 GCF_014842035.1 Rhizobium sp. CFBP 8752 | reverse complement strand
CTAAAACGTCACAAAACCCAAGAGTCAAACCGTAACCCGGCCCCAATCAGCATCCGCCAATCTTTTAAGGTTTTCACCGAAACGAAGAAGTCCGTCGCTAGCAGCGCCGCCGCCCTCGTTCAGTGAGCGGGTTATAGATCCGAGGCCCCGAGCAAGTCAACAGGGGTCGTCGTAAAAACTTCAAGAAAACGGTAAGGCGTTGGATTAACACGATAATTCGCAGTTTTACGCGCAAGGAGGCTGTCAGGACCCTTTCACGCTCCTGATTCACGCGCGGCGGTGAAGCGATTGGCCGGCATGGAGAGACCAAGGTTGTCGCGCAGCGTCTTTCCTTCGTACTCTTCACGGAAGAGACCGCGGCGGCGCAGTTCCGGGAGCACCAGTTTGACGAAATCATCGAGGCTGGACGGCAGGGTCGGGAACATCAGGATAAAGCCGTCGGCTGCCCGGGTCTCGAACCATTCCTCCATGAAGTCGGCAATCTGGGTGGGCGTCCCGGTGATACCATTGCCGGTGTGCTTTTCCGCATAGTGACGGATCAGCTCGCCGACCGTCCGGCCGCTTTTGACGAAATCCACAAGCTCGTCGAACAGCGCCCGCGAGCCGCGTGGCGCCTCGGGCAGACGGTCCATGGGGAACGGCTGGTCGAGAGGAACGCCTGCGAGATCCGCCTCAAGAAATTCCGACAGCATCAGCCGACCGACATCGGGATGCAGCTTGTCGATCATGAAATCGACCTTGGCTTGCGCTTCGGCTTCGGTCTCTCCGACGTTGATGACAATGCCCGGCATGATCTTGAGATCGTCAGGATCCCGACCGTAGGCGGGCATGCGATCCTTGACGTTCTTATAGAAGGCCCGGTTGCGATCGATGTTGGAGGCGAGACTAAAGACGATCTCCGAGGTGCGCGCGGCAAGATCCATGCCGGGCTCCGACCCGCCGGCCTGAGCAATCACCGGGCGGCCCTGGGGCGAACGTGCGATGTTGAGGGGACCCCGGACCTGGAAATGCTTGCCCACATGGTTGAGCGTATGCAGCTTATCCTTGTCGTAATAGATCCCGGTCTCGCGATCGAGCTTGAGCGCGTCCGCCTCGAAACTGTCCCACAGACCGAAAACGACATCGACGAATTCCGCACCCCGCTCGTAGCGCAGGGCGTGGGGATCGAGTCCGTCGCGGTTGAAGTTATAGCCCGTCTCGTTGTGATCTGATGTCACGACATTCCAGCAGGCGCGGCCGCCGCTCAAATGATCGATCGAGGCAAAGATGCGCGCGACGTTGTAGGGTTCGTAATAACTGGTCGAAACGGTCGCGACCAGACCGAGCTTTTCGGTGGAAACCGCGAGCGCCGAGAGAAGCGAAAGCGGCTCGAAACGGTTCATCTTGGTCGGCTGTCGCGCCAGCGCTGCCGGATCGCCGACAGCGGCCGCGGGAGAGTCCGCCATGAACATGAAATCGAACTTGGCCGCCTCGGACTGTTTCGCGACGTTCAGGAGATGAGCGAAATCATTGGCGCCGTTCACATCGCTATCAGGATGCAGCCATGAAGCGGGATGAAAGCCGAAGGTATAGACGAATGTACCAAGCTTGAGTTTGTCGCGACGCGCCATGCTGTTATTTCGAACTCCCGATTGATGCCGATCGGTGCGCGGTATCGATCCGCTCTGCGCACACTTGCCCGAAGCTTACCAGCAGCCTCCCGGTCGGCAAGAACCGACCGGTTGTTTTCGCGCAAATACCGCACGCAATCTGGGGGCAAGGGGATCAGCCCGCTCGATATCCCGGCCGACAACGGTAAAACATCGGCAAGGGTCCTGCCCGTCAGGACGGTGCGAAGGGTTGAACCGCCTGACCGCCGAACAATGTTTCCCGTGGGATTTGGAAGATGAAATACGGATTGAGGAGCGGCAGCATCGTTGCCTGTTCCAGCCGTTGCAAATGATCATCACTCAGTGTGATTGCGAGCGACGCGACGTTCTCCGTGAGTTGGGCGACTCGGCTCGCACCGATCAGAACCGAGGACACGCCGGGTCGGTTGACAACCCAGGCAAGCGCAACTTCCGCCGGGGAACGGCCGATCTCGTCTGCGACCGTCTTCACCACATCGACCACGTCGAAGTTGCGCTCGGTAAACAACATGCCCCCAAACGGATTGTCCCCGTTTAACCGGCCGTCGCTGTCTCCCTCGCTCGTCGGTGCACCGCTATCGGGCATCGCTGTGGCGCGCCCCGCATCGGCAATCTTGTCGCGACCATACTTGCCGGACAGCAAGCCGGCAGCGAGCGGGCTCCAGGGAACGAGCCCCAAGCCGAACTCGGCACCTGCCGGGATAACATCGAGCTCGACGCCTCTGTCGATGAGCGAATAACTGTACTGCAGGCCGATCGGCTTCGGAAGGCCGTGCGCTTCCGCAAGTGTTGCGATCTTGGCGACATACCAGGCCGGCGTGTTGGAAAAGCCGTAATGCAGGATCTTTCCGGCGTGCACCGCGTCCGCCAGGGTCTGCAGCACCTCCTCGGCGGGCGTCGTACGATCCCAGACATGGATCCAGTACATGTCGATATAATCGGTTTTCATCCGCCGCAGCGAACCCTCCATCCCGAGCCGGATGTTTTTCGCGCCATTCCCACCCCAGAGCGGCGTGCCCCGCGCGCGGGAAAAACCGGACTTGGTGGCGATCACCAGACGATCCCGGTTGCCTTTGTCCTTCATGAAAGTGCCGAGCATGGTTTCGCTTTCGCCGCCCGAATAGATGTCGGCGGTATCGACGAAGTTGCCGCCAGCGTCGGTATAGGTATCGAACAAATCACGCGACGTCTTTTCACCGGCGCCCCACCGACCGGCGCCGAACGTCATCGTTCCGAGCGCGAGCGGGCTGACGATCAGTCCGGATTTGCCGAGTGTGCGGTAATGCGTGAGATCCATGCGTCTTCTCCATGCTGGTGATGACGAAGAACCTAGCAACACCTGCTCCTGCCGATTAGAGGTTGCGGGCGGCATGAACTTGTGAGCAGCTTGCAGCAATGGAGCGCAACCACCTCAATGATCTCGTGGCGTTCGCGACGGTCGCACGAGAGTGCAGCTTTACCCGTGCGGCCGCGATCCTCGCCATGTCGCCATCGGCACTCAGCCATGCGATGCGCGGGTTGGAAGAGAGGCTGGGCGTTCGGCTTCTGGCGCGCACGACACGCAGCGTGTCTCCGACGGAAGCGGGCGAGCGGCTGCTTCGATCACTGAACCCGGCGCTGGCGGAGATAGAAGACGGCCTGCAGGCAATGGCTGAATGGCGCGACAACCCGTCTGGCACAGTGCGGATCACCACCTTTGCCTATGCGGCCAGGATCGTTCTCCTCCCGAGACTGCCGGGATTCCTGCTTGCAAACCCGGATGTGCGCGTGGAGGTCAACATCGATGATGGCTTGACCGACATCGTCGCGGCCGGTTTCGATGCGGGCATCCGGCTGGGAGAAACGGTCGACAAGGACATGATCGCAGTCAAGATCGGCCCGGACCTGAGGACGGTGGTCGTCGGCACGCCCTCCTATTTCGAGAGATACCCGCCTCCCCTGACACCCTATGATCTCGACCGTCATGCCTGCATCGGTTATCGGCTGAAGACATCGGGCGGACTTCTTCCCTGGGAATTCCAGAGGGGTGACAAGGACATCAAGATCCGCACGCGCGGGCCTCTGGTCGCCAACGACGGCGATCTTCCGGCTGCAGCCGTACGAGCGGGCGCCGGACTTGGTTACATCATGGAGCATGACGTGGCGGAGGATATTGCGTCGGGCAATCTCATCCAGGTCCTCGACGACTGGTGCCCAAGATTTCCGGGTTTTCATCTTTATCACCCGAGCCGGCGACAATCCCCGCCGGCGTTGCGGGCGCTGATCGCTGCCTTGAAAACCAGTTGAGCAAGGCCTCCGCAATTTGCTACTGGCGCGGTCAGCAACGTGTTTTTGTGCGTACGCTTGATGACATCTCCTTTCGATCTATCTGGACCTCATGAAAATTGTCGAAAAAAGAAGCGACCGGATCAAGTTCAGGGACTGCGTGCGGTTGCTCGAGCGCCCTACGGGTCGGAACGCCATCGCCATGCAGGCAGCATTTGCGGTCGTCGATCTGGCGATCTTGGCATTCTTCCTGCTCGGCCCGTATCTTCGGTCCAGCCCGTCCTATCTGATCGTCGATTACATCATCGCAGCCTGGATCGGCTTGGAGCTCATGGTCCGCGCCGTCGCAGCACCGTCACTGCGACACTGGCTCGCAAGGCCGTTGACCTGGATCGATCTCGTCCTCCTGGTGACGCTGCTTTTCCCCGACGCGCTGTTCAACTTTGCTTTTCTTCGCGTCATGCGCCTTTGGGCCATCGGACAAAGCCCGTTGCTGAAGGAGGTTCTGCGGCGTGCGGGCTGCGTGTCGTACCTGGACGTCGTGCGCGCCGTGCTGAACTTCCTGGTGTTCCTGTTTCTGATGACCGGGTTCGTTTACACCACGTTCTTCTACAATCGTGACGGAAGCGAAGGTTTCATCGACGCGCTCTACTTCACGGTGGCAACGGTCACCACGACCGGTTTCGGAGACATCACGCTTCCGGGAACGGTCGGCAAGCTGACATCCGTCTTCACCATGATCATCGGCATCTCGCTGTTTGTCCGGCTGGCGCAGGCGATCGTCAGGCCGCACAAGGTCACGTTTCCCTGCCCGCGCTGCGCTCTGCAACGCCATGACGCAGACGCGGTGCATTGCAAGGCCTGTGGAGAGGTGTTGAACATTCCGGATGAGGGCAGTTGAACGAATGACCGGCGACGTCTCTAACCGCCGTCGACCCTGAGGGGCAGGCGTAGCACCCACCAGTCCACGTCCCGCCCTCCTCCTCCGTTACATAACCTTCTCAAAACTGTCGCAACACCGTCATGTCGCGGCTGCATAGCCCCTTCGAAAAGGAGCTCAGAATGCAGCCTCAATCGCTTAACATCACCGGCATCGGGAAAGGCTTCGGAGCCGACGACGTCCTGAAGGGCATCGACCTTTCCATTCGTCCTGGCGAGTTTCTATCGCTCGTGGGCATGTCCGGCTGCGGCAAATCCACGTTGCTCCGGATCATCGCAGGCCTTGAGACCGCGGATCGCGGAACGGTGTCGATCGGCAGCCGCGACGTCACCGATGTGGATCCGTCCGACCGCAATCTGGCGATGGTCTTCCAGTCCTACGCGCTCTATCCTCATATGACCGTGCGCGACAATATCGCGACGCCGCTGCGCATGCGCCGCCTTTCGGTCTGGTCGAGGTTGCCGCTGATCGGGCGGCTGATCGCGAAGGCCGAGACGCTGCGCGAAATCGATGCCGCGGTAAAGGAAGCAGCCGACGTGCTGCAGATCGGCCACCTGCTCGATCGCAGGCCGGCGCAGCTTTCCGGTGGTCAGCGTCAGCGCGTGGCGCTTGCCCGCGCCCTGGTCCGTTCGCCCTCTGCCTTCCTGATGGATGAGCCGCTGTCCAACCTCGACGCAAAATTGCGGGCTCATATGCGGGGCGAACTCACCAACCTGCACAGCCGCCTTGGCGCCACCTTCATCTATGTCACCCATGACCAGATCGAAGCGATGACCATGTCGGACCGCATCGCCCTGATGTCGGAAGGTCGCATCGAGCAGCTCGGCACGCCGGATGAACTTTACCGGCGCCCATCGACCTTGACCGTGGCGCGTTTCATCGGATCGCCATCGATCAATCTCCTGCCCGTCGAGCTGGACGCATCCGGAGAGATCGTTCTGTTTGGACAAAAGCTTGGCATCACCGCACGAAATGCATGGCCGGGACCTGCGACACTCGGCATCCGCGCCGAAGACGTTTTTCCCGCAGCTGATGGCATCGAGGCAAGCCTCGTGCGGACTGAAACGCAGGGTGCCGACCGTTTCGTCACCTTCAATCTCATCTGCGACCCATCCATTTCTATCGTCATGCGGCAGCGGGTCGGTGACGATCTTGGCGCGGATGCGGATGGAAATGTTCGGTTGGCGTTTTCAAAGGAAGGCGTCCATCTTTTCGGGTCCGACGAGAAGCGCCGCGAGATCACCGTTCACGAACAGGTGCCGGCGTGAGTATGGCGGCTTCAACGGTAGAGGCAATTTCAGAGGCCCGGCCACGCAAATCGTCGACTGCACGCCGCATGGCGCGGCGGGGGCTTTTCTTCGTTGCTCCGGCTGTGCTGCTGATGCTCGCCATCTACATCATTCCGATGCTTGTTCTCGCCGTCTTCTCGGTCACGGACTATCAGCTCGGCGCCATGTCCACCAGCTTCGTTGGCCTCGACAACTTTCGCAAGGCGTTCAGCGATCCGGTATTCTTGCGGGCATTGTGGAACACGGTGCTTTACGCGGTCATCGTTATTCCGGCGGGTGTCATCCTGGCGCTCGGGGTGGCACTTCTCGTCTATAACCGCAAGCGCAGCCGCGGCTTCTGGGAGATCGCCTATTTCCTGCCGGTGACGGCGACGCTCGTTGCGATGGCAACCGTGTTCCAGTTCCTGCTGCACCCCTCGCTCGGCCCGGTCAATGCCGCGATCAAGTGGTTCGGCTTCGAGCCGGTCGGCTTTCTGTCCAACCCGTCGCTGCTGATCCCGACCATGGCGATCATTGGCATCTGGCAGGTGCTGGGCTTCAACATGGTGCTCTTCCTGGCCGGTCTGACCGCGATCCCGAAGGATCTGCACGAAGCTGTCCGGCTCGACGGCGCGAAGAACCCGATCGACCGCTTCCTGACGGTCACATTGCCGATGCTCGGACCGACGATGATGTTCGTCATCGTCACCACGTCGATATCCGCATTCAAGGTTTTCGAAACCGTCGCGGTTCTGACCAAGGGTCGCTCGGGCTCGGAAGTGCTTCTGTTCGCGCTCTACCTTGAAGGCTTCGAATATTCCAACACCGGCTATGCGGCCGCCCTCACCCTGATTTTCCTTGCCATCGTCCTGGTGCTCTCGATCGGCCAGACGGTGCATATGGACCGGAAGGTACATTACTGATGGCCGCGCTCCGCAGATATTTGCCGCATGTCGTTCTGGCCGCCGGGGCCTTCGTGATGCTGCTGCCGTTCTACTGGATGTTTCTGACCTCCATCCGTTCGCCCGCCGAGATCTTCAGCGTCTCGCTTTGGCCGATCCCGGAGAAATTTGCAGCCGTCGACAACTATTCACGCGCGGCCAGTCAGGTACCGATGCTCCGCTTCATGCTGAACGGTGTGATCGTCTGCTTTGGCATCCTGTTCGTGCAGGTGCTGACAGCCGTGCCTGCAGCCTACGCGCTCGCAAAGCTTCGCTTTCCGGGCCGCAAACTGCTGCTGACGCTGGTCATTGCCGCACTCACCGTGCCGATCCAGGCGCTGGCATTGCCCCTCTTCGTGGGGCTCGCAAAAGCGCAGCTGCTGAACACCTATTTCGCGATGATGATGCCGTTTCTTCTCTCGGTCTTTGCGATTTTCCTCTTCAATCAGTCGTTCCGCAGCTATCCCGACGAGATCATCGAAGCCGCACGCATGGACGGTTTTTCGGAACTGGAAATCTGCTTCCGGCTGGTGCTGCGCGGCTCGCTGCCTTCGCTTGCGGCCTTCTCGGTGTTCTCGCTGGTTGCCCACTGGAACGACCTCTACTGGCCGATGATCGTTGTCACCGACACCAATCTGGCGCCGCCGCCGCTCGGCATGCTGTTTTTCGCGGACGTGGAATCCGGCGCGAACTACGGCGCGCTGATGGCGGGTGCGACGATTATCACGGCTCCGATGGTTGTCTGCTTCCTTCTTGCAAGAAAACATTTCATCGCCGGCATCACCATGACCGGCGTGAAGTAACTGCTCTCCTCCTCCCTCCCCCAACCGAACTCTTCGGAGACCAAAATGCATATCACCAGACGGACCGCGCTTGGCGGACTGGCTCTCGGCCTCGCGCTGACAGGTTTTTCCACGCAAGCATCTGCAGCGGATGTCACTTTGAACGTGCTCTACAACCTGCCGGGCTTCACGAAATTCCATCAGCCGCTGGCCGATGAGTTCATGAAGAACAATCCAGACGTCAAGATCAACTTCCTGGCGCCAGCGCCCGGCTATAACGATGGCCAGCAGCAGGTTCTGCGCGCAGCCGTCACCGGCAACCTGCCGGACGTCTATTTCTCGGGCTACAATCTGACGGCAGAACTGGTCCACACACTCGCACCGCGCAAGCAGATCACCGATCTCGCGCCGTTCATCGAAAAGGAGGGCGGCCAGGCCTTCCTCGACAAGAACTATTCGCCGAAGATGTCAGCGCTCGGCATGGTTGACGGCAAGCAGTACGGCCTGCCCGTCAACGCCTCTTCGCCGATCATCTATGTCAACGCCGAACTGGTGCGCAAAGCCGGCGGCGACCCGGACAACATGCCGAAGACATTCGACGGCCTGATCCAGCTTGCGAACAAGATCCATGCGCAGGACGCCAAGGTGTCCGGCATGGGCTACGATATCAACCTGTGGCCGGATGACTGGTTGTGGCAGGCGCTCATCACCAATCAGGGCGGCAAACTGGTTGATGAGACCACCAAGACCGTCGGCTTCGACAACGAGATCGGCCTCAACGCTCTAAAGCTCGCCCGACGTTTCGTCACCGAAGGCGGCCAGAACCTGCTTGACTGGGACCAGTCTCGTCAGCAGTTCGGTGCAGGCCTCACCGGCTTCATCTTCTCGACGCCTGCCCATGTGCAGACGATCGAAGCCTTGGTCGGTGACCGCTTCAAGCTGGTGACCTCGACCTTCCCGCTGGATAACCCTGAAAAGGGCGGCGTGCCGACCGGCGGAAACTCGGCCGTGATGCTGACCCAGGACAAGGAAAAGCAGGACGCAGCCTGGAAGTATATGAAGTGGGTGACAGGTCCGGAAGCGCAGAACGTCATCGTTCGCATCACCGGCTACCTGCCAACCAACAAGCTGGCCACCGGTCCGGAATTCCTGGCGCCCTACTATGCCGAGCATCCGAACGTCAAAACCGCTTCGCTCCAGGCTGAGCGCTCGCTGCCGTGGGCCGGTTATCCGGGTGGCGATTCCGTGCGCATCTGGCGCACCCAGCGCGACATCATCGGCACCGTCATGCGCGGCGAAGTCACGCCTGAGGCCGGTCTGAAGCAGATCGTCGAGCAGACCAACGCGTTGATGAAGTAATTACTGACCAATGCCTACGGCCGCGGGGAGCCTCTCCGCGGCCTATTCATTCTTGAGAGAACGACGATGAAAATTCTGCAGATCACCGATACGCACCTGATGCTGTCAGGCCAGTCCGTGAACGGTGTCGACCCCGAGAAACAGCTGCGCGCTGCCGTGGCTGATATTCTCGAGAAGCATGCCGATGCGGACCTGTTGGTGATGACCGGCGACCTTTGCAATCACGGTGATCCCGAAGCCTACGACATCCTCAAGGATATCCTGGCGCCCGTGCCGTTGGAAGTGCGCCTGATGCTCGGCAATCATGACGACCGGCCGAATTTTAGGGCGGCCTTCCCTGCCCATCCCCTCGATGCAAACGGATATGTCCAGTCCTTCCTCGATACGGAGTTCGGAAGGCTTGTCTTTCTCGACAGCCATGAGGCGGGTGTCATCGGCGGTATCTTTGGCGAAGAACGGATGGCGTTTTTGGATGAGGCGCTCGAAACTGCCGGCAAGCACCCGGTGACGGTCTTTATCCACCACCCGCCGATCGAATGCGGCATTGCCCATTTCGACCACATCGGCATGCATGACGACGGGCGGATCATGCGCCGGCTTGCCAGCCACAAAGCGGGCATCCGCCATATCGTGTTCGGCCATATCCACGTTCCGATGTCGGGAACGAGCGCCGAGGGCATCGCCTACAGCTCCGGTCAGGCCTGCGCCCATCGGTTCGTCACCGACCTTGCCAATCCGAAGCCGTTCTGGACGGGAGGCAATCCCTGCTACCGGATCATCAAGCTCGATGGACATGGCCTGCGCGCCTACGCCGTGGAAGTGGGCGAGACGATCACCGGCCAGGCGCCAGTCTGCGAAGGCCCATGATTTCGGGGTGGTCGAGGCGAAGTCGTGCGCCTCAACCAAAGCCTGCGTCTTGCAGAGCCTGAAAGCAGGCGATGCGCCTTTTCCACCACAGACATCAGCCGTCGATCAGACTGCAACCGAAATACCCCCGGCGAGGCTCTTTTATCGGCCTTGGATGAACTTGACGCCTATCAAGTTTTCGCGGATGGAGGTCGTCCACATGCGCGGATGAGGACGACGCGCTCTACGGGAGGAAAACACGTGTTTCATGCGTTGAACAGACGGACTTTTGCTGGCGCCGTTGCGGCTGCCACCCTTGCAGCGACCTGGGCAACCGGTGCCTTAGCACAGGCAACCGAGGTGAAGATCGCCTACGCGCTGGCGCGCGATTCCCATTACGGTGCCGCCGCCGATGGCTGGGACAAATACGTTACCGAAACCAGCCAGGGCAAATTCAAGTTCACGCATTTCCCGTCCTCCGCACAGGGTGGCGAGCGCGAAGTCATCGAAGGCCTGCAGCTTGGAACCGGCGTCCAGGCCGTCGTGGTCTCCTCCGGGGCACTTTCCAACTTCGTACCCGAGATTGGCGTCACTGATATTCCGTTCCTGTTTCGCGACCTGACGCATGCGCGCGCCGTGCTGGACGGACCGATCGGTGAAGGCATCCTTGAAAAGTTCCGCGATCGCGAGCTGATCGCCCTTGCCTGGGGCGAGCAGGGCTTTCGCCACATCACCAACAACCGCCAGCCGATCGAAAAGCCGGAGGATCTGGCCGGGCTGAAGATCCGCACCATGGAAAATCCGGTCCATATCGCGGCCTTCAAGACGGCTGGTGCCGCACCGACGCCAATGTCCTGGCCGGAAGTCATTCCAGCCCTGCAGCAGGGCGCGATCGACGGACAGGAAAACCCGCTTTCGGTCATCGTCTCCGCCAAGCTCTGGGAAGTTCAGAAGTATCTGACGGTGTCCGGACACGTCTATTCGCCGGCAATGCTGATCGTGGCGCCATCGTTCTGGGAAAGCCTTTCCGAGGACGAACAGAAGATCTTCGCGGACGGTGCGCTGAAGGGCAAAGAAGCCATGCGCGCCTTTGTCGACGCCTCCGAAAAGAACGGCGTGGAAAAGGCGAAGGCTTCAGGCATGCAGGTCAACGTGCTCAGTGACGAGCAGAAGGCCGCGTTCCAGAAGTCGATCCAGTCCGCCTATGACGGTTACTACAAGACCTATACCAAGGAACTTGTCGACCAGATCATCGCCACGAAATAAGCGCGTCAACACTTCGACGGGCGCCCTCTTCAGGTGGACGCCCGTCAGCGGATCGATCCGAGGGGCGGCGCTTCGAGCGCCGGGGGTGCAATGCAGAAATTCGAACGTATTTTCGTCGATCTCAATCGCTGGCTGCTGATCGCTATACTGTCTGCGATGGCGATCCTGGTGTTTCTCAACGTCTGCCTTCGGTTTCTCACCAATCAGTCGATCACCTGGTCGGACGAAGTTGCCCGCCACCTGATGATCTGGCTGACATTCATCGGAGCCGGCATTACGCTCAGGCACGGTTCGTTGACGGCGATCGACAACGTCCAGATCGCGGTCGGAGATCGCAAAGCCCGCATCCTTCGCATCATCTCGGCGATCATCATGTTCGCGTTCTTCGCGGTGATGATCTGGGCCGGCAAAACCTACGTTGGCCGCACGATGCTGCAGACGACGCCGTCCACGCAGATCCCCTTCGGCTATATCTATCTCGCGATCCCGATCGGCTTCACCCTTTTGACCATGCATCTTCTCCTGGTTCTGCGCACCTACGTCATCGGCGGCATGAGCGCGCTGCAGGGCGAAGACGACCTCCCGCCGGTTGCTGCCTGACCATGATGATTTCCATTCTCTTCGTTTCGTTTTTCATCCTGATGGCCGTCGGCGTGCCGATAGCCTTCACGCTGGCGATTTCGACCTGGCTCGCCGTCATTCTCGGCAGCCGCTATCCGCAGATCGTCGTGATCAAGGAAATGTTCTCAGGGGTGGACAGCTTCCCTCTGCTCGCCGTCCCGTTCTTTATCCTTGCGGCCGAACTGATGACGGGCGGTGCGCTTACCCATCACCTTCTGCGCCTTGCGGCGCAATTCGTCGGCCGTGCCCGCGGCGGGCTCGGTTATGCCAGCATCATCTCGACAACGCTGTTTGCCGGCATTTCCGGCTCGGCACTTGCAGCAGCGGCCGGACCGGGCGCGATGACGATCCGGATGATGGAGAAAAGCGGTTACGAGAAGCGCTACGCATCCGCTTTGGCTGCGGCTGTGGCGATCGTCGATCCGATCATCCCGCCGTCGATCACCATGATCATCTATGCCCTGCAGGACAATCGCGTTTCGGTCGGCGGCCTGTTCGTTGCGGGCGTCATTCCTGGTCTCCTGATCTCCGCCGCGATGTGCCTGGTGAACTTCTACATTTCCCGCAAGCGCAACTACCGCTCGATGGATCTGCGGCCGACGCTTGCCGAGATGGTAAGGACGACGGTCTACGCGATGCCGGCAGTTGCCCTGATTGTCATCGTCGTCGGCGGCATCCGCGCCGGGTATTTCACCCCGACCGAGGCATCCGTCATCGCGGTATTCTACTCGCTGTTCTGCGGCATGTTCATCTACCGCTCCCTGCACATGCGGGATCTGCCTGATATCATCTTCCGCTCGGCGATGATCACCGTCGGCATTCTGCTCATCCTCGCTGCCGCACGAGCCTTTGCCTGGGTGCTGATCATTGAAGGCGTGCCGCAATATATGGCGGACCTGATCATATCGTGGAACCTCAGCCCGATCATGTTCCTTCTCGCCGTCAACGTGCTGTTGCTGCTTTTCGGCACATTCATGGATCCCCTTCCCGGCGTCATGATCCTGGTGCCGATCCTGGCGCCGATCGCCTTTAGCCTGGGGATCGATCCGATCCACTTTGCGATGATCGTTATTCTCAACCTGACGATCGGGCTGATCACCCCACCCGTCGGCCAGCTTCTTTATGTCGTCTCGGCGGCGGTCAGGATCAGGGTCAGCGAGATCTCCCGGGAAATGACACCGTTCCTCATCGCCTATGTCGTGATCCTGCTTGTGATCACCTTCATTCCGGCGCTGTCGACCTGGCTGCCGCGTCTCACCGGTTTTTGATCTAACGCGCCGGACGTGACTGCGGCGAGTATCGGTAACCGACACCGGATGTCGCCGCCAAAAGCACAGTTGTTTTCCGAAAAACACGGATAAATGTGGAACTCAGGTTCGCCGCTTGCCGAGATCGCAGCTTGCCGCCATATAGACGCCTATGACAGTCGATTCGAAGATATTTGTGGGCCTGAAGTCCATCCGCAAAAAGCCTGCGCCGCAAAGCGACACATCCGGGCCGCGATGCCAGTGGGATGGCTGCGAAAAAAAAGGTTCACACCGCGCGCCGGTCGGCCAGGGCGGCGAAGGCCTGTATCTCCTGTTCTGTCTCGAGCACATCAAGGATTACAACAAGGGCTATAACTTCTCGCCGGCCCAGTCGGATCCTGTGGTCGCCCGCTACCAGAAGGAAGCGGTCGCTGGCCAGCGCTCGACATTGGGAACCGGCGTCAAGCAGCCAACCGAGATCCCGATGCCGCTGACGACCCGCTCCGGATCGGCAAAGGCGCTCAACGCGCGAAAGAGCGCGGAGCAGCGCAAGGCGCAAAAGGCGGAACAGCAGGCAAGAAAGCTCAAGGTTCTCGAGGCCAAGGCGTTCGAGACACTCGGACTTCCGCAAGACGCGACGCCTGCGCAGATCAGGCTCCGCTATAAGGAACGCCTGAAGATGCACCATCCCGATGCAAACCAGGGTAGCAGGACATCGGAAGACGAGCTTCGCGCGTCGATCGAGGCACACAAGATCCTCAAGCTGAACGGCTTCTGCTGAGACTTCGTGCATCGCTATAGTTGCGGGTCTTGCAGTTAAGACTCGGACGCGTCCGAATGGCGGCAGTTTGTGCGATAGCTTTGTTCTATTGCGTAACCGTTCTGCACTATTGACCAAAAATCATGAGATGAGACACTTTCCTGCATCGTGAAGCTGGGTTCGCCCACCTTGCACGTGTTTTGACCCCGTTGGCCGTCGTGGAGGGCGGCTTGCGGGATCAGCGGGGAGGCCGCTCATATGAACATGCATATTTCCGCCGGTGAGTTCACCGCGCGGTCGCTGAGCATTATCGCAAGCCTGAAGCATCTCGAAGGGCCGATGCTGCCCATCCTGCATGCCATTCAGGCGGAGTTCGGTTACGTGCCGGATGAGGTCAAGCAGGTGATCGCGACCGAACTCAACCTGTCTCGCGCCGAGGTGCACGGCGTCGTCACCTTCTACCACGAATTCCGCGATCACCCGTCCGGTCGGCACGTGCTGAAGCTCTGTCGGGCCGAAGCGTGCCAGTCGATGGGCAGCGACCATATCGCGGATCGCGCCCGGCAGGTTCTCGGGATCGACTTTCACCAGACGACGCTCGATGGCGCGGTGACGCTGGAGCCGGTCTACTGCCTCGGCCTCTGCGCCTGCGCACCGGCCGCAATGATGGACGGCGAACTCTATGGCCGCGTCGACGAGCAGTGTCTCGGCGACATGTTACGGGAGGCAAGGCGATGACGGTTACGATCTTCGTTCCGCGCGATGCCGCAGCTCTGGCGCTTGGCGCAGACAGGGTGGCAAAGGCCATCGCGCAGGAAATCGAAAGCCGCGGGTTGGATGCAAGACTGGTGCGCAACGGCTCGCGCGGCATGGTCTGGCTGGAGCCGCTGGTCGAGGTCGGGACGGACAGAGGGCGCGTTGCCTACGGTCCGGTCAAGACCGGCGACGTGGCGGGTCTGTTCGATGCCGGGTTGATGGATGGCGGAGGCCACGACCTCTGTCTCGGGCTGACGGAGGAAATTCCTTTCCTTCGTCAGCAGACCCGGCTGACCTTTGCCCGCTGCGGCATCACCGATCCCCTGTCGCTCGAGGATTACCAGCGGCACAACGGACTTGTGGGTCTTCGGAACGCCATCGCGATGTCGCAGGCGGAGATCGTCGCAAAGGTTACCGACAGCGGTCTTCGCGGCCGCGGCGGCGCCGGTTTCCCGACCGGCATCAAGTGGAAGACGGTGATGGACGCGCCGGGCCCTCAAAAATACATCGTCTGCAATGCCGACGAGGGCGACAGCGGCACGTTTGCCGACCGGATGATCATGGAGGGCGACCCCTTCGTGCTGATCGAGGGCATGGCGATCGCAGGCATCGCGACCGGCGCCACGAAGGGTTATGTCTATACCCGTTCCGAATATCCGCATGCCATTGCCACGATGACCGAGGCCGTCGAGATCGCCCGCGCTGCTGGCATCCTCGGGCCTTCTGTAATGGGCTCGGTCTATGCCTTCGACATCGAGATCCGCTCCGGTGCCGGCGCCTACGTCTGCGGCGAGGAGACGTCGCTCTTGAACTCGCTTGAGGGAAAGCGCGGTACCGTGCGGGCAAAACCGCCGCTACCGGCTTTGCAGGGATTTCTCGGCCGACCGACAGTGGTCAACAATGTCATCTCGCTTGCCTCGGTGCCTGTGATCATGGAGCGCGGCGCAGAATTCTACCGGGATTTCGGCATGGGCCGCTCGCGCGGCACGATCCCGCTCCAGATCGCCGGCAACGTCAAGCATGGCGGCCTGTTCGAGACGGCTTTCGGGCTGACCCTCGGCCAGATCATCGATGATATCGGTGGCGGCACGGCGACCGGGCGTCCGGTCAAGGCGGTACAGGTGGGCGGTCCGCTCGGCGCTTACTTCCCGCGCGAGCTGTTCGATACGCCCTTCGACTACGAGGCATTTGCCGAAAGAGGCGGGCTGATCGGCCATGCGGGCATCTCGGTGTTCGACGATAGCGCCGACATGCTGAAACAGGCCCGTTTCGCGATGGAATTTTGCGCCATCGAAAGCTGCGGCAAGTGCACCCCCTGCCGGATCGGTTCCACCCGCGGCGTCGAAACCGTCGACAAGATCCGCGCCGGCATCGAGCCTGATAAGAACAAGGTGCTGCTGGAGGATCTCTGCAACACGATGAAGTTCGGCTCGCTGTGTGCGCTCGGCGGGTTCACGCCCTATCCTGTCATGAGCGCGATGAACCATTTTCCGGAGGATTTTGCGCCGGCACCGATGGTGGAGGCGGCGGAATGATGAGGAGTGCTCTGCTTAGCAGACGAAAAGCCAACGATTTGGCTTTTCGAATGACGAATGCCCGCAGCTATAGCGAAGGGCGGGCAGCAAGTCCCCTCCCGCTCGCTTTGCTCGCCGCCCTCGCCACAGGTGGGAGGGCTCAACCTGCCGCGCGGCTTGCTTTCCGATTGGGTGAAGTCGGCGCGGCATCTCTTCGCCCCCCTTGTGGGGGAGATGGCCGGCAGGCCAGAGGGGGACTTTCTCCCCGCCGCCCAGTCCGCACCCCCATGTTCAAACAGGAGACGCATCATGTCCCTCGTTCATGAAATCGACTACGGCACACCCGTTTCTAAATCCACCGATACGGTGACGCTCACCATCGACGGGCGCCAGATCACCGTTCCCGCCGGCACCTCGATCATGCGCGCCTCGATGGAGGCCGGCATTCAGGTGCCCAAGCTCTGCGCCACCGACATGGTGGATGCGTTCGGGTCCTGCCGGCTCTGTCTCATCGAGGTCGAGGGCCGCAACGGAACGCCGGCCTCCTGCACCACGCCAGTGGCGCCCGGGATCGTCGTCCACACGCAGACGGAGCGGCTGAAACAGATCCGCAAGGGCGTGATGGAGCTCTATATCTCCGACCACCCGCTCGATTGCCTCACCTGCGCCGCTAACGGAGACTGCGAGCTGCAGGACATGGCGGGTGCCGTCGGGCTTCGCGACGTTCGCTATGGCTACGAGGGCGACAACCATGTGAGGGCCCGGACCGACGGCGCCATCAATGCCAAGTGGATGCCGAAGGACGAGTCGAACCCTTACTTCACCTACGACCCTTCCAAATGCATCGTCTGTTCGCGCTGCGTGCGCGCCTGCGAGGAAGTGCAGGGAACGTTTGCGCTGACGATCGAGGGCCGCGGTTTCGAAAGCCGTGTCTCGCCCGGTGCGCACGAACATTTCCTCGATTCCGAATGCGTCTCCTGCGGTGCCTGCGTGCAGGCCTGTCCGACGGCGACGCTAACCGAGAAATCGGTAATCGCCATCGGCCAGCCCGAGCATTCGACGGTCACGACCTGCGCCTATTGCGGTGTCGGCTGTTCGTTCAAGGCTGAAATGCGCGGCGAAGAACTGGTACGGATGGTACCGTGGAAGGACGGCCAGGCCAATCGCGGCCATTCCTGCGTCAAGGGACGGTTCGCCTATGGCTATGCGAGCCACAAGGACCGCATCCTCAACCCGATGATCCGCGAGAAGATTTCCGATCCGTGGCGGGAAGTCAGCTGGGAAGAAGCGTTCAGCCATGTCGCCTCCGAGTTCCGGCGCATCCAGTATCAGTATGGCCGCGAATCGATCGGCGGCATCACCTCGTCGCGCTGCACCAACGAAGAGACATTCCTCGTCCAGAAGCTGATCCGGGCCGGTTTCGGCAACAACAATGTCGATACGTGTGCCCGCGTCTGCCATTCGCCGACTGGTTACGGGCTCGGCCAGGCTTTCGGCACCTCGGCCGGAACGCAGAATTTCGACAGCGTCGAGCACACCGACGTGGTGATGATCATCGGCGCCAACCCGACCGACGGGCATCCGGTGTTCGGTTCGCGGCTGAAGAAGCGGTTGCGGCAGGGTGCGAAACTCATCGTCATCGATCCGCGCCGCACCGATATCGTCCGCTCGCCCCATGTCGAGGCAGCGTTTCACCTCCCCTTAAAGCCAGGCACCAATGTGGCTGTCCTGACCGCGCTGGCGCATGTCATCGTCACCGAGGGACTGTTTGCCGAAGCCTTCATCCGCGAGCGCTGCGACTGGTCGGAATTCGAGGATTGGGCGGCGTTTGTTTCCGAAGACGCGCATAGCCCGGAAGCGACGGAGGCCTATACCGGCGTTCCCGCCGATCTGCTGCGCGGTGCAGCCCGGCTGTTTGCGACCGGGGGCAATGGCTCGATCTATTACGGTCTCGGCGTCACCGAGCACAGCCAGGGCTCGACGACGGTGATGGCGATCGCCAACCTCGCCATGGTCACCGGCAATCTCGGTCGGCCCGGCGTCGGCGTCAATCCGCTGCGGGGCCAGAACAATGTCCAGGGCGCCTGCGACATGGGCTCCTTCCCGCACGAACTGCCAGGCTATCGTCACATCTCCGACGATGCCACCCGCGAGACATTCGAGAAACTGTGGGGCGTGACGCTCAACAACGAACCGGGGCTGCGCATACCCAATATGCTGGATGCGGCGGTCGAAGGCACGTTCCGGGGCATCTACATCCAGGGCGAGGATATCCTGCAGTCCGACCCGGATACCAAGCATGTCTCCGCCGGTCTCGAAGCGATGGAATGCGTCGTCGTGCACGACCTGTTCCTCAACGAAACCGCAAATTACGCGCATGTCTTCCTGCCGGGCTCGACCTTCCTCGAAAAGGACGGCACGTTCACCAATGCGGAGCGCCGTATCAACCGGGTTCGCAAGGTGATGAGCCCGAAGAACGGCCTTGCCGACTGGGAAGTGACGCAGAAACTGGCGCAGGCCATGGGGCTGCCGTGGAACTACACCCATCCGTCGCAGGTGATGGACGAGATCGCCGCGACGACCCCGAGCTTTGCCAAGGTCTCCTACGACTACCTGGAAGAGATGGGCTCGGTGCAGTGGCCCTGCAACGAAGCGCATCCGCTCGGTTCGCCGATCATGCATGTCGACGGCTTCGTGCGCGGCAAGGGCAAGTTCATCCGCACAGAATATGTCGCGACAGACGAACGCACCGGGCCGCGTTTCCCGCTTCTGCTCACCACCGGCCGCATTCTCAGCCAGTACAATGTCGGAGCGCAGACGCGACGGACGGAAAATGTCGTCTGGCATGCGGAAGACCGTCTGGAGATCCACCCGCACGACGCCGAGCAGCGCGGGATCAAGGACGGCGACTGGATCAAGCTCGCGAGCCGAGCCGGCGATACGACGCTGCGGACTCTGATCACCGACCGCGTGGCGCCGGGTGTCGTCTACACCACGTTCCACCATCCCGATACGCAGGCGAACGTGATCACGACCGACTATTCCGACTGGGCCACCAACTGCCCGGAATACAAGGTCACGGCGGTGCAGGTTTCGCCGTCGAATGGCCCGACGGAGTGGCAGCAGGACTACGGCGACCTGTCGCGCAGATCGCGACGCATCGCAGGTCGAATGGAGGCTGCGGAGTAATCGGAATTATCAATTGCAAATAGGCAATCGGTGAGGCCGCAGGGCTCTTGCAAACAGGTCAAGAACCAGATTAAGGGGGAGTGCCAATTTGTCGCAGAGTCCTATGACGCCACTGTTCGTCGCAAGTGCAGTTCTTGAAACTAGCCGTCGTAACGGAAACAGTGCAACTCGCTCAATCTCGGTACAAGCCAATCGTACGATAGGTTTCAGCTATCACGGCAGCCGCGCTTCAACTGCGCGGATCTCCGGACCGTATCCGGCTGCTGCAATGACGGGTCGCCTGATCGCCATCGGAGCTTTTTCCGATGGTGCATGATCAGTTGGACGACACAGTGCCACATGAAACCCACGGCCACGAAAAGCTGGTCCGGATGGCAAACCAGATCGCCACGTTTTTCTTATCCCAGCCGGAGAGCGTGCGAACCAATGGCGTTGCGACGCATATCAACAAATTCTGGGAGCCGCGCATGCGCCGGCACCTTTTCGAGCATCTCGATACAGGCGGCGCAGGACTGCTGCCGCTTGTCATCGAGGCTTCGACACTGATCCGCCGACCGGCAGAACCGAGCGGGACGGGTATGGGAACCAAAGAGGGAACGACCGGGGGTGTTTCCGGACGTTAGGGAACGGGGCCAGATGAAACCGCTTTCCGGGAGATCACACCGGAAAGCAAAGCGTGAGCTCGCCTTCAGCTGGAGGGCAGTGGCGGGATCACGTTGAAAGCCATTACTCAGAGAGGGATTTTCTTTCATGGCAGTTGCAGGAACAGCAGGAGGCGGCGTCGTTGACGCGGGCCTCCTGGATAAGGAACGTATTATCGCAAAACCGGGCTTCAACCGTTGGCTTGTGCCGCCGGCAGCCCTCGCTATTCACCTTTGCATCGGCATGGCCTACGGCTTCAGCGTATTCTGGCTGCCGCTTTCGCGCGCCATTCCAGGTGCAGCCGACCCGTCATGCACAGGCATGGGCCTGCTGACGGCCCTGTTTACGACGAGCTGCAACTGGCGCGTTGCCGATCTTGGCTGGATCTACACGCTGTTCTTCGTGTTGCTCGGCTGCTCCGCCGCCATCTGGGGCGGCTGGCTTGAAAAGGTCGGTCCACGCAAGGCTGGTTTCGTCTCCGCCTGCTGCTGGTGCGGTGGCATTCTCGTCGCAGCCATGGGCGTCATGACCCACCAGCTGTGGATGATGTGGGTCGGCGCCGGCGTTATCGGCGGCATCGGTCTCGGTCTCGGCTATATTTCGCCGGTTTCGACACTGATCAAGTGGTTCCCGGACCGTCGCGGCATGGCGACAGGCATGGCGATCATGGGCTTCGGCGGCGGCGCAATGATTGGCGCTCCGCTCGCAAACCTTCTGATGAACTTCTTCAAGACCGACGTTTCTGTCGGTGTGTGGCAGACTTTCATCGCCATGGCTGCAATCTATTTCTGCTTCATGATGGGCGGCGCCTTTGGCTACCGCATCCCGCCAGCAGGATGGCGTCCTGAAGGCTGGACACCGCCGGCTTCCAAGTCGACGATGATCACGACGAAGCACGTTCACCTGCGTGACGCCCACAAGACAAAGCAGTTCTGGCTGATCTGGGCCGTGCTTTGCTTGAACGTCTCGGCCGGTATCGGCGTGATCGGCATGGCATCGCCGATGCTACAGGAAATCTTCGCCGGTTCGCTCATCGGTCTGCCGGACGTCGCGTTCGCGCAGCTCGACGCTGGACAGAAGGCACAGATCGCAGCAATCGCTGCAGGCTTCACCGGCCTTCTGTCGCTCTTCAACATCGGCGGACGCTTTGTCTGGGCCTCGCTTTCGGACAAGCTCGGCCGCAAGAACACCTACTATACGTTCTTCATCCTCGGCATCATCCTCTATGCCACCGCACCGACACTTGCCAACCTCGGCAACAAGGGTCTGTTCGTTCTGGCATTCGGCATCATCCTGTCCATGTATGGCGGCGGCTTCGCAACCATCCCGGCCTATCTTGCCGATATCTTCGGAACCCAGTTCGTCGGCGCGATCCATGGTCGTCTTCTGACTGCCTGGGCGACTGCCGGCATCGTCGGTCCGGTCGTGGTGAACTACATCCGTGAAGCGCAGATTGCTGCCGGCGTTGCGCCGGGACCGGCTCTCTACACCGGAACGATGTATATTCTTGCGGGCATGCTTGTGCTTGGCCTCATCGCCAACTCGCTGGTGCGGCCGCTTGCCGACAAGTGGTTTATGTCCGACGCAGAGGTTGCCTCGCTGCAGGCAAAGACTGCCGCTGCAAATGCTGGCCCGACCGGTTCATTCGGCATCGGCAAGGGTGGCTTCTCCGCTCAGGCCGCTCTCGCCTGGGCCGTCGTCGGCATCCCCATGATCTGGGGCATCTGGGTCACGCTGAAAAGCAGCCTGGTTCTGTTCGGCTAAGCCAAAAACGCATGAGGGGCCGGCCTACCCGGCCGGCCCCTCATCACCAAAGGCTCCCGCGAAGCCTAAAGCCGTGGCACACCTTCCGGCCTGATCTGTTTCTTCAGGGCCGCAATGCGGAAGATCGCATTGGCTGCGCCATAACCGCGATAATCGCGACGCTGGACGATCTCGAAGAAGAAGCCCTCACCAAACGTGCCGCTATAGAGCTGGAAGTATTCGCCGTTCTCGTCGCGGTCGTAGAGAATGTTCTCCGCCTTCAGCCTCTCCGTCAGGTCCGGATCGAGACCGAAGCGGGTTTCCACGTCGCCATAATAGTTTGGCGAGATCGGCAAGGGCCGGAAGCCGTTCGCCTTCAGGGCCGCGGCCGTCGCAAAGATATCCGCAGTTTCGAATGCCAGATGCTGGATGCCGGACCCGAATGTCTCCGCAATAAAATGCCCAGCAAGCGTTCGCCGGTTTTCCGCACCATTGAGGGTAATGCGAAGGTAGCCTTGCGGCGCTTCGACAACCTGGCTGCGCACCACGCCCGATGGGTCGATGATATCGACCATCGGCGTCTTCTGCATCTCGAAGATCGAGGTGTAGAAAAGCACCCAGGTGAGCATCTCCTCATACGCTACCGTCTGGGCGATATGATCGACGCTCAGGAGGTGGGCATCCTGCTTCTTATGCTCATCATCGACTGGGGCGAAATCTATATCCCAGATTCGGGAAAGATCCGTCTTGTCATCGAGCAGGTAGATCAGCCCACCGCCGACACCGCGGATAGAGGGGATCGTCACCTCGCCGGTTTCGACGGGCTGATTGAACACTTCGGCGCCGAGTGCCACCGCACGATCCATCGCATCGCGCGCGTCGTCCACCTTCAAAGCCATTGCATAGGCCGAGGTGCCATGCACGGCGTAGGATGCGCTCGCAAAGCCCATCTCGTCCGTATTCAAAAGCAGTTTGATATTGCCCTGAGAAAACACGCTGACTTTTTTGCTGCGGTGTTGTGCCGTTCGCGAAAAACCAAGCGTGCGCAGGATGCCGGCCAGTTCTCCGGCGTCCGCTTCGCTTGCTGAAAACTCAACGAAGCCGACCCCTTCGACCGCGCTGCGGTCCGGCATGGCCGGGAGGGTCAGGCCCGAAGCATTCGGATTGCGCCGCACCCGATCTCCAAGCGTGATCAGTGATCGGTGACCATCTGCGGCAATCGCTTTCGCCGAGCCGCCCCGGAACTGGTCATTAAAGATCTCCAGCGAGAAATAGCCGTCATAGCCGGTTTCGGCGACGGCGCTGGTAAATGCTTCGACCTGCAGATCCCCCTCGCCCGGCATGTTGCGGAAGTGGCGGCTCCAGTAAAGCAGATCCATATCGATCAACGGCGCATCGGCCAGCTGGACGATGAAGATCTTTTCCTTCGGGATAGAGCGGATCGAATTGATGTCGATCTGTCGCGACAGCGTGTGGAAACTGTCGAGGATGATGCCGATATTCGGGTGGTTGGTGCGCCGGACAACTTCCCAGGCATCGCGATGATCGGAAATGTGTTTGCCCCAGGCGAGCGCCTCGTACCCGACTTTCAGGCCACGCTTGGCAGCGCGTTCCCCGAGTTCGTGAAAATCCGCCACCGCCCGGTCGATACCGCCGAGCGCGAGCGGCGAGACGTTCGAGCACACGAGGACCAGATCGGTGCCCAGCTCCTGCATGATGTCGAACTTGCGCTCCGCCCGGTCGAACAGCCGCGAGCGGTGCGGTTCAGGCATGCCCTCGAAATCGCGGAAGGGCTGGAACAGGGTAATCTCCAGTCCGTGATCCCGCACCATGCGCCCGACATCGGCAGGCGTACCGTCGAAGGCGAGAAAGTCGTTTTCGAAGATCTCGACACCGCTGAACCCCGCCTGCGCAATGGCTGCAAGCTTTTCCGGGAGTTCGCCGCTGATCGATACGGTCGCTATGGACGTCTTCATGACTTTTCCCTCGTTTACTCAGCCTCGTTTGCGATATGCCTCAGTAGCCAACGCATGCAGGTGCCCACTTGGCTCCACCCCATCAATGATGCGACAGGATCTCGCCCAGGAATGCGCGGGTCCGGGGATGGGCGGGTGCGCTGAAGAAGCTTTCGGGATCGTTTTCTTCGACGATCTCGCCATCGGCCATGAAGATGACGCGGTCCGCGACCTGGCGAGCGAAACCCATTTCATGCGTCACGCAGATCATCGTCATACCATCGCGGGCGAGCGACACCATCGTATCGAGCACTTCCTTGACCATTTCAGGGTCGAGCGCCGAGGTTGGCTCGTCAAACAGCATCGCTTTGGGTTCCATGCAGAGAGCCCGGGCAATCGCGACGCGCTGCTGCTGGCCGCCGGAAAGCTGGGCCGGGTACTTGTCGGCCTGATCGCCGATGCGGACCCGTTCCAGATATTTGCGGGCCGTCTTTTCCGCCTCGGGACGCGACAGTTTGCGCACGCGCATGGGCGCGAGAATGCAGTTTTCGAGCACCGTCTTGTGCGGAAACAGGTTGAATTGCTGGAAGACCATCCCGACTTCGCGGCGCACCGCATCGATCGCCTTCTGGTCATCCTTCACGGTATGGCCCGATACGACGATCTTGCCACCCTGGCTTGCTTCCAGCCGGTTGATACAGCGGATCAGCGTCGACTTGCCCGATCCCGACGGACCGCAGAGAACAATCTTCTCACCCTTCGCCACCGTCAGGTTGACTTTCTTGAGGGCGTAGAATGCGCCGTACCACTTCTCCACGTCGCGCATCATGATCATCGGCTCTTTGCCGGTCGGCTGGGCGTTGGTGTTGGTCACAATTGCCATGGTCATTTTCCCTATTCTATCTTGCCAAACCGGCGGACATACGCCGCTCGATGCGTCGTCCCCACAGGGACAGCGGCCAACACATTGCGAAATACATGGCGCCGACGACGCCGAACACGAGAAGCGGCTGGTAGATCTGGTTGGAGACGATCGAACCGGCACGCGTCAGCTCGATGAAGCCGACGATGGCAGCAAGCGACGTGCCTTTCAAAAGCTGGACCAGGAAGCCGACGGTTGCCGGCAGCGACAGCTTGAACGCCTGCGGCATGATGACGTCGAACATCAGGCTTCGGGTGTGGAGGCCAAGCGCATCGGCAGCTTCGGTCTGGCCCTTCGGCACGGCCTCGATCGCGCCGCGCCAGATTTCGCCGAGAAATGCCGAAGCATGCGCGGTCAGCGCGATACCGACGGCGGCCCAACCGGGCAGATCGAAGCCCAGGAGCGGCAGGCCGAAATAGGCGACGAAGAGCTGCATCAGAAGCGGCGTGCCCTGGAAGAGGCCGATCCAGCCGATCGCGATATAGCGGACCAAGGCGATCCTCGACACCCGCATCAGGGCCACGATGACGCCCGAGATGATGCCGCCGACAAAGGCCATGGCGGTCAGGACCAGTGTCCAGCCGAGGCCTTGCAGCAGGTAGGTCAGTTCCTGGTATCCCATATCCTGGTCCTCCTCAGCGCTGCGGATAGTTGAAGGCACGCCGGCCGATGGCGGCAAGCGTCCACATGGTCACCATCGAAATGACGAGGTAGATGCCGGTCAGGGTGAAATAGGTCTCGAAACTGCGGAAGGTTTCAGCCTCGATACGCTGACCCACCGAGGTCAGCTCATAAGCCGAAATCGAGGTGCAGATCGCCGTCGTCAGCGTCAGCAGAATGAACTGGCTCGACAGCGACGGATAGATCGCCCGCAGTGCCGGCTTCAGCACGATCATCCGGAAGACTTCGTGATTGTGGAGACCCAGCGCCAGCCCGGCTTCGGTCTGTCCCTTGGGAATGCTTTCCACACCGCCTCGAATGATCTCGATCGCATAGGCGCCACCGTTCAATCCCAGCGCCAGAACAGCTGTCATGGTCGGATTAAGCCGGACGCCGGCAAGAGGCAGCGCGAAGAAGATGAAGTAGATCTGCACGAGGAAAGGCGTGTTGCGGATCACCTCAACGAAAGCCGTGACGAGAAAGGACGGGATGGCCATGTTCGTTCTGAGGATCGCCACGCCCAGCACGCCGATGACAGTCGCAATCATCATGCCGGCCACGGCCAGGAACAGGGTTCCCAACGTGCCGTAGACCAGCGATTGCCAAGCATCGGTGACGACGCTGAAATCAAGTGTCATGTTCTACCTCCCTCATTGCCTTCACCATCGCCGCGTCTCAGTCCCAATCGGGTTCCCACTCGAAACGGGAATAGCGCTCGCCACGCGCCAGCGCATGAATGGCAGCCATGTCTTCCGACGACAGTTCGAAATCGAAAAGGTCCATGTTGGACTTGATGTTTTCGGCTTTTGCAGAGCGCGGAATGGCACCGACATGGTCTTGCTGCACATGCCAGCGCAACGTGATCTGGCCAGCCGATTTGCCGTATTTCGCTCCGAGCTCGGTCAGCAGCTTGGAGCTGAACACCTTGCCGCGCGCAATCGGCTGATAGGCATTCAGCAGCATGTCTGCCCGGCGCATGCGCTTGAGCAGTTTTTCCTGCGACAAGAAGGGATGGTACTCGACCTGATTGCAAAACAGCTCTGCCTTGTGGACGTCGAGCGCCTCGTCAAGCAATGCCACGGTGAAATTGCTGACACCGATCAGCCTTGTCTTACCCTCGGATTTTGCCTGCGCGAATGCGTCGAGCGTTTCGCCAAGGGGCACGTCCTTGGTTGGCCAGTGAACGAGGAGCAGATCGACATAGTCGAAACCCAGCCGTTCCAGGCTCTCATCAACGCGGGCCGCGACCGTTTCCGGATCGAGATCGTTGAACCAGATCTTGGTGGTGACGAAGAGCTCTCGCCGTGCCACGCCGCTCTCGCGGATTGCGTTGCCGACTTCGACTTCGTTTCCATAGCGTATCGCGGTATCGATCTGGCGGTAACCGAGTTCGATGGCGGTACGGATCGCCGCCTCGCCTTCCGGTCCCTTCAGTTCGAATGTACCGAAGCCGAGGCTCGGGATCTCCACGCCCTGGATGGTCTTTATTTGCAAGCCGGTCATTGGCCCTCTTCGGATTCAGGTTCGAGAATTCTGCGCGACGCGATCAGCGTTCGCTTCGCCCATTCGGCGGCGGAAAGGCCAGCGGACTGCTCGTCGTTGGGGATTTCCACGGCAACCGGCAGATCGGCCGGCATGGCAGCAAACATGCCAGCAAGGTCGAGTTCCCCCTCGCCCGGCAGAAGCCGCGCATGGCGGGCTGTGTAGTTCAGTTCTTCCCGCGTATCCGGGATTTTGGCCGGAGCATCGCAGATCTGCGCGTAATTCAGCCACTTGCGCGGCACAGCAGTGATCTCTTCAATTGTCGTGCGGGCCCGCGAGACATGCAGCGTATCGATGATGACGCCCTGGTTCGGCTGGTCGGCCGCGTTCAAGACGCGGGTGGCGGCGCTTAGATCCCGCAGCTCCGATTGCGGCATGAATTCGAGATCCATCGACAGGCCGAAGGGACGCGCTGCCTCGCATAGTTTGACAAAGGAAGCCGTCAGGCGCCCTTCGTCGGCATCGTCACCGGCAACAAGAATGGCACGGGCGCCGAGCTGGCCGGCACATTCGAGAAACGGCAGCAGCGGTTCCGGATCGAAATCCGGCGAAATGCGAATCATCTCGACATCGAAGACAGCGATGCCGCTGTCGCCCATGAGGCTTATCAGAGATTTCACGCGCGCCGGGTCATCCATCAGCGGATAGGCAAGTCCGCCGGGAAAGGCCGGCATCAGACGCAGGCCGAGATAGTCGTATCCGGCCTCAGCTCCCGCACGCACGGCTTCTTCGGGTGCGACGCCGAGCCCGGTAAGAAAAGAGAGGGACCATGTCTTCTTCATGCGGCCACCTTTGTCGGTGCAAGCATTTCGGCGAGCGTCACCGTGCGATCCTCGCGCCCGGCGAGATCGACCGCAAGCGTCGCGGCAAGCGTCGACATCCCGTCGCGCGCGCTGATCAGCGGCGTTGCATCGCCACGGATCACATCCACGAAGTGGTCAAGCTGGTTGACATAGGTGAGCGAGCCATCGCCGGGGCGGTATTCGCGAACCAGCGGATGCTGCCAGTGATCGTTTTCTTCCGCGTGCCGCCAAAGGTACATGTCGGAAACAGACAGTGCTGCCTTTCGTCCGGCGAGGAAAAGGCAGGGACCGGGCTGTGCCGGATGATAGAGCGCCTGCCCGGACGTATATTCCCAGGCCCAGGGGCTGACGGCTGCGTCCGAGATCAGGAATGTGCCGAGCACGCCGTTGACGAAGCGGATCGAAATGCTTGCGGTGTCTTCGACCTCAAAACCGCGGCGGGCCGAGGATGTGAAGGCGCGGATGCTTTCGATCTCGCCGACCAGATAGCGCAGGACGTCGATATCGTGGATGAGGTTGATCAACAACACGCCGCCGCCGCGCTTGCGACGCCATTCGGTGTTGAAATAGTCGTCCGGCTTGTCGAACAGGGTCATGCCGCTGACAGCGACCAGCGGTCCGAGTTCTCCGGCGTCGATGGCGCGTTTGGCGGAACGGATGTCGGGGCTGTGGCGGCGCTGATGACCGACAAGAACGGGCACCCCGCCTCGCTCCGACGCCTCGACAATGCGGGCAGCCGAGGCGATGCTTTCGGCGATCGGCTTTTCGATCATGCAGGGTACGCCGCGCTCGATGCAGGCGAGAGCGGCCGGTGTATGGAGATTGTTCGGCAGCGCGATGATGGCGCCGTCGGGCTTTGCCTCGTCGAGCATGGTGTCGTAGTCGGCAAAGTACGGGACGGAGAGGCGCGCGGCGAGTTCGGCTGCAGCGGGCGACGGATCGCAGATCGCGGCTAATTCGGCGCGGCGGTTGGACACCAGGAGGTCGGCATGTTCGCGGCCGATCAGACCGGCACCCATCAGACCGATGCGGGTCATTGCGTCATCTCCGCCATGGCCCGCAGAGCGAGGCGATAGCCGTAGGCACCGAAGCCTGCCATGACTGCCGTCGCGGTCTTGGAGACGAGCGACTTGTGATAAATTTCCTCACGCTGATGCACGTTGGAAATGTGCAGCTCGATCTTCGGCTTGTCGAAGGTCTTCAGCGCATCCAAAATAGCGATCGAGGTGAACGTGTAGGCGGCCGGATTGATGATGATGCCGGCGGCATCATGGCGGGCCGCATGAATGGATTCGATGATCTCGCCTTCGAAATTAGACTGGCGGAAATCGATCGCGACGCCGAGTTCGGCAGCGTCCGTTTCCAGCCAGCCACGGATTTCGTCGAGCGTCGTGCGGCCGTAGATATCCGGCTCGCGCTGACCGAGAAGATTAAGATTGGGTCCGTTCAGGATAAAGATCGTGCGCATGTCCATGCCTTTTGCTGCAGATCGGGGCGCGCTTTTCCAATCGCGGCTGCGCGCCCCGTTTCGTCATGCGTTCGTGGAATTGACGCTAACTATTTACTGTACGGTGAAGGGGATGCCTTCGAGCTTTTCCGGGAAATTCGGAAGCGCGTCTGCTGCCAGCCACTTCTTGTTGATCGCTTCGAGACGGCCGTCGGCCTTGATCTTGTCGATGAACTTGTTCAGCCAGTCGTTGATTTCCTTGTCGCCAAGCTTGGTGGTGACGCCCATCCACTGTTCGTTGAAGACCAGCTTCTGTTCGTAGTCGTTGCCTGGCGATGCGCGGTCGAGATTGATCTTATAGGTCGTGTTGCCACCGATCGCATCGACCTGGCCGGAGACGAGCGCCTGGATGTTGGAGCTGTCGTCGTCGAAGCGGCGGATGTTGGGAACGTCACCCAAAAGGGTGGTGATCGCCTTGTCCTGTGCTGCGCCGCGCGGCACGCCGATGCGCAGGCTCTTGGCGTCCTCGATCGCGATGATCTTGTTCTTGGCGCTCGACAGAAGAATGATCTTCAGGCCTGCATAAGGCTTGCTGAATTGCACGGCCTTGGCGCGATCCGGGTACATGCCCATGACGGCCATCTGCAGATCGACCTTGCCGGTCAGAAGGTTCGGGATGCGGGCCGAAACTGCGTTCGGTACGAACTCGACCTTGACGCCCATTTCCTCGCCGATCAGCTTGGCGACGTCGACGTCATAGCCGATGTTCTGGCCGCTGGCGTCGATCGAGCCCCATGGTGCCTGTTCGCCCATGACGCCGACCCGGATGACGCCTGCGCTCTTGATCTTCTCAAGAGCCTGCGCATGGGCAGCGGATGCACCGAGCGCCATGCTGACGCCTGCAACGAGCGTCAATGCGAGTGTGCGGAATGAAAATTTGCCTGGCATGAATTGTCCTCCTCAGGGTTGATGCCTTTTGTTGTCAGGGCCGCGACTCCTCTTCGCAACCCAGACGGAAATACCCGTATTTCAATTAACCAACCAGTTGGTTGATGTCAATCGACGTGCTATTCCTGCTCGCGGATTGATTGCTTACACTTAAGCCGCTGATCCCTGTTGCCTGCTGTGGTAACGGGGCCGCGAGGCCGAGGAATTGAGATGACGACCACCGAAAACATGTTCACTGATACGAGTCTTGACCCGGGCCAAAGGTCGCCGGAAAGGCGCAGACGCTTTTTGCTGGAATCGGCAATCACAGAATTTTCGACCTACGGAATCGGTGGCGCACGGGTCGATCGCATCGCTCAGCGCGCGAATTCCAACAAGGCGATGGTCTACCACTACTTCGGCAGCAAGGAGGATCTCTACCTTGCCGCGATGGAGCATCTTTACACCGGCATCCGCAGTGCCGAAGACGCGCTCGTGCTCGATCCGGAAGATCCCGTCGGTGCGATGAAGGCGCTGATCGCCTTCACCTTCCGCTATTATCTGGACAACCCCGCCTTCGTCCGAATGATCAACACGGAAAATCTGCACAGCGCGGCGCATCTGCAATCCGCCGGCGACATGAAGGGGCTCAACAGCTCGGTCGTGACCAAGGTCTCGACGATCCTCGATATCGGTGTCGCTAAGGGCCTTTTCCGTAGCGTGGACCCTCTGGATCTCTACATCTCGATTTCCGCCCTCGGCTTTACCTATGTTTCCAATCGCCACACGCTGAAGATCCTGTTCGGACGAGACCTCATGGCTGCGGACGCCATCGAGGCCCGCCTGGAAACCATGATCGACATGATCCTGCGATACCTTGCTGCGGACGGTCATCAGCCCCTCCCCGCGAGCGATCGGTAGTGGGCGATGGTCTGCGATATGCCCTGCCGCAGCGGCGTGAAGGGTATTGCGCCTAGCAGAGCTTCGTTGTCGGTGGCGGCGATGTCTGGCGCCATCGGCACGGCTGGGCCGCCAAAATCAATGTTTGCACCAGGGATCTCAGTCCGGATGGCTGCGATCACGTCAGGCACGTCTTCGCAGGCACCGCCGACCGAAAACGCGTGCGCTCCCTCAAACGGCCGTGTTGCCGCCGCCGCGAAGGCTGCTGCCACGTCGGCGACGAAAACGAGATCCTGCGGGCCGGAATAGCCGATCGTGTAGGCATTGCCGAGAACCGCTTCTCGGCAGGCAAGCGTTGGGCCCGCCGTCAGTCCGCTTTCGCGCCCTGGCCCGTAGACCACCGTCGGTCGGAGGCCAATGCTGGCAATGCTCGCATCGACCCAGTACGCGCGGGCGCTTCCTTCGCAGGCAAGCTTGAAGGCGCCGTAATGCGTGACCGGATGCGGCGTCGTTCCGTCATCGGGGCCAAAAACGGCAGCGCTGCTGGCATAGGCGATCCGCGCAATGTCGTTAGCCTTGGCTGCTTCGAACACGTTCAGCGTGCCGATCAGGTTCACCGTAGCACCTAGGACCGGATCGTTCTTGCAGGCGGGCGTCAACAAAGCGGCGAGATGAATAATGGATGCGCAATCTTTGGCGGCGGATTTGACCGCGGCGCCATCGGTAATATCGCCCTCAAACCACTCGACGTGATCCGCTTCGTCGCCAGCGATGTCCCGCAATATGCGGCGGTCGGGCGAGCGATCGAAAATCCGCACGTCATGGCCTTCGGCTTTCAACGCCTTGAGGATCCAGCCGCCCAGAAAGCCGGCGCCGCCGGTCATCAGAATCCGGGTCATGGCGCGCCCCGCATATCTTCCGAGGTAATCGAGAAGGCGGTCTCATAGATATCAGTGACCGGCGCTTGAAGGATGCCGCTTTCAACTGCCAGCCGCTCCACCTCGGGCAAGGCCGCCCGCAGTCCTGCGCTCGACGACCCCTCGACCAGAACGACGACGTCGAAGACAGTCTCGTTCATTACAGCCCGCAGCTCGGTTTCCTTGGTGCGGACGCTCGAAACCTCGTTGCGGGAAACACCGACGTGGACGCAGGAGACACCACGCACCGCGAGCATCGTGTCCGCGAGTGCCTGAGCATTTGCCCGCAGCCGGGTCTCGCCATCGTCGCCCGAAAGATCGAAGCGGATCGTCGCCATGCTGCCACCGTCACCATGGCCGGCTTCAGCAACGCGTTCGCAGGCGACGCGCAGAAAATTACGGAAACTCGGCGCAACAGCCGTCGTCCAGGGTGTCGGGTTGTTCAAACGCTCGAGGTAGTCGGGGGAACGGAATGTCTCCAGTGTCTCGCCGGAATAGACGGTGCCAAAAACATAGCGGGAGGCAGAAGGAGCATGCAGCCGCTTGCCGGTTCTGAAGCCCGGGATCGAAAGGCGCTCGGGCATATGCTCGCGGGTATGCCATTCGATATATTCGGCATGCCCGCCCTCTTCGATGTCGTGCCAGATCGCCAGAAAGGCGTTGCCATTCATTCCCATCGTCTACTCCTCCCATTCACTCGCCCTGCATCCTCAGCGCTTGACAAGCCGGTCATTTGCGACCCATGTAGGCCACTAGAATGTTAGTATGCTACAAATGTCAAGCGTAAGGTTCCAACCAAACGGATGCGTGATGACAACGAACGAAAAGAAAGCGGCTCTTGGGAAACGGGTCGTAATGCCAGGGAGGAGATACACATGGCGAACCAGGAAACACCTCGCGTTGCGATCGTCACAGGGGGGGCCGGCGGGCTCGGATTTCCGATCGCAGCAAGACTTGCGGCCAAGGGCCACAAGGTCGCGCTATGGGACATCAACAAGGAACGGGTCGAAGAGGCTGCTGCCAAGCTTCCGGGCGCCAAGGGTTATGTGGTCAACGTCATGGACCCCGCCGCGGTCGAGGCAGCCACGGAGCAAGCGGTCGCGGATCTCGGGCCGCTCGGCATTCTCGTGACCTGCGCCGGTCACAATGGCCCGCTCGAAAAATTCGTCGATTACCCGCATGACGGCTGGCGCTTCGTCATGTCGCTCAATCTCGATGCAGTATTCTACTGCTGCCAATCGGCGGTTCGGCAAATGCTGAAGACCGGCTATGGCCGCATCGTCAATATCGCCTCGATCGCCGGCAAGGAAGGCAATCCCAACGCGGTCGCCTACTCCGCTTCGAAGGCGGGCGTTATCGGCCTGACGAAATCGATCGGCAAGGAACTGGCAACGACGCAGATCCGCGTCAACTGCGTGACGCCGGCTGCGATCGAAACGGAAATGATGAACCAGCTGACACCGGAATTCAAAGCCTATGTAACAGCGAAGATCCCTGTCGGTCGCCTCGGCGAAGCGGAGGAAGTCGCATCGCTCGTCAACTGGCTGGCGTCTGAGGAATGCTCGTTCTCGACCGGCGCCGTGTTCGACGTCTCCGGCGGCCGCGCGACGTATTGAGGTCGCACAATGTATAAGCAACATCCCCTTTCGCTCGCCTATCTGACCGTGTTCGGTTGTCCTCCGGTCGAGAACGTCAGGATCGCAGCCGCCTGCGGTTACGATCTCGTCAGCCTGCGGCTGATTGCTCCACACGGGCTGGAGCTTGCCCATCCAATCGTTGGGAACCAGAAGCTGATCCGAGAAATCAACGCCGCGGCGTCGGACACGGGCATGACGTTCTACGACGGCGAGGTGTTCACCCTCCTGCCGGAGACGGACATCAAAACCTGGCTTCCGGTGATCGAGACTGCCGGTGAATTCGCAATGCCGATCATGCAGATCACCTGCGAGGACCCGGATCTTTCCCGAGCAGCAGACAATCTCGGCCGCATTGCCGACGCGGCGGCGCAATACGGCATCAAAATGTCGATCGAGTTCATGCGTTGGCGTTCCACTGCCAACATCCATGATGCAAGCCGCCTGGCGAGTGCGACGGGCCGGAACAATGTCGGCCTTCTGATCGACGCGCTGCACCTGTCACGCTCCGGCGGCAGCCCCGCCGATGTCGCAAGCCTGCCGAAGGGCCAGGCGCTGTATCTCCAGCTTTGCGATGCGCCGGCCGAGCAACCGGCAGACAACGCCGGTTGCATTGCCGAGGCACGCACTGCCCGGATGTTTCCAGGCGACGGCGGCCTGTGGTTGAAGGATCTGATGGCCGCCCTGCCCGCAGATGTCGTAATCAGCGTCGAGACCCCGCATAAAGCAGACGCGGCGCTCAGCTTCATGCAGCGGGCCGAAGGGGGAATGGCTGCCACGCGGCGCTTCCTCGACGAGATCTCCACCTGACAAGCACCCTCAGGGAATGTTGCCTCACTCCCTGAGGGCGCGTACAGAATTCGGTTATGCCGCGTCGGAGCGTATGATCCGCTCCGGGAAGGAAGGGACCGTAGGAATGGATGCAAAACCACGATCCTCGTTGGGCGCAAGGGTGACCGAGAGGCTGAGACGAGCCATCATCGATGGCGAGCTCGAGTTGGGTGACGCACTTTCGGAAGACAAGCTGGCGACCACGCTTGGCGTCAGTCGGAGCCCGGTGAAAGAAGCCTTCGCAACGCTCGAACAGCAGGGCCTCATCGATGTGCGTCCGCAAAGGGGAAGCTTCGTCTTCCTGCCGACCCGCGAAGACACGGAAAACCTGTGCGAATTCCGCAAGACGATCGAGATCGAGGCAGTTCGCCTCGCCATGTCGCGTCGTCGCGATGAAACGTTAAAGGCGATGCGGGCAGCTGCCGAAGACATGATGGCGGCGTGCGAGGCGGGCGACAACCATCGATCCGCCCGCGCTGATGATCATTTCCACGATGCATCGCTGGAGAATTGCGGCAATCCGTATCTGTTCAACGCCTACCAGCTCGTGTCGAGCAAGGTCGCGGCACTTCGATCGCACCGTTCCACGCTGCCCACGCGCAAAAACGCGAGTGCTGAACATATCGCCATCGTCGAGCTTCTGGAAAGCAATCGGATCACCGAAGGACTGGACATGCTTGGGACCCATGTCCTGATGATGGCGGTTCGGTACGGTATTGAGGAAGAGCCGCTACGACTTCCCGGTGGACGAGCCGCACGCAGCGCGAAACTCGACCATATCGGCCTTCTGCCGGACTAGTCCCGCAACCGGAACGGACCGCAGGACAGATCCGTCTCAATCGTTGTTTACGATATCGGCGCGGTGTTTCTCCGGCACGCCTTTCGTCTTCTCAACTCTGTCTCGATGCAGCGCGGCGCGTGCGAGGAGAAGGAAGGTGGCCGGCGTCGTAACCGTGACGAAGATCCCGATGAGGATCTCGTGCATCATTGGTCGACCTGATGTCACGGAGAAAAAGATCATCGACGCGACCATGACGCCGCCCACACCCCAGCTGGTGCCGAGGGTTGGCGCATGGATGCGCTCGTAAAACGTCGGCAGCCGGAGAAAGCCGATCGCGCCGATCAGCGCCAGCGACGCACCGACAAGCAGGAAGACCGCGACCGCGATGGCGGCCCAGAGCGGCAGATCAGTGGCTTCACTCATTCGATCACCTCACCCCGCATCAGAAATTTGGCGAGCGCAACGGTTGCCACGAAACCCAGCATGCCGATCACCAGCGCCGCTTCGAAATAGATGACCCGACCCGTGCCGATCCCGAACGTGACAAGCATCAGCATCGCGTTGATGTAGAGCGTGTCCAGTGCAATGATCCTGTCCTGCGCCCGCGGGCCGCCGAACATGCGCACAGAGGCGATAGCCATGGCCGCAGCCAGCATCAATTGTGCGACAGCCACAGCTGTGAAGACGATGATGGCACTCATACGAAGATCTCCATCAAGAGCTTTTCATAGCGGTTCTTGACCATATCGCGCCACTTCGCCTCGTCGTCGAGATCGAGGACATGCAACAGCACGGTATTGTCGTTGGAATCGTATTCCAGCCAGGCTGAGCCGGGCGTGCTCGTCAGAACGATCGCGAGCACCGCCAGCGAGAAATGGTTGTGCGTCTGCAGCTGGATCGTCAGGAAGGCCGGATTATGCCGCCGCGAACCGCTCCTCAGGATGACTGCGGCAACCTGCGCGTTCGACTTTGCAACGTCGTAGAGCACCATCCCCAATAGCTTCGGGAGAAGGTACCATTTGCCGAGTCTCGGCTTTTCCGGTCTCAGGGAAGCCATAGCCCAGCAGGCGAAGACTGCGACCATTGTGCCGATAATCAGGTGGCCGAGCGTGAACCCGTTCAGCAGCAGCCACATGAGGACCAGGAAGACGGCAAGGATCGGGAAGGGAAACATCAATCGCCTCCCTGTCCGTTGCTGTCGGCGACGCCCTTCAGGACTGTCGCGTTTCTGACGGCGTTGATGTAATTTTCCGGGCTGGCGAGGGTCCGTATCGTCGTGTCCATGTACTGCATCGCGGGTCCAGCCTGAACCGTCAGCACAAGGGTAAGGCTCAGAAGGAACATGACTGGTACGATCTCGATGACCAGCACCCGCGGCACGGTGCCCTCGATCGAGCTCCAGAACGTCCTGATGCCAACACGCGTCATCGCGATAAGCGCTGCGACGCCTGACAGGATGACGAGAACGATGAGCGTCCAGACCGCAGCAGTCGGCGGCACGCCAATGGCGCCGGTGCCCATCATCGCGGACAACATCGCGAATTTGGCGATAAAGCCAGACAGTGGCGGCAGACCGGACAGAAGGATCGCACAGGCTGCAAAGCATATGCCGAGGATCGCCATCGTCCCGGGCATCGTGACCCCGTCGCCCTCTTGCGGCTCATCGTCGTCGGCGTCGCCGTAAGCTTCCATCGTCACGGTGAGGACGCTAGCGCCCGCATCCTGACCACGCTCGACAAGTTCGATCAGCATGAAGAAGGCGCTGATCGTCAGGGTCGAGCTCACGAGATAGAGGAGTGCGCCGGACGAGACCGCACCATCGTTGATGCCGAGCACCATCAGAAGCGTGCCGGACGACACCAGAACCGAATATCCGGCCAACCGGCCCAAGGCCTGCGACGCGAGCACGCCGATCGTTCCAAACACCACTGTCGCGATACCGCCGATGAGCAGGAATGTCGATCCGAACCCGGCCGATGGCCCGGTTTCAAACAGCAGCATGATCAGCCGCAAGATGACATAGATGCCGAGCTTGCTGAGGATCGCGAAAACGCCCGCGACGGGTGCCGAAGCGGCGCTATAGGCGGTCGGAAGCCAGAAGCAGAGCGGCCACATGCCGGCCTTGATGAGAAATGCGATCCCGAGCACGCCGGCGCCGGCTTCCATCAGCATGCGTCGGTCCGGCTCGATCTGCGGAATGCGCGCGGCAAGGTCGGCCATGTTCAGCGTACCGGCCGTGCCGTAAATCAGGCTGACGCCGATCAGGAAGAGAAGTGCTGCGGCAAGGTTGACGGCAATGTAATGGAGGCCGGCCTTTACCCGCAGCGGACCAGAGCCGTGCAGAAGCAGACCGTAGGATGCAGCAAGCATCACTTCGAAGAAAACAAAGAGGTTAAAAAGATCGCCGGTGAGGAATGCGCCGTCCACCCCCATCAGCAGCAGCTGGAACATGGTATGGAAATGGGCTCCGACAATGTGCCAGCGGGCCATCGAATAGACAAGCGACGCAAGCGCCACCAGCGCCGTCAAAAGCAGCATCATCGCCGACAGCCCGTCGAGCACCAGCACGATCCCAAATGGAGCGGCCCAGTTGCCCAGCAGATAGACGCCTTCGAAATCGCTCGGACCGCTCTCGATACGAAACAGCACGAACGAAACGCAGACGAGGATCACCACCGACGTCAGGCTGACCATCGCCTTGGCAACGCGCTGTCGTTCGTCGATGAACAACAGCACTGCCGCCGCAAGCAGCGGGACCAGGATCGGTGCTATGATGAGGTGATGCGCCCAGCCGTTCATGACGGGTCGCTCCTGCCGTCAACATGGTCGGAGCCGGTCAGGCCGCGGGAGGCGAGAAGCACGACCAGAAACAGTGCCGTCGTGGCAAATCCGATGACAATTGCCGTCAGCACCAGTGCCTGGGGCACCGGATCCGCAAGGCTTGCGGTGGCCGTGCCGTCCACGAGAACCGGCGGCACATTGGTCTTCACCCCTCCGACGCTGAAGATGAACAGGTTGACGGCATAGGCCAGAAGGGAAAGCCCGACGATGACCTGATAGGTCCGTGGGCGCAGGATGAGCCACACGCCGCAAAAGGTCATGACGCCGATGGCGATGGAGAGAATGATTTCCATCAGGTTTCCTTCGTCTTTGCTGCATCGATTGCCCGCAGGCGATTGATGCGGATCGACTGGTGCGCCAACGCCACCATGATCAGAACCGTCGAGCCAACGACGAGCGAGAAGACGCCGAGATCAAACAGCAATGCCGTTGCCGCCGGCATTTTCCCGACAAGCGGAAGCTCGACATACTGGAAGTGCGAGGTGAGGAACGGGTAGCCGAAAGCCCAGGCTCCGATACCGGTTAAGGCCGCAGTCAGAAGGCCAGCACCCATCCAGCGCAGCGGCAGAATTCGGATCCGATCTTCTGCCCAGCGTGTTCCGCCGGCCAGATACTGCAGCAGGAAGGCGAGCGACAGCGTCAGGCCTGCCGAGAACCCGCCGCCCGGCATGTCGTGACCACGCAGGAACAGATAGACAGCGAACATGATGATGACAGGGAAGAGCCACTGCATGATGACCGACGGGATCAGCATGTAGTCCCGAGCCGTATCGCCCGCAGACCGATCCGGCCGCTCTTCGTCGAAGCGGTTCTGTGCCCGCTGCTGTTCGGGCATCGCCATCGTATCGTCGGCCGGCCGGAAACGGCGAAGCAGCGCATAGACGGTGAGCGCCACCACGCCGAGAACTGCGATTTCGCCAAACGTATCGAAGCCGCGGAAGTCCACCAGGATCACGTTGACGACGTTGCGGCCTCCGCCCTGCGAATAAGCGTTTTCCAGGAAGTAAGTAGCGATAGCGTCCGGCACCGGCATCGTCATCACCGCATAGGATATGAAGGTCATGCCGACACCGCAGAAAACGGCGAGCGCAAGATCCCGGAAGCGTCTCAGCCGGGCGCGGACGGTAATCGGTGCATCATTGATTTCGTTCCGCTTCGGCAACCAGCGTAGGCCGAGAAGGATCAGTACCGTCGTGATGATCTCGACCAGAAGCTGCGTGATCGCGAGATCAGGCGCCGACAACCAAACGAACGTGACGCAGACGATCAGCCCGACGCCGCCAAGCATGACGAGCGCCGCCAAACGGTGATATTTCGCAAGAAACGCGGTGCCGAGCGCCAGACAAATACCAATCAGCCAGATGGCCGCGAAGGCCTTGTCGACCCCGGAGAACACGAACGGCCGCGGCTCGAACCCGGAGAGCCAGAGCGGCAGGAGACCTGCGACAAAGCCGGTGAACACGACCCAGCGCAACTGCGGCTGCAGCTTGCGGGTACCGATCCGCCGCTCCGCGAGCCTTGCCCAGCGCCATGAGACTTCGACGAGGATACGCTCGAAGATGCGCTGTCCGCGGAAGCGTCTGAACACGGGCGCACCGTCTTTGCACTGCGCAAGATAATTTCGAAGGAGGATGTAGATCAGCGCGCCGGCGACAAGAGCAACGATGCTCATAACGAGCGGAAGGTTGAAGCCGTGCCAGATCGAAAGGCTGTATTCAGGCGTATCCGGCCCGAGTACGCCCATCGCGGCCGCCTGCAGGATCGGTCCAACGGCGATCGCCGGAATGACGCCGACGACCAGACACGCGACGACCAGAAGTTCGATCGGGAACAGCATCCAGTGCGGCGGCTCGTGCGGCTTTTCCTTGGGAAGACCAACTGGCTTCGGCCCGAAAAAGACCGTGTGGATGAACCGAAGCGAATAGGCGACGCTGAACGCACCGGCGAGAGTGGCGACGTAAGGAAGGATGCGGTCCAGGAACGAGTCCGCGTGGGTCTCTACCGCTTCTGCGAAGAACATCTCCTTCGACAGGAAGCCGTTCAAAAGCGGGACGCCCGCCATCGCCGCACTGGCGACCATGGCAAGTGTGCCGGTAATCGGCATGAACCGGAACAGTCCGCTCAATTTTCGCATATCACGCGTACCGGTCTCGTGGTCGATGATACCGGCTGCCATGAACAGCGACGCCTTGAACGTCGCATGGTTCAGCATGTGAAAGATCGCAGCGACCGTTGCCAGCGGGCTCCCGAGGCTGAGCAGCGTGGTGATCAGGCCGAGATGGCTGATCGTCGAATAGGCGAGCAGACCCTTCAGATCCTGCTGGAACATCGCGAAGTACGCGCCCAGCAGAAGCGTGATCATGCCGGCTGCACCGACGAGAATGAACCATTCGTAACTGCCGGACAGCGCCGGAGACATGCGCGCCAGGAGAAAGACCCCGGCCTTTACCATGGTCGCAGAATGGAGATAGGCCGATACCGGCGTCGGCGCTGCCATCGCGTTCGGCAGCCAGAAATGGAACGGAAACTGCGCGCTTTTTGTCAGAGCCCCGAGCAGGACGAAGACGAGTGCCGGGACATAGAGGGAATGTGCGCGAATGACGTCGCCGGCTTCGAGAATTTTATCAAGGTCGTAGCTGCCGACGATATTGCCGAGAAGCAGAAGGCCAACGAGAAGGCAGAACCCACCTATGCCGGTGATCGTCAGGGCCATACGCGCGCCATCGCGCGCAGCGGAGTTGTTGTGCCAGTAACTGATCAGCAGGAACGAGAAGATGCTCGTCAGCTCCCAGAAGATCGAGAGGAGAATGACGTTGCCTGACAGCACGATCCCGAGCATGGCACCCATGAACGCCAGTAGGAACGAGAAGAAGCGCGGAACCGAGTCCTCTTCGGACATGTAGTATCGCGCGTAGATGACGACCAGCAAACCGATGCCGGCGATCAGTAGCGCGAACATCCACGCGAACCCATCAAGTCGCAACTTGAACTCGAGCCCAAGCTGCGGGATCCACTCGAACGTCAGACGGACAACCTGGCCCTCCGTAATCGAAGGGTAGGAGGCAATGACGATCAGAAGGCACGCAAGCGAAACCCCACCGGCGGTCCAGGATGGCAGCACACGCGACGATGTCTTCAGAAAAAATGCCGAAGCAAGACTGCCGACAAACGGCAGAACCAGAAGAACAAGCAGGAAATATGGGCCCAGCGTTATCCCAATGTGTCTGTTCCTCGTGCGTTTCGATGGCCTGAGAGCGCACAATACGCGCCACTAGCAATCTATCGAAAATTGACCTATATGATTTGTATTGACCAATATGGGCAGAATAGAGCGATGGGTCAAGCCGCGCAAACTTGTATATTGTCTCCAGCGCTTTGCCGGGCGGCCCGAGGGTTCCTCGACTGGACCCAGTCGGACCTTGCCGATCGCTCAGGCGTGTCGCGCAGCACCGTACGCGACTACGAGGGCCAGCGACACGATATTCACAGATCAACCGAGGCTCAGCTGCGCCAGGCGTTCGAAGGCGCGGGCCTTGCATTCGTCGTGACCGAGAATGGAATTGGGATCTGTCCCGGCGAACAGAAGCAAGAATGCTGAGGCTGCCGATCGGCACCGCAAACCATTTCTGACCCCGGGAACCAAATTCGCGCCAAGAGCTTTCTCCCTACATGTGAGGGAGGGATTATCACATGAAAATTGCTCTGCTTTCCGCATCGGTCGCAGTCGTGAGCCTAGCCGTCGCGGCTTCCTACGTCCTGCCGTCGGGCAGCACCCTGGAACGCGGCCAACCCTACAAATACGCGATGGCACGCTAATGCATCTCTCAGGCGTTTGAGAAACTCGCGCTGGCGTCTGACGCCGGGTCAGGTCGCTTTCAACGTTTCGCACATCTGGCTGGCGGCCTTGTGCCGCTCATGCAGCCCAGCTTCGGCCCAGCACGTCGATCCAGTTTTCGAATGCGATCTTCGCAATGTCTTCGCTAGAGAAGCCGTGTTTACGCAGGGCTTCGATCAGGCGCGGAAGGCCGCTTGCATCTTTCAATTCCGAAGGCACGGTCGTACCGTCGAAATCCGAGCCTAGCGCGACGTGATTGATTCCGATCCGCTCTGCGATATAGGCAATGTGCCGCACAAGCACATCGAGGCTCGTGCTTTCGTCTCTGCGCCCGTCGTCGCGCAAGAACAGGACACCGAAATTGATGCCGACGAGCCCGCCTGTATCACGGATCGCGTCAAGCTGGCGGTCCGTGAGGTTTCGGCTGTGCGCAGAGAGCGCGTGCGCATTGGAATGGGATGCGACAAGCGGCGCCTTCGAGATTTTTGCGACGTCCCAGAAACCGGCCTCGTTCAAATGCGACAGATCGACCATAATCCTGAGGTCGTTGCACGCACGAATCAGGTCTCGTCCGGCGTCACTCAAGCCCGGGCCGATATCCGGCGTTGACGGGAACTTGAACGGAACGCCATAGGCAAAGACGTTCGGACGGCTCCAGACGGGACCAAGAGTTCGCAAGCCCGCTTGGTGAAGCACGTAAAGCGCGTCGAGATCCCCGGCAATTGCTTCGGCGCCCTCGATATGCAACACAGCGGCAAAGCTGCCCGTTGCAATCGAGCGGCGGAGATCGTCCGCAGTCCGGCAGACCGTGACCCCGCCGTTGGAACGGCGCTCGATATCCAACAGGATCCGGGCCATGGCGATCGTCTGGTTCAGCGCCTCGGGTTGAGCCGGGGTCGGAAAATCGCCGTTCTGGTCCTTTGCCATGGACGGCGACGGCACATAGATGGCGCAGAGACCGCCGGCCAATCCACCCTCGCGGGCGCGCGGCAGATCGATATGACCATCCTTCCGCCCGTCCAGAAAGTCACCGACAGGATCCTTCGCGTCGCTCAGGCGCAAACGCAAGAGCACGTCGTTATGACCGTCGAAAACCGGAACGGGAGAGTTCGTCATCTGTGGAAAAGTCCTGGGGAACATGATGCGGAAGACTTCTAGATAGGATCTCCGGCTCCGAAATACACCCGCGAGACACAGCGGAAAGAATTCGCTGCAGCCCTTTTATCATGCCCGCCTCAGGAGAAGCCGGAACATCGACGAGTCGAACCCGGTCAGGGCTTTGTCCGCAATGCGCAGGACGATCGACTGAAGCGCGAAAGCGGCAGCGGTCGTCGCAACGGCGCCCATCACCCCGAAATGCGGGACGAACAGGAAGAAGCCGGCAATCCGCACCACGACGCACACGGCCATGATCTGGAGATAGCGTCCTTCGTGGCCTGCCAGAAGCAGCATGATCACAGACGGCCTTGTCGTTCCGAGCGCCGCGGTGCCGAGGCAGAGGACCAGCAGTTCCGGGAAATACGCAGCATAGGGTTCGTTGATCAGCAGAAGGGCGAAATAGCCGCCGACCAGAATGCCGATCAGGCCGATCGCGCTGAAGGCAAGGGTTATCCAGGCAAGGCTGTCGAGCATCTTGTTGAGCGCCCGCTGTTCTCCGCGATAGTAGAGCCCCGGGAGATGGCGCGTTCCGAAAAGATTGACGGAATCTGCGGCAGCCGCAAACAGATTGGCGAGGCGAACGGTCACGAAATAGGCCCCTGCGATTACCGGGTCCATCAGATAGCCGATGATGATTACATCGATATACTGATTGGTTGCCTCGAGGGATGTCGCAAGCCAGAAGCGGACCGATCGCGGAAGCCATAGCCGGTAGTCCGCAACCGCACGGATACGGTTAAAGTCCGGAAAACGATGCAGGATTCGTCCGCGGATGAGATAGAGTTGCAGAAGGAGAGCAAGACCTGCTCCAACTGCCAAGGCCAGGAAAAGATGGGCCGTATCCGGTCGTGTCCCGCTGAAGAAACAGGCGAGCAGATAGAGGACGGGCACGCTCCCGACAATGGCGTTGCCCGCGCCGTCTCCCGAGGCAACGCCGATCTCGGTTCGCACAAGATGCATGCAGATCTGTAGCACGGAGACGATCATCATATAGATGACGCAGGTTATCGCTGTCTGGCCATCGACCAATGCGGAAGCCCAGAAATACAGACCGATCGCGACGATAACGGTGCCGCTGAGCGACAGAAGCAGCGTGAAGTAGAGCGCGCCTTTCAGCTTTGCGGCATTGCCCGCCGCCGTCATCTCGTTCCACATCCGCAGCACGAACGGCTCCTGTCCGGCGGCTGCCACGATGCAGAGCAGCCCCGCTGCGGAGTAGAGGATCGAGTAATGTCCGAACGCTTCGGGATCGAGAAGCCGAGCAGCAAGCGTGATCAGCGTGAAGTTGAGCAACACCATGCCGATCTTGACGCCGACGACGACAGCCATCCCGCCGATATCCGGCCGGCGGATAAGCGCGCCGATCCGACCGGCAAAGGTGCGGTGGGCAGCGGGCGCCACGTGGTCGGATGCATCACCGGACATTGGCGACCCCTTTTCTCAGGAAGTTCTTGAGCGGCTTCGCATGGTGATAAATGGCGGCGACCGCAGCACCCTTGAGTGACAGGGCTACGGTGATATTGCGCATCGTCGTTTCCGTCGGGCGAAAATGCGTTTTGTACCCGGGATCGCCGAGGCAGAGATCCATTACTCTGTGGCCGTCCTGGTGGCGCAGCTGTGCGACGCGGTAAAGGATCTGCATTCCGGCCGAGATTTTCTGATGCTTCTTGATGTCGGATGCAAGCAGCGTTGCGTGAAACTCGCCGTCGCCTGCCAGCCCGAACAGGGCAGCGACAGGTTCTCCAGCGAGATAGCTGACGTAAAGCACAGCTTCTCCTGAAGCCGCCGCTGCGACGGCATAATCACGATAGAGATCGAAATATTCATGGCGATCCAGCAGGTTCTCCGAATAACGGTCCTGTCGCGCATCCCGAAGGAAGTCGAAGACCGCGCGGATTTCCTGCTCGTCCGTAATGGCTTTGTGCAGGTAGGGGCCGTAGGCTGCTTCCGTCTGTCGGTGCAACCTGCCAAGGTTCTTGGTGAAGTTGCGGTTCATCACCTTCAGGCGCCAATGGTCGAAATCGTCGCCGATATCGAACGCGTAGGCAGAGTTCTCTCCCCGGCTTTCGCGAGCCCCCTTGAACAGACGCTGGATGTCGAAGCCATCGGCACGAACCTTGCGGAACATCAGCAGGTCGCCACCGCGAAGCGTTTCGCGCAACGCCTTTAGAACGGCCGGTGATGCGGCGATCTGCTCTAAACGCTCCGCGTCGCAGACGATCGTGTTGTAGTCGCTGATACCGAAATCCGCAGGCTGGATTATCATCACCCCGGATGAGCGCTGCATCACGAGGGGAAGCACGGCAAGGAGACTGTCGTCGGCTTCGTTGCGGAACGTCACCGTCCGCTGCTTCGCGCCCAGGGAAGGACCGAGGCGCCGGTGCAGCATGTCGAGCCACATCGGCGCCTGAAAGGCAGTTCCCTTCCCTTCCGAATAGAGGCGGCGATATTCCGGCCCTGAAAAATCGAACGTCTCTTCTACGGTGACTTTCATGGCTTCAGGGCTTTTCTCGATCGTACTCTGGCGGGGAATTGTCTTCGGCAGTTTGTCCTGTTCTCAGCTCAGTGCGACCCGACCGCCTTCGGCCGATGCATCAAGCTTGAAATCGCGCTTGATGACGACATCACCCTTTTTCTGCTTCCCAGCCTTCTTCCAGGCAAAGGCCGCCGCCGCCTTCGGATAGACATGCAGGCCCGAATTTTCGGTCGACAGTCCCTTCACGCCGAGCGTGCGGCGAAACACGCCGTTGCCATAATGGACCGCGTAGGAATTCCAGATCTGCTTCGTCCAATGCTCCATCGTCACGGAGATGTTCATGCAATCATGGTTCTGTACGCGATGCGGTGCATAAAGCGGCCATGTCACCATTTCTCCCGGATGCAGATCGACAGCCGTTGCGTATTCGTCGAACCACGTCTCGTAGGGCATTTTTTCATCGGTCTCGCGCAGCAGGATCTTCTCCACCTGCATCGGGCGCAGAAACACTTCCGAGCGCGGATAAAGATAGACGCGCTTGCTGCCCTCGATCTGCCAAAGCGACTGGCCCTGGATATCGGCGTGGTAGAAGACGTTGGCGTTGGGAGACGAGACGAGCACTCCGAGATTGCGTTTGAAGGTCTCGAACCCGGGCATGCGGCCGGCGAATTCGGAAAAGATCGTGTCGAGCAAACGGCCATATTCCGGCGCCCAGTCCATCACGCGGCGAATGTTCATCCACATGCGGCCCTTTTCGACTGCAGCGAGTGCCTCAGCGCCCGAAATGCCGTTGCGGACGCCATAAAGTCGCGATGGGTTGGTGATGTCGTCGGACATGGATTCCAGCCCGAACTCGCTATCCGGGCAGCGTTCGATCAACTTGCCGACAGCCTCCCTCGAGAACAGACCGGTTTCAAGGAGGCGATGATTGAGCTTGACGATCTCATTGCCGAACAAACGCGCGTGGCGGTCTTCCCAGTTGGCAATGATGTCCTTGTTCATGAGCATAGAATTCATTGAAATCCACTCCCTAACATCCGTTCGTCACCAAGGGTCGACAATCGGTCTTGATACTTTCAGGATATCTTCGCTGGAACAGATAAAGCGAAGGTCTGACCTGGTTCTCAGATACAGCACTCCGGCCAGCGATGAGTAAACACGGGCTTTGTTCTTTCCAAATCGGTTAACATGGAGTGAGGCCGACCATTAAAATCCGCCCTATTCTCTCGGGCAGAACTGCGACCCATCAGGCGTCCGGGTTCCACCGATACGAGCGCGGCGCAGGCGATGGCTCGTCCGGGAGCATTGACAACAACGAACCGGTGCGTGGTGCAGGCTTGCGCTCGATCTCTTTCGGATAGTCTTCGTCCAGCGTCTCGGTGCGGGCGTGTTCCGGCCCCCGTTGCGGATGATTGACATCCATCGCGATGCCGAAAGCGAGCACGCCGAGTGCACCCAATGTAAGTCCGACTGCGGCGCCGAAAACGGCCGCCTGCGCGATGCTCGGCGGCCAGCTCCGCTCTCTTGGAGCGATGGGAGCAGAGATTACACGGAGATTGGTCGTATCGAGCTGTTGCCGTTCGGCTGCCATTCGCGCCCGTCCGAGAAAGGCTTCGTAGACTGCGGCTCTCGCAGATGCCTCTCTCGACAATTCCCTCAGACGCACCTGCGCATCGTTATCCGAGAACACACTGGTAGAAACGGTCTTCGATTCACCTTCGAGCTTTTCGACAACGGCCTTTGCCTGATCGTATTCGTTGCGGGCAGCAAGCGTCAGCCGGGACATTTCCCGGGCGATTTCCTGGTCGAGCGACTGCAGCCGCGACTGAACCGCGGCCCTCCTCGGATGCCTTGTACCGAACGTCAGCAACTGCTCGTCGGCTTCCTGCTTGAGGGTCGAATACTGGGCCCGCAGCGCGGCAAGCGTTGCGGACTGCATCGCCAAGGAATCGTTGCCACCAGCAAGCATCTGCTTGTAGCGCGAGTCAGCGGCGATCAGACGTTCGCGAGCCTCGCGCAACTGGGTGTCGACCTGGACCATGGAACGGCTGCTAGAAAGCTCGCCTTGCGAAGAGCGAAGGCCGCTTTCGCGCCGAAATGTTTCGACGGCCTCTTCGGCCTCGATGACACCCTTCTTCAGCTCGGTGAGCCGTGCAAGAAGCGAGTCTGTCGTTCTCTTCGCGCCGTCGACATCGCCGGCATTGAGTTCGGCCTTGAATTCCTCGATCAGCGCTTGCGAAATCCGAATGGATTTCTCGGCATCCCATGTCCAGACCGACATGAACAGCACGAAGGATTTCTCATCCCGCTGGGCTGCAAGTCTCTTGTTGAGAGATTCCAGCGCGATGATTCTCGGATCGACCGGCGTCGCGGGTCCACCGAAGCTGAACAGACTAAAACCGCCAGCTGGAACGAATTCGATGTCGTTGGTAAGATCGAGCTTTTCGAGCACCCGGAGAAGCACGTTGCGCGACAGCAGGGTTTGAAGCTTGCTGTCGGCGTTGAGGAGCAGCGTTTCGCGCATGTCGTTGCGCGAACCCGTCTCTTCGCCCACGATCTGCAGACCGGCGGGATCGATGACGAGTTCGCTCGTCACCGTATAACGCGGCTTGGAAATGACCGTGTAGGAAACTGCAAGTACCAATCCGATGAGGGCAGCTGCGACGATCCAGCGGAATTTTTGGCGCAGCCAATAGGCCAGCCGCCCCAGATCGATCTGAAGGTAGTTTGTCAGCCCTTCAGGTGCGGAGCTGTTCGACCGAGCTGGATATGGAGGCTGCATTCGGTTCACGTCTCACGGCTAATGGCAGAGCACCGGCTCTCTCATTCCACCGCATTTATCACAGCCTGTGCTTAAGATTGTTTTAAGCCAAGCCTGACCGATCGAACGGATAACCTTGCCGACGACCCGCCGCTTAATGCCGGTTTAAGGGTTTCAGGAATAGGGACTTTGAGGCATTTGGATTAACGGATACGAGGCGGATTTTGAAATGGCGCATCGCTATATCGCACCGGCCATGTTCCTGCTTCTGCTTCTTTCCATGTGGGTGCCGGCCGAAGAGCTGAAGCTGCCCTCCTGGACGGAGCAGGCCCGTTATCTCGTCTTCCTGATGCTCTCCGGCTGGATCGTCGTGGTGGCGTTTATCAAGGTGGGGCTCAGGATCCCCTCCGGCATAGAATGCACCCTGCTTGCAGCGTTCCTGCTCTATGTCAGTTTTTCCGCGGTGTGGGGCGTGCAAAGTGCCGACAGCTACATCAAGGCAATCCTGATCTTCAACGCGCTGGTGACGTCGCTTGCGATCGCCAACACGCTGACGCTCGAACAGTCGCTGCGGGTCATGTTCGCGGCCCTCTCCACCTTCGTTGTCGTCTGCGTTCTGGTCGCGCTGCTGGTCCCTTCGATCGGTGTCGACAGCAGCTGGGAGCATGCGGGAAAGTGGCGCGGCATTGCCGGGCAAAAGAACGGGCTCGCAGCATATGCGGCCTACGCGCTGATCGCGGGCGTTGGTCTTCCCCTGCGCCAACGCGTCACGCCGCTCGCGCAATGGGGCGCGCTTGTCGGTCGTATCGCAATGGTCGGGATCGCCTTGCTCGCGGTCTATATGGCAGGATCGCGCGGCGGCCAGCTTATATCAGTTCTGGGCGTCGCATCGATTGTGATTTCCAGACTGCCAAAGCTCCTCCAGAGACTAGCACTGCTCACCGGTCTCCTGTTCGCGATACCGATCATCAATCTCGTCTCGACGACGTTCGTGGTCGATGCCGACAAGATCGGCGTTGCAGGCATCACTGTCGATACCAACAGCCGCATGAAGATCTGGAGCTACGGCTTTCGTGAATTGCAGGGACGCGAGATCTTCGGCTTCGGCCTTGACAGCTTCTGGACTCCGGAACGCCTGACGAGCTTCAAAAGCGTCTATGGCTGGGTGCTCGACAACTTCCACAACGGCTATATCACGCTCATCATCGAAGGCGGCATCGCCGGCTTCCTGCTGTTTCTCGCAGCACTGTCAGCGACCTATCTTCTGCTCGTCGTATCGGTCGGAAATGTCAGAGACAAGTTCATCGGCCTGTCGTTTGCCTACGTCAACATGTACACCGTCAACAACCTCGTCGAGAACGAAATCGGTCGGTCGACGTCTCTCCTGATCTTCATCTTTCTCATCCTTGTCTTCTCGATCAGGCGACAAGTGTACCAGCACTATCCAGGACTTCAAAAAGCAGACGCAGCCTATCTGCATGGCGGCGTCCGAGTTCATCGCGGTCGTTTGCCGGCATCAACGTGAGAAGTGAAATAGTACGTTTACGATACCCGCACAAATCATCGTTACTGTTGGAAACGATGCTGTTAGCCTATTGTTTAGACGAACAATCTACTATTGCCCCACCAATTAGGAGTTGAAATTGTCCAACCGAGCCAGGCAGCCGAGGCGTGTGCTTTTTCTGCAAACTCAGGCGGAATTGGCGGGCGCGCAGGAGATCTCGCGGCTTCTCGGCCAGGAGCTTTCGCGTGGGCAACTGACGGGTGTGCCGGAATACGAAACGCACCATCTTTTCCTGTACCGGAAGACCGATGGCTGCGATCACTTCCCCAATGTCCATTTTGCAGCACCCCGCAGGCCTCAAAGCCTCGGCGAATGTCTCACCTTCGCGCGGAATTTTTTCTCCATCGTGCGCAAGATCAAGCCGGATACGATGTTGACCTTTCAGCACTACGGCAATGTGCTCGGTGCACTTGTCGGGCGGGTAATGGGCATTCCCTATATCGTCGCAAATCAGGTGTCCTCGCCCGCAACCGTGAACCGCTTTGTTGGCCTGGCCGATCGCATCCTCGGCACACTTGGTTTCTATGACGTGATAACCGTCAACTCCCATGCGACCTGGAATCACTTCCAGTCCTATGCACGAAGCTACCGCAAACGGCTGGTCCATATTCCGCATGGCTTTGCGCAGAAAACCACGTCGTTATCGAAAGAGGAGGCAAGGGACTGTTTCGATCTGCCCAAGGATGTGACGATCATGGGAACGGTCGCCCGGTTGCATCCTCTGAAGCGCATTGATCTGGCAATCTCAACGCTGCCGCATTTGCCAAATCTGCACCTGGCCATTGCCGGCCAAGGCCCACACAGAGAATGCCTCGAGGCTCTCGCCCATACGCTTGGCGTTTCAGACCGTGTCCATTTCGCAGGAGAGGTCAACCCGGAGCAGATCGGGACTTTCCTTGCGTGTCTCGACGTCTTCGCGTTTCCGACGGCCGCAGAGACATTCGGGCTTGCAGCCGTTGAGGCCGCGCAGGCAGGCGTGCCTGTCATCGCGAACGATCTGCCGGTGCTGCGCGAAGTCCTGCAGGTGGAGCGATCCGCCTGTGCCCTCTTCGTCGATGCCGAAAACACTGATAAATTCGTCAGCTGCATCGAGTTGCTGCTTGCAGACAAGGCGCTGTATGACCGGCTCTCTGCATCGGGACGCGAACTCGCCGAACGTTACTCTCTCAATCTGATGGTCAGCGAGTACACGAAGATCATCATCAAGAGCAACGCTGAAAAAGGGGCTCCCAGCCGCTCTTCTGCGTTCAAGACGTCGAGTTGAGGTCATGCGCCGCGCAAAACGTCCGCACCGCACGACTTCCAAGAAAATCCCAGTAATACGCAGTATCGTTCGAAAGCTAAGTATCGTGTTTAGCCTCTCTTGAGCTTTCCCTGTCTTTATCGTCACTATACGAGTGAACCGGAAAACCTATGGCCGAGAGCGCGCAGCGACGTCCGACACGTCTTCTCTTTATCCAGACGCAAGCTGAAGCAGCGGGCGCTCAGGAGATCACGCGCCTTCTCGCCGAACAGCTGTCGAAACCAGCGATTTCCGGACAGCCCGAATTCGAGGCGCATCACCTGTTCCTCTATCGCAAGACCAGCGGCTGCGACCACTTCGAAAATGCGCATTTTGCGGCCGATCCGAGACCGCAGGGGATTTCGCAGAACCTTGCCATGCTTCGTCGTCTGTCGCAGCTCGTGCGCACGATAAAGCCCGACGTGATGCTGACCTTTCAGCATTTCGGCAATGTTGTCGCAGCTCCGGTCGGTCGCTTGCTCGGCGTACCCCTGATCATTGCCAACCACGTCTCACCGCAGGCGACGATTTCCCGGCCGGTCGCCCTTGTCGATAAGGTGCTTGGCATTGCCGGCTGCTACGACGAAATCACTGTAAATTCGAAGGCCACCTGGCGGGACTACCAAGGACACCCGGCATCCTACAAGCGTCGACTGACCTATGTTCCGCACGGCTTTGCCGACAGAACCGTTTCGATGACGCGGCAGGAAGCGCGGGCAAAATTCGGCCTTCCAGCCGACGTCCCGATCATCGGAAGCGTCGCCCGTCTCAACGCCATCAAACGAATTGATCTCGCCATCAGATTGTTGCCGGTCATGCCAGATGTCCATCTGGCACTGGCAGGTCAGGGACCGGAAGCGCCACGACTGCGAGCTCTCGGCGCAGAACTCGGCGTTTCGGATCGGCTTCATTTCGCAGGCGAGATGCCGTCCAGCGAAATCGGCGCCTTCCTGAAAAGCCTCGACGTCTTCGTTTTCCCGACGTCTGGAGAGACGTTCGGCCTCGCGCCGGTGGAAGCCGCTCAGGCCGGCATTCCGGTTGTGAGTTCCGACCTGTCCGTCATGCGAGAAGTCTTGCAGGTCAGGGGAGAGCCCTGTGCCCTTTTCGTCGATACGACCGATACGGCGTCATTTGCAAAAGCAGTTCGCGCTGTACTTTCCGATCCCCTTCTGCGGCAAAGGCTATCGGAGTGCGGGCAGCGGCTGCGCGAACAACACTCGCTCGATGCAATGGTCGACGGCTACCGTCGCCTGATCCGGCGACAGCCGAAAACATCGGAAGACAGGTTGCAGGCGTCCGGACAGCTTCAGAAATAAATGACGATGGACAGCGTTTCAAACTCCGTCGCTCCGATGAACATCAAGATTGTGGCGGAGCGCTCCTCCACATCGGCGTGGATACAGTGGCTCTGCCGTCGGCTTGAGCAGCGCGCCGCCGGTACCACGGTGCGCCTTCAATTGGTCCAGGGGGCTGATCAGGCAGCGCAGCCTGCCCTCGAAAGCCTTTTGCAGCTTGAGAAGATGGTGCTTCGACGCCACCAGCCGTGCCTCTGCGACCGTATTGAGCCGGATGCGTTGGCGGACTGGCGAACCCGGTCGGACAACGCAGCTCCGGATATTGTCATCGACCTCACATCGAACCGGAGCGCATCCCCCCGATCGACACGGATCTATCGGCCGTTGTTCAACGGCCACGCCGGTGAATTCAGTCTCGCTTCGGCGCTGTTTTTCGAGGGAACACCGCATATCGAGATTGAGTGCACCCTGCCTTCCGGCGAGCGCTGGATTGTTGCCGATGGCTTTGCGTCCCTCGAAGCTGCGGCTGGTATCGGTGGCGCGATGGAAGCCGTTTGGTCACGGACAGCCATCCTTCTCATCAAGGCTTTGCCGGAAGAACCGCGCGCGCCGCGTATTGCAGACAACACGGCCCAGCCACACGCACGCGCTATCACCCGCAAAGCGGTGACTGTTCGTAGCGCCAAGATGCTGGCATCTGCCGCGGCCCGCGCTGCCTATCGGCTATGCTGCCACGCTCCCCACTGGCGGATCGGCTGGCGTCGGGTCGCCTCTGACAATGACGTTTGGCAACGACGCGACCTCGGCGGGACACCCTGGGAGGTTCTCGCGGACCCAATCGACCATTTTTACGCAGACCCGTTTCCGTTTCGTTGGCAGGGCAAGGACTATCTCTTCTTCGAGGATCTTGATCAGAAGACCCAGAAGGGCATCATCAGCGTCGTCGAGTTTGACGAACAAGGACGGCCGGGCCCAGCCATCCCTGTTCTGGAAGAGTCCTGGCATCTGTCTTATCCGTTCCTCATCGAAGCGGATGGTGAGATCTGGATGGTTCCGGAGGCGTCTCTCAGCGGCGAGATTTCCATCTACAGGGCAACGCGCTTTCCGTTCGGCTGGGAAAAACACGCGACACTTGTTTCCGGCATCGAGGCCGCCGATGCGACGATCATCCAGCACGCGGGAAAGTTCTGGATGTTCGCTGTGACAAGGGATGGTATCGGCGGCTATTCCGATACGCTCTGCTTATGGTCGGCGGAAACGCTTCTCGGCCCCTGGCGACCGCACGCCGCGAACCCGCTTGTCATCAACGACCGATCCGCGAGACCCGCGGGCAACATGATATGGCGCGACGGCAAACTGCTGCGTCCCGTGCAGGATTGCCGCAACGGCTATGGGGCAGCTTTGAGCCTTGCCGAAGTGACGCGCCTGGATGACGAACGGTTCGATCAGGTGATCGTAAAGCACTTGAGCCCCGGCAAGCACTGGCCCGGCCGAAAGCTGCATACGCTGAATGGCAATGGTTACATGGAAGCGATCGACGGAAGCATTATCCGCCCGAAATGGTCGTTCGCGGCCGGCATCGTCGACAGCTTCTACAAACCTGGCGCGTGACGCGCGGCTCGTGATGAGCGCATCAATGACCTGCCTTCATCGGAAGTCAGCACCCGATCAATTCGAGTGGGTAAACAGCGCTCGAATGGCAGCCGGGTTCGACAGCAGATACCGCATCGTCAGGCGGCGTGGCTCATTATACATCCGGTAAGCCCACTCCAACCCGTACCGCTGCATCCACAACGGCGCGCGGGCGTTTTTCCCCGAGACGAAGTCGAATAGACCGCCTGATGTCTTGATCACACCGACAGATCGCAACCGGTCGATGTTCCGGCTGACAAAGGCCTGCTCAAGCGGAAAGCCCAACCCGATCCATAGAATATCGGGCTTGCTTGCCTGGATGTCGGCGATCACCGCATCCTCTTCGCCACGCTTGAAGTAGCCGTTTCTGCGCCCAGCGAATGTGAGGTTTGGATACCTCGTCCGCATTGCGGCGACTGCCTTGGCGTTGACCTCTTCGGTTCCGCCGAGAAAATAGAAACTGACACCTGCCCGCTCTGCCTTGAGTGCCACCGAATGCACGAGATCGGTCGTCGCGATCCGTTCGGATACAGGATGCGACGAAAACATTCTGGAATACATGATCATGGGCATGCCATCGGCGTGGATCTGGTCGGCTTCCAGCATCAACTCCTGGAAGTCGGCCTTCTTCGCGCACATCGCGATCACCTGTCCGTTTGCCGAGGTAGAATAGAACGGCTTGGCACTGCTGCCCCGGTGAAGGAGCGCTTCATCGATGAAACCCTGCGCCGCCTCATCCATGCTGCAGCGGACAACGGGAAGACCGCCAAGCAGCGTCGTGGGCCACTGGCCCATCGTGCTTTCCTGTGCGTAAACGTCGCCAGGATGTAGTGATGGCTTACCCATATCTGCCTCGTTTGGAAGGTCAGACCACGGCTTGCGGGGACCTTTCTTCGATGAGATATAGCCCTCGCCGTCCATCACTCAATTGATATGTAGTGCGATAGTTAATTCTGAAACAATGTCAGAACTCGTTGAAAAACAACGCGAATGAGGTGGTTGATATTCACTCAGATGCTTACCAAAAAGGACCATGCACGAGGGTGTGCGTTCCAATTCGGGACAGCCTTGCCGTTCACCTGCAAAGCGTCGATCCATGAGAATCAGAGTGCTTGAACGCTGACCGTACGGGACCCCGAGACATATTCGCGCGGCATTCTCGGTAACCCGGTCGGTCGCAGACGATCTTGATGACGGGATCGGTTTAAAGTCTGCCGGTGAACATCGATTTTCTACAGCAGAAGAAACGTCTTAACGGTTGCCATTTCTGTACGCGTTCCGGCGGCTTTTCCGCTGCTGCTTCCGACGATCACGCGCGGTATAGACGACCGCCGCGACGACAATCGCGATTTCCGCGACAGCTGCCAGGCACCACATTGTGCTTCCCATGAACTCCTGCCCTTACGTTCAGACCATGCGCTTTGACCTTGGGCGATCATCCGAGCATTGCTCGTCTGAACAAACCCCAATGTCACTCCCCACTAAAGCGCGTGATACTTTCGATCGAGATAGATAAGCGACTGACCAGCCTTTGGCTGCACCGTGGTGAGCACTTCGCAGATCAGGATGTCATGCGTGTGACCGTCGGCAACGGACACAACGCGGCAATCGAAGCAGACGAGAGCGTCCTCGAGGGCCGGGCTGCCCGTTGTTAGCGGCGCCCAGGTTGCTCCGGCAAACCGTTCATCGACGGGCGTCTTGCCCCCGAAAAGCTGGCTGAGGTCTGCATGGTCGGCCGAGAGGACGTTGACGCAGAGGACGCCGTTTTCCTTAAGCGGCAAATAGGCGCTCGAGGTTCGGTTGAGGCAAACGAGAAGCGTCGGGGGACTGTCGGAAACGCTGCAGACTGCGGTGGCGGCAAATCCGGCACGGCCACCCGGTCCATCCGTGGTGACGATATGAACGGCGGCGCCGAGGCGCGACATCGCGTTTCGAAAGTTCATCCGTGCGTCAACGACTTCTGGATTAACGTCGAGCGCAGGGGCAGATGCATTCACGGACATGGCTATCTCAAAACTTTCAGCTCGAGCGTACAGATGAAATCAAACCCGGCTTAGAAAATCTACCACGAGTTTGTTGAATTTCGGTGCATCAACGATATTCACCGCATGTGCGCCGAAATCCAGCAAAGCGAGTTCGGCATGGGGCATCATGTTCGAAAGCCGTACCGAGCGGGTGTAGGGCACAAGGAGATCATCCTTCGTGGCGACCAGCAAGGTCTGATGAGTGATTTCGGCAAGCCGGTCGCCGATGTCGAAGCTTCTCAGAGCTGCAATGCGCCTCATGATATTCTGCTCGCCCTGAAAATGGGCCGCTGCATGCGCCTCCTCGGCATTCATGCGTTCGGCGTTTTCAGACATCCAGACGGCCGGATAGAGAAACAGCGGTTGCGCCTTCACGAAGGCCGGGACGCCGGAGTTTTTGAGAAGCGCAATCCGCACGTCGAAACAGCGGCCGGAATGCGGATCGGCCTTGTCCCATGCATTGATGAGCACAAGCCTGTCGATCATCTCCGGCTGTCGTGCGGCGATTTCGAGCCCGATTAGACCACCAAGCGCATGGCCCATGAAGCTGAATGTCTTGAGGCCGAGCTCTTCCGCGAGCTTCATGACGTCATCCGCCATGGCCGCGATGCCGCCTTGCTCGGGCACCTCGCCAGGGGAACGGCCAGTTCCCAAGTGATCGTAGGTGATCACCCGGAAATGCTCGGAAAGCGCCTCGATCTGCGGCGTCCAGTAGGTGCCGCTGCCGCCGAGGCCGGAGGACAGAATGATGGTCAACGCGTCCTCTCCCGACGCGCCAAAAATATCGTAATGAACCATGCCGTTACTTGCCGATGTGGGCGACTGTGGCGATCTCAACGAGAGCGTCCGGCTTCACCAGGCCGCACTGAACGCAATACCTGGCCGGCTTGTCGCCCGGGAAATACTCCGCGTAGACCTTGTTCACGGCCTGATAATTCGCCCAGTCGGTGATGAAGATATGGTTCATCGTGACGTCCTCCATCGTGCCGCCGGCGGTCTCGATGACGGATTTGATGACCTCCAGGACGTGACGGGTCTGTGCTCCGGCATCACCCACATGGACGACGTCGTTGTTCTTGTCGAAGGGCAAGGTCCCCGAGACGTAGACAATGCCGTCTGCCAGCGTTCCCGGCGAATAGGGCGCGATCGGCTTCTGGGTTCCTTCCGGAACGATGATCGACTTTGGCATTCCGTTCTCCTCTTTGTTTTTCAAATTCACATATCCGGTGGGAGCGGCCTGACTGATGGCACCGCAGAAATCATTGACGGTCGCGACCCAGCCGAAGAATTTCTCCACGTTGTAGACGGTCGCCTGCTGAATGAAGTCCGGCCCCAGGTGATGCGTGGCATCCTCCAGCATCACGCCGAAATATTCGAGGTGAAACGCGTCTCTCAGCGAGCTTTCGACGCAGACATTGGTGGCAATGCCGACAAAGACGAGATTGCGGATGCCGTGTGCGCGCAGCACGCTGTCCATATTGGTGTTGAAGAAGCCCGAGTAGCGGGTCTTCGGCACGAGGATGTCGCCAGGCTTCGGCTGCAACTCGTCAACGATCGCGTAATCCCAGGTGCCCTTGGCAAGAAGCTGGCCCTGCAGTTCCGGCCGCGCCCGCATGGTCTTCAGCGCATTCGACTTGTGCCAGTTGGGGGACCCGGGACCGCCGGCTTCCACATAGTCCTTGTCCCAGCCATTCTGGAAATAGATCACCTGCACGCCGTTCTCACGGGCGGCATCCAGCGTCTTCTTGATATTGGCGATCGTGCCCTTGGCGCCGGCGATGTCGAAGCCGGCAAGATCGACATAGCCGCCTTCTGTCGAATAGGCGTTCTGCATGTCGACGACGACGACGGCGGTTTCCGATGGCTTCATCGAGATCGGTTCCGGTCGTGCGGGAAGCGTCACGCTTTCCAGACGGCTTGCCGGTGCCTGATATCCTGCGACAACCGTCATTCCGCAGCCTCCAGTTCCATCTTGATGTGCTGGCGGCTCTTCATCAGCGGCTGCACGAACTGTCCGAATTTTTCGATGCCTTCGAGAAAATCGTCGAAGGTCAGCATCACGCCACCGGTGCCCGGCACTTCCGCCATCTCGTCCAGCATCGCTGCGACTTCGGCATAGGAGCCGATGAGCGTGCCCATGTTGATATTGACCGCAGAAACCGGGTTTGCCATGTGGCGAACATTGGTATCGGAGCCGGACTTGGTATCGACAGCGCTCTGCAGACCGAGCCACTTGATCGCGTCCTGATCGGCACCGGCCTTGTAGTGCTCCCACTTGGCCCAGGCGTCTTCGGATTTTTCCTCGGCAAGAACCATGGTCAGCACGAACGAGCGCACGTCGCGGCCGGTCTTTTCGGTCGCTGCCAGCAGGCGTTCGTTGGTCGGCGCAAAGGCCTTCGGTGTGTTGACGCCGACGCCGAAGCAAAAGCTGTAATCGGCATATTCCGCCGAGAAGGCCATGCCGGCATTGGATGAGCCCGCGCAGATCACCTTCACATCCCCTTCCGGGATCGGCTTCATGCGGCAGTCGTCCATCTGGAAATACTTGCCCTTGAGATCCGACTGGCCGGTGGTCAGGAGTTCCTTCAGAACGGTCGTATATTCGCCGAGATAGGCATAGCGATCGGCGAAATAGTCGTCGCCGGGCCAGAGCCCCATCTGGCTGTATTCGGGGCGCTGCCAGCCGGTGATCAGATTGATGCCGAAGCGTCCGCCGGAAATGCTGTCGATCGTCGTTGCCATGCGCGCAACGATTGCCGGTGGCATGATCAGGGTTGCGGCCGTGCCGAACAGTTTGATCTTGGACGTGACGGCGGCAAGGCCTGCCATCAGCGTGAAGGATTCCAGATTGTAGTCCCAGAATTCCGTCTTGCCGCCGAAGCCGCGCAGCTTGATCATCGACAGCGCGAAATCAAACCCGTATTTTTCGGCCTTGAGCGTGATTTCCTTGTTCAGCTCGAACGACGGCTTGTACTGCGGTGCGTTTTCCGAAAGCAGCCAACCGTTGTTGCCGATTGGGATGAAGACTCCGACTTCCATATTCCGATCCTTCCATGCTGGATTTCCAGACAATGCGATAAACAGAACGGACGCAAGCTACGTGCCAGTTGTAGCCTCTCATAAGTTTCAATGACTTGCCAGACGGAGCCTCAAAGATATTTTATCGGCTGATAAATTTTTGACCATTTGATAAATTTTTCGGTGGGAGATCTGCCGAAGCCGTGTGCAGCAACGGCTTCGGCAGGTCCCGTTACAGTGCGGGATGCCGGTTGACGTCCTTGTAGAGCAGGTAGCGGAAGCGACCGGGACCACCGGCATAGCAGGCCTGCGGGCAGTAGGAGCGCAGCCACATATAGTCGCCGGCTTCCACCTCGACCCAATCCTGGTTCAGGCGGTAGACGGCCTTGCCTTCGAGAACATAGAGCCCGTGTTCCATGATGTGGGTTTCCATGAACGGGATCACCGCACCCGGCTCGAAGGTGACGATGTTGAGGTGCATGTCATAGCGGATGTCTGAGGGATCGATGAAGCGGGTCGTCGCCCATTTGCCGTCCGTATCGGGCATAGGGTCGAGCACGCAGTCGTCTTCATGGGTAAAGATCGCCGGCGGCATGTCCAGACCATCGACCACCTGGAACGCCTTGCGAACCCAGTGGAACCGCACCGGAGCGTCACTGCGGTTCCAGATCTGCCATTCCGAGCCTGCCGGCAGATAGGCAAACGATCCGGTCCGCAACTGGTTTTGCTGGCCGTCCATCTCGATCGTCATTTCCCCATCCACGACGAAGATGGCGGCCGAGGCGCGCGGGTCGGGCTCGGGACGAGCGCTACCTCCCTGCGGAGCGACTTCCATGATGTATTGCGCAAAGGTTTCGGCGAAACCGGAGAGCGGCCGGGAAATGATCCAGGCCCGCGCATTCTCCCAATGCGGCAGCATGCTGGTGACGATGTCGCTCATGACAGTACGCGGGATGACCGCATAGGCGGTGGTGAACACCGCCTTGCTGCTGAGAAGGTCCGTCTGGGGCGGCAGGCCACCCATATTCGAGTAGTAACGGCTGGTCGTCATGCGCTGCGATTCCCCATGCTTGGCTTATCCCTCAGGTGTAAGCACGGTTTTCAGCACGGGCAATATCCGTTTTCCGTCAGGTCACGGCTCCGACCTGCCATGGCACGAATTCGTTGTCGCCATAGTCGTAGATCTCGCTCACGGTCTTTTCGCCTGACGCGACGGCGATCACATGCTCGAAAATACGCTCGCCGGACTGCTCGATCGTCTCGTCGCCGGTGACGATCCCACCGCAGTTGATGTCCATGTCTTCCTTCATGTGCTCGTACATTTCGGAATTGGTGGCAATCTTGACGCAAGGGGCCGGCTTGAAGCCGGACACCGAGCCGCGTCCTGTCGTGAAGCAGATGACGTTGCAGCCGCCGGCGACCTGGCCGGTCACGGCGACCGGATCATAGCCGGGCGTGTCCATGAAGACGAAGCCCTGCTCCGTCACCGTCTCGGCAAACTCATAAACTGCCTTCAGCGGCATGGAGCCACCCTTGGCGACGGCACCGAGCGACTTTTCGAGAATGGTCGTGAGACCGCCGAGCTTGTTGCCGTAGGAGGGATTGTTGTTCAGCTCGTCGCCGTTGCGCGCCGTATAGTCGCGCCACCAGTCGATGCGCGACAGAAGTTTCTGCGCGACCTCAGGTGTCGACGCGCGACGCGTCAGGAGATGTTCGGCACCGTAGATCTCAGGTGTTTCGGCAAGAACAGTCGTGCCACCATTGCGGACGATCAGATCCGAAGCATGGCCAAGTGCCGGGTTTGCGGAAATGCCCGAATAGCCATCCGAGCCGCCGCATTCGAGCGCAAGCTTCAGTTTGGACAGCGGCTGCTCGGTACGCACGGCGGAGTTCACCATGGGCAGCATTTCCTTGATGATGGCGATCGCGGCGTCGATCGTCTTCTTGGTACCGCCATGCTGCTGGATCGTCATCGTCCGCAGCCGCTCACCCTCTTCCATCCTGTAGTGTTCGAGGATCGGTGCGATCTGGTTGGTTTCGCAGCCGAGGCCGATCATCAGGATCCCACCGAAATTGGGATGCCGGGCGTAGCCCTGGATGGTGCGGATCAGCAGGCGATAGCCTTCCGACTTGTTGTTGATTGCACAGCCGCTGCTATGCGTCAGCGCCACGACGCCATCGATATTGCCGAACCCGTCCAACCCGCCCATGCGGTTGAAGTAATCGGCAATGTAACGGGAGACGGTGGCGGAACAGTTCACAGAGGAGATGATGCCGATGTAGTTGCGCGTTCCGGCGCCGCCGAGGCCGCGATCGAAACCCATGAATGTCCGGCGCTGCTCGAGCGGCAAAAGGGCGCGCTCGCCACCATCGACGCAAAACTGGTGCTCGTGCGTCGATGGAAGCATCGCCAGATTGTGCAGGTGCACGTGATTGCCGGGAGCGATATCCTGCGTCGCAAGACCGATCACCTGACCGTATTTCTTGACTTCCTGCCCTGCCGCAATCGCCCTGAGCGCAACCTTGTGGCCTCGCCCGATCAGATCGCGCGCCAGCAGAGCTTCGATTCCAACCGGCGAACCCTGCTGGATCGACCGGCGGGCAACGGCAACGTCATCGGCGGTATTGAGCACGATGACCGGGGATGTCATGTCATTCATAATGGACCTCCTCCCTGGAGGTATCAAAATCGGGGTTGGTTTTAGTTTGCCGCTGCTAGTGGTCAAGCCAGCGGCGTTTCGATTCCTCCAGATGCATACGCATCATTGCTTGGGCTAGCAGCCCGTCACGCGCCTCCAGCGCGGTCAGGATTTCCTCATGCTCCGCGAGGGCGCAACTCCATGTTTCCGGTGTTTCGAAATGCTCCCGAAGCTGGGCGGAAAGAGGGCTGTGCCGATCGTCAAACAGATCGCCGATGATGCGGCCAATGACACTGTTTCCCGACTGGGTGGCGATCGTCAGGTGGAACTGGCGATCCTGGTCGACCGGTTTGCGGCCTTCCTCTATCTCGATCGCCATCGCGTCGAGCGTTTGACGAAGCGTAGCAAGCGCCTCCGGCGTGATGCGCGCGCAGGCAAGAACGATGGCGGCACCCTCGATTGTCGCACGCGCCTGCATCAGCTCGGCCGGGCTCTCTCCCATGGACCCCGACCATGCAGCGCGCCGCTCGGCGGCCGGAACGACATAGACGCCAGACCCCATGCGGATCTCGACAGTGCCGTCCAGTTCAAGTGCGATCAACGCCTCGCGTAGCGAGGGGCGCGACACACCAAGCTGCTGCGCAAGCTCCCGTTCCGCCGGCAGGCGCTGGCCGAAACGAAACTGCCCATTCTGCACCAAGCCGCGGATCTGGTCTGCGATCTGTTGATAAAGCCGGCGTTCCGGGATCCGAATTCCGTTCATAAGCGCTCCAAAACTGGCCTTACCATATTGCGTGACCGTTGAACTGGCAAGGCCAATGACGACAGCTACATGTCCCGTAACGCTGCGAAAACACAAATTTCGCCCTTCGCCACGAAACTGGCTTGACCATTTTGGTAAGGCCGCCTAGCAATATTGGCCAGACCGGATGGGTGGAGCTGACCGGCAGTCGCAAGCTTGCGACAAGAGGAGGATGTGGAGGATGCAGACCGATCATTCGGTACTCGAGGCGCGTTTGCGCCCGGCCGTTGGCGTGCCAGCAGCTGACGCACTTCTGCGGCTCGACAACATCTCAAAGGAATTTCCGGGCGTCAAAGCTCTGGCCGACGTCAGCTTCGACCTTCGTCGCGGCGAAGTGCATGCCGTGTGCGGCGAAAACGGCGCGGGCAAATCAACGCTGATGAAGATCATCAGCGGCGTTTATCAGCCCACATCCGGAACCATCACCTACAAGGGCGAAGAGCGGAATTTCTCGTCGACGCGGCAGTCCGAATCCGCTGGCATCGCCATCATCCACCAGGAACTCAATCTCGTTCCGCATCTGACCGTCGCCGAAAACATCTATCTGGCCCGCGAGCCCCGCCGCGGCTTTCTGGTCGATCGCAAGAAGCTTCGGGCGGATGCCAAACGCTGCCTCGACCGGCTCGGCGTCGATATCAGCCCCGATGTCTCCGTCCGTGGGCTTTCCGTCGCGCAGTGCCAGATGGTGGAGATCGCCAAGGCATTGTCGCTGGATGCCGAGGTGCTTATCATGGACGAGCCGACCTCGTCCTTGACCGAGCAGGAAACGCGGCTTCTGTTCAAGGTCATCCGTGATCTCAAGGCATCCGGCGTCGGGGTCGTCTACATTTCCCACCGGCTTGACGAGATGGCCGAGATCGTCGATCGCGTGACGGTGCTGCGCGATGGTCGTTACATCGCCACAGACGATTTTGCCGCGACGACCGTCGATGACATCGTCGCCAAAATGGTCGGCCGCTCGCTGGAAGAAAAGTTTCCTGACAGGACCTCGACGCCGAGTGACGACGTCATTCTCGGCGTGCAAGGTCTCAATCGCACCGGTGTCTTCAGCGACATCTCGTTCACGCTTCGACGCGGCGAAATTCTGGGCTTTGCAGGCCTGATGGGTGCCGGGCGCACGGAAGTCGCACGCGCAATCTTCGGCGCCGATGCGATCGATGCCGGGACAATAACCCTGCATGGTCAGACGCTGTCGATCTCCTCCCCGCGGGACGCGATCGATGCGGGCATTGCCTACCTCTCGGAAGACCGCAAGGCGCAGGGACTGGCGATCAAGATGCCTGTTGATGCAAACATGACGCTTGCCAACATGGAAGCGCTGTCGGATCGCTTCGGACTGATCGATTTCAAGGCGCAAGACAAGGTCGCCAACGAGTATGTCGACCTCCTCAACATCCGCACGCCGTCGATCCGGCAGCAGGTGCGGCTTCTTTCGGGCGGCAACCAGCAGAAGATCATCATCGGCAAATGGCTTTTCCGCAAGTCGAAGGTCCTGTTCTTCGACGAGCCGACCCGCGGCATCGACGTGGGCGCAAAGCTCGCGATCTACAAGATCATGGACGAACTGGCCGCAAACGGCATCGGCGTTGTGCTGATCAGTTCGGAACTGCCCGAAATCATGGGCATGACGGACCGGGTTGCGGTCTTTCATCATGGCCGGATCACCGGCGTGCTGGAAACGGCAAAGACCAACCAGGAAGAAATTATGCGCTACGCCTCCGGATACAGCCGGACATCAGGTGCGGACGCTGGCGCAAGGAGCAAGCATGGCTGATATTACCGAACCCTCGAAGTCGCGCAGTGTTTCGCTGAGCGACCGGCAAAAGGACATCATCCAGAAGTTTGCCGCACTCGGCAGCCTGTTCGTTCTCGTGCTGGTGTTCTCCTTCAGCAGCAACGCCTTCTTCACCGTCAACAATGCGATGACAATCGCCTTGCAGGTCACCTCAATTGCTCTTCTCGGTATCGGCGCCACCTGCGTCATCATTACCGGCGGCATCGATTTGTCCGTCGGCTCGGTGCTTGCGCTCGCGGGCGTCGTCGCGGCTCTCTGCGTGAAAGAGCTCGGCCTGCCGGTTCCGCTCGGCATGTTCGTCGGCATTCTGGTCGGCAGCCTTTGTGGCCTGATTAACGGCATTCTGGTGACCCAGATGAAACTGCCGCCCTTTATCGCGACGCTCGGCATGATGCTGATCGCCCGCGGCGTGGCACTTCAGATCACCGGCGCGCGCGCCGTTTCCGGCCTCGGCGAATCCTTCGGCGTGCTCGGCAACGGCTCGTTGTTCCGCGTCGTCACCATCGGCGACGACGGCTTCCCGACAGTAGTTTTCCCTGGCATTCCCTATCCGGTCATCCTGATGATCGTGATCGCGATTGCCGTGTCCTTCATGCTGAACCGCTCCGTGCTCGGCCGGCATATCTATGCGGTCGGTTCGAATGCGGACGCTGCAAGGCTCTCCGGCGTCAATGTCGCCCGCGTCACCAATTTCACCTACATTTTGTCAGGCACGCTGGCTGGTTTGACCGGTTGCGTGCTGATGTCCCGCCTCGTGACGGCGCAGCCGAACGAAGGCGTGATGTACGAACTCGATGCCATCGCCAGCGCCGTCATCGGCGGCACCTCGCTGATTGGCGGTGTCGGCACGATTTCCGGAACGGCAATCGGCGCCTTCGTCATCGGCATCCTGCGCAACGGGCTCAACATGAACGGCGTTTCCGCCTTCACACAACAGATCATCATCGGCCTCGTCATCCTGATCACCGTCTGGATCGATCAACTGCGCAACCGCCGGTGAAGAAGGGTGCGGACCCTTTCCGCGATAATGGGGGTGGGAGTTCCCCGGGGCGGCCAAAGCCGTCCATTTGAGGAGGATTGAACATGAAGAAACTAGCAACCGCGTTGCTTGCCTCGGCGATGATCTTGGGTGCGGCCTCCGCACAGGCAGCCGAGATCGCTGTCATCGTCAAGACCGTCAACTCGACCTTCTGGCAGAACGTCCAGAAGGGCGCTGATGCCGCCATGAAGGAAGTCGGCGCCGGGAACACGATGACCTTCCAGGGTCCGGCATCGGAATCGGCCATTGCCGACCAGGTCAACATGGTCGAAAACGCCGTCAACCGCGGCGTCGCCGGCATCGTACTTGCGCCGTCCGATCCGGACGCGCTGATCCCCGCCGTCAAGAAGGCCTGGGAAGCCCGTATTCCGGTCGTAATCGTCGACTCGATGCTGAGCAAAGGCTCGGAACAGTATTACCAGTCGTTCCTTGCGACCGACAACAAGACCGCCGGCGAACTGGCTGCCAAGGCGTTGATCGAGAAGGTCGGCAAGGAAGGCAAGATCGCCGTCATGTCCTATGTGGCAGGCGCCGGTTCCGAAATCGGCCGTGTCGGTGGTTTCACCGATTATATCAAGGCAAACTCGAAGCTTCAGATCGTCGGCCCGTTCTACTCGCAGTCGCAGATGGCGACGGCGCTGAACCAGACCACGGACGTTCTGGCCGCCAATTCCGACCTCAAGGCCATCTTCGGCGCCAATGAGCCGACGGCGATCGGCATGGGCCGCGCCATCAAGCAGTCCGGCAAGTCGGGCAAGCTTGTCGCGATCGGTTTCGACGGTAACCAGGACCTGCAGGAATTCGTCAAGGACGGCACGCTTCAGGCGATCGCAGTCCAGGGCTCGTTCCAGATGGGCGATCTCGGCGTCAAGACGATCTCCAAGCTCCTGAAAAAGGAAAAGGTCGAGAAGTTTGTCGATACGGGTGTCGTCGTCGTCACCAAGGACAACATCGACAAGCCGGAAGCCAAGAACGTTCTCTACTAAGCCTCCCCGCCTCGATACGCGTCGCGAATGGCGCGTATCGTCTTTCTCTGCAGTGATAAAATGAAGGTTGCCCGATGAACGCCAGTGATACCCGCAAATTCCCGCGTGTCGATTTGGATGTGACGCTGATCGGCCTCGGCTGCGCCCAGATGGGCAACCTTTATCGCGTCACGCCCTATGCGGAATCCGCCGGCGCTTTCAGTGCCGCGTGGGATGCCGGTATCCGCTATTTTGATACCGCACCCTTCTACGGCTTCACCCGCTCCGAACGCCGCCTTGGCACGATGCTGACCGATCTTCCCCGCGAAGACTATGTTCTGAGCACCAAGGTCGGGCGCGTCATGACGCCGGATGAGACGGTTGGTCCGGAAGAGGACGGCTACGCCGAACCCCTGCCCTTCCGTCCTGTCTACGACTACAGCTATGACGGCATTCTGCAGTCCTTCGAGGCGAGCCAGCAGCGCCTTGGAATCCTGAAGCCCGACATCCTCTACATTCACGATATCGGTCGCATGACGCACGGCGACCGCCACGATCACTACTGGCAGCAACTGACCGATGGCGGCGGTTTCAAGGCGCTGGGCAAATTGCGGGATGAAGGGTCGACCAAGGCTGTCGGCCTCGGCGTCAACGAATGGGAAGTCGTCGCCGACGCGATGAAGGTTTTCGACATCGATTGCACGATGCTGGCCGGTCGCTACACGCTGCTTGAACAGGACAGTCTTGCCTTCATGGATGAATGCGCAAGGCAAGGCGTTGCGATCGTTGCAGCGGGACCGTTCAATTCAGGGCTTCTCGCCGGAAACAAGAAGTTCAACTATACCGAAGCGCCCGCCGAAATCCTCGCCCGCGTCGATCAGTTGCGCGCGGTCTGCGAGGAAGAAGGCGTGACCCTTCAGGCTGCGGCACTCCAGTTCCCGCTGGCGCATCCGGCGGTCGCGACGATCGTCTCCGGCGCCCGCAATGCCGAACAGATCACCTCGAATGTCGACTGGTTTGCCGAGGAAATCCCTGCATCCTTCTGGTCGCGCCTGAGGGAAAGCGGGCTTCTGACCGAAGGTACCCCTCTACCCGGCATCGGAGCCTGATCGATGCGGATCGATGCCCACCAGCATTTCTGGCGGATCGCCGACCGGGCAGGCCAATGGCCGGGGCCCGAGCTCGCTGCCATCCACCGTGATTTCCTGCCGGACGACCTGCGGCCGTTGGTGGAAGACGCCGGCGTCGATGGCACCGTGCTGGTGCAGACGATGGAGACGCAGGCCGATACGAAGTTCATTCTGGATCTCGCCGACAACCACCCTTTCATCCTGGGTGTGGTCGGCTGGACGGATTTGAAAGCATCGGATGTGCAGGAGAATATTGGACAGCTGGCAAGCCACAGTAAGCTGAAGGGTTTCCGCCCGATGCTGCAGGACTTGGCCGACGACCGGTGGATCGATGATCCCGCGCTGGACGCCGGTATCGCGACGATGATCGAACACGACCTCGTCTTCGATGCGCTTGTGCTTCCAAGGCATCTGGCACCGCTTTGCAACTTTTCTCGGCGCCATCAGGAACTTCAGATCGTCATCGATCACGGCGCCAAGCCGCCGATCGCGGAGGGACGGTTTATCGACTGGTACGCCCGCATGAAGGCGCTGGCAGCCCTGCCGAACGTCCATTGCAAGCTATCGGGCCTTCTGACCGAAGCGGGAGACCAGAAGCCGCAATCCGTGCGCCCCTACGCGGAAACGATCTTCGACCTGTTCGGACCGGAACGCGTCATCTGGGGCAGCGACTGGCCGGTGTTGCGGCTTGCCGGGGAATACGGCGCCTGGCTTCGGCAATGCCTGGACATCGTCCCGGAAGAGATCCATTCGGCCGTCTTCGGCGGAAATGCCAAACGCTTCTATCGATTGAGAGAGATCTAGGATGCTGACAATCATATGCGATGAACCGGGCAAACTTTCGGCGATTGAGCGAGACAAGCCCGCACGAGGCGAAGGCGAGGTGCTTCTGAAGGTCCGCCGTATCGGCGTCTGCGGCACCGACCTGCACATTTTCACCGGCAACCAGCCCTATCTTTCCTATCCGCGCGTGATGGGTCACGAGCTCGCGGCAACCGTCGAGGAAGTGCCCGAGGGAAGCTCGCTTCAGGTGGGCGATATCGTCTCGATAATCCCCTACATTTCCTGCGGCCACTGCAACGCTTGCCTGAAGGGCAAGACCAACTGCTGCCGCAATATTGGCGTGCTCGGCGTCCATCGCGATGGCGGCATGACGGAATATCTCAGCATTCCCGAGCAGTTTGCCGTGAAGGCAGACGGACTGACACTTGATCAGGCGGCCATGGTGGAGTTTCTCGCGATCGGCGCACACGCGGTCGCCCGGGCACGGGTCGAAAAGGGTCAGAAGGTTCTCGTCGTCGGCGCCGGCCCGATCGGGCTGTCGGTCGCGATTTTCGCCCAGCTCGAAGGTGCCGAAGTAACTGTCATCGACGGTCGCGCGGACAGGCTGGATTTTGCCAAGAGCCAGTTGGGCATTGCGTCCACGGTCACGCTTTCCGCTGACGACGCCGACCAGCTTTCCGCCATCACCAACGGCGATTTCTTCGACGCGGTGTTCGACGCGACCGGGAACCCGAAGGCGATGGAGCGCGGCTTCTCCTTTGTCGGGCATGGCGGCACCTATGTCCTGGTGTCGATCGTCTCCAGCACGATCGGCTTTTCGGATCCCGAGTTTCACAAGCGCGAAACGACGCTTCTCGGCAGTCGCAACGCGACGATCACGGACTTCGAGCGGGTGATGGACGCGTTGCGCGCCGGCCAGGTACCGGATGCCTTGATTACGCACCGCATGCACCTCTCAGATGTGCCGGGCCGGTTTTCCAAACTGACAGACCCCGCGCAGGCGGTGGTCAAGGCGCTCATTGAAGTCGCCTGAGGAGTAAGTCATGCAGCGCATGGGAATGATGATCGGCGTGAAGCCGGAGATGCTCGCAAAGTATCGGGAACTGCACGCGGCGGTATGGCCGGAAATCCTCGACTTGATTTCCCGCTGCAACATCAGGAACTATACGATCTTCCTGCGCGAACCGGAAAACCTCCTGTTCGGCACATGGGAATATCACGGCACCGATTTCGCGGCAGACATGGCGCGGATGGCGGCCGACGAGAAGAACCAGGAATGGTGGGCCTTCACCATTCCCTGCCAGAAGCCTTTGGAAACGAGGGCCGAGGGCGAATGGTGGGCGATGATGGAAGAGGTTTTCCATCATGATTGATGCGCAAACGGGAGAGTTGAAATCGATGGCAAGTCTGAATGGCAAGACAGTTCTGATCACCGCGGCGGGTCAGGGGATCGGCCGCGCCAGTGCGCTTGCCTTCCTCGCCGCAGGTGCGAAGGTTCATGCCACCGATATCAACGAGACGGCTCTTTCCGAGTTGCCGAAGCACGACAATCTGACGACGGCAAAGCTCGACGTGCTGAACGAGGACGCGGTCAAGGCCTGCGTCTCGGGCATCGGTCAAATCGACGTGCTCTTCAACTGCGCTGGCGTTGTGCATAGCGGTTCGGTGCTAGAGATGCCGGATAGCGATCTCGATTTCGCATTCGATCTCAACGTGCGCGCCATGATCCGCACGATCCGTGCCGTGCTGCCGGGCATGCTGGAGCGCAAGGATGGCGCGATCATCAACATGGCATCGGTCGCGTCCAGCGTGAAGGGCGTGCCGAACCGCTTCGCCTATGGCGTGACCAAGGCGGCTGTGATCGGACTGACCAAATCGGTCGCGGCCGACTACGTGACGCAAGGCATCCGCTGCAATGCGATCTGCCCGGGCACAGTGGAAAGCCCGTCGCTTCAGGACCGCATGCGCGCCCAGGGCGATTATGATGCCGCCCGTGCCGCCTTCATCGCCCGCCAGCCGATGGGCCGTCTTGGATCGCCGGAAGAAATCGCCGATCTCGCCGTCTACCTTGCCACGGCCACCTATACGAGCGGACAGGCCTTCGCCATCGACGGCGGCTGGACCATCTGAGCCTTTCAATCCTCTGCCGTCGTTTACGGCGCACAACCCGATCATCTTGAACCGCCGACCAGCGGAAGGAATAGTTATGGCCAAAGTTATCGATATGCGGGTTGTCGACCTGCGCTTTCCGACCTCGCAGAGTCTCGACGGGTCCGATGCCATGAACCCGGATCCGGATTATTCGGCCGCCTATGTGATCCTCGAAACCGACGATCCAGCGCTTAAGGGTCATGGCCTGACCTTCACGATCGGCCGCGGCAACGACATCTGCTGCATGGCGATCGAGGCGATGCGCCACCTTGTCGTCGGCGCCGACACGCAGATGATGAAGGCCAATCCGGGTAAATTCTGGCGGCACCTAACCGGCGACAGCCAGTTGCGATGGATCGGCCCCGACAAGGGCGCCATGCATCTTGCGACCGGCGCCGTCGTCAACGCTTTCTGGGATCTGCTTGCGAAGGAAGAAGGCAAGCCGGTGTGGCGGCTGGTGGCGGACATGTCGCCGGAAGAGATCGCCGATATCATCGACTATCGCTATCTGACCGACGTCCTCACACGCGAAGAGGCTCTTGCCATTCTCAGAAAAGCCGAGGCCGGGAAGCCGGAGCGGATCGCCATCCTGGAAAGCAAGGGTTATCCCTGCTACACGACCTCCGCCGGCTGGCTCGGCTATGATGACGAGAAGCTGCGCAGGCTTTGCCAGGAAGCGATCGACGCCGGTTTCGATCATATCAAGATGAAGGTCGGACGCGACCTGGAAGACGACATTCGCCGCCTGACCATCGCACGCGAAGTGATCGGCCCTGACCGTTACCTGATGATCGATGCCAATCAAGTGTGGGAGGTCGACCAGGCGATCGACTGGGTCAACAAGCTCGCGTTCTCCAAGCCCTTCTTCATCGAGGAGCCGACCAGCCCGGATGACATTGCCGGTCACCGCAAGATCCGCCAGGCGATCGGGTCGGTGAAGGTTGCGACCGGCGAGATGTGCCAGAACCGTATCATGTTCAAGCAGTTCATCGCCGAGGGTGCGATCGATATCGTGCAGATCGACAGCTGCCGCATGGGCGGGCTGAACGAGGTTCTCTCCGTCCTGCTGATCGCCGCCAAGTATGGCCTCCCGGTCTGGCCGCATGCCGGCGGCGTCGGCCTTTGCGAATATGTCCAGCATCTCTCGATGATCGACTACGTTGCGGTGTCCGGCACGATGGAAGGCCGCGTCATCGAATATGTCGATCACCTGCACGAACATTTCCTCGAACCCTGCGTCATCGAAAACGCCGCCTATATGCCGCCAAAAATGCCGGGCTTCTCGATCGAGATGAAGGCCGGGACGCTGGAGGAATTCCGCTTCGGACGTTGAGGGCGCCGGCGGTCTCTGTTACTCCCGGGTGATTGCATCGCTTGAACTTGAGGGGATCTCCAATGGAGCCAATCTGGGCCGTCGGCCTGATGACCGGGACCGTCCTCGACGGCAATATCGACGTTGCGCTCTTGAAGACCGACGGCGAAACGGTGGAGACAGCAGGCGCCTATACGTTGGCGCCCTATCCGCCCGAGATCCGGTCTCTTCTCGAGGAAACGCTCGCCCAAGCGCGCGTCTGGGAATTCGAAGGACCGGAGCCCGCGATCTTCGCCGTGGCCGAGGAGGCATTGACGCGGGCGCAATCGCGCGCAGTGCAGGATCTTGTCGAGAGTGCCGGCCTGACGATGGCCGATATCGGCATTGTCGGCTTCCACGGCCAGACCGTTCTCCACCGTGCACCGACCTCTGGACGTCTCGGCGACACGCGGCAGCTCGGCGATGGCGAGTTGATGGCCTCGATCCTGGGCTGCAGGGTCGCCTATGATTTCAGAACCGCGGATGTTCGCGCCGGTGGCCAGGGCGCACCGCTTGCCGCGGTCTTTCACGCGGCGCTTCTGCGTGGCGTCGATCGATCGGGCGATAGCGCCGTTCTCAATCTCGGCGGTGTCGGCAATATCAGCTGGTGGGATGGCGAGGATCTGGTGATCGCCTTTGATACCGGCCCGGCCAACGCCCCGCTCAACGATTTCATCAAGTCGCTCGGTCTTGGCGAGATGGACCGGGACGGAGCGCTTGGTGCTTCGGGCAAGGTCGATGAGGAGCGCCTGGCCCGCCTGCTTCAGCATCCGTACATGACGGCGCCCTACCCGAAATCGCTCGACCGCTATTCGTTTACCGCGGCAATGGCCGACGGGCTTTCGCCCGAAGACGGCGCGGCTACACTTTCGGCCTTCACCGCATCGACGGTCGGCAAGGCGCTCGACCTTTTGCCGAGACGGCCGAAACGGCTGATCGTTGCCGGTGGCGGACGTCGCAACCCGACGATCATGGCGATGCTCGAACAGCGCGCCGGCGTCGAGGCCGTGTCCGCCGACGAGTTCGGCTGGCGGGGCGATGCCGTCGAGGCGGAACTGTTCGCATTCCTCGCCGTACGCGTGCTACGCGGTCTGCCGATCAGCTTTCCGACGACGACAGGTGCGCCAAGGCCTCTGCAGGGCGGACGACTGGCGGGCTGACTTGAGCCTCAAGCGGAATTGAGTTTCCCGGATGGGTCTTGCCGCCCTACATGACTGACATAGCCGTCACGGAGAAAACAGCTTTGCGTCTTTACCGGATCCTTGCATCCATCCTGGTGCTTCTTGCGCTTTCCGCCCCAGCCGGGGCGCAACAGCCCCCCGGCATTTTCTCGCTCATCCCCAGTGACAGCACGACCGAGCATGTTCTAAAAACCGAGGGCAGCGCAGATCTGCCCTATACAGCGACCGCCGGGACGCTTGACCTGTTCGGCCAGGACGGCAATCGAACGGCCAAGATCTTCTACACGGCCTATGTCACCAAGGATCGGACGCCGGGTCGTCCGCTCACCTTCGCCTTCAACGGCGGCCCGGGCGCAGCGTCGGCCTATCTGCATCTCGGGCTGCTGGGCCCCCGGATCATCGAATTCGGCAAGAACGGCAACGACGGCACGGCACCGCAGCTAAGCGACAATCCGCAAAGCTGGCTGGCATTTACCGATCTTGTCATGATCGATCCCGTCGGCACCGGATGGAGCCGCGCCGCCAGCGACGATGTTGCCAAGAATTTCTACGGCGTAAATCAGGATGCCGACAGCCTTGCCAAGGTGATCTCGCTCTACGTCCAGAAGAACGACCGGCTGAATGCACCAAAATATCTGGTCGGCGAAAGCTATGGCGGGTTCCGCGCGGCGAAAGTCGCGATCGCGATGAAGAATAGCCAGGGCATCATCCCCTCCGGCATCATCATGCTCTCGCCGTTTATCGAAGGGCGGTTCCTCGCAAATTCCGACGATCCGCTGAGCGCTGCGCTGCAACTGCCCTCGCTTGCGGCCGCCGAGATGGAGCGGACCAAAAGCTTCACGCCTGAGAAGCTCGCGGAAGCCGAACGTTTCGCGTTGCGCGATTATCTTCCGACAGTGGCGGGTGCTGCTCCGACGGGCGAAGAAGCCGAGGCTTTCTATGGAAAGCTTGCTGGTCTCACGGGTATCTCGAAAGATGTGGTTTCCAGAACGCGAGGCCTCGTCGGCGATGTCTACGGGAAGCAGATGGGCGGACCGGGTCGGGTCGTCAGCCCCTATGATGCATCCTACGCCGTGCCGGACGCCTATCCCGAGGACGCGTATGGGCGCAATGACGATCCCATTCTGGAAGGATACACCCGCGCCTACAGTGCAGCCTTTGCCTCCTATGCGAAAGGCGAGCTGAAGTTTTCGAGCGACATGACCTACTCGCTTTTGAACGAGGATGTGAACCGCCGGTGGGAATGGAATGGCAGCCGGGGCGGCGATGCTCGCGCGCTCGCCAGCGCGTCGACGGATATCCGCGACCTGCTGTCGGTCATCCCATCCTTCCGCCTGCTGGTCGCGCATGGTCACAGCGATGCGCTGACACCCTATGGTGTGAGCCGCTACGTGATTGATCATCTGCCGACACAGTTGGCAGCCGGCCGGGCAGAACTGAAGACCTATAGCGGCGGCCACATGTTCTATACCAACCCGTCGTCGAGGGCGGCATTCCTGAGCGATGCGAAAGCGTTCTACGAGACAAAGACGGTAGAATAGGAATAAGCCCGGTCTATCGAGCTTTTCAAAAGAGTCCGGCACCCCAGGGGTGCCGGATTTCGTATGGGATATAACACAGCCTATTTCTTTTCGGAGTGGCCGCCGAAGGCTGCCCGAAGCGCCGACAGAACCTGGTTCGAATACTGCTCGTGACCCTGCGACGAAAAGCGCTGGAAGAGAGCGGACGACAGGACCGGAAGCGGCACGCCGGTATCGATACCGGCCTTCATCATCCACCGTCCCTCGCCGGAATCCGAAACTCGACCACTGAAGGCGTCAAGCGTCGGATCGTTGTGCAGAGAGCCGGCGAGAAGATCGAGCAGCCACGACGAAACGACGCTGCCGTGACGCCAGACTTCGGTGATTTCGGCCACGTCCAGATCGTAGTGATAGTAGTGCGGATTGGCGAGCGGGCTGGTTTCCGCATCGGCGCTACGTGCCACCTTGCCGATATTGGCAGACTTCATCAGGTTGAGGCCTTCGGCATAGGCCGCCATCATGCCGTATTCGATGCCGTTGTGGACCATCTTCACGAAGTGACCTGATCCTGCCGGGCCGCAATGGATATAGCCAAGTTCCGAGGTCCGCTGTGCCTCCTTGCCGGCTCCCGGGGACAGCGACAGGAAGATCGGATCGAGGCGCTTCACCGCTTCATCCGGTCCGCCGATCATCAGGCAATAGCCGCGTTCCAGACCCCAGACGCCACCGCTCGTGCCGACATCGATATAGTCGAGGCCGATGCCCGAAAGACGCCCTGCGCGATCGATATCGTCCTGGTAGTTGGAGTTTCCGCCGTCGATCAGCACGTCGCCCGCCGCCATGACACCCGAGAGCTTCTCGATCGTCTGGTCGGTGATCGCTGCAGGCAGCATCAGCCAAACGGTGGCCGGTTTCGCGAGCTTGGCAACCATATCTTCCAGCGAGGTGGCGCCCACGGCCCCTTCCCGCTCCAGAGCCTCGACATTGGCCTGACTGACATCGAATACCACACATTCATGGCCATCACGCAGGAGCCGTCGCACCATATTGGCGCCCATACGGCCGAGGCCTATCATTCCGATCTGCATTCCGTTTCCCTTCCGAAAAACCATGTTGTGGGTCCGAACCATCAGGCCCGACTGAGATGAGGCATATCAGTTCGTTCAGAAATTGACACCTGCAGACATGCACAGCAGATGCGCCGAAACCGCCAGCCTAGGCACGGGAAGAAAATACTGTTGACAACCTTCGGCGAAAATGAGAACAAAGGAAGAACATTGAGGAGAACGCCATGCAGAGAACTGAAGAGGTCGTCGCCCGTGCTCTTGCCCTCGTGGCTCAGTCGAAGGCGCTCAGGGAACGTCATGACAAGGAACGCAAGGAGATCTATGGACGGATCGAAATCGCCAACCTTCGCAAGCCGCATGTTCCCAAGGGGATTCAACTGCCTCTCAACCTGCAGTGAATTGACTTTATCGTTGGAGGACGTGGTCCGCGTATACGTCTGATTCAGTCTGTTGCAAGGCTGCACTCGACTCGCTTCTGAAGAGGTGGTTCATTCCCTTCAACGGCGTAGGGGTGCTTAATGCTTCACGAATACAACGAGATCTTTATGCAGCAGCGGTATTTCATAAAGATACTGATGGCCTGGATTGGGGCAATTGCCTTGGGCTGTGTCCCCGTTTTGATGATCGTCAACGCGGTCACCATTTGAGAAGACGCTTCGGCGCTCTAGAGGTCTCGCGCATTCCATAACTGTTTCACGAAGACGTGCAGTTGACCTTCGTTTGGTCGATGTCAGAAGAGCATCGACATTTAACGGAGCTTCCCAATGGTCAACAAAATCCAGGCTTACCAGCCTGTTCTTCTCAGCATCCTGCGTATTGCCGTCGGCCTCGTCATCTTCTCCTTCGGCATGGCAAAAATCTTTCATTTCCACGCCGGTACCTTCATGCCGCCCACGGGCTCGTTGCCCTGGATCGCGGGTCTCTTTGAGCTTGTCTGCGGCTTCCTCTTCCTGGTCGGTTTCCAGACACGGATAGCGGCATTCCTCCTGTCCGGACTAATGGCCGCGGCTTACTTCATCAGCCACTTTCCCAAAAGCATTTTCCCGCCCGAAAACGGCGGAATGGCCGCTGCCGTGCTCTGCTTCGTGTTCCTCTATTTCGTCACGTCCGGAGCCGGACCGATCAGTGTCGATGCCAAGCTGAACAAGGCATAGGACCGGATCAAGGCAGGTTGGGAGGCTCTGCCGTGTGTCCGCAACAGTGACGAACGCGAAACGACCGCGCCGATGATGTTCGGCGCGGTCGTCTCTTGCCGCCGCTTCCCCTTCGGGAGCCTTGATCGGTCAGATCACTTCTTTGCGTCAGCCCAGCTCTTCACCAGGTCGTCGTAGTTGACGGTGATCGGCTTTTCCTTTTCGTTCTCGATCTTCAGCTGCGGAGCCAGATTGCCCTTGGCCACCGCATCCTTGTTCCAGTAGGCCAGGTCATGCTCTTCTGCGAGCTTGGGACCCATGTCCTTCTGGACGCCAGCGCGTTCCAGACGCTGGAGCACCTTTTCCTGCTCGGCGCAAAGCGAGTCCATTGCCAACTGTGGCGTCTTGGCACCCGATGCAGCATCCCCGATCGCCTGCCACCAAAGCTGTGCGAGCTTCGGATAATCAGGAACGTTGGTGCCGGTCGGCGACCACTGAACACGCGCCGGCGAGCGGTAGAACTCGATCAGGCCGCCGAGTTTCGGTGCGCGATCGGTAAAGCTCTGATGGCGGATCGAGCTTTCGCGGATCAGCGTCAGGCCCACATGGCTCTTCTTCAGGTCGACGGTCTTGGACGTGACGAACTGGGCGTAGAGCCAGGCCGCCTTTGCGCGGTCATCGGGCGTGGACTTCATCAGCGTCCAGGAACCGACGTCCTGATAGCCAAGCTTCATGCCGTCTTTCCAGTAAACGCCGTGGGGGCTTGGCGCGAAACGCCATTTCGGCGTGCCGTCCTCGTTCATGACAGGCAGGCCTGGCTTCACCATATCGGCGGTGAAGGCCGTGTACATGAACATCTGCTGAGCGATTTCGCCGCCCGCGGGGACAGGACCGGATTCCGAAAAGTTCATGCCCTGGGCAGCTGGCGGTGCATAGGCCTTCATCCAGTCGAGATATTTCTGGATCGAATAGACGGAGGCAGGACCATTGGTGTCACCGCCGCGCGCGACGCAGGAGCCGACCGGCTGTGACTTTTCGTTGACCTTGATACCCCATTCGTCGACCGGCAGACCGTTCGGTAGACCCTTGTCGCCGTTGCCAGCCATCGAAAGCCACGCATCGGTGAAGCGCCAGCCGAGCGACGGGTCCTTCTTGCCGTAGTCCATGTGACCGAAGACCTTCTTTCCGCCGATATCACGGCCGGTGAAGAATTCCGCGATGTCTTCGTAAGCGGACCAGTTGACGGGAACACCGAGGTCGTAGCCGTATTTCGCCTTGAAATCAGCCTTGTTCTTGGCGTCGTTGAACCAGTCGTACCTGAACCAGTAAAGGTTGGCGAACTGCTGGTCCGGAAGCTGGTAGAGCTTCTTGTCGGGCGCGGTGGTGAACTTCAGGCCGATGAAGTCGTCGAGATCGAGGCCGGGATTGGTAACGTCCTTACCTTCCTTCGCCATGAAGTCCGTCAGAGAACGGGCCTGCTGGTAACGCCAATGCGTGCCGATCAGGTCGCTATCGTTGACATAGGCGTCATAGATGTTCTCGCCCGACTGCATCTGCGTCTGCAGCTTTTCGACGACATCGCCTTCGCCGATCAGGTCGTGGGTGATCTTGATGCCGGTGATCGCCGTGAAGGCTGGCGCCAGCACTTTCGACTCGTATTCATGCGTGGTCAGCGTTTCCGAGACGACCTTGATGTCGAGACCGGAGAAGGGCTTCGCCGCATCGATGAACCATTGCAGCTCCTTTTCCTGCTCGGCGCGCGAGAGGGAAGAAAGGTCCTTGATTTCCTTGTCAAGGAACTGCTTCGCCTCGTTCATGCCGGCGTGAGCCGTGCCTGCCAGTGCCAGCAATACGCCTGCTGTCGTTGTCAAAAGATGCCGTCGCATAATGTCCTCCCAGAGTTGCGATTGCGATTTCGTTTCGGCGCCAGTCCTCCCGCGCGCCGTATCAAACTTGCCTTCAGACGAAGCGGAAAACGCCGACGGCGTAGACCACAGCGAGGGCAAGAGCCCACCACAGATTGGGGCCGATCAGCCCCAACCATGCGAGATTGATGAATGCTGCACCAAGCAGCGAAATGAAGAGCCGGTCCCCCCGCGTTGTCTCGAAGCGCAGGATCCCAACCCGTGGCGCTCCCCCCGGAGAAAAATACTCCCAGATGCCCATCGCTGCAATCAAGGCGAAGATGGTCACGAAGAAAAGCGTCGTCGGCAGCGTCCAGGCCATCCATGAAAAACTCATGTGCGTTCTCCCTCTAGACCCGACCCAGGGCAAAGCCCTTGGCGATGTAGTTGCGGACAAAGTAGATCACGAGCGCGCCCGGCACGATCGTCAGCACGCCGGCGGCTGCCAGAACGCCCCAGTCCATGCCGGACGCCGAAACGGTGCGGGTCATGATGGCCGAGATCGGCTTGGCGGCAGTCGTCGTCAGCGTGCGGGCAAGCAGCAGTTCGACCCACGAGAACATGAAGCAGAAGAAGGCTGCAACGCCGATGCCGGACGCGATCAACGGCATGAAGATCTTCACGAAGAAGCGCGGGAAGGAATAGCCGTCGATATAAGCGGTTTCGTCGATTTCCTTCGGCACGCCGGACATGAAGCCTTCGAGAATCCAGACGGCCAGCGGGACGTTGAACAGGCAGTGGGCGAGTGCCACGGCGATATGCGTGTCGATCAGTCCGAAGGCGGAATAGAGCTGGAAGAATGGCAGCGCAAAGACCGCCGGTGGCGCCATCCGGTTGGTCAGCAGCCAGAAGAACAGGTGCTTGTCGCCGAGAAACCGGTAGCGCGAGAAGGCGTAGGCCGCGGGAAGTGCCGCCGCCACCGAGATCAGCGTGTTCAGACCCACATAGATAATCGAGTTGATATAGCCGTTGTACCAGGACGGATCGGTGAAGATCACCGTGTAATTCCGAAGCGTTGGGTTATGCGGGAAGAGGGAGAAGGTACCGGTGATCTCGGCATTCTCCTTGAAGCTCATATTGACCAGCCAGTAGATCGGCAGCAGCAGGAAGATGATGTAGATTGTCGAGACGAGCCAGGAGTAGCTGCGCGCCGGCTTGAATGTGTTGACTTGAGCCATCGTAACGGTCCTCCTCACGCGTCTTTGTCGCTGCTGGTCATGACCGTGTAGAAGATCCACGACATCAGCAGGATGATGAGGAAGTAGATGATCGACATCGCCGCGGCCGGCCCGAGGTCGAACTGCCCGACCGCCATCTTGACGAGATCGATCGACAGGAAGGTTGTCGAGTTGCCGGGCCCGCCGCCGGTGACGACGAAGGGTTCGGTATAAATCATGAAACTATCCATGAAGCGCAGGAGCACGGCGATCAGCAGCACCCGCTTCATCTTCGGAAGCTGGATAAATCGGAACACCGACCAGCGCGACGCGCCATCGATTTTCGCGGCCTGATAGTAGGCATCCGGGATCGACACGAGACCGGCATAGCAGAGGAGCACGACAAGGCTCGTCCAGTGCCAGACATCCATCACGATGACGGTGACCCAGGCATCGATCGGATCGCGAACGTAGTTGTAATCGATGCCGAGGATGGCGAGCGTACGGCCGAGAAGGCCGATATCGACGCGACCGAACACCTGCCAGATGGTGCCGACCACGTTCCACGGGATCAACAGCGGCAGCGACATCAATACGAGGCACACCGGGACGCCGAGACCCTTTTTCGGCATGTTCAGCGCGATGAAGATGCCAAGCGGAATTTCCAGCGCAAGAATGATGACCGAGAACAGCAGGTTGCGCTGCAGTGCCTCCCAGAACCGATCGGAGTTCAGGATTTCGGTAAACCAGTCCGTGCCGGCCCAGAAGAACTCGTTGTTGCCGAACGTGTCCTGCACCGAGTAGTTCACGACGGTCATCAACGGTATCGCCGCTGAAAACAGGACCAGCAGCAGCACCGGAAGAACGAAGAACCAGGCCTTGTTGTTATAGGTCTTTTCCATGCCGTTCACGCCTCCCCGCCGACGCGCCAGGAATTGGCGTAGATATTGATACCTGCAGGATCAAAGCTCACGCGGGCTTCCGCCGGAATTTCCGTATTCTCGTCGGCAACGATCGCAAGCGGCTTTCCCTCGAATTCGGCGCGAACGATGCGGCGGCGGCCAATATCCTCGATCCGGCTGATCTTAACCGGCATTCCCTCGCGGCCGAGATGGATGAACTCCGGACGGATGCCGAGTTCGATCCGGTCGCCCAGCCTCGTCTTCGGCGGCACATTGAGGTCCATCCGCTGACTGCCGACCACGACGGACCGCTCATTCAGCTGCGCCGGCAGGACGTTCATGCCGGGCGAACCGATGAAATAGCCGACGAATGTATGGCTGGGCTTCTCGAACAATTCCGCAGGGGTGCCGATCTGCACAATCTCGCCCTCGTACATCACGACGACCTTGTCTGCGAAGGTCAGGGCTTCGGTCTGGTCGTGGGTGACATAGACCATGGTAAAGCCGAACTGCTTGTGGATCCGCTTCAACTGCGAGCGCAGCACCCATTTCATATGGGGATCGATCACGGTCAGCGGTTCATCGAACAGGATGGCGTTGACGTCGTTGCGCACGAGGCCGCGGCCGAGTGATATCTTCTGCTTCTGGTCAGCGGTCAGGCCCCGCGCCTTGCGGTCGGCCCAATCGGCAAGATCGATGATCCCCAGCATGTCGCGAACGCGTCTGTCGACTTCGGCCTCGGGTACTTTGCGGTTGCGCAGCGGGAAGGCCAGATTGTCGTAGACCGTCATCGTGTCGTAGATGACCGGGAACTGGAAGACCTGCGCGATATTGCGACCCTGTGTCGAGACTTCCGTCACGTCGTTGCCATCAAACAGGATGCGTCCGTGCGACGGCTGCAGCAGACCGGAGATGATGTTGAGCAACGTGGTCTTGCCGCAGCCGGAGGGGCCAAGCAGCGCGTAGGCGCCACCATCGTTCCACTCGTGATGAACTTCGCGAAGCGCATAGTCGCTGTCGGCGACAGGGTTGGCGCCGTAGGCGTGGCGGATATGGTCGAGGGTGATGCGTGCCATGATGTTTCCCCCTAAGCCGCAGCCGCAGCGATTGCCCGGCCATCGCTGCCGAACGCCATCAGATGTCGCGTATCGAGAAAGACTTCGATGCCGGTATCTGGATCAATGTTGTGAATGCCGGGTGCCAGCATCACCCATTTCACGCCGTCATATTCGAGATGCACGAAGCTTTCCGAACCGGTGATTTCCGAGATCTGCGTGCGGGCGGCAAGGCGCGCCGAATTCTCGGTCTGCTGCGTGAAGCCCAGATGATGTGGATGAAACGCAACCGTCAGGGGACCATCCGGTATGGTTCCGAGATGCGCAGGCAAGGGGAGAACGTCGCCTTCGCGGTGGCGGAGCCCGCCACCCGACTTGACCACCTCGATGAAATTCAGCGGCGGATCGGCGAAGGTCTTTGCGGTCGTGAGGTCGGCCGGCCTTCTATAAATGTCGATCGTCGGCCCGAACTGGGTGATGCGGCCCTCGGAAAGGGTTGCCGTATTGCCGCCCAGCATCAGCGCTTCCGAAGGTTCGGTCGTGGCATAGACAAAGATTGCGCCGGACTGCGCAAAGATCTTGGGAAGCTCTTCGCGCAGTTCTTCACGCAGCTTGTAATCGAGGTTGGCGAGTGGCTCGTCCATCAGCACGAGGCTGGCATTCTTGACCAACGCACGGGCGAGCGCGGTGCGCTGCTGCTGGCCGCCGGAGAGATGCAGAGGCGTGCGATCGAGATAGGGAGTCAACCGCAAGAGTTCCGCAGCCTTGCGCACCTCGCGGTCGACGGTCGCCTTGTCCTTGCCGGAAATGCGCATCGGCGAGGCAATGTTTTCATAGACGGTCAGGAGCGGATAGTTGATGAACTGCTGGTACACCATCGCGATATTGCGCTTTTGTACCGGCATGCCGGTCACGTCTATTCCATCGAAATAGACAGCACCCTCCGTCGGCCGGTCCAATCCAGCCATCAGCCGCATCAGCGATGTCTTGCCCGAAAGCGTCGGGCCGAGCAGCACATTCAGACTGCCACGCTCGAGCGTAAGGTCGCTCGGGTGAATATGATATTCGCCCGCCACCATTTTCGCAGCTTTTCGCAATTCCAACATGCTTGTTCCCCTGCCTCCTCACAGCGGGAACACATGCCGCTTATCCGGCGATCCTTTCCGGTATTGCGGCCATGTACTCCTCCAAAACCCTCTTCTCGTCAGCGTCGAGCCGTAGCCCGTCCTTGGTTCTCCTCCAAAGGACGTCCTCGGCGCTTAACGCCCATTCCTGATCGGCAAGATAGCGAACCTCCACCTCATAGAGTTCGCCGCCGAAATTATGCCCAAGATCCTCTGCTCTAGCAGCGTTGCCGAGCAATTTAGCAGCCCTCGTACCGTAACGCCGGACCAGCCTACGCGCATGGCGATCGGTCAGGAAGGGATATCGCGCCTTCAGCCCAGCGACTTCGCTTTCGTAGCCGCGGGCAGGGAAATCGCCACCCGGGAGGTGGCTGTCAGCGGTCCAGGGCTTGCCTTTGACGCCGATGGCTTCGCCGATCTTTTCGAGCGCATGTTCCGAAAGACGACGATAAGTGGTGAGCTTGCCACCGAACACATTGAGAAGTGGCGCTCCGCCCTCCCCGAGGCCGACCGTATCCAGCTTCAGTACATAGTCGCGGGTTGCCTCCTGCGCTTTCGAGGCGCCGTCGTCGAACAGCGGCCGCACGGCCGAATAGGTCCAGACGATATCTTCCTTGCGCACCGGCTCCTTGAAATACTCGCTCGCCGCCTTGCAGAGATAGTTGGTTTCCTCTTCGGAGATCCGAACGTCCTTCGGATCCTCATTGAAGTCGCGATCGGTCGTGCCGATCAGCGTGAAATCCTCTTCGTAAGGGATAGCAAAAATGATCCGGTTGTCCGGGTTCTGGAAGAAATAGGCGCGAGGGTCGTCGAACTTCTTCTTGACGACGATATGGCTGCCCTGAACCAGCCGGACATGGTGCGCTTCGTTTTCGCCGAAGGCGGAGCGGATCACCTGGTCCACCCACGGGCCGGCGGCATTGACCAGCATACGAGACTTGTGGGTCTGACTGGAGCCGGTGACCGTGCTTCGGGTAACAATCGTCCAAATGCCCTCTTCGCGCCGCGCCGAAACGACTTTCGTGCGCGGAAGGATCAGGGCCCCCTTGTCGGCAGCGTCACGGGCGTTCAGCACCACCATCCGCGCGTCGTCCACCCAGCCATCGGAGTATTCGAAGGCCTTCGTAAACAGCGATTTCAAAGGCTTTCCGGCCGGATCCTTGCGCATATCAAGCGTTGCCGTCGGCGGCAGGAGCTTGCGGCCACCCAGGTGATCATAGAGAAACAACCCCAGCCGGATCAGCCAGGCGGGTCGGACGCCACCCTTGTGATAGGGGAGAACGAAGCGCATTGGCCAGATGATATGCGGTGCCATTGCCCAGAGCACTTCGCGCTCCATGAGAGACTCGCGCACCAGCCGAAATTCATAATGTTCGAGATAGCGCAGCCCGCCATGGATAAGCTTGGTGGCGCCTGACGACGTGCCTGAGGCAAAATCGTTCATTTCTGCCAAGGCGACCGAATAGCCGCGACCCACAGCATCGCGCGCGATACCGCAACCGTTGATCCCTCCACCGATCACAAAGACGTCGTGAATTGCCTGACTCATTATCCCCTCGCTAAGCCCTGTCCCCTCACAGAGCCCGGCTCGACATGCCGGCAGCGGCAAATCGAAAGCTAACCCCATTAGAGTGAAAATATCTCGAATGTCAAACGAAAGAAGACGCGTGCGTTGCAGCATCCGCGGTGGCTGTTTCGATCAGCGCAACATTCGTCTGATGGCAAAGATCACGGATCAGTTCGGACTGGCAGGCGTCGGTGATGAACGTATGAACCTGGGAGATCTGGGCGATACGAACCGGCGCCGTTCGTTCGAATTTTGTCGAGTCGGCCACAAGGATCACATGCCGCGCGTTGGCGATAATCGCCTGTGCCACTTTCACTTCGCGAAAATCGTAGTCGAGCAGAGCGCCGTCGTGGTCGATGGCCGATGCACCGATGACCGCATAGTCAACCTTGAACTGCCGGATAAAGTCGACGGCCGCCTCGCCGACGATGCCGCCATCAGACTGGCGAACGACACCCCCGGCAATGACGACCTCGATATCGTCGACTACTCTCAACCTGTTGGCAACGTTGATATTATTTGTAATGACCATAAGGTCCTTGTGGGCGGCCAGCGCTTCACCGACGGCCTCCGTCGTGGTCCCGATATTGATGAACAGGGACGCTCCGTCCGGAATGAGGGCTGCCGCAGCCTCGCCGATCGCCTGCTTCTCGACGGCAGCGATCTGGCGGCGCGCTTCATAGCGCATGTTCTCGATGCTGCGCGGAAACGTGGCTCCACCATGGATGCGGTTGAGGACGTCCGCCTCACAGAGATCATTCAAGTCCTTGCGGATCGTCTGCGGCGTGACGGAGAACTGAGTGGCCAGATCCTCCACCAGGACCCGCCCGGTCATCCTCGCCACCTCGACGATCCTTGCCTGCCTGTCCGTCAGATGCATCTCGTCCCCGTGCTTTCGTTTTCTTTCACTTTGAGACAAAAGCCGCGCGCAGGCAACAGCCTTTACGAAGGAGGTCGCTTAAGGACGTTGCCATAGGGTGAAAACGAAAAGAGCCCGCCGCGGGAGGAGGTGCGGCAGGCTCTTCAAAAGACGAGAGCAACGGCTGGGAGGAGGAGTGCCGGTGCTCTGCTGCAGAAACCTCTGGGAGGAGGAGGGAGGGTTCTGCGTGTCTGACGATTTGGGAGGAGGTAAATCGTTTCGACAAGATGGAAGATACGCTAAACCCGCTCATTTTCTAGGCAGGAATTGTCAGGGCAGACATGCACCGGACGCATACCTACCTTGGCCGTCAAAACGAGGGTTTGCCCTGTGTCTTTGAAGGGCAAAAAATCACGAAAATAATTTCTGACTAATGGAATAAAATCCGGCCGGCGTTCGTATAAGCAGGTATGGACCCGAACAAACGCTCATTCGACGTGATCGCACAGCTTGCCGCGTTGAGACGCTACGCACGCTCGCTTGCGCGCAACTCTGTCGACGCCGAAGACCTGGTGCATGACGCGCTGGTCAAAGCGTATGAGAAGCGTTCAACCTTCCACTCGGGTGGAAATCTGCGGAACTGGCTGCTCTCGATCGTCCACAACACGCATATGGACGGTCGCCGCAGCGCCCTTGCCCGTCGTCGCCGCGACGACCTGTTTGCCGATGATGGCTCGACCGCAACCGAGCCGTCCTATCCGGCAGCGCAGGAACATTCGGTTCGCCTGCAGCAGGTTCGCGAGGCTTTCATGACCTTGCCGGAGGATCAGCGCGAAGCGTTGCACCTCGTTGCGGTGGAAGACCTGTCCTATCAGGAAGCCGCCGACACGTTGGGTATTCCAGTCGGCACGCTGATGTCGCGGATATCGAGGGCGCGGGCTCGGCTGCGCAGCATGGAAGATGACAAAGGGCGTGGCGGCCACCTGAAAATCGTAGGAGGCAAAGATGAATGAGACCGGAACGGTCGTCCTGAATGACCTCGACGCCTACGTGGACAACCAGCTCGACGCGGCGGGACGCCTGCGTGTCGAGAACTATCTGTCCAGCCACCCGGAAGACGCCGCACGCGTCATGGCCGATCTCGGAATGCGGACGACGCTGAAGCTCGCTCTCACCGATGACGCCGTGCATGGCAGGACGGAGACCCGCGAGGCGGCGAGACGACTTTCCGCGAGTCTTGAAAGCCGGCGTACTTTTACCGCGCTCAGACGCGTCGCGGCGATTGCCATGCTTGTTTCGGCAGGATGGTTTGCCAATTCCTCGATCGGTCCGTTTGGTCCGAGCGAAGTCAATGCTTCGGTCCAGCCGCCAGCACTGATCGAAAACGCGGTGCGGGCGCACGAGACGTCGCTCGTTCGCGAAAAGATGCCATCCCAGCCGGAAGCAAGGACCTACGACCGGGAGGACATCCGCGCCGCAACGGCAATCGTCATGCCCGAATTGCCAAAGGGCTGGCAGGTGACCGACGTGCAGATCTTTCCCTCGGATTACGGCCCGAGCGTCGAGGCAAGTATGCGCACCGCTGATGGCATCAGGGTATCTCTCTATGCCGTGCGACCTGGCCATTTCGCGGTCGAGCCTATCAAGGACATGAATATGCCGAAGGCCGAAGCGGCCTGGTGGCAGATCGGCGACGTGGCTTACGCCGTGGTGTCGAGCACGACCGATATCGGCCTCGCAGACGAGGCCGAGCTTCTCAAGAATTCCCTTTACTGATCAACAGGAGATTCCGAATGTATGAAAACGACCGGCGCTGGGGCGCCACGACAGCACAATCCGGCGCAGTCTTCGATGAAGGCCTTCGCCAGCACATGCTGCGCATCTACAATTACATGGGGCTTGGCCTCGTCATCACCGGTATCGTCGCCTTCATCGTCGGCACCACGCCGGCGCTTTACGTGCCGATCTTCTCCAGCCCGCTGAAGTGGGTGGTGATGCTGGCGCCGCTCGCCTTCGTCTTCTTCTTCTCGTTCAAGATTCAGTCCATGTCGGCTGCCTCCGCGCAGATGACCTTCTGGGCGTTCTGCGCCGTCATGGGTCTGTCCCTTGCTTCGGTGTTCCTTGTATTTACCGGCGCAAGCATCGCCCGCACCTTCTTTATCGCCGCCACCATGTTCGGCGCGACCAGCCTTTACGGCTACGTCACCAAGCGTGACCTCGCCAAGTTCGGCTCGTTCATGATCATGGGTCTGATCGGTGTGATGATCGCTTCGATCGTCAACATCTTCCTCGGCTCCAGCGCCCTGCAGTTTGCCGTGTCGGTGATCGGTATCGTCGTGTTCGTCGGCCTGACCGCTTGGGATACCCAGAACATCAAGCAGCAGTATGCAGAAAACTACGATCAGGAAAGCCAGCAGAAAATGGCCGTGATGGGCGCGCTGTCCCTCTACCTGAACTTCGTCAACATCTTCCAGCTGCTGCTCAATTTCACCGGCCAGCGCGAAGAATAGACGACAAGAACAACCGGTTCCGAGACACCTTTCGGACCTTGACCAGCAGGGCGGATCACTCCGCCCTGCTTTTCTGTGACCACGCGAATGACGGCCTGCTGAAGGATATCGACCTGCGACTTCAGATGAAATAGGAATGCGTGGATCGAATTCGTTCAACACGTGTTTACGCGTCTATTCCGGCAGTAAACCGTTCAAGCTTGTTCGGTTGGAAAACCCTCAGACTGGAGTCCGCATGACATCCTCGACCGCCGGTTCGGCCGACAAAGCCGCAGGCCACCGGAAATTTCTTGTCCTGCTCTTGGGCTCGATCGGCGTCGTCTACGGTGATATTGGCACCAGTCCGCTCTACGCGTTCCGGGAGGCTCTGCGACCATTTTCAGAGAATGGCGTCCAGCCCGAACATGTCATCGGACTGATCTCTCTGATGGTTTGGACACTGACGATCATCGTCACGTTCAAATACGTCCTGTTCCTGCTTCGCGCCGATAATGACGGCGAAGGCGGCACGCTGTCGCTGCTTGCCCTGTTGATGAAGAAGACAGGCGGCTACATGCCTGTCCTGTTCTTTGCAGGCCTGATCGGTTCGGCGTTGTTCATCGGCGATGCGATGATCACACCCGCACTGTCGGTCATGTCGGCGCTTGAAGGTATGAAGCTTGTGACGCCCGCCTTTTCCGACTATGTTTTGCCGCTCTCAGCCGCAATCATGGTCGGCCTGTTTGCAATCCAGTCCAAGGGGACGGAGGCAGTTGCCAAATTCTTCGGCCCGATCACGGTCGTCTGGTTTCTGGCGATGGCATGGGGTGGCATGATCCATATCGGCGACGATTGGACCATCCTCGAGGCCCTCAACCCCATCAATGCGCTCTGGTTTATCACCCACGCCGGCTGGGCGGGTCTCATCGTGCTCGGCGCGGTATTTCTGACCGTGACGGGCGCGGAAGCGCTTTACGCCGATCTCGGCCATTTCGGTCGCAAGCCAATCAGTGTCGCCTGGTTCATCCTCGTATTTCCCGCGCTGGCCTTGAATTACCTTGGGCAGGGCGCGTTGGTCCTGAGCAACCCGGCCGCCATCGAGAACCCGTTCTATCTCCTTTATCCGGACTGGGCGTTGCTGCCGATGGTCATTCTGGCGACGATGGCAACCGTCATCGCCAGCCAGGCTGTCATTACGGGCGCGTTTTCGCTTGCCCGGCAGGCCGTGCATCTCGGCTTCCTGCCGCGGCTGATGATCAAGTTCACCTCGGAAACCAATACCGGCCAGATCTATGTTCCGGCCGTGAACATGATTCTGTTCATCGGCGTCCTGGTGCTGATCTTCTCCTTCGGCGATTCGGAATCGCTGGCAACCGCCTACGGTATCTCGGTCACCGGCGCGATGGTCGTGACAACGCTGATGTCGTTCCAGTTCTTGCGGGCGGTGCGCGGATACTCGGCCCTCATCGCCGGCGCACTTCTGCTGCCGCTGCTCTTGATCGAAGCGGTGTTCCTTGCCGCAAACCTTCTCAAAATCCACGACGGTGGCTGGGTGCCCGTGGCGCTCGCCTTCTTCATCATGATCCTAATGTGGACGTGGACGAAGGGTTCGAAATACATCAAGGACAAGACCGCCAGGAACGACATCCCGCTGGAAGTCTTCATTCCGATGATCGAGAAGGAATCCGATCATTCGCCGGTCGTGGTTCCCGGCACTGCGATCTTCCTCACCAGCGTCCCCAACCGGACGCCGGCAGTCCTGCTGCACAACATCAAGCACAATCATGTCCTGCACGAACAAAACGTCATCCTGACAATCTGGACGCAGGACAAACCCTACGTTCCCGATCGCGAACGGGTGGAAATGAAACGCATCTCCAAGCGTTTTATCCGCCTCGACATCACCTTCGGCTACATGGACGAGCCAAATGTCACCAGAGCACTGACGCTCTGTCGGAAGGCGGGCTTCAAGTTCGAGATCATGCAGACCTCGTTCTATCTGGGACGGCGCAACCTGGTCAGCACACCCAATACCGGGTTGCCGGCCTGGCAGGAGCAGATCTACATGGCGCTGGCCGATTTCGCGATCGACCCATCCGCCTATTTCAAGCTACCACCCAACCGTGTCGTCGAGCTGGGAGAGCAGGTAGCGATCTGACCTGATACCGTTCGCCATCACGCGTACAGTATGCCGCATTGTACTAGCGCCGGGGTGTGCTATCGAAAGATCGAACCCCGTGCACGAGGACGCGATGGGAAGGCTGGTCGGTAAATCGGAACAATGGGCGGTGCGCATTCTATGCGCCATCGCGCTTGTTGTTCTCGGCCTCTCGCATCAGCCGCCTGCCCTTGCAGCCACCGGTTTCGATCCGGCTGACTATGCCGAGTATGTGCTGCCGGACGGCACGCTACCGACGCTCTGCGTCACGTCAAACAGCAATCGGCATGACCGGGACGGACAACACCACCATAGCCAAGGCGGCAAGACCGACTGCGAAGCCTGCCGTATCAGCGCCGTGGCGATGGTGCCACCCGCGCCGATCCACGCAGAACGGGTATTCCTCGCCCGAGAACTGGCCAAGTATCCGTTCCCGGTGGGCGAGATCACCCGCCAGTTATATCCGCCGAATACCGGTCCCCGAGCACCCCCCTTCGCCTGATGATTATTTGAGCCTCCGCTGCGGCTTTGCCCGCGGCTTGTTCAATGTTGCAGATCGGCACAGTCCCGCCTGCCATCAGGATAATACCGAATGATCATCTTAACTTCCGCCTCACCCGCGGAAAGCGACGCCTCGGGCGTTTCGCTTTACCGCGCCCTATGGCGCTGGCATTTCTTTGCGGGTCTTCTCGCCATTCCCTTCATGCTCAACCTCGCCATCACTGGTGGGCTCTACCTGTTCAAGGACGAAATCAACGATACGTTTTTTGCATATCGCTACCAGGTGGAAGCCGCCGGTTCGCCGCTTTCGCCGGACCGGATCGTCGAAATCGCCGCATCAGCCGTCCCGGGTTCGGTGGCGCGCTCTTACAAGGACCCTGCTTCGGCAACACGGAGCGCCATCGTCACCGTGTCGTCCAAAGCCGGCTCCACGCTCGTCTTCGTCAATCCCTACGATGGCGACGTGCTGGATACGGTCGCGTCCGCCGAAGAGTTCAATCAGGTGGTCAGAAGCATCCACAGCCTCGCCTATTTCGGTACATTTCCCAACATCCTGACAGAGATCGCCGGCGGCTTTGCCATGGTTCTGGTCGCGACCGGGATCTATCTCTGGTGGCCGCGGCGGCAGACCGGCGGTGTGGTGACGGTGCGCGGAAATCCTTCGCGGCGGGTGTTCTGGCGCGACATGCACGCGGTCACCGGCGCTTTCGCAGGGTTGCTGATCTTCTTTCTCGCCGCCACAGGCATGTTCTGGTCGAACACCTGGGGCAGCAATGTCCAGGCCTGGCTCACCAACAAGGGCCTCGGCTATCCCGCAGAGCTTTGGGACAACGTGCCGGTGTCGAAGAAGGTGACGGGCGATGTCGCGCCCAATAGCGGCTGGAGTGTCGAGAAAGCGCCGGTGCCGATGTCGGGTACGATCAGCGGCGAACCGATCGGGCTCGAAAAGGCCGTCTCGATCGCAAAGGATCTTGGTATGGCCTCCGGTTTTGATACGGCGATCCCCCGCACGGAAACGGGCGTCTATACCGCCTCCATCTTTCCTGACGACCTTTCGAAGGAAAGGACGGTCCATATTGATCAGTATTCCGGAACACCGCTGGTCGACATGGGTTATCCGCTCTATCCGGCGCCTGGAAAGGCCGTCGCGTGGGGTGTCAATGTTCATATGGGCCAGGAATGGGGTCGGTTTAACCAGATGCTGATGCTCGCCACCTGCCTTGCGATCGTCTTTACCTGCGTCACCGCTGTCGTCATGTGGTGGAAACGCCGTCCATCCGGCCGCATTGGCGTCCCGCCGATGCCGCCGAGCCGTTCCGTCTATTTCGGTCTGTGGCTGATCACGCTGGTTTTTGCCATCGCGTTTCCGATGAGCGGGATTGCGATCGTCGCGATGATCGCCTTCGACCAGATCGTCGTCCGCTTCGTTCCGCCGCTCAAACGCGCCTTCGCTTAAAGGAAAACACATGCGTAACACACTCATCGCTTCGCTTGCATTCGCGGCTTTTGTTGCCGCCGCTGGCCAGGCTGCTGCCCATGCCAGCGTCAAATCGACGACCCCAACCGACAAGGCATCCGTTGCATCGCCGGAAGAACTGGACCTGACGTTTTCCGAAGCCCTGAACCTGCCGTTCAGCAAGCTTCACCTTCTCGGCCCCGACGGCAAGGAGATCGAGATCGGCAAAGGCGCGCTGAAAGACGCTGACAAGACGCTGACTGCGCCGGTCACCGGGCCGCTCAAGCCCGGCACATATACGGTCAGATGGAATGTGCTTTCGGTCGATGGCCACAAGACCAACGGCACTTACACGTTCACCGTGAAGCCGTGACAACGGCTGAGACCCTCATTGTAGTCTGCCGTTTCGGCTTCTACGCAGGCGCCCTGTTCCTCTGGGGCGCCGCAACCTATATCGCCGGTTTTGTGCCGGACGGTCTACGGCAATCGGTGTGGGCGAAGCTCACACCGATCCGCGGCCTGTCGGTGCTTGTGATAGCGGGTGCGACGGTTGCATCTCTGCCGCTCAGCGCCGCCCTTCTCGGCGACGGCTGGCAGGATGCGGCGGATCTCGGTATACTGTGGGCGGTCATAACCCAGACCAGTATCGGCACCGTCTGGATAGTGCAGGCGATTGCTGCAGGCCTGTTGTTCGCGGCCCTTACGCCCTCCTCGCGCTCGAAAATCCTGCCGACGGCGCTGGCGGCTTTGGTCGCTCTCGCCAGCCTTCCGATTTCCGGACACGCCGCTATCCACGATGGACCGTTGCGCCTGCTGCACCGGGCGAACGATCTGCTGCACCTTCTCTCGGGCGGGTTCTGGTTCGGGGCGCTGTTACCGGTCGCTCTGCTTCTCCCCGCGCTCAGGGACCAGTCGACGCGACACGATGCCACGACCGCTTTGATCGGCTTTTCCCGGGCAGGTCATGTTGCCGTGGCACTTGTGATCGTGACAGGGCTGTTCAGCACATGGCTCATCGTCGGCGGCCTGCCGCTTAACTGGTCCTTGCCCTATCAGCTGCTGCTTTCGGCCAAGATCCTGATCGTTGCAACCATGGTCGCGCTGGCGATCGTCAACCGTTACGTCTTCGTGCGGCTGCTCGACCGCAGCCCGCTGATGTATCGAAGCCTCGTCTGCGCGACGGTCACGGAAATCGGGCTAAGCCTCGGAGTGCTCGCCCTCGTCGCCTATTTCGGTCGTTTGCAGCCGGTCTAGACGTCAGGCGAACAGGACGCAGACGGGACTGCCGATCTCGAACGGCTCGCCGATGGTCGTCAGCGTCCCGTGTTCCCCATCGATCTCAAAGAAGACCAGCGAGTGGCTGTCCTGGTTGGCGACGATGAGATAGCGACCGGTGGGATCGATGGCGAAATCCCGCGGGGTTCTGCCCATGGTGGGATACCAGCCGAGGGTTCTCAACCCGCCATCGGCCAGAATTTCACAGGCGACGATCGTGTCATGGCCGCGGTTGGAGACATAAAGAAACCTGCCGTTCGGATGAATTTTGATCGCCGCGCAGGACGACGTGCCGGTAAAATCCGCCGGCACTGTGCTGGTTTCGGCGAGGAGCGTGAAATTGTCTCCCACGATGGCATAGGAGCCGACAGAGCACGCGGCCTCATGCGCGACGTAGAGCCTACGACCATCCCGCGAGCAGACGATATGGCGCGGCAGTGAACCGCCGGGCACGTGCAGCACGACATCCGGCTCTGAGCCTATTCCCCGATCGCCGAATGCATATCTGGCGATCTCGTCGGTCCCGAGATCGCAAACGAGAACATGCCGATCGCCAGGCATGACCAAAACCTGGTGCACATGCGGGCCTTCCTGCCTGTCGGTGACGGGGCCGGATCCTGTCCGCTGGATCACCATGACGTCGTCGTCATCGGGAAGACCCTGATGATCAAGACCGTAAGCGACCGCACTTCCGCTGCCGTAATTGGCAACGAACAGCCGTTTCCCTGAACTGTCGAGCGAAACATGACACGGCGCTGAACCTCTCGCCGAGATGCGCTTCGCCAAGTTTAGACCGCCGTCCACATCGATCTGCAGGACAACCACGCCCGCCTGCGCCTCGTCGTCGAGTTCCTCGACGGCATAGAGGACGTTTCCATCCTGCCCGAGCGCCAGATAGGTGGGGTTGCGGATCGCTTCGAACGCCGCGACCTCTTCGAACCGGCCCGTCTGGAAATCAAGGGAAAGCAGGCTGACGCCTTTTCCCTTGCCCTCCACATGCGGCATCGATTCCGTGTAGCTGCCTATGATGACGCGCGCCGTCTGAAGATCGTCCATGCTGTCCTCACCCTATCGCCATCAGGCTCGCGTTGCCGCCAGCGGCCGCCGTATTCACGGAGACCGACACTTCTTCAAGCAGCCAGTTCAGGCAATAGGGCTCATCCATGCCGGCGATGTCAGCTGAGGAAGCCGCCTGCGTCAGCACCAGCGGGCCGGGAAGGCTGGCAATACGGCGCGAGACGGAGATCAGGCTATTGCCGTCGCCTTCCACCAAGGCACCGGCATAGGGTCCATGGTTTGCCCAATCGGAAGACCAGATGATCCGGGCAGCGATTTCGGCCGGCAGATCGGAGAACTTACTCTGAAGGCCGGAGTCCGTGTCGATGGTGACGCTGTTGCCGGTTGCGAGCGCGGCACCCAGTTGGGAAACGAGACCCGCCTCTGTCTGCGGTACGAGCAGGATGCGACCGCGCGGATGCAGACTATAGGTGTTGCGCTCACCGACGGGCCCCGGAAGTTCCTGCGACATGCCGAGAGCGGATTCGCCACCCAGTTCGCGGATCGCTTCGGCGTCCTCGGTTTTGCCCTTGGCGCGCAGCCATTCGGCCAGCAACGAGATCGCCGGATCGACATGAACGGAACTGTGGCGCGGCGGAACCGGCGGCTGCTGCAGGAGGCGACCGAGATAGAGCGGACCGCCGGCCTTAGGCCCCGTGCCTGAGAGACCTCGCCCGCCGAACGGCTGCACGCCGACGACGGCACCGATGACGTTGCGGTTGACGTATATATTGCCGGCCCGGACACGGCTCGTCACATGCGCAATCGTTTCGTCGAGACGCGTGTGGAGGCCGAATGTGAGACCGTAGCCGGTGGCGTTGATATCGTCGATCAGCCTGTCGAGATCCTCACGACGATAGCGGATGACGTGAAGGACAGGTCCGAACACTTCCCTCTCGAGGTCCGAGAGGTTGTTCAGTTCGATGATCGTCGGCGCGACGAAGGTTCCGGCAGCCGTTGCAGCGGGGATGGCGACCTGCTCAATGCGCCGGCCCTTGGCGCGCATCGCATCGATGTGGCCGTCGATAACACCCTTCGCTTCGGCTGTGATGACCGGCCCGATATCGATCTTCAGCTGGTCGGTGCGCCCGACGGTCAGTTCGGCCAGGGCGCCGCGGAGCATGGTCATCACGCGGTCCGCTATGTCTTCCTGCAGGCACAGGACACGGAGGGCCGAGCAACGCTGACCGGCGCTGTCGAAGGCGGACGCGATGACATCGCCGACCACCTGTTCGGCCAGAGCCGAGGAATCGACGATCATTGCGTTCTGGCCGCCGGTTTCGGCAATCAGCGGGATCGGCTTTCCGGAACTCGACAGCCTGCCGGCAAGCTCGGCCTGGATCAGGCGAGCAACGTCTGTCGAACCGGTAAACATCACGCCTTGTGTTTCGGGGGCGGCCACGAGTGCTGCGCCGATCTTTCCATCACCCGGCAAAAGCTGAAGCGCGCCGCGTGGTACGCCGGCCTGATAGAGAAGTTTCACGCCTGCCGCTGCGATCAACGGCGTTTCTTCGGCAGGCTTTGCCAGCACGCTGTTGCCGGCGACGAGAGCGGCCGCGATCTGACCGGTGAAGATTGCCAGCGGGAAGTTCCACGGGCTGATGCAGACCACCGGCCCGAGCGCCTTATGCCCCGGCCCCAGCGTGCGCTTGGCCTGTTCCGCATAATAGCGCAGGAAATCGATCGCTTCGCGCACTTCGGCAATCGCGTTCGGCAGGGATTTTCCAGCCTCGCGCATGATCAGGCCGAGAAGGGACGGCATGCTTTCCTGCATGGCATCGGCAGCCCTTTCGAGGCAGGCAGCCCGTTCCTGCGGCGCAACGGACTGCCAATCGGCAAAAGCCTCTTGCGCGAGAGCGGCCGCCGTTTGCGCATCCTCCACGCTTGCTTCCGTGACTGAGCCGACCACATCCTGATGGTCAGCCGGATTGAGCACGGGCCGCGTTTCACCTGATGAAGTTCCATCGCCAAGTTCTGGAGCGGCTGTGAAGGGAGCCCGGGCGCCTTCCTGAAACACGGACGCGAGGGAGGCAAGCGTCGTTTCGTTGGCGAGATCGAACCCCAGGGAGTTCTGTCGGTCCTTGCCGAACAGGTCGGCAGGCAGAGCGATCTGATCGTGTTTTCCGCCGGAAACGGACATGCCGCGAACGACGGCGGTCGGATCGGCAATCAGCTCGTCGACGGACACCTGGTCATCGCCGATCCGGTTCACGAAGGACGAATTCGCGCCGTTTTCCAGGAGACGGCGGACGAGATAGGCGAGAAGCGTTTCGTGCGTCCCGACCGGGGCATAGATGCGGGCTGGCCGGTCGAGCTTTGACTGACCGACGACCTCTTCATAGAGCGGCTCGCCCATGCCGTGCAGGCACTGAAACTCGTAATCGCCGACCTTGAAATCAGGTCCGGCCAGTTGATAGATCGTGGCGAGAGTCTGGGCGTTGTGCGAGGCAAATTGCGGAAAGACGGCGTCGCGAGCGTCGAGCAGTTTCCGGGCGCAGGCGATGTAGGAGACATCCGTGTGCACCTTGCGGGTAAAGACCGGGAAGTCTTCGAGCCCGTCGATCTGCGCCTTCTTGATTTCCGCATCCCAGTAGGCGCCCTTGACCAGACGCAGCATGATGCGGCGGTTGGAACGGCGTGCGAGGTCGATGATGAAATCAAGCACGAACGGGCATCGCTTGCCATAGGCCTGCACCACGAAGCCGATGCCGTCCCAGCCGGAAAGAGCAGGGTCGAAGCAGAGGTCCTCCAGAAGATCGAGCGACAGTTCGAGGCGATCGGCCTCCTCCGCATCGATGTTCAGACCAATATTGTAGGACTTGGCAATGGCGGCCAGCGCCTTCACGCGCGGCAGAAGTTCTTCCATGACGCGGCCGGCCTGGGCGCGGGTATAGCGCGGATGAAGTGCCGAGAGCTTGATGGAAATGCCCGGGCCGTTGTAGATCCCGCGTCCGGCAGAGGCCTTGCCGATCGCATGGATCGCCTTCTCGTAGTCCTTGTAATAGCGCTCCGCGTCTTCCCCTGTCGTCGCTGCCTCGCCAAGCATGTCGTAGGAATAGCGAAAGCCCTTCTGCTCCATGGTCCGCGAGCGGCGCAGTGCTTCCTCGATCGTCTCACCGGTGACGAACTGCTCGCCCATCATCCTCATCGCCATATCGACGCCGCGGCGGATGACCGGTTCGCCACAGCGGGCGATCAGACGCGTCAAGGCCGCTGAAAGGCTGCGATCGCTGACGGTCGAGGTCAGTTTGCCGGTCACGACAAGTCCCCAGGTCGCCGCGTTGACGAAGAGCGAACGGCCCTCGCCCACATGCGACTTCCAATTTCCGCCGGAAATCTTGTCGCGGATCAGCGCATCACGCGTCGCCATATCCGGAATGCGCAGCAGCGCCTCAGCCAGGCACATCAGGGCAATGCCTTCCTGGCTGGAAAGCGAGTATTCCTGCACAAGCGCTTCGACGCCCGACCCCTTGGCCTTGCGGCGCAGCGCGACAATCAGATCGCGCGCTGTCGAACGGACTTTGTCAGCGAGGTCGGCGGGCAGTGTTGCCTGCTCGAGAAGCGGCAGCACACTGTCGATTTCAGGTCTGCGATAGGCCGCTGTGATGGCCTTGCGCAAATCGGACTGCGGCCGGATCGGCGGGGCGAAATCTTCAAAGGGCATGGTCTCCAAAGAGCCAGGCAAGAATGTGTTGTGTTCCATCGCAGATGCCATTGTTCCGCCTCCCGAATATCAAGCCAATCTAGCGGATCAGCGACGATCCCGCGATGCGAGAAAAATAATCGAATCTGCTCTATATAGCTTCTCTGAAAATGGGTAGAATTTGGAGAAATTCACCACGTTTCGGGAGGAGGACAGAGAAAATGGAGAGGAAGAGCGATACACCTGGGGATATCGACCACTTCGACCGGAAGATCATGGATGTCCTTGTCGGCGATGGCCGGGTCTCGGTGACGGATCTTGCCGACAAAGTCGGCTTGTCCAAGACCCCGGTGAATGCGCGCCTGAAGCGGCTGATGCAGGATGGCTTCATTCTCGGCTTTCGCGCCGTTCTCAACCCGAAGAAACTCGGCCTCGACCATGTGGCTTTCGCAGAGGTGAAACTGTCCGATACGCGCGAAACGGCACTCAACGCGTTTAACGCAGCAGTATGGCGAATTCCCGAGGTCGAGGAGTGCCACATGATAGCCGGACGTTTCGATTACCTCCTGAAGATCCGCACACCCAACATCCGCCGCTATCGCGAAGTGCTTGGCGAAAAAATCTCCAGTCTGCCATTTGTGGCAAGCACCTCAACCTCGGTTGCCATGGAGGCGGTGAAGGAACGATAGGTCCAAGACCACTGGTCAGAGTTGAGGCGGCAGCTTTCCGTTCAACATGTCGAGCAGCCTGACCCAATTGGCACGATGCCGGTTACCGGGACCATCCTGCGCCCAACCCAAGACCCTCTTGACGCCCGCGTTGTCCTGATAGGTGAAGGCCCGGCTGCTGTGCAGAGACAACACGAGTTTTTCGACGTCCTCGGCATGGAGCGTAACCTGTTCGCCCGAATGGTTGGGATCGCGAAACGTCATCGAGCCAGGCAGCAACCAATGCGTTCCGATGCCTCCATTGCTCGAAAAAACGGGCGGTATCACGATGTCATGAAAGTAGATCTTGCTGCAGTGGGTCGTTTCGTAGAGCGTTTTGAGGTCGGCGCGCAGTTCCGCTTCCATGCCGAGCCCGAGCTGTCCACCGGCTCCAAGGACAGAGTCGAAACCGAAACTTTCGCTATAGGGCCCCGCGAGGGCGGAAACATCCGCGACGATGACGTGGAGCGGGGCGAACTTTGCCGAATTGCCGCACCCGCAAGATTTGGGTTCTCGTCTCGCCGCATCGCGCAAGGCACGATACATGGTCACGGTACCGCGGTTCTCGACCGTCCCGCCGTCCGTTACCCAATAGCGTTTGGCAGTGCCGCTGCTCGGCATGATATCCACGGCGGCATCCGGAAACACAGGGGGGAAATTGGCGCTCAATGCTGCAGCGCGTGACACAGAGACGTCAGGTTCGTCGATGGTGACGATTTCCATCCCGGGCGACGTACTTGCCTGCATCGTCTGGGTCGATCCGATGTTGGTCAGCACAAGCCGCCCGCCCGCGCTTGCGCCATCCAGCAGCCCCTGGCACCGGCTGGCCTGTTCCGGCAGCGAATACCCGTCGCCTCGGCGGCACGGATTTCCAGGATCGGGATAGGATCCGACGATCGACGAATTCAGCATCAATCCAAACGAGACGTCGCCCATCTTTCCCGCCCCCATTCGGCAGGCGAAGGATTCCGCCAGGATATGTCCGAGTTTGGAGCGGGCTGGTGCAATGCCGCTCACAGAACCATCCGGCACCGCCGGCTCGCCGCATGTAAAACGTCTCCACTGAAAGCGACCGAATGTGATCCGCAGGTCGCTGGCGCGATTGATGACATCTTCAATATAAGGATGCGCCATTTCCCGCGAATAGCGCTCCCACGCCATGAAGCCGACGCCACCGCGGGAGCGTAGTTCCGCCTCGTGCAAGCCAAAATACGCAAGCGCAGCGCTCCCGCCGGAAACGCCGCTCGCCATCACCACGTCGCAGACATGTCCCGCCTCCGCCAAGCCCCTCAGCAACGAGGCGGTATAGATTGCAGCGCGTGTACCACCTCCGGAAGCCGCGATGGCGATGCGAGGCATGCCCGCTTTCAGAGGTGAGCAGTCGCCATTTTCATAATCCTGGTTCTTCATGAACGCGAGAGCATCGCGACCGCCCCCACCCTCGGCATGGACTGTGAGCTCCGGCGGTTGCACCGCGTAATAGAACGTCAGGACAATCGGCCCGACAATCAGGCCAAAGGCCAACGTTCCGACGATGACCGGATAGATCACCGCCGCCCGCTCGAAATTGCGCAGGCTCGCCAGCAGATCGTCTGCCTTTATCATGTCGCGTGAGCGAAGCTCTATCTGGCGCCGGAATTGACCGATCAGCTCCGCGGGCGTCATGAACTGAAGAGCCGTGCCGCCGCCGGCATACCCGTCTTCGTAGTGACCCCGCAGCTTCAAGCGGCCGGCGCCATGCAAACTGATCGTGCGACCTTCGCTTTCGACGCGGCTGAGTGTCGGATCACCGTGGTAGGGATAACCGACCGATATGGCGGTGCGCCAGTCGGGCTTGAGTGTGAGCATGCGCATGAGCCTGCGGGCCACAAACTGGTCGGTCCAGAAACCGTAATACCAAGCGCACGCATAAGAAAGCAGGATGTAAAGCATCAGGACCGGGTTGCCATAACCCGTGCTGCCGCCATTGAAGAGGTACGTGATGAAATGTATTTCCGCGAGCCGTGCCCCGGCGACGGCAATGACGAGAATGGAAATCACGCGCTGCGGACCGATGAAAAACATCCGGCCCAGCGTCTTCAGGATTTCCATCAGCCGCTCGAAGAGAATGCCGAGGAAAAGCAAGATCCACATGATCCCGCCGACGAAAAGGAAAGTTGGGGCAAGAAGATGGTCGGGTACGAACAGGGTCAGCAGCGACCCGGGCAGAAGGAGTTCTACCGGATAGCGAACCGGAGCGATTGCCAAGGCGGAAAAGAAGGCAGCTTTCGCCCCGCCCCCCACGAAACTGTAGCGATCCTTGGGAAGAAACAGCTCCACCTCTGGCAGGGCATCGGCCAATCCTCCATCGGCTGTCGACCTGAATAGCGCTGCGGCAAAACCGAATGCAGCAGCAAGCGCGACGGTCATCGCAAGAACGACGGCCACGCCCACGTGCAGTCGGGGTGCGGCGACCATCTCTCCGTAGACCTCGGGCAGAGAACTCCACAACAGCAATGCCAGCATCGCAACCAGACATGTCAGTTGCCCGGTCAGCAGATAGTTGTTGGCGACTTGGCGACGCTCGGCAAGAGCGTTGAGACCCAGAAAAAGCACAAGTCCGATCACCAGCAGAATGAGGTTCGGCCAATCGGTTTCCATGGTGGGGCCAAGTGCCAGCATGACGGTCAGAACCAGAAACAGCGCCGGCGCGTACCAGGGATAACGGTCCGGGGCGAGCAGTTTCCAGTAGGCGCGTCGCCTTGTCGGAAGCGGCCGGTTGGCCCACGCATCCAGACGTCGCCAGCCGCGAACGAAATCCGCAACCCTGTCGTTCAGCCAGGGATAGGCTTGCCGAACGAGAGACCGGCCGCGTGGTTGAACCTGCGTCATCACGCCATCTCCCCCTGTGGTGGCGAAAGCAAAACGTCGGCCGCCTTCTCGGCGATCATGTAGACCGCGCAGGCGAGGAAATAGCCGGGAATGCGGGGAAAGACCGACGCATCCACGATCCGCAACCCATCGACGCCATGCACCTTGAACCGGCTGTCCGTCACGCCGCCGCTGTCCCGCGGCCCGATGGCGCAGGTCCCGCAGGCGTGGTGACCCCATGCGTTTTCGGCCACGTAGTTGCGCAGTGCTTCGTCGCTGTCGCGCCAGCGGCCGGGCTCTTCCTCTTCGGCAACGAGGTCGTCCATCCCTTCGGCCACTTTGCGCACGAAACGGACGCCCTTTACCATCGCATCGAGATCGTGACGGTAATCGCCGCTGCCTTCGGCAAAGGAATGGAACTGGATGTCCGGGTCTGTCCTCCAGTCCGAAGATCGCAGCCTCACCGTACCGGCTCGGTTTTCCGTATAGGCCTTGAGCACGACCCAGCTCAGATAGTCTTTCTTTCTGATCCGCTGCGAATAGCCTTTGTAGTAGCCGCGGAAATCACCCAGCAGCGAAAAGCAGTGGAGATCAGGCTCGTTCAGGCTGTCGCGCGATTTGAGCGCCATGGAAAACAACAGGCCGTTGCTTGCGTAGTTGCCAAGACGAAAGCGCCGCCACTTGCGGTATTCTGCGTCACGGATCGAATAGGCTGCGTTTTTAAGCGTCGCCCAGGGCTTGTTCATGCGGCTGACGACGCCGATCTCATATCGGTCCTGCAGATTGCGGCCAACGCTCGGCAGATCTTCGACGACGGCGATCTCGTGTCGAGCGAGATGAGCGGCATCGCCAATTCCCGACAGCATCAGGATCTTCGGCGATGCGAAAGCGCCGGCTGCGAGGATGACCTCTCGCCGCGCCTCAACGAAGAGTTCGTTGCCGTTCGCATCGATCGCGTGGACGCCCACGGCGCGCCTATCCTCAATCGCAATACGCGCCACCGCTGTTCTCAGCCGGATATCGAGCCTGTCGGGATACCTCGCCTTGACGTCGAGCAACCGTTCGCGCGGCCCATGCCGCACATGCCTGCGGGTGGAAAGGGGCGCGATGCGGATGCCGCTTGCGAAGGGGTTCCAGACCCGGTGCGCATTCGGATCGGTTTCCGCCGTCTCCCATTGCGTCCCGGAATGACCGAAGGCATCAGCTGCCGCGCGCACACAGCGCAGAAGCGAGCTCAACAGCAGGCGGTCGCGGATTGGTCTCAGCGGAAAAACCAGTTCCGTTTGCATCCAGCCCCACCAGCCGTGTCCGGTCGGATTGAGACCAGTGAGGAAGGAAAGCCAGCGCCAGAAAAAGATGCGGTAGCGGCAGCGTTCGATCCGTTCGAAATAGGTCTGCATATGCGCAGCCCGCCAGCTCTCGTCGCCTGTGAGGTCGCGGATATGGTTCCAGTCGCAGGCATTCGGTTTGACGATGATCATCGCATGATGGGCACTGCAGCCACCCAGCCCCTGTGCACGGGGATAGAGAATTCCGCCCTTTTCATCGCAGTACCGCCAGTCGCGTTTCTGCACGGCCGTATCCTCATAATGCCTGACATAGTAATCACGCGCCAAACCCTCGTGTTCGGACGCGAAAGCATGGAACGCCGGCACTTTATAAGCATCGGCCAGAGGCATATCGGGGTCGTCATCTGCAACCGCATCGCTGCAAGGCCGTTCGGCGAGCGGATCACCACCAGCTTCGATCACCAGAACGGTGCACCCCGCCTCCACAAGCCGCGCAGCCACGACCGCCCCACCCGCACCGGCGCCAATCACGATGTAGTCGTGGGTCGCTTCGCTCCCTGCCATGTCACAGCTGCTTCAGGAATGAAATCAATGCGTCCTTGTCCGCCTGCGACAGATCCGAGCCGAAGGCATGTCCCGCATTGACGACGTAATCGGGGCACTTGCTGAGGGTCACGAGCCGATCGATCAGGCCGGTCTCGCGCACGACCGTCTCGGAATGGCTCCGCACCGCCGGGTCGGCCAGTTCCTGCGCGGAGCATTGCCCGCCCAGCTCTGCGAAGGCCGAAACCAGGCCGGGACCATTGGTGATCAGCCGCTTGTAAACGGGCCAGGCGTCTTCGTCATGATCCGGCAAAAGCTTGGTATTGACCAGCGCATTGACCGGAAATCCCGACGGGAAGGGCCCGAGTGCAATCGATCCGTCATCCTTGAACGCCCAGGGCGCAATGCGGCTGAGCAAGCCGCTAAAGGGGCGGACCTGATCCGGCACGAAGCCTTTTGGGATGATCAGGCAGGAAGGGGCGCTGGTACGATAGATATAGCCCGGCACGGCCTCTTCGGTCGCTTTGTCCATCCGCCGCGTTTCCGGTGAAAGCATCTGCCGGATCGACGTGTCGAAGGCCGAAAGCCGGTTTTCGATACAGGGCATGTAGGGGTCTTTGGGATCCGCAGCCGGGCAGGCGCTGGGAGATCGTGGGTAGCTTCCGATTCCGGAGTTCGCCTGCGTACCGGACGTCCCAACCGGCCCGCTTTCCGTATCCTTGCCATAACGCGGATAGGAATAGGGGATCTCGTGCCCGACGGAATTGTTGAGGAGATAGGGCGCCGTCGACCAGAGGCTGATCAGCGAAGGCGGTCGCAAATAGCCGCGTCCGTTACCCGGTGATTGCATCGGCGTTGCTGCACCCGAAACCGGATGATGCACCGTCACTTCCTTCGGTGCAGGCAGGGTTTTGTATGTCGACGAGGTGAAGTTATCCCAGATATCGCCGGCCAGGCCATTGGTGGCGATGGCACTGCACGCATTGGTGCGCACCAGATCGATCGGCACCCTTCGTTCACTTGACAGATAGTTGTCGACGAGAAAGTCCGGTTTCTCGGCCTGCGCACGCATCAATTGTTTGAACTGTGCCGATTGTGCCCAGGCCCAGTAGCGGTCCCAGCATTCACGGTACTGCGGCCCCGCGCCGCCGCCCTCGCAGATCCCCTCGCCAACGCCGAATTCGGCCGGAGCCTTGGGTTGTTTGCTCGAATGGCACGCCGCGCAGTTTTCAGCGAAGACATCACGACCACGGGCTACCTGCTGCTGATCCAGCGCGGCCAGCAGCTCCTTTCCGCCCGGCGCGTCCTTGAGGAGATCGGAGCGACCGGTGACGAGAAAAAAGATCGCCATGTCGGCCGTCATCGTCTCGGTCGCCTGCCAATAGACGGAGTTCTTCTGCGCATCCGGAACGCGGATTGGCGATATCTTCTGGCCACCCAGGAAGGGGCGGAAGTGCAGAAGCCACTCTTCGCTGAACAGCCCGATGTTCAAGTAAACACGGTTGAGCGCCCCAAGCGTGCCGACGGAGTCAGACCCATCCTTCAGCACCCGCATCGAAGCAGACTTGCCGTCCCGCTTGTTGAAGAAGGCATGCAGTGCCGCGGTCTGCGAGTAATCCTGAAACTGCTTGTTCGCCAGCTCGTCGCCGGTCAAATTTTCCCAGCCCGTACCGGATGCAACTCCAAGGCGCGCTACTGTCTCATAGACCGCATTCATCGTGCGAGGGTTGTTGATGTAATCGCTCGAAACGAGCGAGGTATCCAGCGACCCCGGCGGATTGGTGTGGAACAGCTGGAAAAGGAAATTGCCTTCGTTGGAGGTCGGCTTATCGTCCTCGCCGCGCGGTTGCGTGTTCCAGAAGAAGATCCGGTCCACCCAGAAGTACTGCGCTCCCGGGTTCGAGGTGATCTGCGAAAACTGCGGCCTTTCCACATCCGCCGGCGGCGTGATCGGGTTCGGTCCGACATGGCAGAACGCGCAGGACATGCCGACGCGGTACGGACGCACCAGATCCTTGTCGTTGTAGTAGGAAGGGTCGTTATAGTAGCGGTCGGGGTCCCACTTTTTCGAGGCCTTCAAGTCGAAATCCGGGTTGGGAAACAGGCGCAGCCCCATGACGCCGGTCGGTTCCCCGTAATAGGAGCCGACCGGCAGGGTCACCTCCCGGGCTTCAAACTCAACCGGTTTACCCCGCGCACCCACTTCCACGCCTGGGTATCGCCTGTCCGCGTCCGGATTGCCGCCGAACGGATCGGGAGGCGTGTCAGTCCGGCGCTGGTCGAGCCACAATCCGAAGTGTTTCGGGTCCGGTCCCGTCGCCTCATCGAAGCCCGGCTCATTGACGAGCCCGAGATACCGAAAGCGATTGTCGCGGCCATAGGCCTGGCTCGGATGCGAGGAAACCGTCTTCAGAAGATCAAATGCTCCGATCGTGTTGCGCGCGGCAAAATCCCAGAAGCGATCATTGCCGCCGGTCCAGACAATCCAGGCATTCTGACCGCGGATTGCCGCCTGTCGGATCGCCTCGGGGTCAAGCCCCGTCGCGCCTGCAATCTGGCGGATTTTCTGCGGGTACTCCCCTCCCTCAATCCCCTTGAGGAGACCCTTGTCCATCTCGGCGAAATAGGGCTCGGTTGCGGCTGGCAGACTGGAAACGTCGCGCCGCGCAAACTTGGCCTCGTCCTCGACCTTGCCGAACTGATCGGATGGCGGCTGGATGAGCGACCAGACGACGAAGCCGGCCACGAACAGAACGATCACCACCAAAGCGGCAGCGGTCGTGACCAGCCAGAAGAGGAAACGCTTCGCTTTCTTGGTCCAACCGTGCATGCGTCCCCCTCCCCGGTTTCAAAGTGTCTTCAGATAGGCGAGCAAATTGTCCTTTTCGGCCTGCGGCAGGTCCGTGCCCCAGAGATGGCCGCCATTGCCGTTGCCCGGCAGGCTCGTGTCATAGAGAAACCCGCCCGTTTCCGGTTGCTCGGCGCTGACGAAACCCCCGTTCACCGTGTCCACGAGATCGGAGCCGCGATAAAACTGCTTCGGCCTCTGTTCCGGAGATTTGAGGAGATCGGCAAGCGTCGGAACGCTGCCATTGTGGAGATATGGCCCGCGCAACCACAGGCCCGCCATATCGACGGCCACGTAGCCTTCCGCCTTCTGAAAATGCGTGAACCCCCACCGGTAGCCAGTCTCGTAATCGGCATATCGGGACTTCGCCGCGGGGCTCCACATGTCGATGCGATGCCGATCCGTTCCGAGTTCGACAATCGGGATCGAAGATCGGTAGCGCGCACCGTTCGTGTCATGGCAAACGGCACACTGCGCCTGGTAGATCCCCTGCCCCGCATCGACGGCGGAGGCGTCAACCCGAAGGGGATCGTTCGTCTCACGACTACTCTTGAACGGCGAAGGCGGCGGCCGCTGCACCGAGGTGAAGGCGATCATCCGGTCGAGGTTTTCCTGGGTCCGCAGAAAGGTTTTGGAACTCATGCCATCGCCGATGGCGCCCGATACCGCGGTTTCGCGCACATCCGTTTGCAACCCGTCCCAATGAAGCGAGAAGGTGCGAATGTTCGTCGGGGCAAGCTCGCTCATGTTCCACAGCGGCATCATGTCGGAATTGCCGATCGTGCCGTCGTCCGGGAGCTCGAGGTTCTGGAATTTGACGGGGTTGAAAGGATCGATGCGGCCCGGGCCCCAGTCGGGTCGAGTGTCCTGCCAAGCGAACCGCCGCGCCTGATCCTGAAATGCCTTGCGCGTTGCCGGGATCAGAACGAAACGGTAGAGCAACCTCTCATAAAGCGGCATGTCGTAGATCGTGGTGATTTCCCGCATCACCCGGTCCGCGGTGAAGCGGGCATCGGCACCGACCTTGATCAGGAAGCGGATATAGGCCTGCGGGTCCACGCGCGTTCCGGCACCGGCAGAGACCAGCACGCGAGGCTCATCGGGTTTCAGCCTGTAGCTGCCCTGATGGCAGAAGGCACAGTTGGGCGAGACGCGATCGATGACACCCAGTGTCGTCACCGAAAAGCCGATCGGCACCTTGTCTCCGGCACGCCAGTACATGCCGAAGGCACCGTAGCCATCCTTGCCGTTCGGCACATGCTCCGGAAAGATCTGCGGCAGCACGCGCCAGATCCAGTAGGGCAGGCCCTGAACCTCTTCATTGCCGATCGAGCCGTGATTGAAAAGCCGGGCGAGATCCTCCGTACGAGGGGCGGCAACCGGGCGGAAAAGAAGAAGATAAACGGAAAGCGCACCCGCCACGACGACGACCAGCAGCGCCAGAAGCCCTTTCCAGAACAGCCGGGTTTTGCGCACACTCATGAGCGGCCCCCGTCGGCGAGTTCCTGTTCAAGGCGGCTGATGTTGAGGAGGCAGATCAGCGTCGGGATCGCCACCGAACCATCGAGAAGGACACCGGTGATATAGCCGATAGGCTGGTCGAACACCGTCACGGCAAGCAGGAAGAACACGACGCCGGCTGTGCGCGATGGAAAGACCTGCAGCCAGGCAAAGATCCGGTAGCGGTCGATATCGATCGACGCGGGAATATAGAAGACGGAGAGAATACCAAGCAGGAGGCCCGCGAACTGCGCCCAGATCACCTGGTTGACGACGATGCCGAACAGGGAAAGCAGCCATTCCGGGCAGAAGATCAGAGGCAGCACGAAACATAGGTTCAGGATCACGCCGATCCATACGACGATGGCGTGACGGGCCTTCCAGGTGCTGAGCGAGCGGGTCCTGATCATAGCGTCTTCATGTATTCGACGAGGGCATCCTTATCGGCTCCGGAAAGCTCCGTGCCGTAAGCTTTGCCCTCGTGTCCGCGGTTGGAATTGCCGGTTTTCGAGGTGTCATAGAGAAACAACTGATCGCCCGGTGCCGCATCGTCGGATCGATATCCGACCCGTGCCAGGTCGAGCACCTCGCTGCCGCGATACCACCGGGCCGGCCGCTGCGACGAGGGTTCGAGCAGATCCCGCAGCGTCGGTACGGACCCATTGTGCAGATAGGGCGAGCGGGCCCAGATCCCGTCGAGGGGATGGTTCGCATAGCCGTTGGTCTTGTGGAACCGCTTGAAACGCCACGGATAGCCCGCATAGAGCTGGTTCTGTGCGGCCGCAAAATCCGGTGTGTAGGAGGCCCAGCGGCCGCGATCCGTCCCGATATCGGCCAGTGCGACCGTCTGGCCGAGCCGCTTGAAATGATCGGTATTTTAGGAATAGGTTCCGCCTGTCTTCATGCCATGGCAACCGGCGCAGGTATCCGAGAACACTTCCCTGCCGCGCTCGGCAGCGTCGACATCAACCTTTGCCGGAAACTGTGGCGCAGGAAGATCCCACATCCATTGTTCGATGCGGCGGATCGACGGTCGATCCACCGTTACCGGTGTCACACCTGCGCCGAGTGCTGCGCTCAGGTTGCGCTCGGCAACCGAATTGTTATTGCCGTCCCAGTGAAGGTTCATTCCCTCCCGCGGCCGTTGCTGCCAGATCGACGGATAATCGGAGCTTCCGTTCAGCGCTGCATCACTGATCGATGCAGCGCCCATCGGAAAGTTGAACTGCAGGCTTTTGTAGGGGTTGAATGTATCGACCCGCCCGGGGCCCCATTTCTCTTGCCGCGCAACAAATGTCAGCCGTTTGCCAAGATCTGCGAATGCCGCCTGGAGGCGCGGAAAGATCACATAGCGATAGACCACCCGCTCGAACGCATTGAGATGTCCGCCGACTTCTGGACTGTTGATCGCGGCGATCAGCCGGTCGGCGGTAAACCCGGGATCCGACCCGAGGTCGATGAAGAAGAGAATGAATTCCTGAAGCCGCAAATTGTTTGAAGGTGCACCGTAGACCAGATGCCGCTCCGTCTGGTTCGGAAGCGTGTAGGTTCCGACATGACAAACCGAGCAGTTCAGCCAGACGCGATCGACTCCGGACACGATGCGCCTGGAGACGCCGATCGGCAGGTCGTCGCCCGGCTTCTCGTAAAGCATGCCGAAATGACCCCATCCGGCCGGCCCAAGCTTGTCGGCATACATCACCGGCAGCGCCTTGAAGACCCAATAGGGTGGCCCGGTCGATGCCTCGCTGCCAATCGAGCCGTAGAGGAAATGATCTTCCTGGTTTCGGAACGCGACGACATACTGGTTGACGAAAACGAGCCAGTAGACGATCGCTGCGAGCACAAGCACTGCGATCACCACGACGATTTTCCGCTTGCGCCCGAGGACGATCTCGACCGGGGTCAGCGGATCGTTGAGATCACTCATGGCTCCGCCTCCACCGCCTGAGGTGGTGTCGCCGCAACGCTTCCCGGAAAGGCCGGCGGCGTAAACACCGACATGACCTCGTCGATCATGAGCTGATGCCGGGCCTCAAACGTTGACCCGGGATACCGTTTTACCTCGTAGCAGCCGAGAGGGTTCTCCAGATCATTGAGAAGACACTTGTTGCAATAGGTGCACTCGCGGCCTTTGTCCGGGCCATTCTGGGTCTTGAGGATCTTTGGCAAATCATTGTTGGCAATCAACGGTCTTGCCATGCTGACGGCATCGCAGGCGCCGCTGCGGATCGCCTCGCCGATCACATCGGCATGCTGAAAACCGCCCGTACAGAGAACCTTGACGCTGAGATCGATGCCCCTGACCGCTTCCGTGACAGCGCGGGCATAATCGAGGTTGATGCCTTCGATGACTTTCCCCCGCCGGAAACGCCACCAGGCCACAAATGCAGGTCCCAGGACCGGATTCGAAAAGATCGAATAGTTGAAACGCGCCCTTGTGCCTTGCGAAAGCATGCCGTCATACCAGCGTCGCAGGTCGTTCAGGGGCAGATCACCCGGCGGGTTGCGGGGGTGCGGAAAGGTCGACCCGCTGGAAATATGGAAGGCATCGACACCCTTGCCGCCATCCAGCAGGAGGGTACAGATCTTGACCGTCTCGTCGAGCGTATTGCCCTTCCTGATCCAGGGATAGAGCCAGTCGTTGTGATCGACCCCGTTGATCTTCATCTGCAGGTGAAAGTCCTGACCGACCTCGCGGCGAATGGCGCGAACGATCTCCAGCACGAACCGCGCCCGCCCTTCCCAGTCGCCGCCATATTCGTCGGTGCGGTCATTGATGCCGCTGCTGAGAAACTGCGTGATGAGATAGCCGTTGGCGCCATGCAGCTCGACACCGTCGAGACCGGCCTCTTTGGCCCGGCGCGCGCCCTGGGCAAACTGCTCGACGACAGTGCGAATATCCTCCCTGCTCATCGCTTCGGCGAGCAGGCCGTGAAAGTAATCGCTTTTGTTCGTTGAGCTCAGTCCCCTTTTGTAGAGGTTTTCAGCACCGCCCATGTCCTGCTGGCGGCCCGAATGACTGAGCTGCATCAAGAACCGACAGTCGTGGGCGTGAACCCGTTCGCCGACCGCCCTCCAGAACGGAATTTTGTCGTCATTGTCGATCATCGCGTAGCGCACGAGGATTCTCCCACGCACGGAAACCGGCGTGAAGGACGAGATGATACAGCCGACCCCGCCGCGGGCGAATTTCTCCTCCCAATTCAGACGCGCAGAGCCGCCGTGACCGTTGTAATCGTCGAACTGCCCCGAGACATTCGATCGGAAAAGACGGTTTTTCACCGTCAAAGAGCGGAATTTCAGCTCCTGGAAGATCTGTCTGGAATTGTCTTCGTGAGTGTACTGCTGATCGTCATGCATCATCGTTCGCCCGCTGAGTTAAGAGGACGCCAAATTCAAAGGTCAGAATTTTTGGATGCTATGCGTAAAATGCTTGTGACTGACGATCACGTTATTGCAATTTTATCGAGCTTGCAACGGGAATATGCAACCTCGAAACCGGCCTCAATTCGCGAAGGTGAACTGTCGGGAGCGATCTTCTAACGACGGTTTTTCGAACGTGAGGCAAGCACGTTTCGGATGGAAAAGCTGGAATGGATCCGCAAAACCCCGGGAAGTGCCGACAGGATTTCCTTGTGGATGCGCTCGAACGCGCCGGCGCTCGCAACTTCCACCCTCAAGATATAATCCGAGCCGCCGGTCATCAGGAAGCATTCCTGAATTTCCGGATGTTTCCTCACAGCAGCTTCGAACCGGTTGAGGTAATCCTCGGTCTGCCGCTCCAGCGTGATGTTGATAATCACGGCGATGGCGCTCTCGATCTGGCCATTGTCGATCAGCGCCGTATACCCGCGGATGACGCCGGCTTCTTCCAGGAGCTTGACGCGCCTGAGACACGCGGAGGCAGACAACCCGACTTCCGCGGCCAGTGCCGCATTGCTGATCCGCCCGTTCAGACGAAGGAGCCGGAGAAGGTTACGGTCGATCGCATCTATCGCTTCCATGCATATTCTTTCAAAACACGACAGAATTCACCAGAATATCGATATTTGTCGCACATCCTGTCATCAAATAGCACCAAACTCACCGAATATTCAAATAATCTGCTCTCATAGGGAGGGCAGCATCGTGGATATTTCGTCCTCGTTTGGTGACGCCGAAGTACAGTTCTTTGCCGAGGGTGCATCCGGATACCTGACAATCGATCTGGGTGCCCTCCGGCGCAATTTCGAAACGCTCGTCGACATGCTTCGACCGGCACGCTGCGCAGCGGTCGTGAAGGCTGATGCCTATGGACTTGGGGCAACGGTCGTATCAAGAACGCTCGGCGATGCCGGATGCCGGGACTTTTTCGTGGCCCAGTTCGTCGAGGCCATCAGTATCAAGGATACTCTCCCTGCCGATGCACGTCTCTATGTCCTGAACGGACTGCAGCCCGGAAACGAAGAGCGCTGCGCTGCCGACGGCATCATCCCTGTCCTCAACTCCTTGCCTCAGTTGCGCCGCTGGTCTGAGCTCGCCCGTCAGGTTGGCCGATCGCTCCCCGCAGTTCTGCAGGTCGACAGCGGCATGTCCCGTCTCGGTTTGTCGCCGGAAGAATGCAGCATCCTGTCCCGGGAAATGAACGAGCATGCCGGCTTGGAATTCCAGTTCGTCATGAGCCATCTCGCATGCGCCGACGAAGGCGCAGACCTTATGAACGGCGAGCAGCTGGCGGAATTTGAAAGACTTTCTGGTCTGTTTCCGGGAATTCGGATTTGCCTCGCCAATTCCGGTGGCATCTTTCTAGGAGGCGATTTCCACCACACGCTGGCGCGGCCCGGCATTGCGCTTTACGGCGGCAACCCGACCGTCGGAGCTCCAAACCCGATGGAGCCGGTCGTCAGACTCGATGTCGCCGTGGTCCAGACACGTACCGTGCCGACCGGAACCCGGATCGGCTATGGCGGATCGCATATTGCTGACCGAGAGATGCATCTGGCAACGATCGCAGCCGGTTATGCGGACGGCCTGCCCCGTGCCCTCAGCGGCACGGGTGCAGTGTATCACGCTGGCGTACGACTGCCGATCGTCGGGCGGGTTTCCATGGACAGCATCATCATCGATGTCAGCGCGCTGCCAAAGGATACTTTGACACTCGGCAGTCTCGTCGAGGTGGTCGGGGAACACCAGACGCTGGAAGCGATTGCCGAGGCCGCCGGAACGATATCCTATGAGATACTCACGGGCCTAGGACACCGTTACCAAAGACTATACCGCCAAGTTCAGCTGCAAGACGTCTAGGGGAATGCCATGAAAGTCATCGTACTCGGCGCCGGCGTCATCGGCACGACCACCGCCTATCAACTGGCCAAGGCCGGCCACGAGGTCGTCGTTGTTGATCGCCAGACAGGCCCTGCGCTCGAAACAAGTTTCGCCAATGCCGGCGAAGTCTCGTTCGGTTACTGCTCTCCATGGGCAGCGCCGGGCATACCCCGGAAGGCGCTCAAATGGATCTTCATGGAGCACGCGCCGCTGATCCTGCGCCCGAAGCTTGATCGCGCCATGCTGTCGTGGATGTTTAAGATGCTGTCGAACTGCACCTCGGAGCGCTACGCGATCAACAAAAGCCGGATGCTGCGACTTTCCGATTACAGCCGGATCTGCCTTGCAGATGTCCGGGATGAAACCGGGATCGATTACGACGCGCGCATGCAGGGAACGCTGCAGCTGTTTCGCACGCAGCAGCAGCTCGACGCCTCTGCAAAGGACGTCAAGGCGCTCGCGGCCGATGGCATTCCCTACGAAGTGCTCGATCCCGAAGGCTGTATCCGCGTAGAACCGGCGCTCGCCCATGTGCGCGAAAAGATCGTCGGCGGACTTCTGACACCCAAGGACGAGACCGGCGACTGCTTCAAGTTCACTAATCTTCTCGCCGCCAAGGCCGAAGCGCTCGGCGTCCGGTTTGCCTATGGTACGACCATCAAACGGCTCGATGTCGAAGGTGGCAAGGTGAGGGGTGTCGTGACGGACCGCGAAACGCTACGTGGTGATGCGGTCGTGGTTGCTCTCGGCAGCTACTCGCCACTGGTCGTGAAAGACCACGGCATCGATCTGCCGGTCTATCCGGTCAAGGGATATTCGCTGACCATCCCGATCAAGGATGCCAGCCGCGCGCCGGAATCAACGATCATGGACGAGACCTACAAGATCGCCATCACGCGGCTGGGCGACCGCATCCGGGTGGGCGGCATGGCCGAAATTTCCGGCTATACGAACGATCTCGGTGCGCCGCGCAGGCGCACGCTCGAACATTCCGTGACCGACCTTTTCCCCGGCGGCGATATCACCAAGGCGTCGTTCTGGTCGGGCCTTCGTCCGATGACACCCGATGGAACGCCGGTGATCGGAGCAACCAAGATCGGTGGTCTCTACCTCAATACCGGGCACGGAACGCTGGGCTGGACGATGAGCTGCGGCTCGGCGCGGGTAATCAGCGATCTCGTCAGCGGCAAAACGCCCGACATCGATGCAACCGACCTTGCCTATGCGCGATACGCGCGTCGCTGATCGGCGTCGCCCGCAAACGCAGAGCCGCGAGCAAGTTCAGGAAAGGCGCTTGTCCGCGAATTCGCTTCTGACGATGCCGTGCCGCTGCAGCTTGTCGTAGAAGGTCTTGCGGGGAATGCCGAGCGCCGCAATCGTCTGCTGCACATCGCCGTCGCATGCTGTCAGCGTTTCGCGAATGATCTCTGCCTCGTATCGTTCGAGCCGCTGAGGCAGTGACCCCGCCTCCGGATCGGATGATTGCCGGGCGGGAGAGCTTGTCGGATCAAGTCCCAGAACCACACGCTCGGCAAAATGGGACAACTCGCGGACGTTGCCGGGCCAGTGATGGTCGCGCAGGTATTGGCCGATTGTTGGCGTGATCGAGGGCGCTTCCCGATTGAAGCGGGTTGCGGCACGGTCCGCGAAATAGCTGAATAACAGGGGAATATCGTCCCGCCGCTCCCGCAGGGGCGGAATGGCGATCGTGACGACGTTCAACCGGAAATAGAGGTCCTCCCGAAACGTCTCGCGCTGAGCCTGATCGCCCAGATCCACCTTGGACGCGGCGATGATCCGCAGATCCACGGGACGCACTTCGTTTGTCCCGAGCGGCATCACCTCGCGCATCTCCAGCACGCGCAGCATCTGCACCTGCGCAGACATCGGCATGCTCTCGATCTCATCGAGAAAAAGCGTGCCGCCGCTCGAGTGCTCGATGCGACCGATGCGCTTTTTTTGCGCGCCGGTGAAGGCGCCCGGTTCGTGACCGAACAGCTCGCTTTCGATCACCTGCTGCGGCAAGGCGCCGCAATTGAGCGCCACGAAGTTCCCGGCGGCACGGCGGCTCCATCCATGCAGAAGACCGGCAACGATTTCCTTGCCGCTTCCGGTCTCGCCGGTGACGAGGACATCGATATCGGTATCGGCGATCTGGCGAAGCATGTTGCGTAGTCGCTGCATGACGGGTGTCTGGCCGACCAACGGGGATTCCTGGCTGGAACTTTGAGCTGCTGCGCGCAGCCGGCGGTTTTCCAGTGTCAGACGTCGCTTTTCAGCAGCGCGCCGGACGCATTGCACAAGCCTGTCCGTCGCAAACGGCTTGGCAAGGAAGTCGTAGACGCCGCTTTGGATGGCCTTCACAGCCATTGGAATATCGCCGTGGCCGGTCATCAGAATGACCGGCAGCTCTTCGTCCAGACTGCGGAGGCGGTCGTAAAGTTCGAGACCATCGAGCCCCGGCATGCGGATGTCGGAGACGACAATACCCGGGAAATCCGCGGAGATTTTTGACAGAGCATCCGTAGCCGAGGTGAAAGCGATCGGCTCGAAACCGGCAAGCTCCAGCGTCTGGCCTGTGGCGCGCAGGAGATCGGCGTCGTCGTCTATCAGAATGACCGGCACCGCGCCCATGTCAGGCTCTGTCATGATCGTTTTCCTCATCAGCTCTCACGAGCGATATTGTAAAGCAGGTCCGTCCATCGCGGCTCTCGACCTCGATGCGCCCGCCGTAATCGGTGACGATGTCTTTGGAGATGACGAGGCCGAGCCCCAGCCCTTTTTCCTTCGACGAGTTGAAGGGCTCGAACAGAGCCTTGAGAATCTGCGGCGCGATGCCGGGACCGTTGTCGCAGACATGCACCAGCACCCGATCGGCAGACACATCCGTCGTCACCTGGATCAGCGCATCCGGCCGGCCCTCAACAGCCTCCAGCGCATTCTGGAACAGATTGATAAACACCTGTTCCAGCCGCAACCGGCTCCCCATCACGACCAGCCCGCTTGGCGGCGGCGTGATCTTCAGCGTATCCATTCGTCCGGTGAAGCGGCTGCGAACCAGCATGGTCGCACCGTCGAAGACTTCCTGCAGCAGGACCGGTTCCGGAGCCGGTCGACCTTTGCGCGCAAGTGCCTTCAGATCATCCGTAATCGCACCGATCCGTTCCGTGAGAGACGCGATGTGATCCAGATTTTCGATCGCAGTCTCGGCCCTGCCCCGTTCGAGCAGTACCTTGGAATTGTCCGCATAGGCGCGGATCGTCGCGACAGGCTGGTTGATCTCGTGGGCGACACCGGCTGCAACCTGGCCGAGGATGGCAAGCCTGTTGGCATGTACCAGATCCTGCTGGACGGACTGCAGCCGGCTCTCGGTCTGCTTGTGATCCATGATCTCCGCCTCCAGCCTGTCGCGCGCCAGACTGAGGTCGATCGTGCGCGCCGCAACCCGATTTTCGAGATCTTCCCGCGCAAGCCTCTGCTGTGCAATCGCCATCTCGGTCACCTGCCGCCGACGCAGCAGGAACGCTGCCAGCGCCAATAGTGTCGTCACGGCCAGGATCGCCATCAGCCGCGTTTCGCGAAGCGCGTCGGACAGAGCCTTGGAGATTGGCAGAAGATATTCGAAGCGCCAGGGGGTCGACGGGATCGGGGTCGTGATCTCCAGGAAGTCTTCTGCTCCCGCGCCTCCCGGAAGGATAGCCTGCAGCGTCCGCGCGTTGTCTCCGACCGGCTGCTGACGGATGAATGGCAGGGGAAGAAGCGGCGCATCGCCGAATTGCAGACTTTGGCGAATGGCGCCGAGATCGTCCGGATCCAGCGGCTGCGTCGTCATGAACCGCCAGGATGGGAGGCTGGTGATCAGTACGACATTGCTGGAATCAACAACAAACGAAGGGCGCTGCGAGTTGCGCCAGTCCGCTTCCAGCTGATCGAACTCCATCTTTGCAACGACCACGCCGAGCGGCGCTTCGGCCGGACCGACGCGTTGCGAGATGTAGAGACCGGGCCGTTTGCTGACGCTGCCCAGTGCGAAATGTTCAGCCGCCCCCTCCTGCATCGCCCGCGTGAAATAGGCACGGAACGTATAGTCGTTGCCGACGAAGCTTGTTGGCTCCCGCCAATTGCTCGACGAGATCGCAATTCCATCCGGGCCAACGACATAGATCACGCTGGCATTGGTCTTGACGACCAGGTCTTCGAGTTTGGCATCCAGTGCCTCTCTCTTCGCGATAGCCGCATCGGCGCTCAGGTCGACCAAAGCGTCGCGGACCTCGCGGTCACCGGCCAGAAGCAACGGTAGCGCCCGCGGTCGCTCGAGCACGGCCTGCAGAAGAGCAACCTTCAAGTCCGCATCCGTTCGAGCCTGCGCTTTAAGTCGCGTTAAAGCTGATGCGCGGCCGTAGCGCTCGACCGCAAACCCTGCGGCGACCACGATGCTGATCGCAGCGACGCCAAACACGATCCAGGCCAGCCGAAACTTCCGAACCAGGTGCTCAGCAGGGTGAGGATCGTTTGTGTAGGACATCGCCCCTATGAGCATAATTTCGCACAAACATCAAGGACGAGTGCGGTACTCCGCACAAATCGCTTTACCCGACACCTGGTTAAGATAACGCCGTCAAGTTAATTCAATAACTTAGTCGATCCGTGCGGATCTGGCACGTCCCTTGCTCGCCTCAAGTTCGATTCTAAGAACATGCCCCGGGTGGGAACCTTGAGCGGGGCGACTGGAGGACTTTATGGATATCTCGACACCCGCTGCCGGCAAGCCGGCGGCACTGCCATTCTATCGCCACCTGTATTTCCAGGTTATCGTCGCGATCATCGCGGGCATGCTGATCGGCCACTTCTGGCCTGAATTCGGCGCCAGCCTGAAGCCGCTTGGCGACGCCTTCATCCGGCTGGTCAAGATGATCATCGCTCCCGTGATCTTCCTCACCGTGGCAACCGGCATCGCCGGAATGTCCGACCTGAAGAAGGTTGGCCGGGTCGCCGGCAAGGCGATGCTCTACTTCCTGACCTTCTCGACGCTCGCACTGATCGTCGGCCTGATTGTCGGCAACCTGCTGCATCCGGGTGCCGGAATGAACATCGATCCGTCCACGCTGGACGGCAAGGCTGTGGCGACCTACGCAACCAAGGCGCATGAGACGACGATCACCGGCTTCCTGATGAACATCATCCCGGAAACCATCGTTGGCGCGTTTGCCCAGGGTGACATTCTTCAGGTCCTGTTCTTCTCGGTCCTGTTCGGTATCTCGCTCGGCATGGTCGGCGAAAAGGGCAAGCCGGTCACGGACTTCCTGATCTCGCTCACCGCTCCGATCTTCCGTCTTGTTGCGATCCTGATGAAGGCCGCTCCGATCGGCGCCTTCGGCGCGATGGCATTTACCATCGGCAAATACGGCATCGGCTCGGTCGCCAACCTCGCCTACCTGATCCTGACATTCTACATCACCGCACTTCTGTTCGTGATCGTGGTGTTGGGCGCCGTGGCGAAGTATAACGGCTTCTCGATCTTCTCGCTGATCCGCTACATCAAAGAGGAACTGCTGCTCGTTCTCGGCACCTCGTCGTCGGAAGCAGCGCTTCCCGGCCTGATGCAGAAGATGGAACGTGCAGGCTGCAAGCGCTCGGTTGTCGGCCTGGTCATCCCGACCGGTTACTCGTTCAACCTCGACGGCACCAACATCTACATGACGCTGGCAGCACTCTTCATCGCTCAGGCGACCGGCATTGACCTGTCGCTTGGTGATCAGATCCTGCTTCTGCTCGTGGCTATGCTGAGTTCCAAGGGTGCCGCCGGCATCACCGGTGCAGGCTTCATCACGCTGGCTGCAACGCTATCGGTTGTTCCCTCCGTCCCGGTCGCCGGCATGGCGCTCATCCTCGGCATCGACCGCTTTATGTCGGAGTGCCGCGCCCTGACCAACCTCGTCGGCAACGCGGTTGCGACCATTGTCGTCGCACGCTGGGAAAACGAGCTGGACAAGGACATGCTGGACAAGGCGATGGCCGGTGAGCTGACCGGCGATCCGGTAGCCCCGGTCCTGCAGCCGGCGGAATAAGATACGCTCCCAAGCGTCAAAAGGGCGGTACCTTTCTAAGGTGCCGCCCTTTTGATATGTGCCCTAACCCAGGAGCGCTGCTGCGTCGCGCAGGGCAACGCCGCTGATACCGGTCTGCATCATCGCCTTGACCAGAGCCGTGATCGCATCGGCCGCGCTGGCAATCGACATCCCGCCGTCGCGGATGTTCGATATGCAGTTGCGTCGGGAATCGGGCGTGCCTGACCTCGGTTCGTAGGTGACATAGGCGCCGAGACTGTCGGCTGCCGAAAGCCCCGGTCGCTCCCCGATCAGAATGATCGATAGCTTGGCACCCAGTGCCTCGCCGACCGGGTCGGCCAGCGCAACCCGCGCATTTTCAGCCAGAACGATCGGCGCCAGGGAAAGATTCAATTCCTTCAAGCGTGTTTGAAGCGCCTCGATCAGCGGCGTTGCGTTGATTTCCACCGCATTGGACGACAATCCATCGGCGACAACGATGACCCCATCGAAATTGTCGCCGCTTTCGGGTCTCACCGAACGAAGCAAATCGACAGACGGTCCGGAAAGTTGCCGGCCAAGATCCGGGCGACGGACGTATGTTCCGCGATCTTCCGCAAGGCTTGTGACCTCGATTGCGCCAAGGCCCATCGACTTCAGACGCTGCGAAAGGCCATGGCGATCCATCCCGCTCCACACCGCCTCGCGAGCCCGTGCGTGATCCATCAGGAACGCGAGTTGCACCTTTGTCGGCTGACCGGCGCCGAAGCGTCCGAGCGATACCCGGGCCGCGGTCATCGACCTGAGATCGAGGCTGCGCTTTTCGGTGTCTTCCACCGGGACAGGCTGATCGCGATCCGTCATGCCGAGGCTCCAAGAAGAGCAAGCTCGGACAGGTGCCGGGTCAGCCGCACCGGATCGTCCTTCAAATAGCCTGCCGGATCGGTGAGCCCCATCTCGTTCAACCATGCTTCGAATTCCGGTGCAGGCGGGCGTTTCAGAGTCTCGCGGCAGTAAACGGCGTCGTGGTGCGATAGAGACTGGTAATTGAGCATGATATCGTCAGCGCCTGGCACAGTGATGACGAAGTTGACGTTGGCGGCACAGAGAAGCGTCAGGAGCGTATCCATGTCCTCCTGATCGGCATCCGCATGGTTTGTGTAGCAGACGTCGACCCCCATCGGCAGACCCATGAGCTTGCCGCAGAAGTGGTCCTCCAACCCGGCGCGGATGATCTGCTTGCCGTTGAAGAGATATTCGGGGCCGATAAAGCCGACGACCGTGTTGACAAGAAGCGGATCGAACGCCCGAGCAACCGCATAGGCGCGCACTTCCATCGTCTGCTGATCCACACCGAAATGCGCATCGGCGGAAAGCGCCGCACCCTGTCCGGTTTCGAAATACATCAGGTTCGCATCGACAGGGCCGCGTTTGAGAGCCCGCGCCGCGTCATGGGCTTCCTTTAGGATCGCCAGATTGACACCGAAACCTTCGTTTGCCTTTTGCGAGCCGGCGATCGACTGGAATACCAGATCGACAGGAGCCTGTTGCTCGATTGCCCGGATGGCCGTCGTGACATGGCCGAGGCAGCAGGTCTGGGTAGGGATTGACAGACGGGAGCGCAACTCATCGAGCAGGGAGACGATCCGGACGTAATCCTCAATGCTATCGGTTGCAGGATTGACGCCGATCACCGCATCGCCCGACCCCATCAGTAAACCGTCGACGGCGGACGCTGCGATGCCGCGCGAGTCATCCGTTGGATGATTGGGCTGGTTGCGCGTGGAAAGCCGGCCGGTAAGGCCGATCGTCGAGCGGAAGCGTGTGACGACCTCGCGCTTGGCGGCGACCGAGATCAGATCCTGAACACGCATGATCTTGGAGACCGCTGCGACCATTTCAGGCGTCAGGCCGAAGGTGACTGCCTCCAGCTGACGCTGTCCCGTCTCGGGCTTCAACAGCCACTCGCGGAACTCGCCGACCGTCAGCGACGAGATTGGAGCGAAGGCTGAAAGATCGTGCTGATCCGCAATCAGTTGCGAGACCTCGTCGGTCTCGGCCGCGATCAGCTCCTCGGCGAGGAATGCCTTAAGCGGCAGGTCTGCGAGTGTGATCTGCGCCGCAAGCCGCTCCACCGGACCCTCTGCCGCCACCCCCGCAAGCTGGTCACCAGACCGCTCGGGCGTCGCCTTGGCCAAGAGATCCTTCAGATCACGGAAACGAAAGACCGTCTGCTCGATCGTGGTCTGGTAGGGCATCAGGCGATTTACCGGCTCAGAGGAACATCACGTCCATCATCACGCCAGGCTCGTACCGATGCAAGCGGCAAGCGTCATGAAATGAGATCGGCGAGCGCTTTGTGGCCGGCAAGCGCTGTTTCCAGTTCCGGAATCGTGTGATTGCCTTCCCGGAACAGGTTGATCATGACCGCAGCCGCGATACTGACGTCCGGATCGCTCCTCTCGAGATGATACTTCGCTCGCCAATTCTCGAGTACGATATCGAGGACTTCAAGTTCCGTGGGGCCGAAGGTCTTTTCCATAAATGCGGGCATGACAAACTCAAACTTCTCAGTGACGGCCATCATTTGGTCGATGCGATGCAAGCTTCAAGAGGCGGGTCATCACTTTCTTACAAATGAGATAAGTTCCAGGTCCCTGCGGAAAAACCTCTGCAACCGCAAGAAGTTAGTTGCAACGCACAATCCTCGCGGTCACGAGCAACGCACCATCGACAGCGCCGACAGCCCTTTCACTCGTTGCTGCAATGCACAGATCTGACTGTCACGACTTTCAGGAACACAACCTCAGTCAAGATCGCAACAGAAACGAAGCTAGACGCAGAAAGTGCCATTGCGGCGACAACAAGCGTCGCAAGGTCGAGACAACTCGCCAGCTAGCACAGCACTTAGGGAGAGCATCAGCAACGAGGTTGGCGAACGTCGGGGGATACAAGACGAACGAACTCAAAGTGCACGGCAGGGCAATGTCCCGCCATTGAGCGATGCGAGAGATGGAGGCGACGGACGTTGCCGTGTGGATACCAGTCACCGACGCACAGAAGCCCGGGCTCGATCACCCGGACTTCGATTGCAGCACCTTATTAGCAATGGGACCATGGTGAGACATGACGTCTTCATACCCGCACCGAAGGTCAGCGCGGGAAGGAGGTTGCAACCGCCTCCACCAAAGCTTTTTATTCGACGGGAACAGTCGCCCCGTCGTCAGGCCGGCGGTAAAATGTCCTGAGCGTGCGTTCATCCTTGCTGGTGACCTGAAGCCAGGCACCCGGAATGTCCGTCAGTTCACGCAGCACGATCGAATGCTCGATGCCGAACAGCCGCGAAAAGCTGCGGCTGTCCCTGGCAACATCGAGATCGAGGGCAATGATCATCCCCGCCTGAATGCCGCTGAGGCGGGGATCCTGCTGTTGCAGCCTGGCAGTGAGCGCCATAAACCGGTCTGGATCCGGCGGGTTTCCCGTCACGCCGCCTCGCGACGGCGAACGGAGACCATCACCGATTTGGATGTGGGCGTATCGCTCTCTTCGCCCGCGCTTCCGATCGGTACGAGAACATTCAGTTCGGGATAATAGCCGGCGATGCTGCCCCGCGGAATGTCGTAGGGAACAAGGCGGAAATCAGATGCAACGCGGGCGATGCCGTCAGTGTACTCGCAGACGACGTCGACGCGTTCCCCAGCCTTTGCGGACAGCGCCTTCACGTCCTCGGGGTGCATGAAGATGACCTGTCTTTCGCCGTAAACGCCACGATAGCGATCGTCGAGACCGTAGACCGTCGTGTTGTACTGGTCATGCGAGCGGAACGTCTGCAGCGCAAAGTGATCGTGCCGCTTGAGGGCGGCCTGATTGACGGTCTCGGACGGCAGGGCGATGTCGGAGAAGGATGCCTTGCCCGTCGGCGTGACCCACTCACGATGGGCAGCCGTGTTGCGCAGGTGGAAGCCTCGCGGCTTGCGCAGACGCGCGTTGAAATCCTCAAAGCCCGGAATGGTCGCCTCGATATGCTTGCGGATCAGGTCGTAATCGTCGGCCAGAGCCGCCCAGTTGATCATGTCCGAGCCGACGGTGGACGCGGCCATGCCGGCAACGATCGCGACTTCCGAGAGAAGATGCGGCGAGGCAGGCCTGTTGATGCCGGCCGAGCCATGCACCATGCTCATCGAATCCTCGACGCTGACGAGCTGCGAATTGCCGGCAGAGTTAAGATCGATCTCGGTGCGGCCAAGGCAGGGCAGGATGAATGAGACATCGCCCGGCATCAGATGCGAATGGTTGGGCTTGGTCGCGACATGCACGGTGAGTTTGAGCTTGCGAAGCGCCTGCTCGACCAGTGCGCTATCGGGCGTGGCACGGGCAAAATTGCCGCCGAGCCCGATGAACGCCTGTGCGGAACCATCCAGCATCGCGCCGATTGCGGCGATCACGTTATGACCATTGGCGCGCGGCACCGCGAACCCGAATTCTTTCTCGAGCGCGTCGAGGAAGGCAGCCGGAGGCTTTTCGTTGATACCGACCGTCCGGTCGCCCTGAACATTGGAATGACCGCGCACAGGGCACAGTCCGGCTCCCGGCTTGCCGACATTGCCGCGCAGGAACATGAAGTTCGAGATTTCGCGAATGGTCGCGACCGAGTGCAGATGCTGGGTGATACCCATGGCCCAGGTGCAGATGACGCGCTCTGCCTGCATGTAGACGTCTGCAGCGCGTTCGATCGCTTCGCGGGTCAGGCCAGACTGCGAGATGATCTCATCCCAGCTGGTTGCCTCGACCGCGGCCAGATAGGCGTCGAAGCCTTCGCAGTGTTCGGCGATAAACGCGTGATCGAGCACGGACGGACGGCCGGCTGCAACAGCTGCTGCTTCCGCGGCCAGAACCGCTTTCGACATCCCGCGCACGGCGGCCATATCGCCGCCCAGTTGGGGCTGAAGATAGTCGCTGGCGATATCGGTCGCGCCGCCACGCAGCATCTGCAGCTTGTCCTGCGGGTCCGAGAACCGCTCCAGACCGCGCTCCTTGACCGGGTTGAAGACGACGATCTGGGCACCGCGGACCGCCGCGCGCCTCAGGTCGCCCAGCATGCGCGGATGGTTGGTACCCGGGTTCTGGCCAATCACGAAGATCGCGTCGGCCTTCTCGAAATCCTCGAGCAGGACCGTTCCCTTGCCGACGCCGATCGACTGGCGAAGAGCCACGCCGCTCGCCTCATGGCACATGTTGGAACAGTCGGGGAAATTATTGGTGCCGTAGGCGCGCACGAACAGCTGGTAGAGGAATGCCGCTTCGTTGCTGGCGCGGCCGGACGTGTAGAATTCAGCGCGGTCTGGGCTGTCGAATCCCTTGAGAATGTCGCCGATCTCGGCGAACGCGTCCTGCCATGTGACCGGGAGGTAGCGATCGCTTGCCGCGTCGTAACGCATCGGATGGGTGAGACGACCGTTGAGCTCAAGCTCATAGTCGGACTGACGGCGCAGCTCGGAAACGGTGTGTGCTGCGAAAAATGCCGGTGTGGCGCGCTTTTCGGTCGCCTCCCACGAGACGGCCTTCACGCCATTCTCGCAAAATTCGAACGAGGAGCCATGCTCCGGATCGCCCCAGGCGCAGCCGGGACAGTCGAAACCGTCAGGTTGATTGGCCTTCAACATTGCCCTCGCACCGGACAGCGGAGAGCCGCTGTTCAGCAGCTGCTTGCCGCAGCTTTTCAATGCGCCCCAGCCGCCTGCGGCCGACGATTTTTTACCGATAAATCCTGTATCCATGCTGCATCTATTTGTCGCGGGGACGATTTGATCAAGCGGCAGAACAGCATGGCTTGATAGGAAATATCTATCGTCGTGATAAGGGGCTCCGATTTATGGTGGTCCGTCGCGGAACTTCTCATCACCGGGATTGAAAGCGCGGCGTCTGCGGCTATTCTCGCGCCGACTGAAGCGACATCTAGATACCGAGCGGAACGGCTACGCAGGAGAGAACATGACAGAAAGTGCCGCCATCCATATCGGCTTTGACGATCTGGTCGCTTTGCTGAAGACGATTTTCGTTCGCAACGGCGTATCTGAGCCAAATGCCCAGATCCTTGCCGAAAACTGTGCCGGCTGTGAGCGGGATGGCTCTTTGAGTCACGGGATTTTCCGCATGCCGGGATATGTATCCTCTCTGAAGAGCGGCTGGGTCGATGGCAAAGCCGTGCCGGAGGTGGAGGACGTCGCCCCGGCCTTTCTCCGCGTCGATGCCAAGGGCGGATTTACCCAGCCGGCGTTCTTCGCCGCGCGGTCCCACCTGATCGAAAAAGTCAAAGCCAACGGCGTTGCGGTCCTTGCTATCCGTCGCTCGCATCACTTCAGCGCGCTTTGGCCGGATGTCGAACCGTTTGCGGATGAGGGGCTTGTCGCCCTGAGCGTCGTCAACAGCATGGCGTGTGTTGTACCGCAAGGTGGCCACAAGGCGGTGTTTGGCACCAACCCGATTGCCTTCGCCTCGCCGCGCGCGGGCTCTGCTCCATTCGTCTTCGATCAGGCGTCTTCAGCGATCGCTCACGGCGACGTGCAGATCGCGGCACGCGCCGGGCATGACCTGAAGCCCGGCATGGGTGTCGACCGCAACGGAGAACCGACAACCGACCCGAAGGCAATTCTTGACGGCGGTGCTCTGCTGCCATTCGGCGGGCATAAAGGCAATTCGATCGCGTTGATGATCGAAATCCTCAGTGCGGCCCTGACCGGCGGTTATTTTTCAGGTGAGTTCGACTGGAGTGGCCACAAGGGTGCGCAGACGCCATTCACTGGCCAGTTTTTTGTGGTTATCGATCCCGAGCGGGGCGGCAATCACGCCTTTGCCGACCGTGTTGCGCAGATCTGCGACCTTGTCCTCGATGCCGGTCAAGATCGTCTTCCCGGGGAGCGGAGACATAACACTCGAAAGGCTGCCCTCGCACATGGCATACCGCTCTCGCCCCAAAACCATGACATGCTGATGGCTCTCGCTACACCCTGATGTCTCGTATTTGCAGATGCAATTTCGCGAATATGAACTTCACCGCGCGGAAGAGAAAAAACTTGTCATCGGGGGTAACTATAACGCAGCAAACCCTTTGCCTTTTGCTTGCAAGAAAACATAAGGAGGCATGTAAGGAATGCTTGGAATCAATTTACATCGACAATCTTTAGCCTGACCTACTACATTTTAACTTGCGCAAATATAAGCGACCCAATTCTCAGGAGATTTCATGCGTATCGTAATGGTTGGATCGGGCTATGTCGGGCTTGTGTCCGGAGCGTGTTTTGCAGATTTCGGCCATGACGTGATCTGCGTCGACAAGGCCGCGGAAAAGATCGATGCCCTGAAGAATGGCGTCATCCCGATCTTCGAGCCCGGCCTTGATTCCTTGGTCGAAAGCAATGCCAGGTCCGGCCGTCTTTCCTTCACGACCGAGCTTGCGCCGGCTGTCAGCGAAGCCGACGTCATCTTCATCGCTGTTGGCACCCCCTCGCGTCGTGGCGATGGTCATGCCGACCTCGGTTACGTCTATGCTGCCGCAAAAGAGATCGCAGCTTCGATCAAGGGCTTTACCGTCGTCGTGACGAAGTCCACCGTGCCTGTCGGCACCGGCGACGAAGTCGAGCGGATCATCCGGGAAGCAAATCCGGATGCGGATGTCGCCGTTGTCTCCAACCCGGAATTCCTGCGCGAAGGGGCAGCGATCGATGACTTCAAACGTCCGGACCGCATCGTTGTCGGCCTCTCGGATGACCGTGCCAAGGCTGTGATGACCGAGGTCTACCGGCCGCTGTTCATCAACCAGTCGCCGCTGCTGTTTACATCACGCCGCACATCCGAACTGATCAAATATGCCGCCAATGGTTTTCTCGCCATGAAGATCACCTTCATCAACGAGATGGCGGACCTTTGTGAGAAAGTCGGTGCAGACGTTCAGGACGTCTCGCGCGGGATCGGCCTCGACGGTCGCATCGGATCTAAATTCCTGCACGCGGGTCCGGGCTATGGCGGATCCTGCTTCCCGAAGGACACGCTGGCGCTTGCCAAGACGGCACAGGACTTTGACGCACCCGTGCGTCTGATCGAGACCACGATTGCTGTCAACGACAGCCGCAAGCGTGCCATGGGCCGCAAGGTGATCGCCGCTGCCGGTGGCGATGTGCGCGGCAAGAAAGTCGCTCTGTTCGGCCTTACCTTCAAACCGAATACCGACGACATGCGCGACAGCCCGGCAATCGCCGTCGTTCAGGCTTTGCAGGATGCCGGCGCGATTGTGTCCGGCTATGACCCCGAAGGCATGGCAAATGCCAGGCAGATGATGGACATCGATTTCGCAGCGGGACCCTATGAAGCAGCTGAAGGTGCCGATGTCGCCGTGCTCGTGACCGAGTGGAATGCGTTCCGAGCCCTCGACCTCGACCGCCTGAAGTCCATCATGAAAACGCCGGTTCTCGTCGACTTGCGCAATGTCTATCGCGCTCAGGAAGTTGAAGCACACGGCTTTGCCTATACGGGTGTGGGCAAGAGCATCTGAACCCGGGATCCGGCACATGGCGGTGTTGCCTTGAGCGGGACAAGCAAGAACCTTCAAAGCGACCGTAATCCCTGGCGGATTTCGAACGGGGATTACGGCGCATGCGAAAGATGATCCGCTGGTTGACCTTGCGCGCCTCACCGCAACTTGGCGAGCAGCGCAGGCGAAGGCTCGACCTTGGAAGCGAACCGTTACCCTACCCGCTTTACGCGATCGGCGATGTTCACGGCTGTCTTGACCTGCTGAAAAGGGCTGAAGCCGTCATCGCGGATGACATGAGGCGATTGGGACGCCCCGGGCTCGTTGTTCTCCTCGGCGATTACGTCGATCGGGGACCCGCATCGGCGCAGGTGCTCGAACATCTCTCGAGCCCCAGCCCTCTCGGTTTGAAACGCGTGACGCTTTGCGGCAACCACGACGATCTGTTCCTGCGCTTTCTGGAGCGTCCCGAAGCGTATATGCACTGGCTGGAAATGGGCGGCGACAAGACGCTCGCATCCTACGGCGTGGATCTGCAGCATCTGAGCCTCCGCCGCAAAGGTAGCGGCGCGTCTCTCATGCACGTCTTGCAGGAGGCGGTACCTGAAACGCACCGATCATTTCTTATGGATCTGCCTGTCAGCCTCAAGGCCGGCCAAGTCCTGTTCGTTCATGCGGGCGTGGCACCGGCCATACCGATCGAAGAGCAGCGCGATGAGGATATGATGTGGATCCGCGGGGCGTTCCTCAAGCAAGGGCCTGAACTTCCACATCTCATCGTCGTCCACGGGCATACGCCGCAGGAAGATCCTGATTATGGGATCGGTCGCATCGGGATCGATACCGGAGCAGTCTATTCCGGAAAACTGACAGTTCTGCGTATCGATGGTGAGGAGATCTCGATTCTGCAGTGAGGACCAAGCCTTCTGCACTCGTTACCATCAGATGCGCTGGCGAGGCCGATCTGCGCCACGACTTCAAGCAGACATTGTTCGCATGAAAAAACCCGCGCCATCGGCATCTACCGTTGGCGCGGGCTCGTTGTTTTGCTTGTCAGATCAGACCGTGCGGCGACCGACGGTCTCCGTTACGACCACGTTCTTCTTCGTCCCGAAGCTGCCACCGACCCAGCCGGCGATTGCACCGAGTGCCAGGGCGATGAAGCCAAGGATTGCACCAGCAGATACGGCAGTTGCCGTGGCTTCTGCGGCTTCAAGTGCCTGCTGCTTTGCAGCTTCGACGTTCTCGCGGTATGTTGCCTCATACTGCTGAACCTGCTGGCGAGCCTGTTCGACCGGGATGTTCTGCGAGCGAGCGATTGCTTCAGCGGCACGGTTGCGGGCATCTTCTGCCTTTGCCTGGTCGCCGGTTACGGCTGCCTGAACGGCTGCAACTGCAGCGTTCTGGAGAGCCTGCGGATCGTTACCGGTTGTGCTGCGGATCTGCTGCTCGATACCGGCCATCGGGTTGGCGGAATTGGCAATTGCAGGCGCTGCGGTCGACGCAGCCGTTGCTGCCGTCTGGCCAACGCCACCGATGACGCTCGACAGGCCGCTGAATGCGCCGCCGACGAGTGCGCCGATCGAGGTTGTCAGCATGTAGAGGACCACGAGCGTTGTAACAGCCCAGGTCGTCAGACCATGGTAACCGCCCGTCGAGTTGCTCGGGCGGCCGGACAGGCGGCTCGAGACGTAGCCGCCGACGAAGGCCGCAATGATCCCGGCGATGACAAACCAGATGCCGCCGGCGATTGAGAAGGTGCTGGCAGTCGGGTTGTCGGAGGTGACCGGATCAAGCACCGCGGCACCAAGACCGACGCCGAGAAGATTGAGCAGGAACTGCACTGCAAGCGCGATGACGACGCCTGCAAAGATTGCTCCCCAGGATACTTTGTTCAGTGCCGACGTCGCATTGACTGAGACGCCATGAGTGGTTTCGTGCGGTAGATGGGTTGTGACTGGTGTTACCATGATGGTGATCCTTAAAGCGCCTCACAGACGCGTGAGTGCGCCGTTAACAGTTTCGCCTCATTCAAGTTCCGTCAAAATCGTCGGACAACACGAAATATTGGAACAAAAGCAACATAATCACCTTCGACGGTTAATTCTGAGCATGAGTAATATTTCCGGGGAACAAGCATCTTGCCCGGTGGTTGGGACGAGACCTACAACCAAAGGAATACCTCAATGTTCATGCGAGTTGATCAGCTGCAGGCAAATCTGCCGGCACCGAAACGTGCTGACCCCAATGCTGCCGCAGCACTCCAGGAATTGCTTGGCGGGAAATATGGAGAAATGTCGACGCTCGGAAACTACATGTTTCAGAGCTTCAACTTTCGGTCCAAGGAAAAACTGAAGCCGTTCTACAGCCTTGTTGCCAGTATCACTGCAGAAGAACTTGGCCATGTCGAGCTTGTCAGCAATGGCGTTGGAATGCTCAACAACGGCCCGGACATTCCAGGGGGCGACGAAGGCGACGGCGGCGATATTTCGGGCGCACCCTTCGAGGATATGAAGGATATGCGGTTGGCCGCGGCTTTTCTGTCCGGTGGCGGTGGAGCCGCTCCGATCAACAGCAACGGCGTATCGTGGAATAACGATTTCATCACCAGCACGGGCAATGTCGTCGTCGATCTCTTGCACAATTTCCATCTGGAATGCGGTGCCCGACTGCACAAGCTGCGCGTCTACGAAACGCTGACGGACCCGACGGGTCGCGAAGTCTGCGGCTATCTTCTCGTGCGCGGTTCGGTTCACGCCCATGCCTACGCATTGGCGCTGAAGAAAATCACCGGCGTTGAAATCGAAAAGTTCCTGCCGACGCCGAACATTCCGCTTTCCAAGATCCCGGAATGCCAGAAATACCTGGATGAGGGTTCGCATCGCCGGCTCTACACGTTCAGCCCGAACGACTACAAGGAAATGGCGGGCATCTGGGGCAATGGCGAAGTCGCTCTTCCGAACGACCCTCCGGGCGAACTCGAAGTGATCGATGGCATGCCCGACGGTGGCAAGATCCACCAGTTGACCGGCGTTCCCTCGGCATTCACGCCGGATTACGCGCCGGAAGAAATGTTCGAGATCGCAGAAAAGCTTTACAAGAAGTCGCGTTAATTCAGTCGGCGGCGGGGACTTTGGTCCCCGCCGTTTTTCGTTGGACGTGTCACCCGTCCAGGGTCTGCAGCAGCTCCGAAATCCTGATCGTCGAGAAGTTGGAAACCGTATCGCAGACTGCGTATGGCAATATGATCAACTCGCCGTGCCGCATTCCACCGCATGTGTAGACGACGTTCGGGACGTACCCCTCACGTTCCGACTTTTCCGGACGAACGAGCGGATCGCGTGACCGGGCGAGAACCTTCGAGGGATCCTTCTTGTCGAGAAGTGCGGCCCCGATCGCATACCGACGGACCGGGCCCACACCGTGTGTGAGAAGCAACCATCCTTCGTCGAGCTCGATGGGGGATCCGCAATTTCCCATCTGTACGAACTCCCAGGGAAATTTCGGACGCAGGATCGCTTGGCCGCCGTTCCATTCGTGCAGGTCGTCGGAGTAGATCAGGTAGAGATTTTCGTTGTCCTGCCGACCAATCATCGCGTAGCGACCATCAATCTTCCGCGGAAACAGCGCCATCCCTTTGTTCATCGCCGCGGTGCCGGTCAACGGCGTCATCTTGAACGAGATGAAGTCGCTGGTCTGGAGCAATTCCGACCGGATGGCCTTGCCGCTGTAAGCGGTATAGGTCGCATAGAACGTCTTTTCCTCATTCTCCTCCGTCTCGAATTCGACGAAGCGTGCATCTTCGATGCCGTTCGACTGAGCTGGTGTCACCGGAAAGATGACGCGTTCGCTGATATGCTGGTCGGCGCTGAAACTGAGTTCGACGCTCTCATCCGGTGAGCCTGACAGTGGCGTTTGGATCGTTGGGGTGGATGCAAGCCGTGCAGTCGGTTCTATCTCCACGCCGCCATCGGGCGCGATCAGTCCCGTGCGGAACGTCAACGAGGAGACATGCCCCTCGCCGACGGCTCGCAGGCTCAAGACAAACCGGCGGCTACCCTCCGGCACGCCCGATTGATCCGGATGAGCGACGATACTGGGGTTGAACAGTGCCGAGGCTTCAAACGAATATTCGTTGAGGAAGTAGGCCCCGATCAGCTGTCGCTGCGTCGGGCTGAAAACCGTGTGCGGCGCAAAGGCTTCTTCCATCTCCTTCGCGCGTGCTTCGAACGTCGCCAGGAGGTTACGGTGGCGGCCCTCAAAATTCTCGAGCACGTCCGCAAGAAGAAGATCGGCGGCCTGCGGTTCCAGCGCCAGCACCCGATCGACAATAAGGTTCGCCCGGGTTTTATCCGTCGGATTCAGATCCCGGGGTTCGGTAGCGGGCTTGAACGGACGCACGACCACGCGGGAGGAATCGGGTCGTAGGAAGAGCGATTGGCGGTTGACAACAACGGCTTTTGACAAAGCGATCTCATTTCATTTGAACGGAATTCGGGATCAGGCACTCAGGGCGTGCAATTGGGAGGAGGTTGCCGATTGACTGCCGCTCCGCACGATCCTGCGGTATTCGACGAGGCCTAAGAGGTAAGCGAGCACGGACTCGGCCCCCCTGTTCTCGTTGGGGCGTGCGCGATGCAGCCCATCGCGACAACTTCCGGTGTCGATATCCACGAGCGGGACAGAAAGATCATTGGCACCCGTAAACCAGTCCAACGCCATCCGTGCATTGCTTTGCCATTCAGGGCGTTTCTCGGCATGCCAGGCCGTCAGGCAGGCAGAGATGGTTGCGGCCGCCTCGACCGGCTGCTGGTCAAAATGCTGCGGCGGCAAGCCGACATCACCGAAACCATCCGAACCGACCGGGCGGAAATGCCCTGTCCGTGCAGTCTGCATCGTCATCAGCCAGCGCAGGCTCTGCAGGCCAGCGGAGATATGGGTTGGCTTCTCAGCGGCCAGACCCGCAAGGATCAGAGCTTGCGGAAGACGGGCGTTGTCATAGGACAACCCCTCTTCAAACCACGGCCGATCCGGTGTGGCCACATGCGAAAAAAGCGCCATCAGCCGATCTGCAAAAGTGGACCGAATCCGTCGCGCATTGATGTCGTGGCGCCGGGCCGCGCAATATCCGTCCAATCCCAGCAACGTGAATGCCCAGGCGCGAGGAGAGGTGAAATCGACTGCTGTCGGCAAGGCTTCGGCAAACAGATTGGCAGCCCAGTTGCGTCTCGCCGAACTGGTGTCGTTGAGCGCGCACTGTCCAAGCGCCCACAGCGTGCGGCCATGGCTGTCTTCCGAGCCCTTGTCTTCCAGCCATCGCCGGTCAAAACCCATGAAATTGCGAAAGTGCTTTTGATCCGGGTTCCACGCATGCTGGACAAAGGACGCAAACCGCGTGGTCAGGATATCGGGCAACTGGGTTTCGCCGGAGGCCATGAGAGTGACTGAAAGCAGCAGCGCCCTGGCATTGTCGTCGACGCAGTAACCATGCGACCGGTCCGGGACAGAATGGACGGCATGCTGGAATAGTCCGGTGTCGTCACACATCGACAAGAGGTACGCGAACTGGAGCTCGGGCACACCGGGCGAGCCGAGGGCCGACGGCTTGCGGCCAACGGGCGGGACAGCACCGGGCCGGATTTTTGGCTGTATGACCGCCTCAAACAGCGAGAGGTATCGCTGGCCCGTGCGCTGCCAGGTCATCGAGCGACTGGCGGCATAGGCCCGACGGCGTATCGCGTTGCGACTGTCATCGTCGGTCAGCAATGCTGCGATTTCCCGACCGATCGCCTCGGAATCGCCGAACGGTACGAGAACGCCGGAGCCATCCGCAAGGAGCTCGCTCGCGTGCCAGTACGGGGTCGATACAACGGCTTTGCCGAGCCCGAAACTGTAAGCAAGCGTGCCTGAGGTCATCTGGGCTTCGTTGAGATAAGGCGTCGCGTAGACGTCGCACATCGAAATGAAGTCGAGGAGGGTCGGCAGGTCGACGAAACGGTCGAGGAAGACCACATGGTCTTCGATGCCGAGATCCTCCGCACGCGCTACGAGCGACTGTCGATACGTCTCGCCCTCGGTCCGCACAAGATTCGGGTGGGTCGCGCCAAGCACGACGTAGACTGCGTCCGGCCTGCTCTGCAGGATCACCGGCATCGCGTCGATCATGACCTCGATGCCCTTGTTGGGTGACAACAGGCCGAACGTCAGGATAACGGATCGCCCCTCAAAACCGAGTTTCGTCTTCGCCTCGTCCGGCTCGCTGAAGGCGATTTCCGGGATTCCGTGCGGGACGAACTCGATTTTCTCCGCCGGCACATCATAGACTTCCTGCAGCAGCTCGCGCCCCCGCGCGGCCATCACCACCACCTTCGACGAGATATCGACGATATTGTTGAAGACCCGGCGCTGAGATGGTGTCGGTTCGGCAAGGACCGTATGCAACGTCGTTACGACAGGCATCGTCAGCCGTGACAACAGCGCCAGGATATGACTTCCGTCATTGCCTCCGAAGATGCCGAACTCGTGCTGGAGGCAGACGATATCGAATTTCTCAGCGTTCAGGTATTTCGCGGCTGCGACATATTCCGCAAGGTCGTCGTCCGCGATCTGCAGATGGACGCTGTGCGGATAGTCATACACCTGGCCATGATCCGTCATGGCAACAATCGCCGTTTCGACGTTTGCTGACGTTTTCGATACCGCTTGCTCAAGATCCGTCGTGAAGGTCGCGATACCGCAGCGGCGCGGCAGTGAGTTGCCGACGAAAGCGATTTTCCTGGTCTGGGTCATGACAGCGTCTCCGTTGAAGGGAACGCTGGAACGTCCGCTAAGGGTTGAACAATGGTCGTCGTGTTGGGATCCGGCATGTCCCGGAGCGGACCGACCTCCCGCAGCAGGTTTTCCCGGGCGTCTTTGCCGGCAAAGGCGAGCAAAGCTGTGATCGGAGCAGCACCGGCTCGTATCGATGCGTCTTCCGCTTCCAGGAAAACGGCATCACCAAGCTTCAGCGGCATTGATCCTATCGACGCTTCGCCCGCAAGGAGAAGGAGCCAGCATTCGCTTTCGGCCCTGAGTTGCCACAGCGTGTTTGCAGCAAGTGTCACCCGCTCAAGCACGAAGAAGTCGCAGGAGACGAGTAGCGTTCTCTCTTTCGTCAGATGACGCATCGGTTCCTGGCGCGGTGCCTGTCCCAGCTGCGCCACTGAAACTGCCTGTTCGATATGGAGTTCACGCGCGCTTCCATGGTCGAAGAGACGGTATGTCGTGTCACTCGCCTGCTGGATTTCGGCAATGACGAGCCCCGCACCGATCGCGTGGATGGTTCCGGCAGGGACGAAGAACGCATCGCCCGCATAGGCTTTTTGCCAGTTGAGCAGGCAACCGATCGAACCGTCGGATATGGCGTCGCGCAACTCCTCCGTGGACACGGGCGTTTTCAACCCGATCCCCACTTCGGCGCCGTCCTCAGCAGACAGGACGTACCAAGCCTCTGTCTTGCCGTTCCTCATGCCGACGGCCTGCGCCGCCGCGTCATCCGGATGGACCTGGATCGACAGTGCCTGAGACGTGAACAGCAACTTGAGAAGCAGTGCCGAAGCGTCACGGTCTGGACCGTTGCGCGCATAGCGCAGCTCGCCAATGACAGTCGTGCCGTCCGACTGGCTCCACGGCTTCAGTTCACGACGGCCCCACGGCTTTGCTGCGGGCTGCACGCCTAGATGTTCTACCGTCATGATACCTCGTGGGTATGCCGCTAAGATCAGTTCGATCTGAGGTCGGTAGCTGCGCCAGCAAATCAGGTGGAACGGTCGCTATCGCAACGATGTCAGGTTTTGAAACGCGCCCTGGGATATCGGAACCCGCCGGGGCATTCGCGCCGGCAGCCTGTCAGGCTTTGCGCAGGCATACCTGATATAGGGTTATGTCCTACGGATTTCAATTTTTAAATAAAATCAGCCACCAACCGCAACAAAATCAAATTCTTCACGCATCAGAGATTTTATAAATTATAAGTATATTGGTAATTTACTTAGCTGGTACTGATGAGATACGCTTTAAAAGCGCAAAAAATGCAAAAGTGTACTATCGACACGCATTTCTACGACTTAGGAATACGCTGCAACATCTAGCCAGCATCGCCCCAATGACCGGAGAGCTGTTCGGCGCTCCTTCACACCACGTCTTCGCTCAGGACTACCTCAGCATCGTCGCGATGCATCTCGAAAACCTGCCTCCCGATTTCCGAGCTGAAGCCTGCGCGTGCAAACGATGCGAGCTCCTTGGCCTTGCGTTTCTGATCGAGCTCCACTCTCCTGAACGGGCCAAATGCCCGCTTTCGCGCGAGCACGACCGCGGCACGCAGATCGTTCACGTCAGCGACTGCCTCGGAGGCGGTTTCCCGGTCTATTCCCTTGATCACGAGCCGCTGCGAAATCGCGCGTTTCGACCGGCCGCTTCGTTGCGCAGAACGGGTCGCGACTTCTGCGTAAGCCTGATCATCGAGAGCGCTGTTGTCATATCCGAACTTCACGGCAAACGCCGCAAGCGCCTCGACCTGCGCATCGCCGATGTCTTCGAACTTTTCCCGCGCCTTGCGCGTGATCGCTTGCCGGAGCTGCTTTTCCGTGTGCATCCTTTTGGACAGACGATAGATAGCGGAGTTCCGCGCCCATGACAGCATACGCGTCGTCGGGATATCCGATACGGGTTTTTCAGCAAGCTCGTTGCTGCTATCGTCTGGTAAAGGCTCCAAAATCAAGTCCTTGTTCCAGTTGTATCACGCGATAACTGACAATCAGAGAACCTTGTTGTATCAACCGCGGTCAGGTTTTTTCGAACTGGATCCTGGACAAGGGCATCGCAGTTGTCACGACGACACCGTCCGGCTCGTAATCGGTCGTGGCGGTTCCGTAAGAGTTCAGACTGGACGCGATGAGCCGAGAGCCAAATCCCTTTCTGGTCGGGATAGCGACGGGTGGCCCGCCGACTTCCCGCCAAGACGAGATTAGAAAATCCTCTCCCTCCCGGGCTTCGATTGTCCATGCAATCTCGATGTGGCCATTGCTCTCGGAGAGTGCGCCGTACTTGGAGGCATTCGTGAAAAGCTCGTGCAGCACCAGCGAGAACGACAGGGCAGCCTGGGGATCAAGCTCGATCTCCGGTCCCTCGATCCGGACGCGGTCGGAACCCTCAAGACCGATGTTGATCGTTGCGGCGTTCACGATCTGGCCAAGCGTCGCGCTCACCCAGTTCTTCTGGAGCAAAATATCGTGTGCCGAGGCGTAGGCCGACATGCGCGACTGGAGCTTCTCGCCGGCATCTTCGAGCGAGGCCGCATTGCGGATCGACTGCGTTGCAATCGACTGCACCACCGAGATGGTGTTTTTCATCCGGTGACCGAGCTCGAGCATGAGCAGGCGTTGCTGGTCGGCCTGTTCTCTTTCCTGCGTTCTGTCGCGAAGGATTTTGATGAAGCCTATGACGGTATCGTCATCGGATCGCAACGCCATCATCTCGCCGGACGCCCAGAAGGTTGAACCGTCCTCGCGCAGATGCCATCGCTCGTCGCTACCACGCCCCTGGCTCAGGGCGGCAGTCATCTCCCGTTGCGGAATGCCCTGCTCGCGATCCTCGAGCGTGAAGAAAGCTGTGGCCGGCCTGCCCACCATCTCGTCTGCATCCCAGCCGAGAACACGCCGAGCACCCTCGTTCCAACTGGTCACGAGACCATCGAGATCCATCGAAATGATCGCGTAATCGATCGCGCTCTGGACGATGGCTTCGAGATACCGCTCTCTTGAGGAAATCTTGTCTGTGGGTATCTCGATCTTCATCAACTGGTCTTTCGCCATATCGGTCCCAACGTGGTGGCACGAACCAGCTCAACTGGGGAATTTTAGCACTATCTGCAATCCCTATTCAAAGAGGATCGTGGAAATCGTGTGGCACAAGATCGGCCTCCCGTCGAGCCGCCATAGGCGACCCGATCTCGAAGCTGGCGGCGAGACGACAGTTCACATCGTCGGCGTCTCCCGCCCGAGCCATACAGCGGAGGAAAGCACCGACAGCCAGTCTTACAATTCGCCCTTATGAAGAAGGGTGCGAACATCGTCGGAGACCTGGTTGGCGGCTCCCAGCGTCTCGATCAGCTGCGCCTGTCGGCTTCCTCTCAATCCCGCGGTCGTCAGCTGCTTGTCGCGGACATAGGTATAGATGCCGCTCACTGCGAAGGCAGTCGCATGGCTGATCTGGGCTTTCTGGTCGGAGAGCGTGCTCTGGAACAGATCGCCGGCGTAGAACTGCCGACGAGTAAGCGGGCTGGCGAATGCGAGCTCCAACACCGCAATGTGCCGGCGCTCGTCTGGAACCGTATGATCGACGCCGGGAGCAGGCGGTGCGGGTTTTGCGTTGTCGTAGACATCGGGCAGGTGCAGACGCACTTTCATAGCGGCAGGGTCTGAGGAAATCTTCTCGGCAAGGTTCGTCATGAACGTTGCAAAGGCAAACGCATCGCCTGTCCTGGAGCCGAGATGGACGTGGATGCGATCAAGTCCGTCGTCTCCGTTGGGAACCGGGTCGGCGCTGCGATCGATGAGTGTGGTTGAGCCCTTGGGAAGGGCATAGGCAACGGTTGCTGCAAACATGTTCTGCTCGTCCGCAAACAGGATCGAGCAGGCGTCATTGAATTCCTCGTGGTCGGCCGCCGTCTCGAAGCCGATCTCGACGCCGCCGTCCAGGACATAGTTTTCAAATGGCGAAACCCCGTCGATTTCAGACCAGAGATGCGCGTCCTGTTCGCGGTTGAAGTGGTTTTGTACATACCATCCAAGCCCGGGGATCCGGGAACAGAGCGGGCCATGCACATCGCGCCAATAATTGGCGAACGTTTCGTGCGGCACTTTTGGACGACGAAGGACGGTCGTGTAGGTGTTGATCGCTACGGCGGCATCGCGCGCCGCAAAATTCGTGTCGTTCGATGAAATGGACAAATGAAACTCCGATTCGTTGCACGGGGAGAACATGCAGCGGTTTCGGTTGTTCCTTTTGCCCCAACATTAGAGCCGGCAGACGAGCGGACGCAGGATCATCGCATCGGAAGCGCACCGGTCACCGAGTGACGGCGCGCCTCTATTGCTCCCAAGACCTAGCTTTTATTTTCGCCGCGCGGCCGCGACCTCACCCAGGATGTCATGCAGTTCCGGAAGTGCGTCGAGCTCTTCCAGCATGACGGACAGTTTCGGTTTCCAGTTCGGATAACTGTCGCTCGTGCCAGGGACGTTGGTGGGCTGCTTTTCGTCCGTGAGATCGGCGAGCCGTACAGCCATCAGGAGGGATGGGGTTCTGGCAACGAAGGCATGGGCAGTCGCCGCCAGATTTCTACGACTGGAGTGATCGACCGCTTCCGACCCCATAAGATCGGCCGCCCGGAATGCGGAAAGCACGTCGCGCCTTTCGCTCTTTCTCTCGCTCTTCTGCTGACGGGCAGCGTCCTCCGGCACGAGATCGTTCTTTTCCCGCATCATGACGTCAGCTGCCCGCCACCAGCCGGAAAACGTCTGGTGGTCATGGGTTGATACACATGCCAAGGCCAGCGCCGGATACTGGTCGGGCGGATGGAAGCCCTGCTTTCCCTGCTCGTAAGAGAGAATTCTGTAGGAGAGAATGTTGGCTGCCTCCAATTCTCCCTGCAGCCCTTGCGGCAGATTGCCGAGATCTTCTCCGATGACGAGGCAGCCATATGTGTTGGAGAGGTCCGCAAGCGTGTTGATCAACGCTTGTTGGGGGTAGCCGACATAGGCACCCTCTTCGGGGCTTTCTCCCGATGGCACAAGGAAAAGGCGCCGCAGAGCTGCTGCATGATCGATGCGAACCGCGCCCGCGTAGCGCATGACACCTTCCATCGTGGTCTCAAATGGGGACGGATTTCCGGAAGCGATCGCCGAAGGGTGAAACGCTGCAAGCTGCCAGTCCTGACCGTAAACCGCCATGGGATCTGGCGGACTGCCGATGCTGGCACCTTCGACATAGGCATGACGGCTGCTCCAGGTGGCCGATCCGTCCAGTGCCTCGCCGACGGCGACGTCGAGATAGAGGCCGACGCGCATGCCTGCAGCCTTTGCACGAGCTGAAGCCTCGGTGAGCTGCCCATGTGCCAGATACTGGAGCCACAGGTGGAAATCGACGCGATCGCCGTGCGTTTCCGCAAACAGCTTTACCGTCTCCGACTGCGGATCCTGATATTCTTGCGGCCACGCCTTCCAACCGACGCTGCCCCCAGATGCGACAAGGGTCTCCGAGATCGCCTCGAACAGGGCGTGCAGCCTCAGTTCAGCGTCGCCTTCCCTGCAGAAATCCTGAAACGCGGGGTCCTCTCGGCGTTTTTCTGTCGTCCAGATTCTGTAGAGCACCTCGCGCTTGATCCGCGCGACATTACCGTAGTCGACCAGTTCCGTTCGTTGCAACCTGGCAATATCTTCCTCCGGCTCAGGCGAGCTTGCGAAGCCGTCGATCCGATCGACAGCAATGTAGAGGGGATTGAGAAAACGCCGGTTGGAGGGTTCGTAAGGACTGCACCGTTCGGCAGCGGCCATGAACGGCGCATGGAGCGGATTGAGACCGACGAAGTCGGCACCCCAGCCTGCGGCGAGATCAATGAAAGTGGACAGGTCGTCAAAATCGCCGATCCCCCAGTTTCGGCGCGATCTCAGTTCGTAAAGCTGCAGCGCCACGCCCCAGACCCGCTCGCCTTGGAGATCAGGAAGAAAGCACTGGGGTTGACCGGAGGCTTCGACCGAGGCGGTCTGGTCCTGGTCGTTTTTTTGCGGGTACCGCTCCAGCGACGCGAGGATTTTCGCCCGGCCGGCTGTCGAAACGGGCACGTCATTGCCCTGGGGTGAGGGTCTTTTGTTTTCGATATCGTAGGCCTCGGAGCTCTGGCCCCGATCGAGCATGGCGTCGTCAATATTCTGCTTCATTAGCCCACCTCGTCAATATTATACGGTCGGCAGGCAAAGCATGCAGCTTTCCTCCAACGTCGATTTCTGAGCCCAAACCGTCTGCGGGTTGAGGAAGTTCCCCGGCGCAATGCCCGGACTAGGAAAGAGTTTCTGCTCTGCGAGGTACATCACGCTGCAGCGGACGAAATTGCGCTACGAGTCCTGCAGCATTTGCAGGATGACAGAGCGGTACTCCGGCATGGCCAGTTCCATTGCCTCGAGGTCTTCCCGGCCAAACCAGCCCAATTCGGAATGCTCGGTGCCGAGCAGGGAAGCCTGTCCACCTTTCCAGAGCGGTACCGCATAGGTGTGGAAGGGCGATTTCTGCTTTTCGTCACGGCTCTCGTACAATGTCGCGACCTTGTTGAAGGCAAGTGGCGTGAGCCCCACCTCTTCCTCGCATTCCCGCACCAGAGCCTCGTCCAGGCCCTCGCCTTTTTCGACATGACCGCCGACCAGATCCCACAAATTTGCCGACCACTTTCGGTGCAATGCGCGCCGGACAAGCAGGATCTTTCCATTTTCGACAAAACCTGCGCATACGATCTTTGCCATTGTTTCTCCTCTGTCCTGTCGAAGCGTTCGCAGGCATTGAGGGAACCACCTGTGGCAAATTCAGTTCCCTGCCCTTGAGACGCATTGACGAGGGAATGAATGGCACCGCCGCAATTTGGGACTATCGAAGAGATCTGGCGCTACCCGGTAAGCTCGCTTGGCGGCGAGCGTTTGACCTCCGTCGAGCTGGGAACGGACGGAATCGAGGGCGATCGTTCATGGTGCGTTGCTGATGCGCAGTCCGGCCATCCGGCGGCGCCCGAGAAAGAAGCTCGCTGGAAACCGGCACTTTTCCTCCACTCGAGATCAGGTCGAGACCGGCCTGAAATCGGATTTCCGGATGGGGAGTGGCTGCGTGTCGGAGAGAGAGATACCGATGCGAAGCTGACCCTCTATTTCGGCTTCGAGGTCGAAACGCGTCCCTATGTCGCGACCGGCGATGCACAGACGGCCGTCAACCGTTATGAAGTGAGCCCGGTCCATCTCGTGACGACCAACTCACTTCGACACTTGTCCACGATCGTCGGAACCGACGATATCGACAGCCGCCGGTTTCGCCCCAACGTCGTGCTGCGAACGCCTGCGGCCGAGGGCTTTGAGGAGAAGTCATGGCTTGGAAGGCGGATGCAGATGGGAGAAGCGACCATCCACATCTGCGAAGAAGCCAAGCGGTGCGGAATGACGCTGATCGCGCAACCCGGGCTTCCCGAAAACCCCGACGTGCTTCGCTCGCTTTTGCGACAAAACAAGCGAAACTTCGGCATTTACGGCGATGTCGAGATATCCGGGAAGCTGACATTGGGTGACCCGGTCGAGATCGTGACGGGCTGACGCCTTAAGCTTGCGCGATGATCAGAGGCGGCGCGTTCGATTTCAGGATCGCTTTCGAAATCACCTCGCCGATATCGCGTGCGCTGGTGATTCCCTGCACGAACGGAAGCTTGTGCAGCAGAAAAGCGATCGAACCGCAGTAGAGGTTGTTCGAGAGATTGTCTTCGAACACCAGCCGGAAATCGTCGTCGAGATCGATCCCTCCTGTCCGGACGATCTCCTGCTCGGCGCCATCAAGAGAAAACGCAGCCTTTGTTGCCGCTTTTCGAACGACACCCTGGCCAACGAGCGTCGGGAACGGAATGTCGCGGGCCGACAGCTCGTGCTGTCCTGTGGCGTCGATGAAAGCCTCAAACCGAAGCTCCCGTCCTTCCGTGCGAACGACAGCGCCCCGCTCCACGCTCTTGTTGTCGATCTCGCTGCTGTTTCCGAGCGCTAAGATCTCAAGCTTGCCGGTGCGATGGAGAGCGAGCAATCGGCGGATTGATTCACGCGGAACCGTCGCGTAGTCATCGATGAAGACGGTCTTGAAGTGCTTGTGGAACCGCGTGAGGTCATCAGCGTCCAGATGCGGTATCGCCTTCGCAATCACCTCATGCATCCGCAGGATGGCATAGCGCCATTCCACCGTCTGCTTCAGCTTCTTGTTCAGATCCGCTTCGGCGAGGTTGCGAGCAGCCCAGGCAAACGGGTCGTTGGTTTCCCGAGCACGGAAATAGGCGGGTGCGATCGTCTCAACGGTCAGAAGCGACAGGCCGATGCTTGCTGCATAGTCCGGATCGCAGGCCACCAGCTCCTGCTTGAACAGGTCGAAGATCGCATCCAGAAGATCGAGCTTCCGCGTGGCGATCGCGTTTTCGATCGCCGGTTCGGTACAGATTGTCAGCGGGCGGTACGGGATCTCGCAGTAGAAGTCGGCTTCTGGCAGCACCCCTTTGCGCGACATCATCGTTGCGCGGAAGGCTTCGGTTCCCGGCAGGGGCTCGTATTGAAGATCACCCTGCCCATCGAGCATGAAGGCACCATGCGCAGTCGAGACGGTGATCAGCGCATCGATGCCGCTCAGCGACGTGCCCAGAATGCCGAGATTGCATGGAGGTATGGTTTTGAGAAGCGGTGCCGGCCAGGGCGAGATGAAGTATCCGGGCCGCACCTCGGTGGTCTCCGGCCAGTCGTGGCCCGTTGCCATCACCACGTGATCGAAACCGAATTCCGCCGGTTCGTCGTCCAAGGCTTTTACGCTCAACCGGATATCGTCTGCGCGCAGCTCGATATCGACGACACGATGCCGCGCCTTGAGGTGGATGGCGTGGCCGTTGGCGGTGGCGGCATTCAGAAGCTGCTGGAACTGCGCGTGCAGGAACTCTCCTAGAACCACGCGCGGATAAAACTCCCGCTCGCTGATGGCATCGCGTTCGACGCCGAGATGCTGCAACTCCATATCCGTCTGACGGCGAAGCCACTCGGTCAACGTTTCGCAGATTGGCGGCAGCTCGATGCTGGCAATGTTGGAGAGCATCGCCGCATCGTTGAGATCGGGGCGATAGGGGGTTCCCTTGCCGGGTTCCGCGTCGCTTTCGAAGATGGTGATCTCGAGCGGTTCAGACTTCCCGATGAGGCCCTTCAGCGTGTAGATGCCGGTCGGACCGGATCCGATGATTGCAACTCTCAATGACATATGCCCGATCTATCCTTGCAGGAACCAGAAAGTCTGGAGACTGCGCCAACAAGGCTGATGCCTCGAGGTTCCGTCACGACGCAATGATCGCCGCTCCACGTCAGGATTAAGGTCCGGCTGTATGTCTGCCTGACAGTGGAACCGTTCCCATTTCCGGAAGTTTGGGACGTCGAACATCGCCATCCCGTTCTTCAGTGTCAATGATTAGAGACGTGTATGAGACCACGGCGTATTGTCGTCATCAGTGATTTTCAGGATGGAAGCTGGAGCGGCGAAGACCTCCCATCTCCTCGAAGCTTTGGAACGCTATGGTCATCAGGTTCACGCGGATCTCCTCCCCTTTCCATTCCGGATACGAACGACGTGGTTGTCGACGGCGGCTATATCGAGCGGCTTCCCCTCGCAGCCCTCAAGGACGGGCTGGTCGATTGCGCGGAAATCTGGACGCATTGGCGCGGCGGTGATCCTCCGCCAGAGTGGCGTTCCGGCAATCCGTCGCTGGTGCGCCGTTCATTCCGGATGAACGGTCCGGAGGCTCCCTTTGCCTCGAACGACATGCTCGGGCATATCGAGGCGTTCGGCGCTCCCGACATACTGTGTGTCTGGGGACTTGGGGTGAGCGAGGAGATCATGCTTGCCTGCCGCGACAGCTTTAAGATCTACAACTCCATCGACGCCCCGGCACTTCGCGTGCCGTTCGAGGTCAGCCGTCATTTCGATCTCGTGATCACGGGAGCGGAGTGGCAGTCGGAGGTTGTTCGCGCCCGGCATCCTGACATGCGCACAGTCGTGATGCCGATCGGACCCGAATTCTCATCCGAGATGACATTCCGGCCGCTGAACCTTCCGAAGATCTATGACGTGATCTATGTGGCCGCCGCCCAGCCCTACAAGCGCCACGACATGCTCTTCGAAGCGCTGGGTAAGCTACCGCGGTCGCTTCGGACCCTTTGCGTCTTCGGTTACGGAGAACTCGTACCGGAGTTGAGGCGCCATGCGGACGCGCTGGGCATCAATGTCGATTTCATTGAGCCGCCGGGAATACCCTTCGACGACGTCAACCGGTTGATGAACCAGTCACGGATCGGCGTCGTCTGCGGCGTCGACGACGGAGCACCTGCCATTCTCACCGAATATATGCTGGCCGGCATTCCCGTCCTCGCCAACAGCGCGCTTCGGTGCGGATTACAATACATTATGCCGGAGACGGGCCGAATGGCTTCAGAGCAGGACTTTCACGACGGTATCCGGGATCTGCTCGGGCTCGCCGACGGGATGAAACCACGCGAGACAGTGCTGGAAAACTGGACGTGGCAGCATAGCATCAGCCGCCTGCGAGATTTGATGAACGACAGGTAACAGAATTATGATGAGCGTCCGGAACTTTGCTGCCCAGGCTTTGTTTGGCGGCATCTGTTTCGAGGTGCTTGATGAACGTTCTGAATTCCTTCCCGCAAACGCCTGATGCCTCCCTGCCTATCGATACGCCGCTCATCTGCTTCTCGCATTTGCGCTGGGACTTTGTCCTGCAGCGTCCGCAGCACCTGATGCAGCGCTTCTCTCAGGATCGTCAGGTCTTCTTTTTCGAGGAATTCATTCCAACCGATCATCATCTTGCCTACCTGGAAATTCACCCATTCGCCGATACGTCCGTCAAGGCGATCCGGCCAAGAGTTCCGCATTGGTGGAGCGAAGCCGAGCGGGATCGGGCGCTTAGCCGACTGCTCGACGATCTCATCCTGCTTCACGGTGGGCGGCGGCCGATACTCTGGTTCTACACGCCGATGATGTATTCTTTCGCGCAGCATGTAGACGCGGCGGCGGTTGTCTACGACTGCATGGACGAGCTGGCCAACTTCAAGTTTGCGCCGCCTCAGCTGAAGGATATGGAAAACGCGCTGATGGCGCGCGCGGACGCGGTCTTTACCGGCGGGGTGAGCCTGTACGAGGCAAAGCGCGATCTGCATGACAACATCCATGCCTTCCCATCCAGTGTCGATTCGCACCATTTCCGCGCAGCACGAAACTCGGTTGCCGATCCAAGCGATCAGGCAAAGATCTCTCACCCACGGTTAGGCTTCTACGGCGTCATCGACGAACGCCTCGATCTCGACCTGATCCGCGCAGCGGCTGCAGCGCGACCGGACTACTCCTTCGTTTTTCTCGGTCCGATCGCCAAGATATCGCCGTCCGATCTGCCTCGCGCGGCTAATATTCACTACCTCGGGCACAAGTCCTATGCCGACCTGCCGTCCTATCTGGCGGGTTGGGATGCGGCGCTCATGCCGTTTGCGCTCAACGAGGCAACCCGTTTCATCAGCCCCACCAAGACGCCTGAATATCTGGCGGCAGGGCGACCGGTCGTCAGCACGAAGATTGCAGACGTCGTTCGTACCTACGGTGATACGCCGGGCGTGTTTTTTGCCGACGATGCCGACGGCTTTGTCAGCGGATGCGATGCCGCGCTTGCCATTGCCCGCGCCGATACGTCCTGGCTCGAAGCGGTTGACAAGATGCTCGCGCGCTCGTCCTGGGATGCCACGTTCAAGAGCATGGCGATGATCGTCGACCAGACGGCTGTAGATCCTCCATTGCCATCTGCGCTGCTCGGCAAAAACGACGTTTTGGTGCATTCCGAGCGTGACTAGGATGCCGCGGATAGTCCTTGCGACGGATAGCCTGGACCCATCGGGCATGGGCGAGCATATGCTTGCCTTGGCGCGCGGGCTGTGCGGGCAGGCTGATGCGTTCATTGCGCTATTGTCGGAAGACCGGGCAGGATTGCTCCCGCGCGCTGCCCGTCTCGGCCTCGGCATCAAACTTGCGGATGACGTCGATGACTTTGCTCAATGGCTGTCCAGCAGCAATGTCGACCTCCTGCATGTCCATGCGGGGATCGGATGGGAGGGGCACGCGCTGGTCGAGGCCGCGAACCGAGCCGGTATCCCGGTCATTCGCACGGAGCATCTTCCTTATCTCCTCACCGACCGCGACCAGCAGGACGAGTATCAGCGACGCACGCGGGATGTCGCCCATCACGTCGTGGTTTCGGAAGCCTCCCGGGACAGTTTTCGCGGGCACATTGCGCCCGACCAACTGACGGTTATCCACAACGGTATCTTCGTGCCGCAGCAGACGGCAACAGGCGACGCAATTCGTCGGGACCTCGATGTGCGTGACGAGATCGTGCTCGTGACCATTGCACGGTTGACCGCGCAGAAGGATCACAAGACCCTCCTCGAAGCCATGCCGCAGATTCTGGAGGCGCACCCCTCCTTGTGCCTTCTTCTGGTCGGATCCGGCGAGGAACGCGTGAGGCTCGGGGCTTTGGCGGATGAGCTCGGCATCTCCGACCGCATTCGATTTACCGGACATCGCCCGGATGTCGCCAACATCATCGGTCTCGGCGACCTCTTCGTTCTGCCATCGCTGTTTGAAGGCCTGCCGCTTGCGGTGCTCGAGGCGATGTCGCTCGGCTGCCCGGTCGTTGCCACCCGGATCGGCGGCACCGTCGAGGCGCTCGGGGAGGACCACCCACTTTTCTCCACACCCGGCAGTTCCGCTTCGATGGCCTCTGTCGTCATCGCGGCGCTTTCGGATCGGCAGAGACTTGCGCATGTCGCCGAGGCTGCCCGCGTCCGCTTCGACAAACACTTTTCCGCACATCGCATGGCGAGGGAAACGAGAGCGGTCTACGACCGGTTCATTTCCCAGCCTGCCAATCTCATGCAAAAGGACCTATCCATGCAGAAGACACGCCTCGCCTTTATCGGCGTTGGAGGTATCGCGCACCGCCATCTCGATGTCATCTCCGGCTTCGACGATGTGGAACTCGTCGGGTTCGCGGATCCGGATATCGGCCGCGCCGATCAGGCCGCAGCGCGCTTCGGAGCGAAATCCTTCGCCCACCACCGCGACATGCTGGACGCCGTCCGCCCTGATGCCGTCTATGTCTGCGTGCCGCCGTTTGCGCACGGGGAACCGGAGCGGGACCTGATCGAGCGCGGCATTCCTTTCTTCGTCGAAAAGCCGGTTTCGCTTGACATCGAGACGGCCGAAGAGATCTCGGCTGCCGTGACGGCGAAGGGTCTCGTGACCGGCGTCGGCTACCACTGGCGCTACCTCGACATCGTCGATGAGGCCCGCAATCTCCTCAAGGACAATCCCGCCCAGCTTCTGTCCGGCTACTGGCTGGATAGCACGCCTCCGCCGCAGTGGTGGTGGAAGCAGGACAAGTCCGGCGGACAGATGGTGGAGCAGGCGACCCATCTTCTCGACCTTGCGCGTTTTCTTGTTGGTGAGGTGACCGAGGTTTACGGACGTGCCGGTCACACGGACAGGCCCGAATTTCCCGGCCTCGACGTGCCCACCGTGACGACGGCCACTCTGACATTCGAAACCGGCGTCGTCGCAAACGTTGCCTCCACCTGCCTTCTCGGCTGGAGCCATCGCGTCGGGCTTCACATCTTCGCAGACCGTCTCGCAATCGAGCTTACCGACCGCGACATCATGGTGGATGTCGGCCGAGGCCGGCCGGTCCGTGGCGCAGACGGCGACCCCGTGTGGCGCGAAGACCGCGACTTCATCGATGCCGTTCGCGGCGGGGAAAACCGGATCCGCTGCCCCTATTCCGAAGCCCTTGCAACGCACCGGCTGGCGCTGGCTGTCGTTGCCTCTGTGCAGGAAGGCAAGCCGGTTTCGATCGCGCCGCCAGAGATGCGGCAGCCCGAGCCTCTGCCCCTGCAATTCCAGCCTCGGCCGGAAGCACCCGCGCCGGGCTTGGCACCTGGCCACCGGATCATCCGCTCACTCGGCGTCGATGCCCCCGGGCGGTCCTATTTCTTCGAATACGAGGAAGGCCCTCCCGGCGATGGCCAGGTTCGGCTCGACACGCTCTACACCGGTCTTTCCGCAGGGACGGAACTGACGTTCCTCAAAAACACCAATCCCTATTTCCGCTCACGCTTTGACGGCGAGCGCGGGGTGTTTATCGAGAACGAACCGGACCTGCACTATCCGGTCCCGTTCCTTGGCTACATGGAAGTTGCCAGGGTCTCAGAGTCGCGCACAGGCGGTTTTGCGCAAGGCGAGGTGGTCGCATCCGCCTACGGCCATAAATCGGGCCACACGGCCAACCCGTTCCACGATCTGCTGGTGCCATTGCCGGCCGAAATAGATCCCGTGCTCGGCGTCCTTGTCGCCCAGATGGGGCCGATTGCCGCAAACGGCATTCTGCATGCCGATGCCGAAGCCTATGGGGCTCACGTGCCCTTCCTCGGTGCGGGCGTGAAGGATCGCCCGGTTATCGTGATCGGCGCCGGCACAGTGGGGCTGATGACTGCCCTGTTTGCGAAATCCCTGGGTGCATCCGAGGTTATCGTGACCGACCCATCGGAGTTCCGCCGTCAAAAAGCGGAAGCGATGGGCCTTCAGGCCATGACCGAGGAGCACGCGTGGCAGCATGCCAAGGCCCGCTGGCATGATGGCGCGATGGGACGCGGTGCAGATCTGGTGTTCCAGACACGTGCGTATTCAGGCAGCCTCAACACGGCGCTGAAAGCCCTGCGGCCTCAGGGCACGGTGATCGACCTTGCCTTCTACCAGGGCGGCGCGGATCAGTTGCGGCTGGGTGAAGAGTTCCACCATAACGGCCTCAACATCCGTTGCGCGCAGATCAACCGCGTTCCGCGTGGTCTTGGTGCGCTCTGGAACCGCGGCCGCCTTGCCCGCGCAACGGTCGATCTTCTCCGGACGCATGGCGACATCATCCGCGAGCAGATGATCACCCACGTCATTCCGATGGACGACGCGCCGGCCTTCCTGACGGACCTGATCGAAAACCGTCCGGAATTCCTGCAGGTTGTGTTCAAGGTGGGCGAATGACACCTGAACCTCAGCCTGTACGGATTCTGTTCGTCTTCGCGTGGTTGGTGGTCGGCGGCGAGGAGACCGAAGTGCGGCTCCTCGCGGGAAACCTCGATCCTGATCTCTACCGGATCGATGTCGTTGCCTGCTTCCGCAAGCCCGGAATGCCGGAGCAGACTCACGAGCAACTGCGGGCGCTCGGGGTCGATGTCGATACGACGCCTTACGATCTGTCCTTCGAGGACACGGTTGGCTATCTGGCCGGCAAGGTTCCTGGATACGACATCGTCGTTTCCAGCCAGAACGTTGCCGACATCTATCCGGCACTCGAACGGCTCCATCTCCGCCCCCCGCTGATCGAGCATGGAGGTCTTGTTTCGGAGGCGGAAGCTGGCCCGAAACACCTCACGAGCCGGTATGTCGGCGTCTGCCGCTCCATCCGCGACGCGGCTGCGTCAAAAATGCCCGGCCGCGAGCAGCACGCGCTCGAGATACCCTCGATGGTCGATCTCTCCGAGTTCAATTCGGCGAACCGCTCGGTCATGCGGTCAAAGCTTGGGTTCCGGGACGAGCAGGTCGTCATCGGTTGGGTCGGTCGGCTGGATCCGAAGAAGAATGTCGAAGACTTCATCCATGCCGCCGCACTGGTCGTCAGAGACAATGCGCATGCGCAGTTCGTCATTGTCGGCGGCCCCGATGCTTTCATGCCGGACTATGCCGATCACTTGAAGGATCTCACCCGCCGGCTGGGCTTGGCGGACAGGCTCATGTTTTTAGGCGATCGCAAGGATGTGGCCGAGCTTCTGTCGGCGTTCGATATATTTGTCTGGCTGTCGCGCGGCGAAGGCATGCCGCATGTCATTGCCGAAGCAGGTGCCGCCGCCCTGCCCGTCATCGCAACACCTGACAACGGCGCCCAGCAGCAGATCGACGACCAGGTCTCCGGCCTCTTCGTGCCCTATAACGATCCGGCCGCCGTCGCTGACAAGATCCGCTTACTTGCGGGCGACGAAGGTTTCCGCCGTTCTCTCGGACAAGCGTTGCGGCGCAAGGTCGAGGCGAGCTACTCGATCGAGGCCGTGTTGCCGCAGTGGACACAGCTTTTCAGCGACGTCCTTGCGGAGAAATCGCCGCAGGGGCCGACCGGCATCTTCAAATCGTTTCTGATGGGCGGTTTCGAATGCTCGACGCATCGACTACGTCCCGCTGACGGCGAAACAACCGGTCGACGCTTGGATATGATTGCGGCAATCGAGCACGATCGCTTTGCGGAGCAGGACTATCGTCAGCTTGCAGGACTTGGAATCCGTACGGTCCGCGATGGTTTTCGCTGGCATCTGATCGAAAAGTCCGGGACCTATGACTGGTCGAGCGTATTGCCGATGATCGAGGCTGCGCAGAAAACCGGCACGCAGGTCATCTGGGACCTCTTACACTACGGATGGCCTGACGATCTCGATATCTGGTCGCCGCAATTTGTCGATCGGTTTGCAGCCTTCGCCGGCGCCTGTGCACGGTTGGTTCGCGACAACACAAGCGAAGTGCCGTTCTATTGCCCCGTCAACGAAATCTCATTCTTCTCGTGGGGCGGCGGAGATGCTGCCTATCTCAACCCGTTCGCGCGTGGTCGAGGATTCGAGCTCAAGGTTCAGCTCGCCCGGGCCGCAATCGCTGCCATGGAGGAAATCCTCTCGGTCGACCCCCGCGCGCGCTTCGTTCACTGCGATCCGGTTATCAATGTCGTGGCGGACCAATCGAGACCATTCGAGTCCGGCGTTGCCGAAGGTCACAGGCAGTCGCAGTTCCAGGGATGGGACCTCATCGCCGGCCGAATGTGGCCGCAGATCGGCGGTCAGGAGCGGTTTCTCGATATCATTGGCGTCAACTACTATTTCAACAACCAATGGATCCATGGCGGGCCGCCGATCGACATCGGTCATCCCAGCTACAAGCCGCTGAGCAGGATCCTTGCCGAAACCTACGCGCGTTATGGCAAGCCGATTTTGATTGCAGAAACCGGCATCGAGGATGAGCGGCGTGGGCCTTGGTACCGTTATGTCTCGGATCAGGCAAAACGTGCCATGCAGTCCGGTGTCCCGTTCGAGGGGATTTGCCTTTACCCGATCGCCAATCATCCGGGATGGGACGACGGACGGGCTTGTCAAAACGGATTGCTAGCAAGCGTTGTGTCTTCAGGGGGCCGAGCGGTTGACCCCGGGTTGTCGTCGGCGATCCAAGGCAGCGTTGATTGAGACCCAACCGCCGAAATATCAAACAAGCGACGGCGGCACGAGTGTGCCGCCGTTTGCTATTAGATCGGTTCGAAGAACGGTTGGCTTAGAAGCCCTTGCCATTCGTCAGTTCCATCCTGATGGTTTGGAGGATGATGTAGACGTCAAGCCAGATCGAGAAATTGGCAACATAATAGAGATCGCAGGCGATGCGAGCCCGGGCTTTCGAAGCACGATCCGTTGGCCCTCGCAGGCCGCGCATTTGTGCCAGCCCGGTAAGACCAGGCCGCATGCTGTGTCGCTGGTGATAATCCGGAACGAGTTCCTCATAGGTAACGCCGGCCGCAAGCATGCCGACGGCGTGGCATCTCGGACCGACAAGAGACATGTCCCCTTTGAGCACGTTGATGAGTTGCGGCAGTTCGTCGATATTGGATTTGCGAATGAATTGGCCGACCCGTGTAATCCGGGGATCGTTCCGAGTTGTCTGTGCGACGCCAGACACATCTCCCCGGTCGGTAAACATCGATCTGAACTTATAGATTTTAATTTTGCGACCGTCCTTCCCCCATCGAATCTGGGAAAACAGCGGTGACCCTCTGCTCTCGGCACGGATGATCGCGCATATCAGGACGAACAGGGGAAGAAGCGTAACCAGGGCAATCAGGGATATCAGCATGTCGACTGCGCGCTTGGCCGCAAATTCCCAAGCCGCAGGCTGATCACTGTATGTAAGCTTATAATTATCATTCGCCGAACTACCGGCGAGGTACTCACTAGCATCCAGTTGTACCACAAGCTCCACAGCACTCAAGGGAACCATCCAATATACGAGAGTTAATATATGACCGTCTTATCAATACTCCATATCTCGATTCTAAACACGAGTCAGCCCGGAACTTAATAAATGGTTAAATATAAAACAAGCAATATTGCTTTATTATTACATATGAAATTAGATTCGATACGTAGATTCGCAGCAACGTGCGGCGAAGCCCTCCGGTTCGTTCGAGAGAACCGTGATATTTTGCGGCGACGACTTGAGAGATCGATCAAGTTATCCGCTGCACAGTTTTAGCTATCATTGCCGCAATAATTTCGTCGCTTCCCGCACAGTATGCACATACCGAGATGTGCGTTGCTTCCAAGCAGAAATCCCCGGGCGCATGAGCGAAGGTTCGGGGAACGCTGCAAAAAAAGGGGACGGGTATACTTACCAAACGGGTAAGACGATCGGGTACAAGATCGACAACGGCAAGATCTGCCTGCGATTTCCGAACGGACAGAAAGGTTGCGTAAGCGTCGAAACCGACGGCAAGCGCTCTGAAATGATCACCAGAAAAGGTGATCGCTCCGACCTACAATCAGGCTCTTGCCGCAGCACTCCAGGACTACGGTCACATCACTCGCCAACAGCTACGATCCATTCGGCGTGATGTTATTTGCGTCTTGCGTTTTAATCTGAAAAATATACTAGATATAGACGCAAAGTACGGGTGATTGGAGAGGTTGAGATGGCCGCTTTACACGTAATCTCGAAGTTAACTATTGCGACATTACTCCTCGCAGCTTCGCTCGGGGCGTCGGCATACGCGGCGGATATCATTCAGCGGTCGAGGTATAACGAGACGCAACCGAATACACATCTTGTACGCTCGAGCTACGTCACAGAGGAATGCGAACTGCTTGAGATCACCTACCGAGAACCGCGCCAGATCGAAATCGTCAGGGTCTGTTACCCGCCGATTTTCTGAGCGCGAAGTTTCTCGGCGAGCGTTTTCATGGTCGATCGGCGGGCGCTACAGTTCGCTTCAATTTGACCGATCACACTAACTGTATTCGAACTATTGTGCGGTACATATTCCTCATCTTGTGAGGGAAAAATGTCGCGTCGTTTCAGAAATCTGTCATTTGCTTTCGGTGTCTCCATTGCTCTCTGGGCTGTCATCATCCAGGGCATCAGCCAGATTGCCGAGCACATCGGCACGCCTCACGACACGACTGTCACGGCAAGTATCAAGTAGATCCGAAACGCAACTCAGTTTGTGACTTGCTGAGCAGCGGCTTTCGGAAGCGGATACGTTCCAACGAGATTGTATCGACTTTCATCCAGCATTTCCCGCTTATATGAAATGGTTGCCGCCGCAATCTCTCTGCGAAAATCCTGCCCGCGCGCCAAGGCGTCTCCGAGCGAAATGGACAGATACGCATCGAGATCGAGCAAGCGTGCAGCAATTGCGGACGCCTGATAGGCGAGCGCTTCCCGTTCGGACAAAGTTCCGAAGCTTATTTTCAGCCGGAATGTCGCGTTCCCTGCAGCCTCCCTACCCCGGATCTGGACGAATATCGATGACTGACGTCCCAAATCCGCTCCCGTCACGAGATAGCTGCATTCCCATTTGGCGCCACCGTCTTCGCGGGTAAACACAGGCTCTACCTCGGCAAGGGCTGCAAGAGTAGCGCACTGCTCGTCAGCACGTATCGGGGCGCGGCCCTTCAAGAGGCGGGCTTTCTTTGCAAAGACCACCGACACCCCCATGCTTGCCTGTGCGGCGGACTGTGCATTGACAAAGGGCACGCTCAGGTTCGCAACGCTGCTTTGCTGGAAACCCAGCCGCAGCAACAAAAGCTTGAGACGCATGTGATCATTGGACAGGAGAAGGCTTGCGCCGATTGCGCTTGAGAAGGCGACGAACAGGAGCATGAACACGACGAGACCTCCCGGCCCCCGATGCCTTGCCCCTTCCGCAAACCGCCTATCGTTGTAATATCTGCTCAAGCCAAGAAAACCTCGTGAGCACTGCAAAAAACAGGAAAGGTACTTAGGAAATAAAAACTGAGAACAATCTGGCGTGCATTAGAATTGCGCGAACCCGACTTTCTTATTTACAGAAATGGCAATATCGATCGTTTTATTATTCTAATATTACGTTGGCACTGACCCGAGCGCATGCGCTAACGGAAAGCATAATATCTCGCTACCGCAGCGCACGCTAGAGGCGTTTTATTATTCAGCTGCTACTAAACGAAGAATGATTCGAGCCTAGACGTGGGCCATCACAGCCTCCGGCCAAAATCCGTTGGCAAGGGCTTTGATACGGTTCGAAGGCTCCAGATGTTCAGACGCCTAATCCGCCTTATCGTCTGAACTCACCGGCTTGCTGGTTGGGGGCGAAACACCTCCGCCGTGATCGGCCGACCACGTCTGCGGCGAGCTGCTATGAGGCTTTGAATCGCCCGCCGTCTGCTCGCCCTGCGTGCTCCCTTCCGCCTGTGGCTCCTCATTGCCGGTTTCGTCGCGTTTTTCTTCGGTCATGATGTTGCTCCTGTTCGGCGAAACAACAGCTAGAGAACGCAAGGGTTCCGCCCGGGTCTTCCGGGACAACAGATTGCGGCACGATGGCGTCTTGCCGGAAATCCTGCGCAAAGGCTGTGTCGTGGTTGCGTCGGGTCATGCGCGAAGAAAAATGAGCAAAATAATCTCATTTGCCTGTTTTATTTGCTCGATCCTCTCCTCCAACAGCACAGGTTTTCCTAGATAACACCGCATCGAAAGGCCATCAGGCCTGATGCCCGAAAGGAATGACCATGAACTGGCTGAAATCCATCGCTGCTGCCGCCCTGCTGCAGGCCGTTGCCATCACCCCATCTGTCGCTGGCGAAAACCTCGACCAGATCAAGGCCGCCGGCGTGATCAAGATCGGGACGGAAGGCACCTATGCGCCCTTCACTTTCCACGACAGCGCCAACAAGCTGACCGGCTTCGACGTCGAGATCGGCGAGGCTGTCGCCAACAAGCTTGGCGTGAAGGCAGAATTCATCGAAGGCAAGTGGGATGGCCTCATCGCTGGCATCGATGCCAAACGCTATGATGCCGTCATCAATCAGGTCGGCATCACCGAAGCCCGCAAGCAGAAATATGCCTTCTCCGACCCCTATATCGCGTCCAAGGCCGTGCTGATCGTTCGCAGCAATGACGAGGAGATCAAAGGGTTCGAAAGTCTAAAGGGCAAGAAGTCGTCACAGTCGCTGACCAGCAACTTCGGCAAGCTGGCCGAGGCGTCTGGAGCAGAGCTCGTCGGCACCGACGGCTTTGACCAGTCGATCCAGCTGGTTCTGACCCGCCGCGCCGATGCCACGATCAACGACAGCCTCTCCTTCCTCGATTTCAAGAAGAAGCAGCCTCAGGCTCCCGTTAAGATCGTTGCCGAAAAGGCGGATGCCGATTTCTCTGGCATCATCGTTCGCAAGGGCGACGACGAGCTGGTTTCAGCCATCAACAAGGCGCTCGCCGACATCAAGGCGGACGGAACCTACAAGACGATTTCTGACAAGTATTTCGGTCAGGACGTCTCGAAGTAAGAACGGACTGTTCCGTTCTTGAAACTGCGCCATATGTATTGAGATCAGAGCGCTCGGCGACCATCGCCGGGCGTCATATGTTTTGAGGTTCGCCGTGCCGCACTGGCTTCAATTGATGATCGATTCGTTGCCGACACTTCTGTGGGCCGGCGTGAAATTTACGATCCCGCTGACACTCCTTTCCTTTGTGCTGGGCCTATCGCTGGGGCTTGTCACCGCGGTCGCACGGTTGTTCGGGCCGTGGCCGGTTTCAGCAATCGCTCGCTTCTATGTATGGATCATTCGCGGTACACCACTCCTTGTGCAGCTCTTCGTCATCTTCTACGGCCTGCCGAGTGTGGGAATTCTGCTTGATGCCTTTACGGCGGCCCTGATCGGCTTTACGCTCAATGTCGGTGCCTACACGTCGGAAATCATCCGTGCCGCCATCTCCTCCGTCCCCAAGGGTCAGTGGGAAGCCGCCTATTCCACCGGCATGAACTGGCGCCAGGCGATGCGGCGCACGATCCTGCCGCAGGCAAGCCGGGTATCCGTGCCGCCTCTGTCAAACACGTTCATATCGCTGGTCAAGGATACCTCGCTTGCCGCGGCAATTACCGTGCCCGAACTTTTCCAGTCCGCGCAGCGTATCGTTGCCACGACGTATGAGCCGCTCATTCTCTATATCGAGGCCGCCATCATCTATCTCGCTTTGAGCTCCATCCTGTCTCACCTGCAGTCCCGACTCGAATTTCGCTTTGCCCGATACGGCGGCATGCTGGAGGCCAACCGATGATCGAACTGTCGCATATCGAAAAGCGTTTCGGCGACGCCGTCATTCTGAAGGATATCTCTCTCAGCTTTCCGGAGGGCAGCGTTTCGGCTCTGGTCGGACCGTCGGGCGGCGGCAAGAGTACCTTGCTCCGCTGCATCAACCTCCTAGAGCAACCGACTGCCGGAAGCGTGCGCATAGGCGCTGAGAGCGTCGACTTTGCACCCGGCCGCAAGGCGCCGTGGCAATCCATTCAGAAAGTGCGCAGCCAGACGGGAATGGTGTTTCAGAACTTCCAGCTTTTCCCACATCGCACGGCCATCGAAAACGTCATGGAAGGGCTGCTTGTCGTCCAGAAATGGTCCCGCGAAAAAGCCAGGGCGCGCGCCATGGAATTGCTGACGAAAGTCGGCATGGAACACAAGGCCGATGCCTGGCCCGCCAATCTCTCAGGCGGCCAGCAGCAGCGTGTGGCAATTGCACGGGCGCTCGCGCCCTCGCCGAAAGTTCTTTTGTGCGACGAACCGACTTCGGCGCTTGACCCGGAGCTTTCCGCCGAGGTCGTCGACGTGCTCGGCACCCTTGCCAGAGAGGGCACGACCATGGTGATGGCGACGCACGATCTGCGACTTGCCTCGCAGGTTGCCAATCTCGTTGTCTTTCTCGAGGCGGGGCAGGTCGTCGAGATCGGCAGCGCCGAACAGGTCTTTCGCAACCCTGTCCACGAACGCACACGTCAGTTCGTGTCGTCGATCAACGCCGCGCAGACCTTCTCGGCGTAGCCATTCCGGTGCTGCACGCCACTGCTGAAACCGCGTGCGGCCGTTGTTTGCATATTCAAAGACAGGGGTTGCCGAGCGATGACACAGACACGACCGCCACTCGATCCCCTCACCCAGGCGACGGTCACGATCGCCTGGGTGATCGTATTCAACAAGCCATTCTATCCCGTCTATGTCTGGTATCTCGTCGGCAATGGCGTGGCTGCGTCATGCGCTACCTTGTTTGCCGCCCCCCTGTTTCTCGCGATCCCTTTCATTGCTCGCCAATCACCCTTCATGGCGCGGTTGGCGTTGCCAATCGTCGGCACGCTCGACACGTTGTTCGAGACAAAACTGTTCGGGCATGGTTCGGGGACGGCGCTTTTCTTTGGTGCCTGCTTCATGCTTTCCGCACTGTCCTTTTTTGCCCAGGAGAAGTGGTGGCAGCGCAGCATGGCGGCCTTTGTCTTCGCTGTGTTTCTATTCTCGCAGTATCTTCTCGGTCCACCATTGCGGGTCTGGAGCGATCCTGACCTTGCCATCCTGCTCAGGCTCAACATGTTCTCGGTCGCATGCCTGATGGCCTTTATTGCCATACGTTATGCCGGTCTTGAGACCAGACGTGAGCGCCACTAACCATTTGTGATCCCGCGACTGCACAGTGCCTAATCTCCGCAACATCTGGAAACACGGATTTTTCAGGTTTTCCCTAGAGAATGGAGCGGATTGCTGACGACCGTCAATTTTAACAGGATGTCGGAACCTGTCCGCGGTTAAAGCATTATTTTTCGCAACGCTTATGAGGGGCGACGGACTTTATGGCTGTGGAAAAAGATGTTCGCGGCGCAAGAGACGCAGGCGACCGGCTAATCGCCGCCCACGCATCCGGAGATCCGTTCGCAGCAGCTTTCAAAGCAACACGCATGCCGATGATCATCACCGATCCACGCCAGGTCGATAACCCGATCATCTTTTCAAATCGAGCGTTCTCGAAGTTAACCGGGTACTCGGCGCAGGAACTTGTTGGGCGCAACTGCCGCCTCTTACAGGGTCCGCAAACTGACCCTGCGGCTGTTGCCAAAATTCGGGAAGCGGTGTCGCAAGAGCGGGATCTTGCGATCGACATTCTCAACTACCGGCGCGACGGCACGACCTTCTGGAATGCTCTGTTCGTCAGCCCGGTTCGAAACGAAGATGGGCAAGTCATCTACTTCTTCGCGTCTCAGTTGGACTTTACCAACATCAAGAGCAAAGAGGCAGAACTAGCGGCGGCTCGGCATATCGCGGAAGAGGAAGTCGCAAGGCGCACAGCGGACCTGACGGACGCGCTGACAACAAAGACCGCGCTCGTTCACGAAGTCGACCACCGCGTCAAAAACAATCTTCTGACCATCGCCTCGATCGTCAAGCTCCAGGCGCGGATGGCGGAGGACGAAGTGGCAAAGCGGACCCTGTTTTCCGTCCTCAGCCGCGTCGAGGCGCTGAGCACTGTTCACCGCAAGCTTCTGAATGACGATGATGTCGGCCATTTCGATGTTGCAGAGTTCGCAGGCGACCTGATCGTCGATGTGGTCGGTGCGCTTAGGCGATCTGACATTGTGATGACAACCGACCTGCACGAAGTCATCGTCCCGGCTGACAAGGCATCACCTCTCGCTCTTATCTTGAACGAGCTGATCGGTGATGTCGTTCGACGCGGCTTGAGCGATGGCGGCGGCGAAATTCACCTGGAAGTGAGACGCCTGAACGGACACTTCTTGGTAAGGGTCGTCGACACGGTCACCCCCGTTGTCTTTGACCAGCGCGAACACGACTTCGGCAGACTGATGCTGGAGACCTGTGCCAGGCAGCTGGGCGCTGAAATCGAACGGAAAACGGATGGCAAGCGCACAGAAGTGAGCGTTACCCTGATGGTCAATGAGTAAGGAACAAAATTTTGCGCGTGATGATCGTGGAAGACGAGGCGCTGCTGGCGCTCGAACTTGAAACTGAGGTCGAGGCTGCGGGTCACGATGTTGTCGGCCAGGCGGCTTCAAGCTCGACCGCATACGAACTTGCTGAAAAGACTGCGCCTGACTTCGCTTTCGTCGACATCCAACTTCTTGATGGCCCGACAGGGATCGACGTCGGAAAATTCCTTGCTTCGAAAAACGTCCCTTACATATTTGTTTCAGGAAATTTGAAGCGGATCCCGGATGATTTTGCCGGCGCGCTCGGCGCAATCGAGAAGCCGTACACAATGAACGGACTGCAGAACGCTTTGGATTATCTGGCGCTACGGGTCGACGGTGGGGAAGTACCGAGCCCCCCTCCTGGCCTAATCCTGGCCTCCGAGGTCGCCTGACTGTCTAGAAGCATGGGCGCGGCCCTGTCTAACAGTGTCCATCTATCCGCAGACATCGGATACTGATGGCCTTCACTTCTCGAAAGTAGGGCCCCGCTGCTGCAGGGCCTCCACTTCTGGTGCTGTTGTAGCGATCAGGCTGCAGCCAGCGCCTTTTCGATATCCTGGATCGAATGGCCCGTAAGGTCCTTGTCGAGTTCGCCAATCAGAACGTCAGACAGCGACTTGTGGTAGCTCTTGCGCATTTCACCGAGTGTGCGGGGCGCCGCCACGACAACAAGATTTTTGATCTTTCCATCCAGCACATGCTTGTTCAGCATGTCGGCAATGCCGTTGCTGAAACCGTCTTCGTCCTGCTGGCTGTCATCCGGGTTTGCGGAGCTGCTGGAATGGCGCGCACCGGAAGAGATTTTCGAGCTGTCGATGTCCGTGGCCGGCATCGCTCTCAGCTTGACGTTTGCTGCGTCACCTTCATTCTTGAAAAGGCTGAGCTTTTCGCCATCGGCAACGGCAACGATCGTGTTCTGTGGTAGCTGCATAAGGGTCTCCATAGTCAGCACCGCCTGCTTCCTTCGAGGAACCAGCCGGTGCATGTTTCGAGGCCTACAGTAATCCCGCAGCGGCGGATCGGTTCCGAGCAAATGACGTGGATAGCGCTGAGTTATCTGATCCTTGACACCCGCCGTACCTAGCCGAACTGTCGCAAATCGGGCACCGGCTGCGACGCGGCTCCGTCGGCTACTGCGCGGTAAAAAACGTCAGAAGCACTTTTCCTTTTTCGCCCAGAAGGCAGACGAAACGATCAGGCTTACCGGTTTCGCCGCCGCGTGCGATATAGGCATCGCCCATGACGACGGTCTTCACCGCGACATTCTCGACTTTGGTATCCGCGGAGCTCACGGCCAGGGTTTCCATGTCGAGCACCAGATCGGTGATGGCGGACGATTTTTCCTGCAGCGCCAGCAAGCCGGTCGATTGGCATGCCTGGGCTGCCTCGTCGTTGTTCGTCTGCGCGTAGGTTGCTCCGGCGGTGAGGCAAAGAGCGGCAAAGGCGGTCACGGAAAGTCGTTTCATAAGGGCCCCCAAGAGAAGTCGGCATTGACTGCGACCTCGAATGCATTTGACCTCGATTTGTTCCCTTCCACCCTGAGGCTAAGCCCCGCGGATTGTGGCATAACAGGATACGCACGGCGTGGTTGGCCTTATTGATTTCCTGCGCCGATCAAGCTCTCGGCTGCCGCTCGGTCATGATTAGGCGTTTGAGCGTGCACCTGTTAGACCTTTGCCAACGGATCGACCGTCATGACATCGCGCTGACCGTCGTGTCAGCTTTCAAGAAAGAGAGATCGATATGGGTTGGAAAACGCCAAAGGTCGAATACGTGAACGGTTACAAGATCGTCGAGGTCGATGGGCCATCCTTCAAGGTGTACGAAGGCGATCGCCAGCTGGGCGATGACTTCCCTTATTCCGGCGAGGCTGCGGCTCTCGCGAATTCTCTGCCAAAGCTGGATATGCCGAAACCTAGTCATGGGTTGCCCTCGTTCCGCTGACGGCGGGCCATCGCCTTTTCAAGTGACGCATCGAAAGGACTGGCGATGGATATTTCGGTTCGGCTCACGACTTACCCTGGCCTCGATGATCGGATTGTCATCGTGAGGGCTGGCGACGAGGTCGATGCCGTCTTCGTGCGGACCGATCGGTTCAATGTCCTCGTCGATACGCTTGGCACCCCATCCCTGTGTCGGGAGGCGCTAGCACTGCTCGACGACCAGATGGGCGACCGGCCTCTGCTGGTCATCAACTCCCACATGGACTGGGACCACTTTTGGGGCAATTCCGGGCTTGACGATCGCATACCGATCATCGCGCACGCCAAGGCGCTGGAGCGGCTGAACGATCCCGCTGCACGAGATAAGCTGGTCGAAAAACAGCGCGACGCACGATTTCGGGATGTCGAGATTGTTGCCCCCAATCTATGCTTCGCTGGCGAGAGCATGATCCTGGATGGCGGCGATCTGGTCCTCGAATTGCTTCACACGCCCGGACATACGCCGGATCATATCGCGGTCTGGATCCCTTCCATCCAAACCTGTCTTGCGGTCGATGCCGTCGAGTGGCCGATCCCCGAAGTCTGGAGCAAGTATCCTCACGATCTCAAGGCGCTTTGCTGCTCGTTGAAAACAATCCGTGATCTTGATGCCCGCCACGTCGTTCTAGCTCACGGCCAGACCTCCGCACCGTCGATCGTCGAAGCGAACCTTGCTTACTTTTCACGACTGCACGACCGCATCGCCGCTCTTGACGGCTCCGCGTTGGCCAACGCTGATCTCGACCAGAAAGACGGCTTGCGCCTGCGGGACTTCCTGAGCCTGCCCGGGGATATGCCGGGCGAAACGGCAGCATTTTATGAACGCTGCCATCGGTCCAACCTTTATGCGGCAGCGGAAGCCCGGAAGGCCGGTGTCGCTTATATCTGAACCGTCCATCCGCCGGCACGCGTGTTTGCTCGAACCGGACGGAGCGCGAGAACAACCCTCGTTCCCCTTTTGCGAGTATCAGGCTGATCGTCACGGAACTCCTGCTCTTGCTACCTGTTGGATAGGACAGAAAAAGAGCACTGCAATGAGTAAACCGGAAGACGATGCAAAGGGTCAGTACGCCCCGTCCCAGGCCGATCGCAAGGCGACAGGGGTTCACAGCGCAAAGCCGACAGTCGTGACGGGCTCTGAAGACGCGACCGTTCACCGCGATGCGCCGGGAAAGAAATCCGAAAAGGATTTTGATCTCAACTATGATCCCAAGGACATGAATGAAGGAAGTTTCCGCGGGTGAAGCCCAGCACGCGGTCACCTACCCAAGCAGGATCAGCCGTGGCGCTCCATAAGATCGTCACGCTGCTCCTGCGTCAGTGGCCTGATTTTCTCGCCACGCAGCATCAGGAACAGTTTTGCCGTTTCCTCGAGCTCCTCGGTCGCGTATTGCGCCTCGCGCAGCGATTTCCCGGCAACTACCGGCCCGTGATTGGCGAGCAGGACGGCGTGACTGTCGCGAGCACGCTCCCGCACCGCCTCCGCCAAAGCGGCATCGCCTGGCGGGAAATACGGAGCCATCGGCAGTTTTCCCACCCGCATGACGTAATAAGCCGTCAGTGGCGGAAGAAGATCCTCCGGGTTCAGTCCTTCGATGAGGCTGATCGCGACGGCATTCGTCGAGTGAAGGTGAACGACCGCTGAAGCCGTGCTGCGTTCGCAATACATGCACTGGTGCAGAAACGCTTCCTTGGTCGGTTTGTCGCCGGAGACATGCACGCCCTCAGCGGAGAATTTCGAAAGGCGCGCCGGATCGAGCGCGCCAAGCGATGCGTTTGTCGGCGTCATCAGCATATCGCCATTCGATAGCCGTGCACTGATGTTGCCGGTCGATCCGAACGTGAAGCACCGGTCGAAAAGCGACTTGCCAACCGTGACGATCTCGTCGCGAAGCTTTGTTTCCTCGGAAAGAACTGCCGTCATTTCAAAAGCTCCCACGCCTTGAGGAAGAAGTCGGCGGTGCCGAAATTGCCGGATTTGAGTGCAAGCGCCATAGGTGCGCCATCACCCATCGTCAGTGTCCAGGGCACACCCGGGTCGATCTCGCGGCCGATAAACAAGGCGGACGGCGCCAGTGCTCCAACGACGGCGCCTGACGTTTCTCCGCCGGCGACGATCAGCCTCCGGACCCCGTTTTCGCGCAGTCCGATGGCGGTTTTTGCGAGGAACTGCTCGACGATCTCGCCAGCCTTTTCCTGTCCAAGGCTCTCTTGAGCTGCCAGAACATCCTTCGGATCAGCGCTCGAGTAGATCAGTGGAACGCCTTCCTGCGCCAGAGCCCATCTGATCGCTTCGTCAACGTCCATACGCCCTTGTGCGATATCGACCGGATCGAGCTTGAGCGTGGACATGCCGGCCTCGATAGCGGCCTTGATCTGGCCCCGTGTCGCCTCTGAACAGGAACCGGCAAGAATGGCGGCCCTCCCGTCCGGCGCCTGAAACTGTCCTGCCGTGATGTCTCGTTGCAAAAGCCCCGCGCGCCGAAAGTTCTCGGGCAGACCGACTGCGATGCCGGAACCTCCGGTGATCAGCGGGAACTCCGCGACTGCCTCACCGATCACGCGCAGATCCTGGTCGGTAATCGCGTCGACGACCACGACGCCGTCACCACGCCGACGCGCCTCGTCGAATGCCGCACGAACGCTCTCGGCACCCTTTGCGACGTTCTCATGTGAGACAAGGCCGACCTGAAGTTTGGATTGTGCCGCCATCAGACGCACCAGCGACGAATCCGTCATCGGCGTCAGGGGGTGATGGCGCATGGGGCTATCCGACAGCAGTTGATCTGCCACGAAGAGATGACCCTTGTAGATCGTCCGGCGGTTGGCAGGGAAAGCGGGGCAGACGATCGTCAGATCCGTCCCAAGCTCGCGTGCGAGCGCGTCGGTGACGGGCCCAATATTGCCCTTCGGCGTCGAATCGAAGGTCGAGCAGTATTTGAAGATGATCTGGCGGGCACCGGCCGTCTTCAGCCAACGCAGTGCCTCGAGCGACATCGCGACCGCCACGTCAGCGGGATTGGTACGGGATTTCAGGGCGACGACGACCGCGTCGACATCGCTCAGATCGAAATCGGCGGGCGGAACGCCCACCGTCTGGATCGTGCGCATGCCCTCCCTCGACAGCATCAGGGCAAGGTCCGTTGCGCCGGTCAGATCATCGGCGATTGCGCCAAGCAGCATATCATTCTCCCGTCTTGAGGATGGGCTCCGCCTTCAGGCGGTTGCCCCCTCTATAATTGAAAATCCCGTGTCGATGATCCTGGCCGCCTGCGGACGCTGAGGCGTCTCCAGCAAGGCTTCGATTGCCGTCTTGCCGATGGCAAAGCGATTGGAAAGCACCGTCGTCAGCGGCTTTGGCAGAACCTGTCCGATCTCGAGCCCGTTGAAGCCCATCAGCGCGAGACCGTCCGGCACCGGCATTCCGGCCGCCATGCAGTGCATGAAACCGCCCACCGCCATGTCGTCGTTGGAAAACGCCGCCGCATCGATGGCGGCACCGTCGGCAAGAAGACTCGCCAGAGCTCGACGTCCTTCGAGCGTCGAACTTGGCGCCTCTGTCCGATACTCCGAGACCAGTGACAAGCCCGTCTCAGACAAACCTTCGCAAAGCCCCTCATACCGCAAACGCGCGCGCCGATCCGCAGCCCAGTCATGGCCGACATAGCCGATCCTCGAATAGCCGCGCTGAACGAGATGGCGTGCCATCGCGCGGCCGGCGTCGCGATGCGACAGGCCGACCGCAAGGTCGATGGGCCGGTCATCGATATCCATCAGTTCGGCGATCCGCACCCGGCTGCCTTCAAGCATGCGTCTTGCGGCCGTGGTATGCTCGAAACCTGTGGTGATGATCGCCGCCGGATGCCAGGCCAGAAGCGACGAAATAATATCCTGCTCGGTCTCGAGACTGTAGTCGGTCACACCGATCATCGGGCGATAGGACGTGCCAATCAGCCCGGCATTTATACCCCTGAGCACTTCGGGAAATACGATGTTCGACAACGACGGCAAAATGACGCCGATGATCGGCGAAGACGAGGACGCAAGCGAACCGGCAGCCCTGTTAGGGACATAGCCGAGTGCGTCGATTGCCGCATTGACGCGGAGCCTTGTCTCCGGTGCGATCGGTCCCTTGTTGCGGATCACGCGCGAGACGGTGTTCTCGCTGACTTTTGCCAGCCGAGCGACATGCGCAAGCGTCGGCGTCTCAGCGGCCGAGGGCACGCTATCGTCTGCAATGGACCTCCCATCCCCGTCCAAGTCGTTCTCTCCTCCATTTATCTCAGCGCTAACATATGTCGCTTGAACAGGGCAAGAGGATGTGGTTGAAAACATGTTAGCTCTGAGATTCTGACTACACAGCGCTTCATGGAGGTGCCGCTCATGCCCAGCCCAACCACTATCGCCATCATTGGCCTCGGCTCAATGGGACTAGGCATGGCACGCTCTGTGCTGAGCGCCGGTCACAAGGTTCGCGGATTCGACGTCAACCGGGACGCGTTCTCGACCCTCGAAAATGAAGGTGGCGTTGCCGCCTCCTCGCCGGGCGATGCTGTTGAAGGCGCTGACATCGCGGTCGTCGTGGTCGTCAATGCGGCACAGACGGAAACAGTCCTTTTCGGCGAGGCCGGGATCGTCAGCGCGATGCATTCCGGCGGCGTCATCGTCTGCTGTGCCACCGTGTCGCCCAGCGACGCCAAATCCTTCGCTGCGCGAACCGAGGCAGCCGGGCTGCTTTATCTCGACGGCCCCATCAGCGGCGGCTCGAAGAAGGCGCATTCGGGAGAACTGACCTTCATGGCATCGGGCTCACCTGAAGCATTCAAGGCGGCGCGGCCGGCGCTCGATGCGATGGCCGCCACCGTCTACGAGCTTGGCGACCAGCCGGGTGTCGGCTCCTCCTTCAAGATCGTCAATCAGTTGCTGGCAGGTGTCCATATAGCGGCCGCCTGCGAAGCGATCACATTCGCGAAAAGCCTCGATCTCGACATTGCCAGGGTCTTTGACGTCATCACCAAATCGGCTGGCAATAGCTGGATGTTCGAAAACCGCATACCGCATGTGCTCGATGGCGATTACAGTCCTCACAGTGCGGTCTCGATCTTCACCAAGGATCTCGGCATCGTCTCCGACATAGGCCGCCAGCAGAAGTTTCCGCTTCCGATCACCGCGGCCGCATTGCAACTCTTCATCATGACCGAGGCTGCCGGGATGGGTCGCGATGACGACAGTTCGGTTGCGCGGCTGCTCGCCCAGATCACCGGGCTTCACCTGCCCGGCATGCCAGAGAAAGAATAGGCCCATGCCGAAGTTTGCCGCAAACCTGTCGATGATGTTCAACGAGCGACCGTTCCTGGAGCGGTTCGCGGCTGCGGCCACGGCTGGCTTCAGCGCCGTCGAGTATCTCTTCCCTTACGACTATCCAGCCGAGGTCGTCGCCGAGACGCTTCGTGATGCCGGGCTGAACCAGGCCCTGTTCAACATGCCACCCGGGGATTGGGCAGGCGGCGATCGGGGTCTAGCGAGCCTTTCCGACCGGCGCGAGGAGTTCGAGTCGTCGCTGGTCAAGGCAATTGCCTATGGCAAGGCGATCGGAACGCCGCTTCTTCACATGATGGCCGGCATCGCGCCAGCGGATGATCCCACCGCTGCATCCTGCTATGTGGACAATCTGAAAAAGGCGGCCGATGCAACGGCCGAAGCCGGTATCGGTCTCGTCATCGAGCCGATCAACAAACGCGATATGCCGGGTTATTTTCTTAACGACTTCAATCGCGCATTCGATCTCGTGGTCGATCTCGATCGCCCCAATGTCAGTCTTCAGTTCGACATCTATCACCGCCAGATCATGCACGGAGATGTCATCACAGCCTTGAGGCAGATGGCGCCGCGCATCGGGCATATCCAGATTGCGGCGGTTCCTACCCGGCATGAACCCATGACAGGCGAACTCAACGACCGCATGATCTTCGAAGAGATCGACGCGCTCGGCTACCAGGGTTATGTCGGCTGCGAATACCGGCCTGCCGGAGTAACCGAGGACGGACTGGGCTGGATGAGTTCGATCTGAACCAGGCTCACCCTTTACCGAAGTATGCATCCGGCTTGCATCATCCGTCGCTCGTCAGTTCCGCCCTGATCCGTCGCTGTTCTTGCAGCGCCGTCTGGAGTTGCGTCAAGAACGCCTCGACGCCTGGCGTCATCGGCCGATCTCGACGCGTGACGATCCCGTATGATCCCATCACCGCAGGCAGCGTGACCGGGATCTCGACCAGCAGGTTATGGCGGATGTAGAAGTCCGATACGTCGCCGGGCATCACGGCCAGCATGTCGCTCTCGTGCATCAGCGCCACCATCGTCATCATTGACGAAGTTTCGACGATGTTTTGGGGACCGGACAGTCGCATTTCGGCAAAGACAGGCGCCAGAACCTTTCGCATGGGGCTTCCGGCCGGCAGAAGCGTCCAGGGCCATTCGCCCAGCTCGCGCACCGTGACGGACGACCTGCTCGCGAGCGGGTGGTCCCGCCGGCCGACGACTTTCAGCGGTTCGTCGATGAGATCGACGTAATCGAAGTCGTTGCGATCGCCGAGCACGATCGGTCGTGCCAGCAGCACATCGAGGTGACCGTTCAACAGGGAGCCAACGAGCGCATCGCTTGTCCCAGCATCGATCGAGACCTGCAGGCCGGGATGCTCGCGCTTGAGCGCAGCGACAGCCTTTGCCAGCAGAAACGGAACGGCGCTGATGACAGCCCCGATCCGCAACGTGCCGGATGCACCCGACGACAGCGAATCGAGATCCTCCCTCGTCCGGACGATCTCCATCTGCATGAGCCGCGCATGTCTGATCATCACCTCGCCATAGGGCGTTGCGCGCATGCCCCTGGAACTGCGCTCGAACAGCGGATGGCCGACGGCCGCCTCCAGATCCTGGATCAGTTTCGTCGCCGTCGGCTGCGTCATGTTGAGAGCCGAGGCGGCTTTTCGGAGGCTCGCGACCTTTCCAAGCTCGATGAGAAGCAGGAGTTGCGTGCTTTTCAGATGGCGCAGGAGCGACAGCCCGCGGTCGAAACGCTCTGATGTCATTGGCGCAATCCATTTCAGCCGGCGGATGCCGTGATCGGAAAAGCCGATCACATGATCTGTATATTTCATTATTTCGGCATAGCCAGTCAACTATATTCCCGGGATGCACGGTGGAGAGGAACGCCGATCAAGGAGGTCGGTGACAACCGGGTGGATGCAAGCCTGATGAGGCCTGCGCCGACAAGTCAGGGAGGATTTGTATCTATGTCCGAAATTGAACAGCAACCCGTTGCCGCTGGCCGCGTGGAGCTAAAGGGTAAAGCGGCAACGAATGTACGATGGTACATCTTCGTCGTCGTTTTCCTGCTCGTTGTCATCAACATGGTCGACCGTACGGCTCTGTCGATCGCCATGCCCAGCATTGCCGCCGAATTCTCGCTCGGCCCCGCCATGCAGGGTCTTATCCTGAGCTCCTTCTTCTGGAGCTATGCATTGATGCAGATCCCCGGAGGCATGCTGATCGACCGCTTTGGCGCACGCTCGGTCATCACGGTGTCCACACTCGGTTGGGGTATCTTCCAGACCATTGCGGGCTTCACGACCGGCGGCATCTCGCTTCTGTTGACGCGCATCGGTCTCGGCGCGGCGGAAGCGCCTCTCTTCCCGGCCGGAGCAAAACTCAATTCGATCTGGCTTTCGAAACGGGAACGGGCACGCGGTGCCGTTTTCATGGATAGCGGTGCCCCGCTCGGGGCTGCCATCGGCGGCGTCCTGATCAGCTGGCTCATCCTTACGCTCGGAAGCTGGCGGCTTGCCTTCATCGTCGCCGGGCTCGTGACCATTCTTTTGGGCTGGCTCGCATGGCGTTACCTCCGTGACAATCCGTCCACGCATCCGGGCATCAACGCTGCGGAAATGGATATCATCAACGAAGTGGGGCAACCGAAGTCCGAGGCTACGGAAAGCGAACCGACCGAAATCCTTCGCCGGTCGATCGTCAGCCTCGTGGCAGGTCGCGCAGGATGGGCGATGATTAATTTCGGTCTGCTGACCTGGGGCCCGAGCTATCTTGCGCAGGCGCGCAACTTCAACCTGAAGGAAATGGGCGGAGCGACTTTCGTCATCTTCCTCGCCGGCATGCTGGGTTCGCTCGCGAGCGGCTTTGTCGCCGACAAGATGGTGGCCGCAGGGTTTAAACGATCCGTCGTCTACAAGCTTCTTCTGGGCATCACTGGCCTCGGCGTCGCCGCCACATTCATCGCTCTGCCGCATGTGAGCAGCCCGGTTGCCGCGGTCGCGCTTCTCTCCGCCACACTATTCCTGCTCTACTTCGGCAGCCTTTACTGGAGCCTCCCCTCGATCCTCGCGCCGAAGAGCCGGGTCGGCGTCATCGGCGGCACAATGAACTTTGCCGGCAGTGTCAGCGGCATCATCGTCCCGATCCTGACAGGCTTCATCCTTCAATGGACTGATGGCTCCTATGGCACCGTGCTCGGCTTCTTTGCGGGCTGCGCCGTCGTCTATGTCATCGCCACTCTCACCATCGACTTCAACGAAGGCAATCGTGAACGGAAGGGCAGCTAATTGGAACAATTTCCTCTCTGGGACGGGCCGATCGTCGATGCGCATCAGCACTTCTGGGACCCCGTCGTCAACGACCACCCCTGGCTGAAGCCGGAGGCAAACATTCCTTTCCGGTATGGCGACTACAGCTCGATCAAGCGGCGCTATCTTCCGCCCGACTACCTGAAGGACGCGGAAGGTCACAACGTCGTGCAGACGGTCTATGTCGAGACCGAGTGGGATCCGGCCGATCCCATTGGGGAAAGCCGATACGCAACCAAGGTCGCGGATGAATTCGGGCTTCCCAATGCCATCGTCGCCCAGGCATGGCTCGATAGGCCCGATGTGGCTGATGTCCTTGCCGATCAGGCAGCGTTCGAGCTGGTGCGCAGCGTGCGTCACAAGCCGGGCGGCGCCGAAAGCGCCGCTGTTGCTGCCGATCACCGAACTCTCATGACCGACGAGACCTGGCGCAAAGGCTACGCCCTTCTCGAGACGCATGGACTGAGCTTCGATCTCCAGACGAACTGGTGGCATCTCGACGAGGCCATGCTGCTGGCACGGGATTTTCCTTCCACGACCATCATCCTCAACCACACGGGTCTGCCATCGGATCGATCCAGCGAAGGGATGAAGGGATGGCACGCGGCGATGGGCAAGTTTGCGGATATGCCCAATGTCTGCGTCAAGATTTCTGGGATCGGCCAGAAAGGGCGGCCCTGGTCAATCGAGGACAACAGCGCCATCATCACCGAAACCATTGCTATGTTCTCAGCCGAGCGGACGATGTTTGCCAGCAATTTCCCGGTCGATAGTCTATGCGGTTCATTTGACACGATCTATTCGGGCTTCAAGGACGTGGCGGCACGCTATTCCCTGAGAGATCAGGCAAAACTCTTTGCGGGGACTGCACGCAAATACTACCGGCTGCCGATGGCGAACGAAGCCGGCATGACCGGCACCGCGCCTGAGGTCGCCCGGACGGCTCTCTTTGGGTAGCACGCAGTCGAAGGCTGAATAGACCTGGCTGCGATCGCGAATCGCCGATCGGGACCTGAATCTAAGGTTGCTGTTGTGCTATCCGCATGACGGTTCCCGGTGCCGATCAGCCTAAGTTCTCTAAAAAAAATCTCGCGATCCGTTCAAACTCGCGTTCGCAAACGCGAGTTTGAACAGTCGGGCTATCGCGTAAAGCAAGAGCAAATCGATTAGATCGCGCTGATCGATCGTATCGCCGCCTGCGCTCCCCTGTCCGCAAAATTTTGTATACAAAATTCTGAAGACTTGATGTGTGCTAATAGATGGCCTATGATTTTCCTCGGATGGAGGAGATTATGGCGTCAGGACGAAGCCCAAAATCAGTCGGACTTGCGCCCGCAAGAGGCGTCTCGGCGAGGCCCAACCGCCACGATCAGAGTGGCTTCAGCGCGCTCGCTTCTTTCTCATTCGAATTCAAAGAACTGCCCGACATCACGAGATCGCAGCCGGCGTCTGCCTGGCCGCTCATTGCCGGGTCGATCTCACGAGGTGCGCCGAGGACGCAGTTCGCTGCCGCTTCGTGAACACGAGGACCGATCGGCTGTAGGCAAACCTGCAGCCATTTCATCTAAAGGAGGAATAAGATGAAGAAGCTATCCGTAGGATTGACATTTGCGGCCGCGGTCGTGCTGGCGGGACAGGCGCTTGCCTTCGAACCGACACGCCCCGTCGAGTTCGTCGTCGCATCCGGCCCGGGCGGCGGCACCGACAACTTTGCCCGTACCATCCAGTCGATCATCGCCAAGCACAAGCTTATGGAAAAATCGATGGTGGTCCTCAACAAGGGCGGCGGCAGCGGCGCGGAAGCGTTCCTATACGCTCGCAAGAATGAAGGCGATCCGAACAAGCTCTACTTCGGAACCAACAACGCTTATCTCCTGCCGCATGTCGCAAAGCTCGCCTATTCGATGGAGGACCTGCGTCCCGTCGCAGCGCTCGCATTCGACGAATTCCTGATCTGGGTGAAGGGCGATTCCGAATACGCGACGCCGACGGATCTTATCGAAGCCGCGAAAGCTGCGCCGAACAAGCTTTCCTTCGCCGGCAGCCAGTCGAAGGACACGGATGAAACCCTGGTCGCTCTGATCGAGCAGACGACAGGCACCAATTTCAAGTATTTGCCCTTTAATGGCGGTGGCGAAGTCGGCGTTCAGCTGGCCGGCGGCCATGTCGCTGCCAACGTCAACAATCCGAACGAGAATGTCGGCCAGTGGCAGGCGGGCGCGATCAAGCCGCTTTGCGTCTTCTCCGACAAGCCGATGGCCAAGAGCGATCCGGTCCATGACGGCAAGGGCTGGGGCGACATCCCGACCTGCGCCTCGAGCGGCGTCAACATTCCGTCCTACAAGATGCCCCGCACGGTCTGGACCGCGGCAGGAACGCCTGATGATGCGGTCGCCTACTACAGCGACGTTCTGAAAAAGGTCAGCGAGACCCCGGAATGGGCCGACTATGTCCGCAAGACCTCGCAGACCGGCGATTTCATGTCCGGCCAGAAGCTGCAGGACTTCATTGTTACCAGCGAGAAGAACGCCGTCGGCGTCTTCGAAGCCGAAGGTTGGCTGGTTAAGTAAAGTCCTGACGCCAATGCGATTTTAGATCCGGCATTCCCGTGCCGGATCTTGCGATCGAGGGAAAACAATCATGCATATCAAGCGACTCCATGTCGAGATCGTCACCGCCATCACGCTTGCCGCCGTCGGCGCGCTGGGTGCAACAGGTGCCCTGGAACTCGGCGTCAGCTGGAGTGAATCCGGTCCAATGCCGGGCTACTTTCCGTTTTATGTCGGTATCATCCTGATCGTTGCGGCGTTTGCCAGTGCGGCTCAGGCCATTTTCAGGCTGAGAATGGGCAGCGAGGAGATGCGCGAGACGTTCCTCGAGCCGGAACAGACCCGAAGGGTTCTTTCCTTCCTTCTGCCGATGATCGTCTTCGTCATCGTGACGGTGTTTCTCGGCACCTATATCGGGACGGCGCTGTATCTCTTCTACGTCGCCTGGCGCAACGGCGGCTACAAGCCGTGGATCGCGATCCTGATCGGTATTGTCTTCTCCATCGCGCTTTATTTCGTTTTCGAAAAAGCGTTCCAGGTGCCGCTGCATAAGGGCCCGATCGAAGAAATGCTCGGCATTTACTAAGCACCCGGAGCTTGATCATGGAAAATTTCGAACTGCTTATGGGTGGCTTTGCGACGGCACTTACGCCGATGCATATCACCCTGATGATCGTCGGCGTCCTTCTCGGGCTGATCGTCGGCGTCCTCCCCGGCCTCGGGGCTCCGAACGGCGTATCGCTGCTCATTCCGCTGACCTTCACGATGGACCCGGTCTCGGCGATCATCCTTCTGGCGTCGATGTATTGGGGCGCGCTGTTCGGCGGCTCGACGACCTCGATCCTCTTCAACATTCCCGGCGAGCCGAGTTCGGTGGCGACCACATTCGATGGTTATCCGATGGCGCGATCCGGGCAATCGACCCGCGCTCTCACGCTTGCCTTCATGTCGGCCGGCATCGGCGCCTTCGTCGGTATCGTCGTCATCACGCTTCTGTCCACCTGGGCGGCCCGCTTCGCGCTTCGCTTCGGCGCGGCTGAATATTTCGCCGTCTACTTCCTCGCATTCTGCGCTTTTGTCGGCATGGGAAGTGCCTCTCCGATCAAGACGGCCGTCTCGCTTAGCCTCGGCCTCCTTCTATCCACTGTCGGAATGGATACCGTTACCGGATCGCTTCGCCTGACATTCGGCATCGAAGCACTTTTGAGCGGCGTCAGCTTCCTGGTCGTCGTCATCGGTCTGTTCGGGATCGGCGAACTTCTGGCAACTGTTCAGGACGGGCTGAAATTCCGCGGCGTCGCGTCTCGTATCGATCCGCGCGACGTCTTCAAGACCATGCTGGAGCTGCCGAAATACTTCACCACGATCGTGCGCTCGTCTGCCGTCGGGATCTGGATGGGCATCACGCCCGGCGGCCCGACCGCAGCCTCGTTCATGAGCTATGGTCTCGCACGCCAGTGGTCGAAGCCGGGCGAAAAGTTTGGTACCGGCCGTCCGGAAGGTATCGTTGCACCGGAAACCGCCGACCATTCGGCCGGCACCTGTGCCATGCTGCCAATGCTTGCCCTGGGCGTTCCAAGCTCTGCAACCGCCGCCGTGATGATGGGCGGACTGATGATCTGGGGCCTGACGCCGGGACCGATGCTGTTTACCACGCAGCCGGACTTCGTCTGGGGCCTGATCGCCAGCATGTATATCTCCAACTTCGTCGGCGTCATCCTGGTACTGTTGACCGTTCCGTTCTTTGCAGCGCTGCTTCGCATCCCGTTTTCAATCATCGGACCGATGATCGTGGCGATCTGCTTCGTTGGCGCCTATACGGTGGCGAATTCGACCTCCGACCTCTGGCTCGTGCTGATCTTCGGCGTCGTCGGTTTCGTCTTCAACAAGCTGGAATTCCCGCTGGCACCACTGGTTCTCGCAATGGTTCTCGGCAGCAAGGCGGAAAGCTCGTTCCACCAGTCGATGATTGCGTCCGATGGATCGCTCGGGATCTTCTTCTCGAACTACCTGGTCGGCTCGATCATGACCGTGGCACTCGCTCTTCTCATCATTCCGCAGAGCCTGAAGTTCATCAATTTCCTCAGAAGCCACAAGAAAGTGGACGCGGCGGCATAAGCCGCGCCCACCAGTTTTTCGTTTCGGTTTAGGAGGGGAACACCATGAACTATCACACCTATTTCGGCAGAGAGTCCGACCCGGTGGAATGCTGCATCGTCGGCACCGGCGGCTTCGGCCGCAGTTTCATCGCGCAGAGTTTGAAGCAGGCGCTGATCAGCACCCGCGTTGCGGTCGATCTGAAGGCGCAAACCGCGACAGACGTTCTGCGCGGCCTTGGGATCGATCCGGCAAATATTGCCCAATGCGAAACCTCAGACGAAGCGAAGACGGCCTGGGAGAACGGCAAGTATATCGCGGTGGGAGACCTTTCCGTCGTCCTCGACCTTCCGATCTCTGTGGTTGTCGAAGCCACCGGTCATCCCGAGGCCGGCGCCAAGCACTGCCGACTTGCGATCGATGCCGGCAAGCATGTCGCGCTTGTCTCCAAGGAAGTCGATAGCGTCGTCGGTCCAGGCCTAGCTCTCCGCGCCCGCAACAACAATGTCATCGTCACCCCCGTCGATGGCGATCAGCCGAGCCTGTTGATGGGTCTGGTGACTTGGGCGGAAGTGCTCGGACTGGATATCATCGCCGCCGGCAAGGCCAGCGAATACGATTTCGTCTACGACCCCAAGCAGAAGACGCTGAGCTCGAACGGCAAGACGGCGTCTGCACCTGATTTTGGCGACTGGATCGAACCGGCGACGATGGACCTGTCGACCATCGCGGCAAGACGATCGGAAATCGCAGCGGAGTTTCCGCAGCGAGCTGTTCCCGATCTTTGCGAAATGACGCTGGTTGCCAATGCCACGGGCTTTCTGGTCGATCGGGCCGATCTGCATGTTCCGATCGCGCGGATCACCGAAGTTGCCGATTTCTTTTCCGAGCGTTCGAGCGGCGGATTGCTCGGCGCGCCAAAGGCGCTCGACGTCTTCCACTGCCTGCGGCTTCCCGGCGGATTGAGCTTTGCCGGCGGCGTCTTCGTGACGGTGCGTTGCGACGACGCGGAGACGTGGCAGATGCTGGCGGAAAAAGGCCATGTCGTGAGCCGCAAGGGCGATGTCGCCATGCTCTACATTCCACGCCATCTTCTGGGCGTCGAGGCTGCGACGAGCATTCTGGAAGTCGGCCTGCGCGGCGTCTCCAGTGGTGCAGCCGAGCCGCGGCCGGTGATCGACCTCGTCGCCCACGCCGATGCCGATATCGAAGCCGGAACAGTTCTGACGGCAAGCGGCCACCACCATTCGATCGTCAACGTCTCGGCGCGGATGATCCCGGCCGGCCCGCTCTCGGATGACAGGGCCGTTCCCTTCTATCTGGCAGCCAATCGCACGCTGAAAAGGGCCGTCAAGGCGGGCCAGCCGATCCTGTGCGGCGATGTCGAACTCTACGAGACATCGACATTGCTCGAACTGCGGCGCGAGCAGGACACGGCATTTTTCTAAGCCTCCCAAGGCAACGCGCGGCCGCGTCGAATGCCGGCCGCGCTTTCTCTAAGGCCCTTGTGGCCGAACTCGCGCCGAGGATAAGCCTTGTTCTCCTATATCCTCGTTTGCGCCATAGGTTTCGTCGCCGGTTGCCTGAGCGGGGTGATCGGCACCGGCGCCAGCCTCATTCTCCTGCCCGTCCTTGTTCCGATGTTTGATCCCGCTCGCGCCATTCCCGTCATGGCGATCGCCGGGCTGATGGCGAATGCCGCGCGCGTCATGGCTTGGCACAAGCATGTCAATTGGCGCGCCGTTTTCGCTTATGCGCTGCCTGGCATGCCGGCAGCGTCCTTGGGCGCTGTCAGCCTGGTCCATCTGCCGGCAGCGGTCAGCGGCACCCTGCTCGGCCTCTTCATCATGCTGCTCGTCCCGTTTCGGCGATACATTCGCCACCGCAACATGACCATCGGGCTGGGTGGAATGTCGATCGCCGGTGCCGGTATCGGGTTTCTGACGGGGATGTTCCTGTCGACCGGCCCACTCAGCATTCCAGCCTTCCTGGCCTTCGGGCTGACCAAGGGCGCCTTCCTGTCGACTGAAGCGGCGGCCTCGATTTTCGTGCAGGCCGCAAAGGTTTTCACGTTCTATCAGGCAGGTGCGCTGACCCATGATCTCGTGATCATTGGCCTCGTGATTGGTTCGTCACTGATGGCCGGAACGTTCTTTGCAAAACGCTATGTCGTCAGCATGTCCGAGCGCAAGTTTGGCCTCATGATGGATGCCATTACGCTCGCATCCGGCCTTTGGCTCACATGTGTCGGTCTGTTCGGCTGAAACCGAAAAGACCTTTTCAGGGTCAGCCGCGGTCGGCGATAAAGCCGGCAGCAAGCTGCGCCACCATGGACAGCGATACAGCGCCGGCATCTGGATGGCCGATGCTCTTTTCCGCAAGCGGACGCGCACGCCCGAGCCGCGGCGTGAGTGCGGCTGTTGCTTCGGCGGCCGCGCTCGAAGCGTCAGCCGCAGCCTTGAAGGCTTCCGGCAGTGACCTGCCGGCCGCGGTCTGCTCCGTCAGCGTCTCGACGAACGGAATAAGGGAATCCACGAGCGTCTTGTCGCCGATACGGGCACGGCCGAGACTGGTGACGGCATCGAGCGCCCTGCGCGCGCCCTCGGCAATCGCTGCTTCATCAGGCACGTCGTTGTCGCTCAGTGCGCTGCTCCACGACCGCAGCAGCAATCCCCAGATCGCGCCTGACGTGCCGCCGGCCCGGTCAGCCCAGGCATCGCCTCCAAGCGCAAGCGTCGTCTGCGCCCCGGCTCCAGCCGATACGGCAGCGGCCATCGCCTTGGCAGCGGCATCGGAACCACGCTGCATTCCCTGCCCATGGTCGCCGTCGCCGGCGATCGCATCGATGCGGCCAAGCTCGGACTCCTTATCCCTGAGCATGGCGGCAATCCTGCCAAACAGATCGGAGATGCAGGCAGCCGACGTCTGCGACGCTTCGGAGGCCGCCGGGATCACCGGGGCAGCCTCTTCATCGGAGAGGACGTCGGTTCGCAATTCAGCGACTTCAGGCCTTCCGCGACGAAATGCCGGCGCATCGCAGGGTGCCGCCCAATAGCGCTCAAGCTCTTCATCGAGCCAGGTCAGCGTCAGTGAGCAACCCTGCATGTCGAGGCTGGTGACGAACTCACCGGCTTCCGGCAGGACGATCTGAAGATCGGACCCGGTGAGTTTCTTTTGGACGGCGGTCCAGAGCACGAAAAGTTCTTCGTATTTCGTCGAACCAAGACCGTTGAGGACGGCCGCGACGCGCGTGCAACCCTGCGGCCTTTCGGCCAACAGTTTGTCCGTGAGCACATCCGCGAGATCCGTCGCGCTCGCGATATCCTGCTCGCTAATGCCAGGTTCGCCATGGATTCCGAGACCGAGTGCCATCCGGCCTTTGGGTACCGTGAACAGCGGCTGTTTTGCACCGGGAAGGGTGCAGCCCGCAAAAGCGACACCGAACGACACCGTGCGCTCATTGGCAAGCCGGGCGATACGCTCTACCTCGTCAAGCGAAAGCCCCGCTTCCGCCGCCGCTCCCGCGATCTTGAAGACCATGAGGTCGCCGGCGATGCCACGGCGCTTGGCGTGTTCGTCCGCCGACGCACTCGCAACGTCGTCGGTCACTGCAATGATGCGCACATCGATGCCTTCGGCACGAAGGCGCTCTGCGGCGACCCCGAAATTCAGCACGTCGCCTGCATAATTGCCGAAGCCGAGAATGATGCCGCCGCCATTGTCGGCATGGCGGCACACACGTGCAACCGCCGCCGTCGATGGAGACGCAAACACGTCACCGGCGACCGCTGCATCGGCCATGCCCTGGCCGACATAGCCCGCGAAAGCCGGATAGTGACCCGAGCCGCCGCCGACAACCACCGACACTTTGCCATCAGGCACTTTCGTGGCGCGCACGACACCGTTGGTGATGAGACGCACATGGTTGGGATAGATCTGGCAAAAGCCGGCAAGCGCGGTCGAGGCGAATTCGTCTGGAGCATCAAAGATCGTCGTCATTTTAGCGGTCCTCAATTACGCGGCAGAATGCGCCGGAGATAGTCGCGGTTGGTCGCGCTGACGGAAAGGCCGTCGCCACCATAATGCTCGCACAGGAACGGGCTGTTGAAACCGTGTTCCAGCGCAAGCTTGATTGCTGTGCGATAGTTGATCAAGCCGGATTCGAGGGGAACCGGGTGGCTGGCGATCAGGCCCGCATGCTCGTCCTCGATCCGCATGTAGTTCTTGACGTGCCAGTATTTGGCAAAAGGCGCGACTTTCGTCATCATTTGCAGCCAGTGCTCGACCGGCCGGTGGAGACGGATGAGATTGCCGAGATCGGCGTTGATGCCGACATTGTCGAGACCGACTTCCTCGACGAAGCGGACAGCACTGTCCGCCGTTCCGAGATAGGTGTCCTCGTACATTTCCAGGGAGACCTCGATCCCGACCTCCGCAGCGTGCCTGCCAAGTTCGGCAATGCGGGCCACCGCCTTGTTCCACGTTGCCGGGTCATCCGGATTCTTGGCGCCCTGTTCGGTCCAGAACCACAAGGCGCTTTTCTGCTTGTCCGTCAGCGGTTCGAAAAAGCCGAAGGAAACGCTCTGTGCGCCGACCTCGGCGGCAGTCTCGATGACGCGGTGGCTGTAAGCGAGGTAATCGTCGCCGTGTTTCTCGTCGATGACGCTGCGCCGCGATGTCGATATCGCCGGGATGGTCATCCCTGCATCTTTCACGACCTCGCAGAACGCACGACGGCGATCAGCCGAAAGATCGGCGACGCGGAGCCAGCTGTCCGTGGGATCGAGTTCGGTAAAGCCTGCATCTGCGACTTCGGCGACAGTCTTGGCCCATTCCTCGACGGTCTGATCCTGAACCGAACGACCGTCCGGCAACATATTGGGGTATTGAATCATTGCGGCCGCGATCGGCCAGGTCTCACGCGTCCACTTGGGAGCTGAACTTGTCATTGTCGTCCTCCAACCGCGACGCCACCGCGCTCTTGATGGCGCAGGGAAGCCGCACACTCTGACATTTGGCAGCCGGCGTTCAAGCCGACCGACATGCGCCAAGCCCGCGTCCTCTCGGGCTGAGATGACCGGCCATTCACGGCCGGTCATTTATGATCAAGTGATCACGCGGCCTGTGCTGCCAGGCGCTGGCGCTTTGCCATACGAGTCGCGAGCAGGATCGCTTCACGGGTCGCGCCGATATCGGCTATTCCCTTGCCTGCGATGTCATAGGCCGTGCCATGAGCCGGCGTGCAAAGCGGGAATGGCAGGCCACCCATCATCGTCACGCCCTTGTCGAAGCCAATCAGCTTCATGGCGATCTGACCCTGGTCATGATACATGGTGAGGACGGCGTGATAGCCTTCCTTCATGGCGCGAAGAAACACGGTATCGGCCGGGAACGGACCCTCGACGCCGTAACCGCGCGCCTTTGCTTCGGCAACGGCGGGTTCAATGATCTCGATTTCTTCCATTCCGAAGCTGCCGCCATCGCCCGCATGCGGGTTGAGACCGGCGACCGCGACGCGCGGCTCATCGATACCGGCGGCCTTCAGGCAAGAAACAGTCAGTTCGAGTTCCGACAGAAGCCGGTCCACGGACAGGTTGGCAGCCACTTCCTTGAGCGGGATGTGCGAGCTGACACGTGCGTTCCAGATCTTTTCGAGAACGTTGAACTCGCGGATCTTGCCGGTGAACGACAGAACGTCCGAGACGAAACGGATTTCGTCATCGTAGCCCGGATAGGCAAAGCGCATCGCCTTCTTGTTGAACGGCGTGAAGCAGACCGCATCGGCCTTTCCGGCATGGGCGAGCTCAAGGGCGGTGCGGAAGTTGCGCGTGGCGAACGTGCCGCCGGCCAGCGTCGCTTCGCCGCGCTCCACCTCTTCCGGAGCGAGATGGCCCAAATCGATAAATGCGTGCTTCGAGCGATCGAGACCCGAAAGATCATCGAGCGAAGCCGAGATCAGATCTGGCTGAACGCCTGCTTCCTGCGCGCCCTTATCGAGAATGCGCCGATCGCCGATCACAACGATATAGGCCTGCTCTCTGATGTCATCCAAAGCCAGAAGCTGTGCGGTCAGTTCGGGGCTGATACCGGCCGGGTCTCCCATCGCAAGCGCAATGGTGGGACGGCTATCGTGATGCTGGGTGATATCCATGGGTCAATTCTCCTACCTCGGTGAGGACGTTTCTAAGCCATCCGAAATCGCAGGACAAGTCTTTTGCATTTTGTATGCAGCATTTTTACGTTTGGTGCCGTTCGGGTTCTGGTATAATCCTGGCGAGACGCTTTGATCATCACGGCGGTCCAGAAATCGAGCTTTCAAAATGAGTGATACACTGCCCGAATCGCCTGTCTCGCCATCCGGCCCCATCCGGCGGACGGCCTTGCACGACACGCTCGTCACTCGGTTGCGCGACATGATCATCGAGGGAGAGCTTGCCCCCGGTTCGCGGATGCACGAAAGCCAGCTCGGCGAACAGCTGGGCGTTTCGCGCACGCCGCTGCGGGAAGCGATCAAGTACCTTGCCAGCGAAGGGCTCGTCGAACTCATTCCAAGCCGCGGCGCGATCGTCAAAAGGTTCAGCGGCAAGGATGTGCACGACATGCTCATCGTTCTGAAGAACTTGGAGGAGCTTGCCGGAAGCCTTGCCTGCGAGACCGCGACGGATGACGATATCGCCCGGGTCAGGCAACTGCATGACGAGATGCGGGCCTGCTACGACGTGAAGGATCGCCTGCGCTACTACAAGCTCAACCAGGCCATCCATACCGAAATCTGTCGGATCGCGGACAACCAGGCACTTAGCAGCGTTCAAGCGCAACTGCAGTCGCGCTTGAAGAGAATCCGGTTCATCGGCCACGAGGGTCCGGACAAGTGGTCGGCGGCCATGGCCGAGCATGAGGAGATGATTGTCGCGCTCGAAGTGCGGGACGGGAAAACCTTGTCCAAGGTATTGGGGCTTCATTTGCTCAATGCGTGGCAGCGCGTCAAAGACGCGATATAGCTCAAGTCGAAATCTCCAGAGCCAACATGGCTGCCACAAAATCACATCCATAATGTTGATTATAACAATATAAGTGTTATATCCGTTTCATCCCACGCGGACGGTCTCGGATGAAGCGCGAAGAACGACACCAACGGATCATCAATCTGCTGATCGAAAAGCGAACCGTCGATCTCGACGATCTGGCGGAGCTTTTTGCCATCTCCAAGATGACCGTTCACCGTGATCTGGACGAGCTTGAGCAGGCAGGGGTGCTTCGCAAAGTGCGCGGCGGCGCAACGATCGACGCAGGTACCCAGTTCGAGAGCGATTTTCGGATCCGCGAACGTCAGGATCATGCCGCCAAGCACGCCATCAGCAAGGCAGCTGTCGATCTGGTCGAACCCGGCATGACCGTCATGGTCAATGACGGATCGATGGCGGCCGTGCTCGGCGAGGCACTGGCCGACAAACGTCCGCTGACGGTTATCACCAACAACGCGGCCGTCATGGAGCGGCTGAAAACCGAGACCGGCATCACGCTGATCGCCCTCGGCGGCGTCTATTCGCCCAAGTTCAACGCATTCTTCGGCGTGGTCACGGAAGAGGCTTTATCGCGGCTGCGAGCCGACGTTGCGTTCATCTCAACCCCGGCCGTCGCATCGGGGCAGGCCTATCACATGGACGACGCCGTGATCCGGGTAAAACGGGCGATGATGGCATCGTCGGCGCGCGCTTACCTGCTCGTCAACCACGAGCGGATTGGCCACACGGCGCTGCATGTCCTCGCCGGTCTCGATCAATTCGCCGCCGTCATCACCAGCAATCAGCCTGAGGCCCAACTGCTTCGAGACATCGAAGACACGGGCGTCACACTGACCATCGCATCGTCGGGAGGATCACATCCATGACCACATCGCCAAGCTTCTGGATCGGCACCAGCTGGAAGATGAACAAGACGCTTGCCGAAGCTCTGGAGTTCGCGGCCGCCGTGAAGGCAGCCGATGAAGACAGGGATTCACGCATCCAGCGCTTCGTCATTCCCCCATATACCGCCACGCGCGAGGTCAAGGCTGCGCTTGCCGGAACCTCCGTCAAGGTCGGCGCGCAGAACATGCACTGGGCCGATCAGGGTGCATGGACCGGCGAGATCTCGCCGCTGATGCTGAAGGACTGCAAGCTCGACATCGTCGAGCTCGGCCATTCCGAGCGGCGCGAGCATTTCGGCGAGACGAATGAAACCGTCGGGCTGAAAACCGAAGCAGCGGTTCGCCACGGGCTCATCCCGCTGATCTGCATCGGAGAGACGCTCGCCGATCGCGACAGCGGCAACGCACAGCAGGTCCTTGCGGATGAGGTTCGCGGTGCCCTTTCCAAACTGTCGGGCGACCAGAAGAATGCCGAGATCCTGCTCGCCTACGAACCGGTCTGGGCGATCGGCGAGAATGGCATACCCGCCACCGCAGATTACGCATCCGCCCGCCATGCCGAGATCATCGATGTGGCGCAGTCCATCCTTGGACGCCGCATCCCCTGCCTCTATGGCGGGTCGGTCAATCCCGGCAATTGCGAAGAACTGATTTCGAGCCCTCATATCGACGGGCTCTTCATTGGCCGTTCCGCCTGGAATGCCGAGGGCTATCTCGACATCCTGGCAAAATGTGCCGCCAAACTCTGAGGAGACATGACCATGAAGCTTGCAATTGCAGGAGACAGCGCCGGCGAAGGCCTCGCAAAGGTTCTCGCTGATCATCTGAAAGACCGTTTCGACGTGCATGAAGTATCGCGTACCGATGCCGGTCCCGATGCGTTCTACGCGACGCTTTCCGACCGTGTCGCCTCCGGTGTCATCGACGGCACCTATGACAAGGCCATCCTGGTTTGCGGAACCGGCATCGGTGTCTGCATCTCGGCCAACAAGGTCCCCGGCATCCGCGCCGCACTGACACACGATACCTATTCGGCTGAACGCGCCGCCCTCTCCAACAACGCCCAGATCATTACCATGGGTGCCCGCGTGATCGGCACCGAACTGGCCAAGGCGATTGCGGACGCCTTTCTGGCGCAGACTTTTGACGAGAACGGTCGCTCGGCCGGAAATGTCCAGGCGATCAACGAGGTAGACGGGAAGTACAACGCCCGCTGAACCTTTTCCGTGACCGGATAATGTCCGGTCACGCCCTCCTCCCCGACTGAAAGATGTCGACACAAGATTCACCTGTCCTTTTCCGTGGCCATACCCCGTCGACGCTCGCTCAACGGGCAGGCCTAGTGGCGACTGGGAACCTAGTCCCGACACCCCTCAAAAATCCTAGTGTCTATCGTCTTTCCGGCGGCAGGAACCTTAATGTTCCAAACTACGTTTCTGCGCCACCTGCGGGTATCAGGGGAGGAGAAACGATGATTGAACATAGCGTTTTCGTACAACGCCACTTTGGCACTCCAGCAAAGCAAATCATGTTTGAAACGAGAGCGATGGCCGCAGCGCAGCTTGTCGCTTTAGCAGCGCCATTCGATCCGCAGGCATAGGCCACACCTACCCCACCTGCTTTCCGTTTCCGTCAATCTTTCTACAGTTTCTAAGTGCGCTGCCCAGCGGACGATCTCGACCGGAGTGTCAATGTCAGAAACCACCTCGACCAAGCCAGGCGCAACAGCCGCCACCCTTACCCCGGAACAGGCAGAACAGGCACGGCGCGCCTATCTTCTCAAACGTTTCTGGGTCAGCGCTCGCGGCTACTGGGGTCGCGATGGCGACAAGATCGCCTGGGTATGCTCGATAACGCTTCTCGCGCTCATCGGTGTCAACGTCGCTTTCCAGTATGGTATCAACGTCTGGAACCGCGGACTGTTCGATGCGATCGAGCAGCGGAATGCCGATCAGGTCTATTCGCTAGGCCTTCTGTTTCCGCCGCTCGTGCTTGGAAGCGTCGCGCTCGTCAGTTCGCAGGTCTATCTGCGCATGCTGATGCAGCGCCGCTGGCGCTCGTGGCTCACGAAATCATTGATCTCGCGGTGGCTTACGAATGGACGCTACTACCAGCTGAACCTGATCGGAGGCGATCACCAGAACCCGGAAGCCCGCATCTCCGAGGATATGCGGATCGCGACGGAATCGCCCGTGGATTTCACGTCAGGGGTGATTTCGGCTTTCGTGTCGGCGTCGACCTTCATCGTCGTCCTGTGGACGATCGGTGGCGCGCTGACCATTCCGATCGCCGGAAATTACGTCACCATACCCGGCTTCCTCGTGATTGCGGCGGTCGTCTATGCCATCATCACATCGAGTTCGATCGCGGTCATCGGCCGGAACTTTGTGAAAGTGTCCGAGAATAAGAACCAAGTGGAGGCCGAATTCCGCTATACACTGACCCGCGTGCGCGAAAACGGCGAGAGCATCGCGCTGCTGGGCGGCGAAGAGGAAGAGCGCAACGATCTCGATCGGACCTTCGCTAATGTCCGTCAGCAGTGGCGTCTGCTTGCGTGGCAATATATGCGCACGTCCTTGGTCTCGCACGGATCGATGCTCATTGCACCGGTAGTTCCGGTCCTGCTCTGTGCCCCAAAGTTCCTCGATGGCAGCATGTCACTGGGTCAGGTCATGCAGGCGGCATCGGCATTCACAATCGTTCAAGGTGCGTTTGGATGGCTGGTCGACAACTATCCCCGTCTCGCCGACTGGAATGCCTGCGCCCGTCGCGTAGCCTCGCTGATGGTTTCACTTGATGGTCTGGAACAGGCCGAACAGAATGAAACTGTCGGACGGATCAAGCATGGCGAAACTGAGGGCGACACCATGCTCAGGCTGAACGAGGTCTCCGTCTCGCTTGGCGACGGCACTGCCGTTGTCAAGGAAACGCAGGTGGAGATCGGGCCCGGCGAACGCGTCCTCGTGGCGGGTGAATCCGGTTCGGGCAAGAGTACGCTGGTGCGAGCCATTGCGGGGCTGTGGCCATGGGGAGAAGGAAGTGTCAACTTCCGCAAGGGCCAGGAACTGTTCATGCTACCCCAGAAACCATACATCCCCTCGGGCACCCTGCGTCGCGCCGTCGCCTACCCGAAACCGGCAGACACGTGGTCGGCAGAAGAAATTCATGTTGCCCTCGACAAAGTCGGGCTCGGGCACCTGCGCGACAGGATCGAGGACGAAGCGCCATGGGACCACACGCTGTCAGGAGGAGAGAAGCAGAGGTTGGCGTTTGCCCGGCTTCTCCTCAACGACCCTGACATCATTGTCCTTGATGAAGCGACCTCCGCTCTCGACGAAAAGACGCAGGACAAAATCATGGAGATGATGATCGACGAGCTGCCCAACGCCACAATCCTGAGCGTGGCACACCGCGTAGAGCTTGAACAGTTTCACAGCCGCAAGATCACGCTCGAGCGCCGGGAAGGCGGGGCAAGGCTGGTTAGCGACGTCGATCTCGCGCCTTACACACGCGGCCGAAACGTCTTGTCGCGACTTCTCGTTCGCCCGATCATCAAGCCGTAGAGGATGTGAATGAGAGTTCGGCTCAGATTCAGGCAACGCCTGTGTAAAAGTCGGAACTGATGCCTCGCCAAAATGTTCAATTGTACGGTAACGTACAGAGAATGTGATGCCGAGGTCCGAAATGAGCCAAGCCGGAGTTATTCTCGTCGTTGAAGATGAGCCCGTCCTCCGATTTATATTGGTGGAGGAGTTGCAGGATGCCGGGTACGAGGTGTTCGCCGCGGTCGATGCAGCCCAAGCCATAGACATCCTGGAGAGCAACTTCGATATCCAACTTCTCCTGACGGATATCGACCTGTTTGCCGAGGGTGAAGGCGTGGAACTCGCTCGGATGGTGCGCGATAGATGGCCCCCGATCCGGATCATCCTCACGTCGGGAAACTGGACGCTTCAACAATCCGAGCTTACGTTTGCAGAACGCTTTATCCCCAAACCCCATGGGCCGGGCGTACTTCTCCAGACCATCAGAGAGTGTATGCTTTGACATGCTCTTATGGAACCATTTTGCGCAAACGGCGTTATGCAGAGCGACCAAGGGATGACTCCGCGTTTACCGTTACGACGCGAGGGATCGCTTGAGGCGACGAATTCGACTGAGACCTTTGCATAAATGACAATGACCGGGGCCCCGTCCGACGCACGGGATGGAGATACGAAACCCATGCACCGCAAATTGCTTGAATCGTTTTACGGCTACGGTGCCGCAACAACAGTCGTCGCTGTTGGTCTTTTGGCGGTGTGGTTAATTCGGTGACCTCTTGCGCCGTACCGAGGGCTCGCTGACTCATACCGGTCCGCCAAGACGCCGCCTCTGGTTTTGCCGGAGACAGCAGTTGCGCGAGAAGACCGGCTTCTCGGGAATATTCTGCGGAAACAACTCTTCGCCTTAGAGGTTGAACACAGACTGTGGCCACCATCCTCCACGCGTCAAACACCGTCTCCCCACCCCTCCCGTTTTCTGTTAGACCCGATCTCCAGACTGAAGCCATTAAACTGAAATGAGCGTAGCCTTCATGTGCCGAACAGCCAGTGAGCCTCTGACGTGATGCAGATCCTTTCAGAGATAGAAGGCGAAATGGCTTCGCGGATTCGCGCGGTCGATTGGAACACAACCAGCTTAGGACCTATCGAGGACTGGCCGATAGAGCTGCAGACCACGCTGGCCTTGTGCCTCAATACCGACCTGCCAACTGCCATCTACTGGGGAGACGAAATGCGTCTCCTTTATAACGATGCGTGGTCGCCGATCGCTGGAGAGAAACACCCGTGGGCATTGGGTCGCCCCGCGTCGACCGTCTGGGCGGACATCTGGGATATCATAAAACCGCAACTCATGGCCGTCGTCGAGACGGGCAAGGGTTTTCGTGTGGCCGATCAAATGCTGCCGATGCTTCGCGGCGGACGCGTTCAGCATACGCATTGGGACTACAGCTTCGCACCGATCTTTTCGGCGGAAGGTCGTGTCGTCGGGGTTTTCAACCAAGGTACCGAGACGACCGCCCGCCTCTCTGCGCAACGGGCGTTGCGGGCGAGCGAAGAGCGACTGGAATACGCACTCGGCGCCTCAGAAACTGTCGGGACGTGGGACTGGGACATCCCGAACGACAGCGTGGTGGCCGACGCGCGATTTGCCAAGATCTACGGCGTTGAGCGGAGCGTTGCCGCCAGCGGCGCTCCGATCGGTGCTTTTTTCCGTCTGGTTCATCCCGATGATCTGCCGGCCCTTCAATCCGCGATCGACGAAGCGCTGAAGAGGGGCACTATATTTTCGCAGGAATACCGGCTCGTCGACGCGGATGGTTCCGTCCGGTGGGTGACTGCCCAAGGCCGCGTCACGCTTGCGCCGGACGGTACACCATTGCGGTTTCCGGGTGTGTCATTTGACATCACCGATCGCCGCGTTGTCGAAATCGCGCTGCGGGAGAGCGAGGAACGCTTCCGTGCGATCACCAATTCGATCGACCAGATGATCTGGGCCACGCAACCCGACGGCCACCACGATTATTACAACCAGCGTTGGTACGACTTCACGGGCGTCCCGCAAGGCTCGACAGACGGCGAGGAATGGAACGGCGTATTCCACCCTGACGATCAGGATCGCGCCTGGTCCACCTGGCGTCGCAGCCTCGTCACAGGAGAGCCCTACCACATCGAGTACCGCCTCCGACATCGTAGCGGTAACTATCGATGGGTTCTCGGCCGCGCGCAGCCTGTGCGGAAGGAGGATGGCGAAATCAGCCGCTGGTTCGGGACATGCACCGATATCCAGGACATCGTCGATGCACGCGATATTCTGTCGAAGTCCCGCGAGCAACTGGCGCGTGAAGTAGAAGAAAGAACCGCGAAGCTGGTCGACGCGCAGGACCAGTTGCGCCAGGCGCAGAAGATGGAAGCCGTTGGTCAGCTCACGGGCGGCATCGCGCATGACTTTAACAATATGCTGGCCGTCATACTGGGTTCGATCAGCCTGCTCGAAAAGCGGTTGGCGCGCGGTGAGGTCGATGTCGGCCGCTACATCGAGGCCGCAAAAGATGGCGCAACGAGAGCTGCGTCACTGACGCACCGCCTTCTCGCTTTCTCGCGACGGCAACCGCTTCAGCCGGAGGTGATCGACCCCAATCGCATGATTGCCGGAATGTCGGAATTGCTGACCCGCACGCTCGGGGAGCATGTTTCCGTGGAAACCGTCTTGGCGGCCGGACTGTGGAAAGTCTATGCCGACAGCAGTCAGCTGGAAAACGCCATTCTCAACCTCGCCGTCAATGGCCGCGATGCCATGCCCCGCGGCGGCAACCTGACGGTCGAAACCGCAAACTCGTATCTTTCCGACGAATACGCGCAGGACAATGCAGTGGCAGCCGGGCAATATGTCATGATTGCCGTATCGGATACCGGAACAGGGATGACGCCCGAGGTTATGGCGAAGGCTTTCGATCCGTTTTTCACCACCAAGGAGGTCGGCAAGGGATCGGGTCTGGGACTAAGCCAGATCTTCGGCTTCGTCAGGCAGTCGAGCGGGCACGTCAAAATCTATTCGGAAGAAGGCGTCGGGTCATCTATCAAGATCTACCTGCCGCGGCATCACGGTGAGGTTGAAGCCCCCGTAAACATCCAGGGCGTCGTCAAGCAGCCGGGCCGGGGCAGCGTTTCCGAGACGATCCTTGTCGTAGAGGACGACCAGCGCGTGCGCGTTTTCTCCACCGAGGCGCTTCGGGAACTGGGATATACCGTCTTCGAAGCCTCATCGGGCGAGCAGGCGCTCACCTTGATCAGGGCCGGTCTCAAGCCGACCTTGTTGTTTACTGATGTCGTGATGCCGGGGATGACAGGCCGCGAATTGGCCGACGCCGCCAAGGTTCTGATGCCAGAATTGAATATTCTCTATACGACTGGCTACACCCGCAACGCCGTTGTCCATAACGGCGTGCTGGAGGGTGGAACGCACCTCTTGCAAAAGCCCTTCAGCCTCGATCAGCTTGCTGATAAAATACGGAAGGTGCTGGACCAGTAGCCTTCGCGAATGAAGCGGGGCGGCGTGAGGAGCGTTCGAACTCGGGGGCTGGACCGACGGGCAAGCCTGTCTGCGCACAGCTCGCGGTCCGATCAGAGAATGGACAATCGACGAGCGAAATGGGAGGCGGCGGCGCGTACACTCGCGCCGTCATCATTGGCCTGTGATTTTCGCGTATAGCAATGCAACGCTTCGACCCCGTCGGCATTCACCGGATAGACAAGATCGACATGCTCCCTCTTCAATCCCGACCTCTGCTCTTGCAGGGGTTTGGCGGAAAGGCACGGTATCCGTCACTATAGGAGAGGATCAAAGGAGCCGTGAATCCAACCCGCAACCTCATTTTCATTCTTGGCGATCAGCTATCCTTGTCGGTATCGAGCCTTGAGGGTGCCGATCCCACGCAGGATATGGTCCTGATGTGCGAGGTGGTGGAGGAGGCGACCTATGTCGAGCATCACAAACTGAAACTCGCCTTCATCTTTTCCGCAATGCGCCATTTTGCCGATGAGCTGCGTGCGAAAGGCTTCTGCGTCCGGTACGTGCGGCTTGATGATCGCGACAATTCAGGCTCCTTCACGACCGAGCTTTTGCGCGCGATTGCAGAGACGTCACCCCGATCGATCATCGTCACCGAAGCTGCCGAGTGGCGCGTTCTTTCGGCCATGGAAGACTGGCAAGGTTTGGTAAATCTGCCGGTAGAGGTGCGGCAGGACACGCGGTTTATCTGTTCGACGACGGAGTTCAAAGCCTGGGCCAAGGACCGCAAGGCTCTGACGATGGAGTATTTCTATCGGGACATGCGGCGCAAGACCGGCCTGTTGATGAACGGTGACCACCCCGAAGGTGGCCGGTGGAATTTCGACAGTGAAAATCGCAAACCTGCCAAACCCGACCTGTTTCGCCCGAAGCATCATGTCTTTCCGCCCGACGCAGCAACGCAGGAGGTTCTTGCGCTCGTCGAGCGCACGTTCCCGAACAATATGGGTTCGACGGAGAATTTCTCGTTTGCAGTGACCCGCACCGATGCGGAGAAGGCAGCCGATGGATTCATCCGCGATTTCCTACCGAATTTCGGCGAAACGCAGGACGCGATGCTGGCCGAAGAGCCGTTCCTGAACCACGCGCTTCTCTCCTTCTACATCAATGTTGGACTGCTCGATCCGCTCGCACTATGCCGGGCTGCGGAGCGCGCGTATTTCGAAGGACACGCGCCGCTGAATGCGGTCGAGGCTTTCATCCGCCAAATCATCGGCTGGCGCGAATATATCCGCGGCATCTATTGGCTGAAAATGCCGGGATACGAGACAAGCAATTTCTTCGCCGCATCCCGTCCCCTGCCGGACTTTTTCTGGAGCGGTGAAACGGACATGGCCTGCATGTCCACAGTGATCAAACACACGATTACCCATGCCTACGCGCATCATATCCAGCGTCTGATGGTGGTCGGAAATTTCTCGATGCTGGCAGGTCTTGATCCCTACGCGGTCCATCGCTGGTATCTGGAAGTCTATGCCGACGCCTACGAATGGGTTGAACTGCCGAATGTGATCGGAATGAGTCAGTTTGCCGACGGTGGGTTTATGGCCTCCAAGCCATACGCCGCAGGCGGCGCGTATATTTCTCGTATGTCCAATTACTGCGAAAGCTGCCGGTATGACGTGTCGCAGAAAACTGGCGAGAAAGCCTGTCCCTTCAATGCCTTGTACTGGGATTTCCTCGCCCGTAATGCCGAGTCACTGTCGGACAACCACCGTTTGGCGCAGATGTATGCGTCATGGCGACGGATGTCGGCAGGAACGCAGCAGGCCTATCGCAGCAGTGCTTCTGCATTTCTCGGGAAACTGGATGACGGAAGCCGTGTTTGACCGTGTGGAAATAGGCCGGCGACGGAGCATCTAAGGAGCGCCCCGCAGAATGAATGGACCCGATCGCTGACGGGTTCCGTGTCTCTACCCGCAAGAGTGAGCCAGGATCATGCGGAATGGTCCTCCGCTCTCGGAAGGAAAAACAGGGCGGAGGCGAACCGGGTTCACTTGTTCCTTCGAGAACTGGTCGCGACCGACCGTTCTCGAACGATCTGACGCCCGGCTGGGTGGCCGAACCTATCTCCCCGTTTTGTCGCGCAACGATCGACCGAGTTGACAATCTTGCGCGTAAGATTGGACCTCACGGGCAAGGACTGGGTTCGCCAAAGGCAAACGCCGCCGCAGGGCAGCGCCTTTCAAGGAGCATACCACCGCAAGATCCGCTTTCAGCGGTGCTGCCGCGAGGGTAAGGCTCGGCTTCGTCAGGCGGTTGTACAAGCGGAACCGCGCCGCAATCGTGTTTTCTTCTGCGGGGGCGTAAAGCTGTGACAGCGTGACGAGCTTTGCGATTTCCTCTGGCTGTTCCCCGACCGCTTGCCTGACCATCGCATACCGGACCCAGAAGTTTCCATCACTCGGGAGGCAGTGAAGCGCAAAGCGAACCACGGTCTCTGCCTCCCCAAGCGCGCTCGACCAGTTGTCGTAATCGACATCCGGGCTTTGTGTATCCAGCCGGAAGAGCGTAACCGTTACAGCTGCTTTGACGAATTCGCTTTGGCAAACATCGTCTCTGAGAAGCAGTCTCATCTGCGGTAGAGTTCCTTCGAGCAACTCCCGCGAGACCGGTTTGTCGCGTTCAATCTGGGCCGCGATGTGTCGCATGGTCCCGAACCGGGCGTAGCGTGAGATCTGTGTCACCGAGATCGCCAGGCTTCCCATGCAGAGCAGGACGACCGCTCCGATGAGAAGCGGTCTGCGACCACGCCGCGTCATTCTCAGCCTTCCTGGTAGTACTGGGAGTATCGCGAGTAATAATATTCGCTGGAGCCATAGGCTCGGTAGAGCTTCATCCGTTCCTGGTCGACCTTGTTCAGCACGACACCAAGACACTTGTCGCGGACATAGGGATCGGAAGCGAGAACCTGACGAACGACCCGGCGTGCTGTCTTGCCCCATTCGGTGACGAAGATGAACCCGTCAATTCGGCCTGCAATGGCGCGGGCATCGACGACCGGGCCAAGAGGCGGCAGATCGATAATGATATAGTCTGCGGTATTGCTGATGTCTGCGAGCACCTGGCGCATGCGCGCGGACGATAGCAGTTCGGACGAATGCGGAATGCGGTGACGGACAACTGCAGGCAAAAACGCAAGTTTAGTCCGATCGTTTCGGAGGAAAAGCGACTGCGGATCCCTGTTGTCGATGAGCACTTCAAGAAGGCCGGATTCCGCATGTCTCCCGATCGCCCGCGTCGCGCCCGGGTTGCGCAAATCGCCGTCGATCAGGACGGTTCTGTTTCCTTGCCCCGCCAGCAACTCGGCAAAATTCACCGCAATCGTTGACTTGCCTTCTCCAGGCAATGACGAAACGACGCCGATGATCTTGCAACTCTTGCCGGTAAGCGCGAGGTCTGCAGCAATCTTGGCGCTTCGAAGCGTTTCCGCGAAGGCGGAGAGTGGGTGATCGATGACGTAATTCGAAACGGCATGGGTCTTTCGAACCTGGCCGATGCCACGACCGTCAGAGCTATCCGGAGCATCGACGGCCCTTGCCGGAGCCACTATTGGCGCAATGCCCAGAAATTCCAGATTGAGAACGTCGCGAACCTGTTCGCCGGTTCTGAAGAAACGGTCCCGGAACTCGCGAAACGCGCCAAGGCCACTCCCGACCGCGGCACCGATAATCACGAACAGTGCCAGCACCAATGGCTTGCGGGGATGGCTCGGACTGTCGGGTGCAGCGGCTCGCGTGATGATACGTGCTTCTGTGACCGGGAAGGACTGTTGCTGTACGGCCTCCTGATACCGCTGCAGGAAGGTCTGGTACATGTTCTTGTAGGTGTCAGCTTCCCGCTCGAGTTCTCTCAGCTGTACCTGGGTCTCGCTCGCGGTGGCGCTGATGCCTGTGGCCTGCGCGACCGAATCCGTCAGGCTCTTTTCCCGGGCCTTGGCAACGTTGAGATCGCTCTTGTAGCTTTCGGCGATACGATTGACCTCTTCGAACATCAGACGGTTGTATTCCGTCATTTCGCTGCGCAGCCTGATCGCTTGAATATGATTGACTCCGAGACGATCGGATATCTGCGCTTCCCGCTTGGAGGCATCAAGATATTTCTGGCGCAGTTCGTTGGAAATGGAACTGTCGAGAACATCCGTAACGATCGCGTCTCCTTGGCCCGAAGCGATGATCTGCGCGATCCGCTGCAGGCGCGCCTCAGCTTTCGCGGTATCGGACTGCGCGACGATCAATGCGCTGTTGAGTTCGGACAACTGCTGGTCAGCAACCAGAACCGAGCCGGCAGCAACGAGGCCGTTGGAACTGCGGAACTTCTGGACTGCAAGATCCGAGTCCAAAGCCTTCTGGCGCAGTTCGGCTATGCGATCCTGCAGCCAGCCGCTTGCGCGCCTGGTTGCCTCATATTTCGAATTGAGCTTGTCAACCAGATAGGCCTCTCCGATCGCGTTGGCGATCTTCGCAGAGAGAGAAGACGATGGAGAGGTGTAGCTGATGCTCAAAACATAAGTGCGACCAACGCGGCTGATCTCCATGTTCCAAAGGAGCGTGTTCGCAGCGGCGCGGCGTTTCGCCTCCACCTGATCGCTGGTTTCGGGTTCAACAACGAACCACGAAGAGACATTTGCCAGCGACCGGAGCGTTCCGGCCATTGTTCCAATGACAGACCCTCCGGCACTCGCAAACGCCGCATCATTCGTAAGGTCGAGCTTATCCACGACGGACAAGGCAATCGTGTCCGATTTCAGGAGTTCAACTTGACTGAGAACGGAACCCTCGTCGTCGACCACGCCACCAATTGTCGAAAGCTGCTGAACGACTTCTCTATTGCCTTGGTCGATCAAGACGCTGACGTTGGACGTATAAAGAGGAACTGCCGTGAATATATACGCCAATCCTAGGACAATAGCGGCCGCCACTGCGGCCGCTACGATCATCCATTGTCGTCTGGCGATCGCTAAAACAGCGTCGAAATCAATTCCTTGAACGGAGCGCTCTAGATCGACATCGTCGCCTTGCAGGCCACCAGAGAAACTCTTGTTATGAATCTGCAAGAAAAACCTCGCTCAATGAAATGCCAGACAGTAGCCGCCTCAGAACGACGCCGTGGTCGAACTGCCTTCGACGATCGTCGTCGAGCCGCCGTCTTCGCTCGCGTAATATCCGCTACCGCCGCCGGAAGAGAAGCTGGACGAGCCCGAGCCGGTCGACGCAGTCGTTCCAGCGCCACCATTGCTGCCGCCACCTGGCGTGCCGCCGCCGCCAATCGCGCCAGCGCCACCGGTTGCCGAGCCGCCACCGCTGAGGCCGCCGCCAAGAGACGCAGTCTGCGTTTCGCTGTTGGCCGCGAGAAACGCTGTCTCGAGGGCGCGATTGCCGCTGTCCGCGATAGCATCCTGGATACGGGAGGCATATTCGGGATTGACGGTAGCGCAGGCCCTTGCGGCACGAGCAAGCCCCGCGCCGATCGCCGCAGCCTGACCGGCATTAGCCTTTGCAGCGATGGCAATCAGCGGGGACAGTGCGTCGGCGCTGGATCCGGCGAGCGAACGAGCCTGATTGGACAGTGGAAGTCCGCCAGACGAGAACTGCGACAACAGACTTTCTGGAGCTGCGAGAAACGCGCTGATCTCGGCATCAGACATCCGGGCCGGCGCGACGAAGCATCCCGCCGTTGGCAAAGCCGACTGTGCATGAGCCGAAGAAAGGTCAGCAATACCTGAAACTAGAGCAGTGGCAAGCGCGATACCTGCAATATTACTTATAAAAACCTTAGGCATGACTGTCTCCCGAAGATTACTAAACTAATCAATCCATCGCACAGAAGTAAAAAATCTTCAATAGAGAGATTAAATTACTGTTAACTTGTGAATTTGAGGCCAAAACTCACGGTGCGAGTTCTCGAACAGCATCGCGGGTGGCGATGGCATCCGACGGAACACCAGCGACAGTCGAAGTCACAGAATTCAGGATGTTGAGGAACTTCAGCGTTTCGACGGAGTCGGAGTTGGACACATAGATCGTGTCCTTATCCTGCATCGGGAACTTCTGGACAGCGAAGAGAGCCGAAGGATCTCTCATATTGGCTCTGAAAATGACGGGAACCATTTCGCCGCTGAACCGACTGGTATCCACGCCCAGCTTAGCCAGGAAGTCTTTTTTGACTGTACGGTAGAGCATGACCTGCGCCGGATTTGCACGCGAGTCCAGCAATCCGCCCGCCTTCCCCAGTGCTTCACCAAGGGTCAGCTTCGATTCCTCGAAGTCAAACCTGCCATTGAGACCTGAGGCGCCAAATGCAAGGTAGGTTCGACGTTCACGATCGACCAGAATGGTGTCGCCAGGTGCGACATAGATGTTTTCAGACGGCGTGGCGACCAGATAATCGTAAAGGACAGTCGCCGATTTTCCGCGTCTTTGCAGCGTAATATAGGTTTCGATGCCGGGCGAGCTCAGGCCGCCGGCTTCTGAAACGACGTCAAGCACGCGCTCACCAGCTTCCGTCAACTCTATCTTCGCAGGCGAGCGTACGTCGCCCAGAACCGCGACCTGAGCAGATCGGCTGCTGACCTTCGTGATCAACACCTGCGGCTCAATCGCGCGATTGGCGAGTGCATCCTCAACTTGTCGCTGGACGTCCTCCACCGGACGCCCGGCGGCCGGGATACGACCGGCGTAAGGGACGCTGATCGTACCCTCCCGATCGATTGTCTGGTTCGGTAGCGACACGTAGTTACCAGGACGACTCCCGGCGTCGTTGGGAATAAACAGGCCGCCGGACTGAGATTCAAAGACGGAGACCTGAACGACGTCACCAACGCCGAGCGGCAAGCTCGGGGCTCCGCCACGACCGCCGCCGAACCCCCCTTTAAGGGATGTCGCCTTAGTATCCTCTACATAAGCAAGCACAGATTTACTAATGTCGACCAGAGCATAGTCGATCCCGACGGCCTGTGCCTTTTTGGCTGATGTAACCTTTGCAGTTGCCTGCGCCTCCACCTGCCGAGAATCTGGTCCAGAGTTTGGCAGCGCCGTGCATCCCGACAGGAATGACGTCGCCACAAGAACAAAAGTCGATGCGGTTTTGATTTTCACGTGTGTCCCCTTAGAAGCCCCAAGCGAAACTTGCACACGAGATTATTTATTTCTAGTTTAGATTGGAAAGTAACAAATGAATCCAGAACGAAACGAAGCTTTGTTGCTGATAAATCACAGATTTAATTAATAATCATATATATTATTTGTGCCTAAGCTATAAAATATTACAATCGAATTTATCTTACTAATGTAGATGCTTTGGATAAAATTCATATCTCAAGCAGGAGACAACTGTTTATCTCGCAGGCTGGCCGCCGACGGCAATTGCCCTGCCACACTTGTTTGGATCGTTCGATTTCGCCTGTTTTTCGACCCGACTTTTGGATCGGCAACGCAGACAACGACGATCGGCGCCAAAGTCGCAGCCACGAAAATGGCGAGGCCGGAGATCTGGATTGAGAAGTCGAAGGCGGAGTGAACGAGAAGCAGCAACACCACCGCGAAGCCGGATTCCGGGACATAACGAAGGCGACGCCTCGCTGCCATTCCTCTGACGAGGCACGATAAGACAAAGGCCAGTCCAAACGCGATAATGAATATGCCGGCGACGCCCAACGCGAAGACTGCTTCGAAATAGACATCGTGGGCACGATTCCAAACCGTATAGACGCCGCAGTCCGGATCGCGATACGCTGTAAAAGCGGTTTCGAAACTTGCCAGTCCGGTCCCGAACGGAAAATGATCGGATACCCCCGAGCCCAATCCCGGCATGATGCAAAAGCGGCCGTCGCTTGCGCCCTGCACTTCTGCTCGGAGCAAAGCTCTGCCAGAAAACGACAGGAAGCCTGCTGCGAATAGGCCGGTTAAAGCAATCGCTATCAGAAATGCGCCAACGCGAATGGATCTAAGGCCGGTACTCCGAAGCGCAGGGACAGGATGCTTGTTCTGCGAAGATCTGAACACGAACAACAGGGTCATCAACAGAAGCGCGGCAAAACTTGCCGCAACCCCGGCCCGGGACTTCGTCAGCACAAGAGCCGTGACCGATACCATAAACAGTATCGCAAAGCTTAGTGCTCCTCGAACTGCCTTTCGTTGATCGAATGGAAGACCCCTGCCTTGATCCAGCGACGTGAGAATTCGCCGGACCCCAACACACCGCAGGTGAGACGAAAGGATTCCATAGTTCAGGATGGCGACAATCCCGAAATAGGTTGCGGCGGTGTTCCGATTGACAAAGAAGCCGGTTAGGCTGTCGAGGTAAGCCGTCTTTGCGATGAAGAGGAGTGTATTGGGCGCGATCAGGAATTGGGCGATGGAGAGAAGAGCGACAACGGCTCCTGCTATCGCCAGGCCTTTGAGGGTGGCGATAGCTCGTTCGTCGCTGTCGCACAAAATAATCCCGAGCAGAAAGACCTCAACCGGCACGAGGAAACGAAGCAAAGATGCCCAGTCATCCGCAGGCGTCAAGGATATCACCGGGGAAGCATCGAGCTGAAACTTGGCCAGGTCTCTCCACGACGGTTGACTAAAGATTGCTTCAGGCAGCGGAGTAGTCTGGAACATTACCCATGCGAAGGCGACCAGAGCCAATACGATAGCCGCTTTCACTGCCGGCTCCCCTGCCTTGGGGATCCCTCGGACGAAGACGGCGATACAAAGCAGGAGAGCACTTGCTAATCCGTAGATCGCGAGAGTGGAAATTTGCACGGCGCCAAAATTCAAAAGCACCAACGCGAATGCTGACCAGTGCAAAACTAGAATGGATCGACAGCTTAAATCTTTTTGGAGCAAATTTTCTTGACGATCTTGCACGATCTCTCCTAATCCTAGATTTTCGATATTGGTTAACGCTCGAAAACATACGGCACACGAGATAGACTATACTTTAGAAATTGATCAGTATTGAATGAACCACGGGATTTCGCACTCCATCAGCGTTAACTATATTTAATTATATACTCTCGCTTTTAACAAGCGGGCATCTATAGCTACCTCCCATATTTTTATGGTATTGGCTCCCGCAACCATTGATCCATCCAATCGAAACAGACGCATCATGAAATTTGGAACAAGCGGCCTTCGCGGTCTTGTCGTTGACCTCGAGGGGAGAGCCTCGGCGCTCTATGCGACGGCGTTTGCGCGCCATCTTCTTGAGGCCGGGCTTGCGAAACCGGGTGATCCGGTCTTGGTTGGTCGTGACTTTCGCGCTTCGAGCCCCGGTATATCGGCAACATGTATCGGCGCCCTGCAGCGAGCAGGACTCTGCGCGATCGACTGCGGTGCCGTTCCCACACCCGCGCTTGCACTATACGGTATGAAGCTCTCGGCTGCCTGCCTGATGATCACAGGATCGCATATCCCGGATGATCGCAACGGCATCAAATTCTACCGTGCCGATGGTGAGATCGACAAACAGGACGAGATCCGGATCACGGCGATCGCCGGCGCCATGGCAGATGAAAAGATCGACGACACTCCGGGCGAAGCTTCTGATCAGCACGTGGAGGCCGAAGCACTTTTCGTCGAACGGAACGTCATGCTGCTTGCTCCGGATGCATTGGCCGGATTGACTATCGGTGTCTATCAGCATTCCACAGTTGCGCGCGATCTCTTCGTTCAGGTTCTTGAAAAGCTGGGGGCGCAGGTCGTGCCGCTCGGACGCTCTGAGCGTTTCATTCCCGTCGATACGGAAGCCGTCTCTGCCGAGACGATTGCGCTGCTGCAGGGTTGGGCCCCACAATATCATCTCGACGCGATCGTCTCCGCGGATGGTGATGGCGACCGCCCGCTCGTCGCAGACGAAAAGGGGCAGCCGCTCAGAGGCGATCTGTTGGGCCTGATCACGGCAAACTTCCTCCATGCCGAAGTGGTCGCCACTCCAGTCACGTCCAATTCACGGATTGAGGCTGCCGGCGACTATACGGTTGTGAGAACAAAGGTCGGCTCACCATTCGTCATTGCCGCCATGCAGGCGGCAGCCAAGGATGGCAAAACGGCGATCGTCGGGTTCGAGGCCAATGGCGGCACGCTGACCGGCTCCGATTTCACAGTTTCTGGAGGCACATTGCAGGCGCTGCCGACCCGTGACAGCTTCCTGCCGGCCTTGGCAACGCTTTCGCTTCTCGCGAATGCCAAGCAACCCCTATCGCGCATCGTTGCCGATTATCCGCTGGCATTTGCAGCGGCAGACCGGCTGGAAAACTTCCCCGTAGAAACAAGTGCAGCGCTGATGTCGCATCTGCGGGCATCCGACGACAATCTTTCCGCTTTCCTCGCGCCCATCGGCTCGGTCACTGCGAAAAGCGACATCGACGGGCTTCGCGCGACACTCGAAGACGGGCGGATCATTCATCTTCGTCCGTCTGGCAATGCTCCGGAAATGCGCTGCTACGTCGAAGCGCCGGATGAACGGGCCGCCTTGGAATTGTTGGCTCAAGGGCTTGATCTCATTCGGCGTTGGGCGGCAGAACGTAACCGATGACAAATCTCAAAAGCAAAAGCGTCAGTGGAGACTGAGACTATGGTTGGCAAGATCATTCCCGTAATCATGGCAGGCGGCAAGGGCACGCGGCTGTGGCCGTTGTCACGGTCTTCTGCACCAAAGCAGTTTATACAGTTCGTCGGCGACCAGACGCTGTTCCAGTCCACGCTTGCGCGTGTTGCCGACGAGACGCTCTATGAGCCTGCAATCGTCATCACCAACGAAGATTTCCGCTTCCTTGCCGCCGAACAGGCACGTGAGCTTGGCCTGCCACTCACGGCGATCATGCTGGAGCCTTCCGCACGCAACACGGCACCGGCCGTTGCCGCAGCCGCTGCCTTCGTCGCCGAGAAGTTCGGCGACGACGCGATCTTGCAGGTGCTGGCCTCCGACCACGAAATCGAAGCGGGCAAGGCCTATTTCGATGCCATTCAGACCGCACGCAAGACGGCAGCAAGCGGCAAGCTCGTCACCTTCGGCATTACACCGACCGAGCCTTCGACCGGCTATGGCTATATCGAGATCGGTGACCAGCTCTCAAGCGGTGCGAACACAGTAAAGCGCTTCGTCGAAAAGCCTGCCCTGCCGGACGCTGAAAAGATGCTGGCGAGCGGTGGTTTTGTCTGGAACTCCGGCATCTTCATGTTCCAGGCCGGCGTGGTTCTCAGCGAGTTCGCCCGCTTTGCGCCCGCTGTTGCTGAAGCTGCAAGCGCTGCCGTTGCAAAGGCATCCGGTGACCTCGATTTCTTGCGCCTCGACGAGGCATCGTTTTCGGCCAGCCCGAACATCTCGGTCGACTATGCGATCATGGAAAAGACAGCAAACGCTGCTGTCGTGCCGGCGTCCTTCACTTGGTCAGACATGGGCAGCTGGGATGCGGTCTGGAAGCTGGGCGAGCAGGATGCCGATGGCAATGTCGCGCTCGGCAACGCGACGCTGATCAACACGAAGAACTCGCTCGTCCTGTCGCGCCACGGTCATATGGCCGTGCAGGGTCTGGATGGCATTGCCGTCATCGCCAGCGAGGACGCTGTCTATGTCGGCCGCCTCGACGACAGTCAGAACGTCGGCAACATCGTCAAGCAACTCGCCGCCGCCAAGGCGACTTTGGCTCTCACCGAAACACATCCAACCTCCTACCGTCCCTGGGGTGGCTATACCTCGATCCTCAACGGTGATCGGTTCCAGGTGAAGCGGCTGTTCGTCACGCCAGGCAAGAAGCTCTCTCTGCAAAAGCATCACCACCGCTCCGAGCACTGGATCTGCGTCAAGGGCACGGCCGAGGTGACGATCGGTGACACCGTGCAGACGGTCCGCGAGAACGAGAGCGTGTACATTCCACAGGGTGAAGTCCATCGCCTGGCCAACCCCGGCAAGATCATGCTTGAAATGATCGAGGTCCAGACCGGTTCCTATCTCGGCGAAGACGACATCATCCGCATCGTCGACGAGTTCGGACGGGGTTGATCACAACTGTGCAGACCGCCTGAGCGAAGTGAATGGCGTGCCGTGGCATAACGGCACTATCCTTTCCGGCGGCTTTTCGAATATGAGAGGTCTACTCATGTTCTCTCCTCTGGCCTGCATAGCTGCAGGCCAGATGTGACATCGTCTGCAGGTCAGCATGCTTCGCCGCTTCTTCTCCTATTACCAGCCTTATAAGACCCTTTTCCTCCTCGACTTCGGCTGCGCCATCGTGTCCGGCCTCCTCGAGCTTGGATTTCCCATGGCGGTGAAGCTGTTTGTGGACAGACTTCTGCTGAGCCAGGAATGGCTGCTGATCATCCTCGCGTCCGCTGGCCTTCTCGTCATCTATGTCCTCAATACCGGGTTGATGGCCGTCGTCACCTATTGGGGCCATATGCTCGGCATCAATATCGAGACAGACATGCGGCGGGCGGCGTTCAACCACCTGCAGAAGCTGTCGTTCGGCTATTTCGACAACCAGAAAACCGGCCATATCGTTGGGCGCCTCACCAAGGACCTGGAGGAAATCGGCGAAGTCGCGCATCACGGGCCTGAAGACCTGTTCATTGCGCTGATGACCTTTATCGGCGCTCTGCTGCTGATGTTTTCAGTCAATTGGCAGATGGCGGTCATCACTGCGACTATCGTTCCTGTGACCGCCTGGGCAACCAGCCATTTTGGCGGCCGCATGACTGAAAATTTCCATCGCCTTTTCAGCCGGATCGGCGAATTCAACGCACGCATTGAGGAAAATGTCGGTGGTATGCGTGTCGTGCAGGCTTTCGCCAACGAGGGTCACGAGCGCGCGCTGTTCGAAAAGGATAATCAAAGCTATCGCCGCGTAAAGCTGGAAGCCTACAAGCTGATGGCCGCCACCAGCTCGATGAGTTACCTCAGCATGCGGCTGACCCAGATGGTGGTGATGGTGACCGGCGCCTATTTCGTGCTGGCCGGCGAGCTGACGGCGGGCGGCTTCATCGGTTTCCTGCTTCTCGTCGGCATCTTCTTTCGTCCGGTGGAAAAGATCAATTCGGTGATCGAGACCTATCCAAAGGGGATCGCAGGCTTCAGACGGTTTACCGAGCTGATCGACACGGAGCCGGATATTGCCGATGCACCGGATGCGGTCGCAGTTGATCACCTGAAAGGCGAGATCGCGTACCGGTCCGTGACCTTCGGATACACCGCGGCAAAGACTGTCTTCGAAGAGATCAACCTCGACATCCGTGCTGGCGAGACGATTGCGTTCGTCGGCCCCTCTGGCGCCGGCAAGACGACCATATGCTCGCTTCTTCCGCGCTTTTATGAAGTCGTGTCGGGCAGCATTACGATCGACAGGATCGACATCCGCAAGATGACGAAGGAATCCCTTCGCCAGCAGATCGGCATCGTGCAGCAGGATGTCTTCCTGTTCGGTGGCACGCTGCGGGAGAATATCGCCTATGGGAGACTGGGTGCTTCCGAGGCCGACATTGTCGAAGCGGCGCACCGCGCACGTCTGGAGGACATGCTGGCAAACCTGCCGGAGGGTCTCGATACGGTCATCGGTGAGCGTGGCGTGAAATTGTCCGGCGGCCAGAAGCAGCGGGTGGCGATTGCCCGCATGTTCCTCAAAAACCCACCGATCCTGATCCTCGACGAAGCGACCTCCGCGCTCGATACGGAAACCGAGCGTGCGATACAGCGTTCGCTTGCCGAACTATCGCAGGGGCGGACCACGCTGATCATCGCCCACCGGCTCGCCACGATCCAGGGCGCCGATCGAATCGTCGTCATTGATGATTCTGGTATTGCCGAACAGGGCACCCATCAGGACCTGATCGAACGCAGGGGCGCGTATAACCAGCTGCATTCCGGCCAGGTCGGCATGGTCTGATCGGTGATCAGGATCGAGCCGCGCAAGATCGCCCGACTTTAGCCGACACCGACGTAGCGGGACAGAAGAGACGGATCGGCCCTCAGCGCCTCAACCGGCATGACTGCCTGCGCCTTGCCGTTCTCGACGAAACAGACGCGGTCGGCGATCGATAACACGGCCTCGACCCGCTGCTCGACCAGCAGGATTGCTTTTCCCTGATTGCGCAGCGTCACCACGACATCACGGATCGTCGCGATCATCGAGGGCATCAGCCCTTCGGTCGGCTCGTCGAGCAGGATGACCTTCGGATCGAGACATAAGGCGCGCGCGGTCGCCAGCATCTGCTGTTCGCCGCCGGACAGCGTTCCGGAAACCTGGCCGAGGCGCTCCTGCAGCCGGGGAAACAGCGAAAGCGTTTCGTCGAGCACGCGCTGCGGACTGCGTCGTGTCATCATGCCGATTTCGAGATTTTCCCGCACGGTCAGCTCGGAGAACAACCGGCGGCCCTGCGGCACATAGCCGATGCCGAGGCGTGGCCTTTCATGCGCCGGCAGCGCCGAAATTTCGGTACCATCCAGCCGGATACTACCGGCACCGGCCGTTGCGAGACCCATGATGGCACGCAGGGTCGTCGTCTTGCCCGCGCCGTTTCGGCCGAGCAGGCAGAGAACCTCGCCCTTCTCCACAGTCAGCGACATACCCTGCAGCGTCTTGCTGCTGCCGTGGTAGACATCGAGATCCGAGACTTCGAGCATATCAACCGGTTCCCAGATAGGCGGCCTGCACGGCTGCGTTGGCACGGATGTCACTGGGCGACCCCTCGGCGAGGATTTGACCGTGGTTGAGCACCGTGATCGTGTCGGCGAGCTGCATGACGACGGGCATGTTGTGCTCGATCAAAAGGACCGTTGCAGACGTCGCGATTTCCTTGACCAGCCGGCAGAAACTTTCGATCTCGCTATCCGACAAGCCTTGCGTCGGCTCATCCAGGATCAGGAGTTTCGGCTCCAGCGCCAGTCCCATCGCGACTTCAAGAAGCCTCTGGTGCCCATAGGCCATGGTCCCGGCCTTCTCTCCCTTGCGATCCTCAAGTCCAACGCGGCCTAGAGCTTCATGCACCTTCTCGGCAATATCAGACTGGTTCGACCGGGGGTGACGCCTCAGCGCGCTTTGTGCCGACAGCGCCACGTTGTCGAACACAGTCAGCGTCGGATAGATGCTGGTGATCTGGAACGTATAGGCAATGCCGTCGCGCACGCGCTTATGCGCCGGTAGGTTGGTGATGTCCTTGCCCAGGAATTCGATCGATCCGGCACTCGGCGCGATACGGCCGGCGAGCAGCGAGACAAAAGTCGTCTTTCCGGCACCGTTCGGACCGATCAGCGCGCGGATCTCGCCTTCTCTCACGGTAAAATCGACATTGTCGACGGCTTTCAGCCCTCCAAAATGGCGGCTGAGACCTTTTGTCGAAAGCAGGCTCACGGAAGCCATGACAGCCACCTTTCGCGGATCGTCCCGAGAATGCCTTTCGGAAAGAAGAGGACCAGAACCACAAGTGCCACGCCGGTCACGAGCAGATAGGCCTGCGTGTATTCGCTGGTGATGTCGATCATGTAGAACATCAGGATTGAGCCGAGCAGCGGACCGAGAATCGTTCCGGCACCGCCAAGCAAGGTGAAGAGCAGCGCCTCGATCGAATACTGGACGGTGGCAAAGGTCGCGCCGACATAGGCGAACATTAGCCCGTAGGCGGCACCGGCCATCGCAGATATCGTGCCTGACAGGACGAGCGCACCGAGTTTCAGCCGGAATGTGTCGAAGCCCAGCATCAGCGTGCGTGTCTCGTTTTCGCGGATTGCGATCAACACCCTGCCGATTGGTCCCCGCACGACGAGGAAGATGACGAGCAGTGTCAAAGCCAGAAGGCCAAGCGCCAGATTGTAGCGCTGGACGGCGTTGGTCAGGTCGACGTGGAAACCGAGGAGATCGAAACTGCGGGCGGCTGCCGGCATCGTCAGGCCTTCTTCGCCGCGGGTATAGTCGGTGAAGTAGGTGATCGTGAGATAGGCAACCTGGCCGAACATCATCGTGACAATCATGAAGGCCACGCCGGTCGTGCGCAGCGCGATCACGCCGATGACGAGCGACAGGGCTGCGCCACAGATAATTCCGATGACAAACGCGAGCGGCACGCCGAGATCGGTGTAATAGGCCGTCATGCCGGCGCCGTAGAGACCGGCGGCAAAGAACATCGCATGTCCGAGGCTCAGCAGGCCCGTATAGCCGAACAGCATGTTGTAGCCCATGGCATAGATCGCCAACAGCATGACGCGGGTCAGGGCGAGGTGGTGATAATCGGGCAGCACGAACTGGACAAGAAAGAGGGCTGCCAGCACGCCGACGTGAAGCGCGATGACGCGGATGGTGTTTTCGCTTCTCATCGCGCCTTCGCCCCGAACAGACCTTCCGGCTTAAACACCAGAACAAGGGTGACAAGCAGGGTCGAGATGATCTTCGCAAGCGTCGGTGAGAAGAACACCGAAATGATGCCGTCGCTCAATCCTATCAGCAGCGCGGCGATAACGGTGCCTCGCAGACTGCCAAGGCCGCCAAGGATGACGACGATGAAGGAGAGAAGCAGCGGATCGAGCCCCATCAGGTAATGGGCCTGACGGATCGGCACGATCAGCACCGCAGCAATCGCCGCCAGCATGGCCCCGGCGGCAAAAACGAAGGCATAGACGCGTTCGATCGGTATCCCGAAGGCCTGCGCCATCTCGCGGTCGAACTGCGTGGCACGCATGATGAGCCCGAGCCGTGTACGGCTGAGCACGAACCAGACCGCCAGCAGCAACACGATCGCCGCTGCGATGACGAACAGGTTGTAACCGGAATAGCCGAACCACGGCAGCTGGATGCGGTAATAGAACGGCGCGGACACCGGCCGCGCATCCGGACCATAGGTCAGAAGCACCGTCTGCTGGATGATGTAGAGCATGCCGATCGTGGCGACGATGGTGGATTCCGGATCGTAGTTCAGCCGCTTCAGGATCAGCCGCTCGCTGGCAAAAGCGATCGCCCCGACAATCAACGGGCTGATGACGAGCGCCGCGAAAAAGCCGACTGCCGGATGCAGCGAGAACATCGACGCCACCCACCAAGCGACAACGGCGCCGAGCATATAGAATTCGCCATGGGCGACATTGACGACGCGCATGACGCCGAACACCAGAGAAAGGCCAAGCGCCGTCAATGTGAGGACCGCGGCCTGGAGCAGTCCTTCCAGTGTCGCCAACAGCAGAAACGGACCGAACGCCAAACCCTAGCTCCTATGCACGGACACGACTGTCCCCTTGCCTGATTTGCTGCGGTTAGACAGGAAAAACGACGCGGGGTGAAGAGCGAAGGGACCGGTCAACCGATCCCTTCCGAAAGCAGGGGTCAGAGCGACATCTTCGTGTAGTCCGCCGTCACCTCGTACATCCCGTCTTCGATCGAGGTCCGGTGCACGACATCCATCCGGCCGCCTTCGACCTTCGAGATGTTCTGATGGCCGTAGACCTGATGGTTCTTGCCGTTGAAGATCTTGTTGCCCTGCGGATGGTCGCGGCCTTCCTGGAATGTCTCGATCGCTTCCAGGGCTTCGATGAATTTGGCCTTGTCCTGCGGGCCGCTATATCCGGATGCCTGCATCGCCTGCTTGATGGTGAACAGCGTTTCCCAGACCCCGTACATATGGGCGTAGGTGGCGATGTCCTTCGGATCGGCGATGCTTGCACCATTCTCGTTGACGCCGACTGCCGTGCGATAGAACTTGTCCCATTCGCTCTGGTCCTTCTGGGCGTAGCGGGGCATGCCCTCCCAGAAATAGGTCCCATCGAGGAAGCTCAGTTGCGGCGTCGAAAGATCGACGGCCTCGACGCTATCGGTGAAGCCGAAGATCTGGGGTCGCTGCGAGCCGTAGAACTGACCGAGCTCGGTGACGAAGGTGAGAACCGCCGGACCGACCATGATGTGGTAGAGCACGTCGGTGTCTGCGGGAATTCGCGGCAGGTAGCGCGTAAACGATGTTTCCGTCGGTGGCACCGCAATCATCTCGACGACCTCACCACCCTGCGCCTTGATTGCGGGCGGAAGATTATCGCGGTGGTCATAGCCGAAGGCGTAGTCCGGGAAGATCATCGTGACTTTCTTGCCGAGGTTTTGCGTGATCCAAGGTGCCACTGACGTGACCTGGCTGCGAACGTCGGTGATGCCGGGCTGGAAGCAGTAGCGGTTGAGGCTGCCCGAAGACACGTGGGTGCCTTCCGACACCACGAGATAGGGCATTTTCAATTCGCCCGCCCGCGGCGCGGCGGCGACGACGACGTGTGAAAACAGCGTCCCGAACACAGCATCGACCTTATGCTGGGTCGCGAATTTCTCAACGACTTCGGCGCCTCGTTTCGGATCCGTGCCATCGTCTTCAACGATCAGTTCCACGGGACGACCGTTGATGCCGCCCTCATCGTTGATGATCTTGACGGCAGCGCGTGCGACGCGCTCGTACCAGCGACCATAGGATGCGCCGATACCGGTGCGGTGGCATTCAAAGCCGAGCTTGATCGGGGCGGAGGTCTGGGCGTGCGAGTATCGGACGAAGCCCGGCGAGACGGAAGAAAGAATGCCCGCACCCGTTGCCGCGCCCATTCCAAGAAGGGTCGTCCGGCGGGTCACCGAGGATTTCGGTGCTGAAGTCTTGTCGGTCATTCGAAATTTTCCTCTCAACGGTACTGACGCCCATCATGCTGATGCGATAGTCGATGGTCTACCAGGTGCCACCGACAATAAGAGCCCTACCATGTCCTATAGCAAAGAATTCCGCTGTTCAGGAGACCTGACAGGAGCGGCACGAGGCCCAGTCTGAGCGATGATGTCGTGGTATGGAATACGCTTCTCCATCCCGGCATGATGTTTCAGCCGATTACGCCACCAGACGCAGGATGAACCCGTTGCCGTCATTTCCCCGAAAACACCGGTTGCCGGCCTGTCCATCGGCGACGGCAGCTCTCTTGTGGACGCTCATGCCCTGCACGGCCATCGCGCACGGGACGGAACGCGGGCTGGTGATGCTGCTGCCGACCGAATATTACCTGACAGGCGGCGCGATCGTCGTCGCAGTTACCTTCGTCGCATTGCTGCTGGTTCCGTCGCGCTGGTTCACACAGGCCGGCAGTGCCTCCATCACGCTCGATCGCCGGCCGGTGCCGCCGATCGCGATCGTCAGCACGCTGAGCTCCCTGCTTCTGCTGGTACTGATCGCCGCCGGCCGCTATTCGACAGCCGACCCGCTTGAAAATCCTTTGCCGCTTGTCGTCTGGACGCTGTTCTGGGTCGGCCTGACCTTGCTGCAGGCGCTGGTCGGGAACCTGTGGCCATGGCTCAATCCCTGGACGGGTCCTCTTCGTATCCTGCGGCGAGCGACAGGCGGCAGGCTTGGCGAAGCTCCCCTGTTGAAGCTGCCGGAGGCCGTCGGTTACATCCCGGCGATCCTCCTGTTTTTGATGTTTGCCTGGTACGAGCTGGTTTCGCTTGCCCCGGAAGAGCCTCCCCGTCTCGCCATCGCCGTGTCGGCCTACTGGATTCTCAATTTCATCGCCATGCTGGTTTTCGGAGAGCGAGATTGGACAGAGCGGGGCGAACCCTTCTCGGTGTATTTCCGCATGATCGGCATGATCGCGCCCTTTGAAATCACGCCGCCGAAATCCGGAATATGGGCGAGTGTCCGGTTCCGCTGGCCGGGGCAAGACTGCGTCGCGGCGGAGCCGCCGCCGATCAGCGCGGCCGTATTCCTGCTGCTGACGCTCGGAACGGCGTCCTTCGATGGCTTTGCAGAGACCTTTACCTGGCTCTGGATGATCGGGGTGAACCCGCTGGAATTTCCCGGCCGCAGCGCTGTGACCCTGCCGAATACGTTCGGCTTGATCGCCGCTCCGGCGGTGCTCGCAGTGATCTATTTTACGGCTGTCATATCAGGAGCCCGGCTTGCCAGAGAGGCACGATTAGTCGCTGATCGAGGGCTGATCACGCATTTGGTCTATTCGATCATTCCGATAGCGGTTGCCTTCCATGCAGCCCACTATCTCAGCCTGCTTCTGATCAACGGGCAATATCTCTACTCTGCGATCTCGGATCCCTTTGCGCTTGGCTGGGATCTGTTCGGCACCGCCGATCGCCACGTCACGGCATCGATGCTGATCGACATCAACAGTGTCGAAAAGCTCTGGATCGCACAGACCGCGATCATCGTGGCCGGGCACTGCATCGGCATTCTGATCGCCCACATGATTGCGCTCAAGCACTTCGTGAAACCGGCAAGCGCCACCATCAGTGAGGCTTTTCTGGCCCTTGCGATGATAGGCTATACCGTCTTCGGCCTCTGGCTTCTTTCCACCCCGACAGCGGGATGATCGGGGTGGCAACCAATCAGCGGAGGAGAAGCATATCCCAGTGCCCGACTTCGCAGGCCGAACGCGATGCCATCTCGAGACGCATCCGTCGCCAGTCGTCCAGCATCGCCTTCTCTATTCGGTCCGTCTCAGACGCAGCGTTTGCCATGCCGTCAATGAACTGCCGCTGCAATTCCGCTTGATCTCCGGCGAGATGCCAGGGGCTCTGACCGGTAAGAACCTTGAAGCCCGCCTGCTGCGCCAGTCTGGCTAAGACCGGTTCCGCCGTTGGACCAAGCGCCGGTCCAAAGCCCTTGTCGCGGCGTTGGTGGGCGTTGAACGCTTCGACAACCAAGCCATCCGCTTCGTGCGCGATTTCCCAGCTGCAGACGCCATCGTAGTTGAGCGCCGTATAGAGGCCGATGTCACGCTTCGCGAGGAGATGCAGGAGACGCTCCAGAAATTCGGCGGAGACGAGGTCGAAAAGCGCCGACGCTGTCACCAGCCTCGCATACGTGAAGAGCTCAGGCGCCAACTGGCTAAGGTCGGCCTGCAGGCATTTCACTTGGTCGGGCATGCCGAGCCTGTTTGCCGCTTCTTCGAGCAGTTGCGGATCGTTGTCGACAAGCCGCCAGTGCCAGGACGAGCTCTGGGGCGCAAGTGCGCGGACAGTGGAGCCGGTTCCGCAGCCGAGATCGACGACCGTCGCGCCGTTCCCGTCTGCGGTCACACTTTCCATGGCAGACCGCCGGAGTTTGGGATCGCGGGCAGCGTTGTCCGCGGGCTCGCGCAGATCGAGCCAGACCGTGTCGAAACCACTCATCGCATTTCCTCCAGGAAGTCGGAAAGCACCTTTGCCGTTGCGGGCCAATCGGGCAGCTGCTGGCCCACGGCAAGCGCGCCCGCAGAATAAGCTTGTCGCGTCTCGGGCTGGTCGATCAGCAGCGCCAGAGCTTCGGCGAGCCCGGCGATGTCACCCGGTTCCACGAGTATCCCGGCATCGTCAGTCACCAGATCGGGTATCGCCCCGCCGCGGCAGCCGACGATCGGCAGGCCGCGCACCATGGCTTCCGCAAAGGCCATGCCGTAGCCTTCATATTGGCTGGCGAGTGCAAAAATATCCGCTTGGGCATATTCGACTGCCACATCATCAAGCGCGCCCGTCAAAGTCACCCGGTCGGAGAGCCCGCACGCCTCGATCTGTCGTCGCAGATCGGCAGCGCATTGACGATCCATGTCATCGCTGCCTGCTATCCGGCACTGCCATGGGCGATCGGAGATGCGCTCGAGCGCTGAAATCAACGCCGCATGATCCTTGCGCTGCGTCAGCGATCCGACCGACAGGATTATCACCCCGTCCCCGGCCGTGCTGCCCGATGCAGGCTTTGCCTGCTCCGTTCCAGGCACGGCGACACGCACGAGATCCGGCGCCACGCGGAATTGCGATACCAGAGTTCGCGCCGTGCTGGGGCTTGTGACGACGACACCTTTGGCTGCACCTAGCGCTGTCATCTCGCTTTTTCGCAACCGCTCGGCAACGCCGGCCGGAATGCCGCTTTCGAGTGCCAACGGATGATGGACGAGCGCAATCATGCGGAGGCGGGTCGCCTCCTGCATGGCAATTGCCGGCATTGCCCCAAACGCAAGGCCATCGATCAGAACGAGACTATCGTCGGCGAGGGCTGCGAGTTTTTCGGCTGTTTCGGCAAGCTCGCTTTCGCTCGGTTCCGGAAAGCCGCCGGGAAGCTGCAGGTGCTCGACTGTCCAGCCGATTGCCCTAAGCTCCTCGATCATCCGCCGGTCATAGCCATACCCGCCGCTGCGGGTGTCGATATCGCCGGGGATGGCGAATACCAGCCGTCGCTCCCTTGATGCGGCGTTCAAATCGCAGCCTCGTACCAGGCTCGGGCCACATGGCTTTCATGCAGGGTTACCTTGAGGCGGCGGATGCGCACGCCACCCGGACCAAGATCGCCGGCAGCGATACCGGCTTTCAGCTGATCGAAGACGTGCTTGGCGAGCACCTCCGTCGTGGTGACCTTGCCGCGAAAGATTTCGAGTTCGTCGAGGTTCTGGTAGTTGAGCGGCGCAACGATTGCTTTCAGCACCGTCGTTGCAAGGCCGATATCGACGCCGAGCCCGTTTTCGTCGAGATCTTCGGTCATGAAGGCGGCATCGACAATAAAGGTCGCGCCATGCATCGCCTGGGCCGGGCCGAATACCTCCCGTGGCAAGCTATGGGCAATCATCATGTGGTCGCGAACTTCAACTGCAAACATGCGGGGAATGTCCTTTCAGACTAACGGTATCGGATACGGTGGCAAAGGGTGCCGGGATCGGCGAGAATTTGGCAATAGTCTTGGGCAAGGTCGGGAAAGTCCGTCTCGCCGGAGAAGAGTTTGTCGAGGCGGTCATCCGCAAGCAATGCAAGTGCCGCGGCCAGACGTCGCGAAAACGGCCACCTTGCGCGCCTTTGAACCGGTACGTTGCCGACCTGCGAAGCGACGATCGACAGGCGTTGACTGTGGAAACGACCGCCCAGCGGAATCTTCACGCTGCCTTCGCCATACCACGACATCTCGACGATCCGCGCCTCGAAGCCGGCGAGCGCAATGGATGTGGCAAGACCTGCGGCCGTGGCCGACGTGTGGATCACCACATCGCATCCGCCGTCACCGTCGTTCGCCTGTTCGGGTGATGCAAACCGGCATCCGAAATCTTCGGCAAGACCACGGCGATCGCCATTGACGTCCACGACGGTGACTTCGGTGCCCGGGATCCTTGCGGCGAGATAGGCAATCAGAAGCCCGACGAGCCCTGCACCGACGACCGCGACCTTGTCTCCGGGAAGAATGCCGGCATCCCAAACGCCGTTGAGGGCCGTCTCCATATTGGCTGCAAGGACGGCGCGCGAGGCGGGCACGCCTGCTGGAACCGGCACGACCATCTCAGCGGGGGCGTGGAAGGCATCCTGATGCGGATAGAGGCAGAATACTGTCCGGCCGGCAAGCGCTTCCGGGCCGTCCTTTGCGGTTCCGACCACCGCGTAGCCGTACTTGATCGGAAACGGGAATTCTCCATCCTGCAACGGCGCCCGCATGCTGTCGTATTCGCTTTCGGGGACCGAGCCGGCTGCCACCAGGGACTCGGTACCGCGGCTGATGGCGCCGAACAGGCTTTCCACCAGGACATCGCCGTGCCCGAGCGGACCAAGCGGCGTCTCCCGCACTTCAGGCTGGTTTTCTCGCACCAGCCACAATGCTTGCGCTATCGTCATGCCTGGCCATCGCGTGCCGGCTTGGGAAACTTGCCTTCAACTCTGGCGGACGGACGACGCCAGAGACGGGCTTCATGCGGAACGAGGCGGGTGAGGACCCGCGGAAGACAGCCCTCCTCGGGAATTGCGAACAGTCCGAGACGGGTCGTCCAGTAACCGAACCGCTGCGAGGCCGTGAAGACCGTGAACGGGATCGCCAGACAGAGACCGGCGACCACAGGCAGAGCCCAGAAGATCGCGTACCCACCGATCAGGCCCGTGATGATCGTAGCGAGGACAACGCCGATCAATGTCTGAAGGCCCATCGCCTTGATGGCTGTGCCAAGCGTAACGCCGAGCCGGTCGCGGTTCTGACCGCTCCAGGTGACCGAACGTCCGAACAGAAGACCGATCAGGAACACCGAGACATAGACGGCAACGATGGGCGCCATGATCATCGAGGCCAGGAGTTCGATCACCGCCGACAGACCGAAGCGCAATGGTCCGCCATAGGAGCGGATCGCGCCGGGGGTAAGCAGCACATCGACGACGCCGGCGATCTTGGGGGTGACCGACAGAAGAAAGATGGTGATGAACGACCAGAAGCCGAGTTCGATATAGGTCGCATCAAAGCCGCCGGTCACACCCTTCCATGCGGCGGCAAACGTCGCGACGATCCAGGCCGGCGGTGCGACATACATCAGGACCGCCTGAAAAAGCTGGAACCTGCTCAGCGGCTTGAGGCCCGGCTCAAAAAGGAAACGCCAATACTGCATGTTGCCCTGGCACCATCTCAGATCTCGCTTGGCAAACTCCAGCAATGTCGGTGGGTTGGCTTCGAAGCTCTGTGTCTCGATCGGCAGCACACGAACTTCGTAGCCGCCCCGACGCATATAGGTCGCTTCCAGCTGATCGTGGCTCAGCACATGGCCGCCCAATGGCGGCGATCCCGGGAGAACGGGCAGATTACAGTGGGCCTCAAATGCCGCGGCGCGGATCAGTGCGTTGTGCCCCCAGTAAGGCCCGCAATCAGCGCTCCACCATGCGGAGCCGAGCGTGAAAGACCGCATTCCGTGACGCATACCGAACTGGAACATCCGGGCAAAGCCGCTTTCGGCGGGCACTCCGACGACCAGGGTCTGCAGAATCCCGAGCTCAGGTCGTGCCTCCATGGCAGCCACCAGCCGTATCATCACGTCGCCGGACATGACGCTGTCGGAATCCAGCGGCAGGAAAAAGTCGTAGCGGCTTCCGTGTTCCTTCAGGAAGTCCTGAATATTGCCCGCCTTGTAACCGGCATTGTCAGCACGACGACGATAGACCGGCCGGTTACCGCCATCCGCCACGACATGAGCGGCAACGAGATCGAAGCCCGCTTCTTCCAACTGGATGATGTCGGGCTCGGACGTGTCGCTGAGGACGAAGAACCGAAAGTGGCGTTGAAGGCCGGTCGCCTGAAGGCTCTTCTGCATCGCCTCTATCCGGGCAAAGACGGGCCGCGGATCTTCGTTGCGCAGGAATATCGTCAGCGCTGTCCGCGACGACAAAGCGATCGGCTGGCTTCCCTGACCCTGCGGATAGAAGGGGTAGATGCTTTTGGAGGGGTCGCCGGGGCCGTGCTGGAGGACGACCCCGATCACGGCGTTCCAGAACCCAAGCACCGTCCACGGCGTTGCCAGCATGAACCCGATCAGCATGACGGCTTCCGCACCATCAATGCCATCTGGGGAAAGAAGTCGGTAGACGACATACCCAAGCCCCGCGATCGTTGCGAGATTGAGCGCCAGAACAATACGACGGCGCCACCGGACTGGAAGTCCGGAATACTGGAAGTCGGGACTTCGTTCGGGATCCGACTGCCAGCCCGTTGCACTTTGGTCGGCAGCCATCGCGTTGAGAACGCCTTCTTTTAAATTGCCCATGCGCAACACTTAGGCTGAACCTCCGTCCTAGCAAGCGCCGAGCGATTTCAAATGAAGTTTACCGACGCCGTTGCCCCGCTCCATATCCGCGCCAGTGCGCAAACAGCCGCAGGTTTTATCGAGATCCTTTTGGATCGTCCGTCACCGCTCGAGGTAGGATGATCCTTCATCCGTCGCCCGGTCAGCTTGCATCGACTTCATTGAGGCGCACCGGAACGACACCGTGCGTCGGCGTTCTTTGCCCGCGTATATTGTATAGATGATCCCCAGAATTGACAGGGTTGCAGTACTGGACACAAAGAAAAACACTCAGTAGAAAGCTCAAGCGACGTTGTCAGACATCGGACAACAGATTGACGGGTGGAGGCCTGATCGATCGGCCGCTTGGAGGATCATAATGACTATACATGGCGGGCTGACGCCCGAACTGATTTTGCCGCAGGATTCCGAGACCGCCACTCTGGTTGGTCGTGTCTGGTCGAAGGCTGCGGACGGCCCCTGCCCTGTCCTTTACCGGAATGGCAGGCTTCTGGATCTTTCGTCGCTCGCTGCGACGCTGTCAGCACTACTTGAGATCGACGGCCTGGTGGAGCGCCTGACGGCCGCTACCGATTGGACGGATCTCGGCTCTCTCAATGACTTCCTAGACGGCACTGCCGGAACGCTGCTGGCGCCTGTTGACCTGCAGGCGATCAAAGCCGCAGGCGTAACTTTCGCAGACAGCATGCTGGAACGGGTCATCGAGGAACAGGCCAAGGGCGATCCGCTTCGGGCCCAGGAGATCCGTGGTCGCTTGGCGCCGGTACTGGGCGACAGCCTCAAGGGGCTTGTGGCCGGCTCGGAAAAGGCAGCAAGCGTGAAGGCGCTGTTGCAGGATATGGGGCTTTGGTCGCAGTATCTCGAAGTCGGGATCGGTCCGGATGCGGAAATCTTCACCAAGGCCCAGCCCATGTCGGCCGTCGGCTGCGGGTCGCTGGTCGGGATTCACCCGAAGTCGGATTGGAACAATCCCGAACCGGAAGTGGTGCTTGCTGTCACATCCACGGGTGCGATTGTCGGTGCGACGCTTGGCAATGACGTCAATCTTCGCGATTTCGAAGGACGGTCCGCCCTCCTTCTCAGCAAGGCAAAAGACAACAACGCATCCTGTTCTCTCGGTCCCTTCATCCGACTGTTCGACGGCGAATTTTCGCTCGAAGACGTCAAGAAATCGGAGATCTCGCTTGTGGTCGAGGGCCCTGAAGGTTTCGAGATGACGGGCGTTAGCCCGATGCAGGCCATCAGCCGTACGCCGGAAGATCTCGTGTCGCAGCTTCTCAACCGCAACCATCAATACCCTGATGGCGCCGTATTGTTTCTCGGCACCATGTTTGCGCCGGTCAAGGATCGGCGCGGCAAGGGTCTGGGCTTTACCCACGAGATCGGCGACCGCGTCGAGATATCGTCGCCAAGGCTCGGGCGCCTGGTGAATTGGGTGGAAAATAGTGAAGCCTGCCCGCCCTGGGACTTCGGGCTGACGGCTTTGATGAAGAACCTCGCGAAGCGCAAGCTCTTGTAGCCGCCGCGGTTGATGGGAGGAGGAACCCGATGCAACGAATAAACGATCTCTTTTACCGCTTTCTGGAACTGCTGCTGATCCTGCTTTTGGCAGGCATGGCAATCATGGTGTTCCTCAACGTGGTGCTGCGCTACGGTTTCAACTCCGGCCTCAACATATCGGAAGAGCTATCGCGCTACTTCTTCGTCTGGCTGACCTTTATCGGTGCAGTCGTGGCGTTTCGCGAACATTCCCACCTTGGTGTGGAGTCGCTGGTCGCCACGCTCGGCCGCTCGGGCCGTATCGCCTGCATGATCATTTCGAACCTGCTGATCATCCTGTGTTCGGCGATTTTCTTCTGGGGCACATGGGTCCAGTTGCCGATCAACGCCAGCATGGTCGCGCCTGTGACCGGGCTTTCCATGGCGTGGGTATACGGCATCGGCTTCTTCACCGGTGGAGGATGCGTGCTGATCGCGCTTGAACGGCTGTTCCGCCTGATCACGGGTCGTGTCACCGACGCGGAAATAGCAGCGTTCACGGGTGAAAACATGACGATCGAACAACTGGCGGAGCGGACCTAAATGACTCTTTTCGTCTTTGTTGGATCGCTGCTCGGCGCGATGGCCGTTGGCGTCCCCGTCGCGTTCTCGCTGATTTTCTGCGGCGTCGTGCTCATGTGGTACATGGACATGTTCAACAGCCAGATCATCGCGCAGAACATGATTGCCGGTGCAGATACATTCACCCTGCTCGCCATCCCCTTCTTCATTCTCGCCGGCGAATTGATGAATTCCGGCGGTTTGTCGAAGCGTATCATCGATTTCGCGATCGCCTGCGTCGGTCACATCAGAGGTGGTCTCGGGATCGTTGCGATTTTTGCAGCGCTCATCATGGCCAGCATTTCGGGTTCGGCCGCTGCCGATACGGCCGCCCTTGCCGCCATCCTCATCCCGATGATGGCCAAGGCCGGCTATAATATTCCCCGCTCCGGTGGTCTGATCGCTGCCGGCGGTATCATCGCCCCGGTCATTCCGCCGTCGATGGCGTTTATCGTATTCGGCGTTGCCGCGAATGTGTCGATCACCCAGCTCTTCATGGCTGGCATTTTTCCCGGCATCCTGATGGCCGTCTCACTGATCATCACCTGGCTGATCGTGGTGCGCAAAGATAACGTCCAGGCGCTTCCAAAAACCACCTACAAGGAACGCCTGCACGCAACCGGACGCGCTGCCTGGGCGCTCGGCATGCCTGTGATCATCCTCGGCGGCATCAAGATTGGCATCGTGACGCCGACCGAAGCTGCCGTCGTTGCCGCCGTCTATGCGATGTTCGTCGGCATGGTAATCTACAAGGAACTGAAGCCGAGAGACCTTCCGCACGTCATTCTGCAGGCCGCCAAGACGACTTCGGTCATCATGTTCCTCGTCTGCGCGGCACTCGTATCGGCATGGCTCATCACGGCTGCGAACATTCCTGCAGAAATCGCCGGCTATATCGAACCGTTGATCGATCGCCCGACGCTGTTGATGTTCGTCATCATGATCCTGGTTCTGGTTGTCGGTACGGCACTCGATCTGACGCCGACCATCCTGATCCTGACGCCGGTTCTCATGCCGATCATCAAGCAGGCGGGGATCGATCCGGTTTATTTCGGCGTGCTCTTTATCATCAACAACTCGATCGGCCTCATCACGCCGCCGGTCGGTGTTGTGCTCAACGTTGTCAGCGGTGTCGGGAGAATACCGCTTGGCAAGGTGACGGCCGGCGTGTGGCCGTTCCTTCTTGCGCAGTCGCTCGTGCTTTTCCTGCTCGTGCTGTTTCCCGATCTTGTGATCGTGCCCGCACGTTGGTTGCATTGACGGCCTGCCATTCAACCTGTTCACATCAACGTCCAACTGGGAGGACTACTATGAAGAGACTGCTTCTTGCCACTACAGCGATCGCGCTTGCCTGCTCCACAGCAGCACCGGCCTTCGCCGAATTCAAGAGCCGCAACATTCGCGTTTCGAACGGCATCAATGCCGACCATCCCGTCGGTAACGGCATCAAGGCCATGCAGGAATGCCTGGACCAGAAGTCCGGCGGCAAGCTGAAACTGACCGCTTTCTGGGGCGGCGCTCTTGGCGGCGACCTTCAGGCAACCCAGGCGCTGCGCTCGGGCGTTCAGGAAGCCGTCGTCACATCCTCGTCTCCGCTCGTCGGCATCATTCCGGCACTCGGCGTCTTCGACCTGCCGTTCCTGTTCCGCGATGCGCCTGAGGCCTACAAGGTGCTCGATGGCAAATTCGGCGACGAGATGAACAAGAAGCTCGACGGCGCCGGTCTGGTCAATCTTGCCTATTGGGAAAACGGCTTCCGCAACCTGTCGAACTCCAAGCGCGCCGTCACCAAGTGGGAAGATTTCTCGGGGATGAAGGTTCGCGTCATGCAGAACAACATCTTCCTCGACACCTTCCAGAACCTTGGTGCAAACGCGACCCCGATGGCCTTCGGCGAAGTCTATTCGGCTCTGGAAACCAACGCGATCGACGCGCAGGAAAACCCCTATGTGACGATCGACACCTCGAAGTTCTTCGAAGTGCAGAAATACGTCACCGAGACCAACCACGCATATACGCCTTTCCTCTTCCTCTTCTCCAAGGCGATCTTCAACACCTATTCGCCGGAAGAACAGACTGCACTGCGTGAATGCGCAGTGGTCGGTCGCGATGTGGAGCGCCAGGTGATCGGCGATCTCAACAAGAAGTCGCTGGAAAAGATCAAGGCCGCCGGCCTGGAGGTGAACACGCTGTCGCCTGAGGAGCAGGCTCGCATTCGTGAAAAGTCGCTTGCTGTCTATGAAAAGCACAAGGACCAGATTGGTGCCGATGTGGTTGATGGCATCCTGGCGGAACTTAAGGAAGTCCGTAAGTAAGCATCAGCCTTCGACAGACGAGCCCGCGACGTTACCGTCGCGGGCTTTTTTCATGGCTATTCGATCGCGATCGGCTGCACCCTTTGGCGCTTCTTCAGCGTCTGCTCGCGCAGGAAGATGAAGACGCCGGAACCGACGATCAGTGCTGCACCGATCAGCATTCCGAATCTCGGCATATCGCCAAAGAACAGCCAGCCGAACAGAACCGCCCAGAGCAAAAGCGTGTACTGTAGGGGAGCGACCGTTGCCGCATCCGAGATCTTCAATGCTCTGTTAACGAGAACATGAGCTGCCATTGCCACTATACCGAGCAATGCAAGCAGGCCAAAATCGCGGGTAGAAGCGATCGGCGACCAGTCGAAAGGCGCGAAAGCAAGGCCTGCAAGTGCCGCACCGACGATCTGGAAAAAGACAAGCGTCCGGTCTGGGGTGGCCCTCAGGAAACGACCTGAAATCATCATGAACGCGAAGGCGGCACTGCCGAAGATGGATACGATCGCTGGCGGACTGATCATCGCGCTCGACGGTTTGAGCGTGATGACGACACCGATAAAGCCGATGCCGATAGCAGTCCACCGACGCCAGCCGACTTTTTCGCCCAGTAGCAGTGGCGAGGCCGCGGCGACATAGATCGGTGCTGCGAGCCAGTAGGTCATGACGTCTGCGAGCGGAAGATACATCACGGCATAGTAGAAGCAGAAAACCTCGGCGGTGGAGCAGAACACCCGAAGCGCCTGCATGCCGGGTCGTTCGACCTTCAGCAGCGAGCCGAATCCCTGAAAGAACAGGAAAGGCAGCAAGATGACAAGCGCGGCGAGGCTGCGCAGAAGCACGACCTGTCCAAGGCCGTAGCTCGAAACGAGCCACTTCCCCATGGCGTCGTTAAGCGCAAACATGACCATGCCGAGCAGCATGATGAGGGGCCCGGCCATGCGCGCCGAGACGATTTGCTTGGAGATGGATGCGATCATGCCGCGATGCCCTACATGTCTGCGAGGTTTGAGAAACGCCGTGTTACGGTGAAGACCTTGTCCAGGTCTGGATTGAGGTCCATTCCGAGGCCAGGACCAGGCGGAACCGTGATCATGCCGTTCTTCACCTCAGGCAGTGCGGTGACGAGATCGCGGTACCACGTCTTGTAGAAGGCGCGCACACTTTCCTGCACCAGCGCATTGGGTGCGTTAAGCGACAGGTGCGTCGATGCGCCGAGGACAACCGGGCCTGTGCAATCGTGCGGAGCGATCGGCAAATGCCAAGCCTCCGCCATCGATGCGATCTTGCGTGCTTCCGACAGCCCGCCGCACCAGGAGATGTCCAGCATGACGATGCCAGCGACGCCCGTTTCGAGATAATCCCGGAAACCCCAGCGCGTTGCCAAGGTCTCAGATGCCGAGATTGGTGCGGGCGATACGTCGGCATAACGACGCAGACTCGACAGGCTATCCATCTTGATCGGGTCTTCATGCCAGAACGTGCTGTAGGGCGTTAGCGCCTTGGCGATCTGCATCGCGGGCAGGAGCTGCCACATGGAGTGAAACTCCACCATGATGTCGATCTTGTCGCCGACAGCGTTGCGGATCTTTTCGAATGGCTGAAGCGCTGCGTTGAGATCGGAAGGCGAAATATACTGTCCCCTCGTCTTTTCGGCGGCGGCATCGAATGGCCAGATCTTCATCGCCGTGATCCCCTCCTCCAGCAGCGAATGTGCCAATTCGTCCGCCCGGTTGAGAAACCCGTTGAGATCGTCGTAGTCCGAGCCGGTCGACAGGCCATAGTTGCCCGTGGTCTGGCCAGTGGATTTCTTGATATACTCGGTGCCGGCGCAGGTATTGTAGGTGCGGATTTCCTTGCGGCTGAAGCCGCCCAACAACTGCGCGATCGGCTGGCCCGTGACCTTGCCGAACAGATCCCACAACGCGATGTCGAAAGCCGAGTTGCCACGCACCTCGGCACCCGAGGATCGGAACCCGACATAGCCCACGAGGTCCTGTGCGAGAAGATCGATGGCAAGCGGATCGCGGCCGAGCACCCGCGGTGCAACATATTCGTGAATGTAGCTTTCGACCGTCTCTGCCCCGAAGAACGTCTCGCCGAGACCGGTCAGACCTTCATCCGTATGAACCAGAACCCAGATCAGGTTTGCGCGCTCTGCAACTCGCACGGTTTCGAGTTTCGTGATCTTCATTGATACCTCCCTTAATGTCCTCCACGACATACCCTCATCATTAAGGGATCGTTTGGACGATAGAAAGGCCGGGAACACTCGTTTCAGTTCGCTTTTGTCTTTATTTGCAACGCGTTAACCCGTCAGATCAAAGTATTCCCCAGGCGCGAAAGCGCCCTCGCCCGGTAAATTCACGAAGATTGAGTTCGGCAGCAATCTTCAGCGCGCCCTGCGGGGTTATCTCCAGTGCGTCGGCAATCATCCCGCTCGAAACAAGCGGGCGCGACAAGACAAGTTCGATTAGCTGGGGAAGCCGCGACGACTGTCGCCGACCCACCAGACGGCGCTCGAGTTGCTGCTTAGCAAGCAACAACCGCTGGTGCTCTTTCATGCCATGCTCGGACGCGAGCGCAATTGCTTCCGTGAACGCGAGAAGCCTCACCATGCGGTTCCTGGTCATTCTGCGCTCCCGCGACACCTGCCGGAGACCGAAGTTGACCGCGGACAACTGCGTTTCGGTTAACCCGGCTTCGCGCAACACCGCGCTCGCCAGCAAACGTCCAAGCCATGGCGCATGCTTCGACACCTGCAGGTTAGACCAAGCGTCCCACGCAACGGCGGCCCTGAGGAGGGGCGGCATGGACTGCGTTTCGTCCAACACCACCCGCCATTCCGACAGACGAGCGTCCTCGTCCCAGTCCTCGTCATAGATGAGAGCGTCCCGGCCTGGTATCTTCATCGAACGAACGCTTACGGCGTCCGCAAGCAACGCCTGGCTTCGCGCGAGAACAGCATCGATAGCGGCCAAGGGATCCTCGAAATCATCGTCACGCGAGAGCGTTGCGAGCCCTCTCGGTGCCGCCTTGATCTCAATGTCTTGAGCCTCGTCATGACGACCGGACCTCAGCGCGGCAAGACCAGCGGCGCTCAAGGCCCATTCCGGTTCGCTCGCCGCAATTCGCCGGCGCGTTCGCAGTACGTCATGGGCAACTGTCAATTCGTGAGTGGAGGCTCGAACTGCCATCCCTGCGTCATGAAGAACAAGGTCTTCGATATGGACAAGTTCCCCATCGATCCACAGGGACGAGCAGGCTTCCAAGAATTGGGCGCGATCGATCCAGCCTTGCCGTACGGGGGAACTAGCGATCCGCTCATCGAGTCGTACAACGCCGGCAGTCGCTGCGGAGATCGGTCCGAACAACTCACCAAAGTCTATTTTTGAGAGATCGTAACGCATTGAAAGCGTTATAGTTCAATGCCGTTGTGAAAGCTAGCGTCACGTTCGGTTTCGCTACCGGACACAAGATGGATGCGTCCGTGAGATGGAACCGTTTAGCCTCTGGCGTGATGGATCAAGCTAGCATCTGTATGGAGATAAGCAAGCACCATAAACGCTTATAGACAGGTTAAAGATGGCAAACGTTTAGCGATCCACTCAGCAAAATCTGATACCTTACCCCCGCCCCACTTCTCGTTGTCCGCGGACAACGAGCGCGACTTTTGCTCTCCACAGGCGCAAAATTCATCTGCATTGAATCATTTGTACAACTCGTGCGAATCGGGGCATATTCAACTGCGCAGTTTTCCGAAGAACTTCGCCAATTGCGCAGTTGGAGAGAAAGATGCCGCAGCCAAGCTTGAAAGTCGACGAACCTCAGGAGCACTTGCCAACGACTCTGGCAACAGATGCCCAGGAGCTTGCGCATCAACTTCAGATGCATCAAGCGAAAATTTTCGCACCGACATCTCAAAAGACGATCCGGCCCTTCCAGCCAGCCGAAGCCGCGAGCTTCATCGGGATCGGAGAAGGCTATCTCCGTCAGGTTGCCGCAGAAGGATACGGGCCCGAGCCGCTGGCGAACGGCCGGCGTGTTTACCTACCGACCGACATGGATCGTATTCGTCAGGTTCTCGACGAAAAGAACGGCGTAGCGAAATACGTACCGGCCCGCCGTCCTGGCGAAAAGCTGCAGGTCATTTCCGTCATGAACTTCAAGGGCGGAAGCGGCAAGACGACGACGTCCGCGCACCTGTCTCAATATCTTGCCCTTCGTGGCTACAAGACGCTCGCGATCGATCTCGATCCGCAGGCGTCTCTGTCGGCGTTGTTCGGGCATCAACCCGAGCTCGATGTGGGCGAAGGCGAGACGCTCTATGGTGCGATCCGCTATGAGGATCCGCGCCCTATTTCGGAAATTGTCCGCTCCACCTACACACCGAACCTGCATATCCTGCCGGGCAACCTCGAACTGATGGAGTTCGAGCACGAAACGCCCAAGGCCATGGCGTCGGGACAGGTTGCGACGATGTTCTTTGCCCGCATCGGCGAAGTTCTTGCCGATATCGAAGACCTTTACGATGTCGTCGTCATCGATTGCCCGCCGCAGCTCGGCTTCCTGACCATGTCGGCGCTTTGCGCCTCGACATCGACCTTGATTACCGTTCACCCGCAAATGCTCGACGTCATGTCGATGTCGCAGTTTCTCTCGATGACCAGCGAACTGATGTCGGTTGTCGAGCGGGCAGGGGGGCGGACAAGCTATGACTGGATGCGTTATCTTGTGACGCGGTTTGAACCCAATGACGGCCCACAGAGCCAGATGACGGGTTTTATGCGCGCCATCTTCGGCAATCGTATGCTTCACAACGCTATGTTGAAGTCGACGGCGATCTCCGATGCCGGCGTCACGAAACAGACACTGTATGAGGTCGAGCGCAACCAGTTCACCCGCGGCACCTATGACCGGGCGATGGACTCGCTCAATGCCGTGAACCTCGAGATTGAAGAATTGATCCGGTCCGTGTGGGGGAGGCGCTAACAGATGGCACGTAAAAACCTGATCGGCATCTTCGAACCTCCGGCGCCGGACAACAGTTCAGCACTAGCGCCGACACCTGCCGCACCCCCGGCTGCTCAATCGTCACGCCCTTTGGCCGGAATGGCACCGGCCGTGCGCAGCGGTGTCCCAGTTGGTGGCATCACGAGAACGCTTGGCAGCATCACGCAGAAGATGGAAAGGGCGCAGGATCTCGAGCGGCAGCTTTCGGAAGGTCTTTCCGTCGTTGAACTGGATCCATCGCTGATCGACAGTTCCTTTGTTTCCGACCGTATGCTGATCGATGGCGAAGCGCTTTCCCAACTGGTCGAGCAGGTTCGCGAGCATGGACAGCAGGTGCCGATCCTCGTGCGGCCTCATCCCGACCAGTCGGGCAGGTTCCAGGTCGCCTACGGTCACCGCCGACTTGCAGCCGTCAGACAGCTGGGCCTCAAGGTCAAGGCGGTTGTCCGCGTTCTGACCGATGACCAGCTGGTCGTCAGCCAGGGCCAGGAAAACAACGCCCGAACGAACCTCTCGCATATCGAACGCGCCTTGTTCGCCACCCGTCTTGAGGATCGTTCGTTCACGCGCGATATCATCATGGCAGCGCTTGGCGTCGACAAGGCAGCCTTGTCAAAAATGATCAGCCTGGTCCGGGCCATTCCGATGGAAATCATCGATGCGATCGGTCCGGCACCTGAGGTTGGCCGCAGGCGGTGGACGGAGCTGTCGGAAAAGCTCAATGCCGGAAACATTCCAAGGCTGCTCTCGTGCCTTCAGAAGGGCAGGGCAGAGGGAAAGACAAGCGACGAGCGTTTCCAGCTCGCGTTTACACAGTTGTCCGTGAAACCTGAGGATAGTGGCAAGCCGGCTCAAGCACAGCTGAGGGGTCTGCCCGTTGTCATACGCAAATCGGGAAACCGGTCGACATTCGTGTTCGATGCGAAAAGCGCGCCGGGTTTTGACGACTTCGTCAGCGAACGGCTCACAGAGCTTTTCGCAGAATTTAAACGCAACAAGGGAGTTTGATCAGCAAAAGAAAAAGGCCCCCGAACGACCAAGGTCGTGGAAGCCTCTCTCCGATTTCTAGCAAGATCGAGAATCGCATTTCCACGAATCACAGTCAATAGTCTTTGGCACCGTTTTGGTGAGCGGCTTTCTTTTGCCTGAAAAAAGGTGAGAGAAAATGGAGAGTGGAACTGTAACGACGCCCTTTGGGCGGCGGACGATGTCGTATGGGCTGTTGGCAAACCACCAAAAAGCCAGCGAAATTGCATCCGGAATCAAGCGGTCGAAGTGGAAACTGTTTCGGTCGATATGCGAATCACGGTCGTCCCTTGGGATCAGTGACCGGGCACTGACCGTGCTCGACGCTCTCCTGACCTTCTATCCAGGCGATGAACTTTGCGAAGATGGCAATCTCATTGTCTTCCCGTCCAATGCCCAGTTGTCGCTTCGAGCGCGTGGAATGGCACCGGCAACCCTTCGGCGCCATCTCTCGGTGCTGGTGGAAACCGGACTGATCCTGCGCAAGGACAGCCCGAACGGCAAACGCTATGCGCGCCGCAGTTCAGGTGGCAAACTCGATGATGCTTTCGGCTTCAGTCTCGCACCACTTCTGGCACGCGCACGAGAGATCGAAACGATGGCAGCGGAGATCGCTCTTAATCGTGAACAACTCAAGGCTGCAAAAGAGAGAATTACTCTTTGCCGAAGAGATCTCGCAAAGCTGATTACTTTTGCCGTGGATGAAAAGATTTCCGGTGACTGGGAGCAGGCACAGACAAATCTTCAGTGCGTCCTACAGGCAATTCCGCGCGTCCTCACTCTCGATATCGCAGAGCCGCTCCTCACAAAACTCTCGGTACTTCGTGAAGAAGTCGTCAACCAGTTGAAATTAAATATGAAATCACCAGAGATGAGCGCCAATGAATCTCAAAGTGAGCGCCACATACAGGATTCAAAAACAAATATCATCTCTGAATCTGAACCGGTGTCGAAAGGGCTTTCATCCGAACAAGCACCGGAACACACTTTGGCGCACGGCACAGCAATCGAAGAGATTGACGATCAACGCGATACTCGACAAAGGCGCCCTCGTTTGAGCTCGATCACCACACACAAAGCTCTACCACTCCCATTCGTCCTGCAAGCCTGCACCCAGATCAACGATTATGGGCCAAGAGCCGGGATCACGTCCTGGAGGGATCTGATTACGGCAGCCTATGTTGTTCGTTCCACTCTCGACATCACGCCAGCTGTCTATGAACGCGCAGCAATCGTGATGGGGCCTGAGAACGCCGCAACAGTGCTTGCCTGCATGCTCGAACGCGCTGAGCAAATCACGTCTGCTGGAGGCTATCTGAGAGACCTGACCCGCCGGGCACAGAAGGGTGAATTCGCGACCGCGCCGATGCTGATGGCTCTGATGAGAGGCAGTCGATCGAAGCCTGAAACATACCCCGGCACGACCTCACCCCGACAAGGCCCGACCAAAACCGCTTGGGTTTGCTGATGATGACATCAGGGAATTTTCGGTCGATCCCCGTCGACAAAGAGGTCCGCGGAACCATCGTTCGGAGTTTGTGAAACAAAGAGAAACCTATCCTTCCTGACAGCCAGCGCGTCTGGAGATCGCGTCAACGAGTGGAAATCGAACACACAGACAAACGTCACATCCGCGTAACATTGGTCCCCTAGAGCTACGCCAAGTCAGCGGCGCGGTTGAGGTCCTCCCGAAACACGCGGCCAGCTGGCTCAAACTTGTTTGTCGATTTCGAGTGGCACCTGACGCGGAAACCATTGTGTTTTCCGTGAACGCATTCACTCGCCCACAGGAGAGATCCAATGCTTTCTATCAACCGTCGCCACGCTTTGGGGCTGATGTCAGCTGCAGCAGGCACCATTGTCCTTCCACGCATGTCCTTTAGCCAGTCGACACGCCCATCGGTGACGATTGCCGTTCAGAAGATCACCAACAACAACACGTTGGACGTCTGGAACGAACAGTCGAACGTTGGCGAACGCGTGTTCTTCCCCAACCTCTGGGAAGGCCTGATCGGCCGCGACTGGATGGGCAATCAGGGGCCTGTTGCCAGTCTCGCCACCGAATGGAAGCGCATCGACGACAAGACGCTTGAATTGAAGCTCCGTCAGGGCGTGAAATTCCACAACGGCGACGAACTGACGGCTGAAGATGTTGCGTTCTCCTTCTCCAAGGAACGCCTGTTCGGCAATACCGAGCCAAAGGGCGGCAAGACCGTCTTTGAAGCCGACAACAAGCCGACCACGGTCAAGGAACTGCCGGCGATCGTTCCCGGTGTCGCTCGTCGCCTCTGGCCGGCACTGGCCGGTGTCGAAGTCGTCGACAAGCACACCGTGCGTTTCCACAATGCAACGCCTGACATCACGCTCGAAGGCCGCCTTTACTCGTTCGGCAGCCAGATCACCAACCGCCGCGCCTGGGACGAAGCCAAGAGCTATACGGATTGGGCCCGCAAGCCGGTCACGACCGGTCCTTACATGGTCTCGGAATTCAAGCCAGACGTGTCGCTGACGCTCGTCGCTTTCGACGAATACTGGGGTGGCCGTCCGCCGCTGCAGCAGATCCGCTTCGTCGAGGTTCCGGAAGTCGCTTCCCGCGTCAACGGCCTGCTCTCAGGTGAATACGACTTTGCCTGCGACCTGCCGCCAGACCAGATCTCGGCGATCAAAGCGGCTCCTGGCCTCGAAGTGCAGAGCTCGACCATCTGGAACCACCGCATTTCCACATTCAACACGCAGAACCCGGTTCTTGCCAACCCGCTGGTCCGTCGCGCGATGACGCATTCGATCGACCGTCAGGCGATCGTGGAAGCACTGTGGGCTGGCCAGACAGTCGTTCCGGCCGGACTTCAGTTCGACTCCTTCAAGACATCCAACATGTATGTCGAAGGCTGGGCTGCGCCGGAATTCAACCCGGAGCTTGCTCGCAAGCTTCTCAAGGAAGCCAACTACAAGGGCGACGCCATCCCGTATCGCCTTCTCAACAACTACTACACCAACCAGACTGCGAACGCGCAGATCATGGTCGAGATGTGGAAGCAGGTCGGCCTCAACGTCGAAATCCAGATGAAGGAAAACTGGGCGCAGATCCACGATCCGGCAGGCGTCAAGGGTGTTCGCGACTGGTCCGCTTCCAACTCGATCAACGATCCGATCACGCCACTCGTCGTCCAGTTCGGACCAAACGGCGAAGCGCAGCAGAAGAAGGACTGGACGAACGAAGAGGTCAACAAGCTTTCCGTCATCATGGAAACCTCGACTGACCGCGCCCAGCGCCACAAGGCTTTTGCCCGCATGCTGGAAATCTGCGAACGCGAAGACCCCGCCTATCAGGTCCTGCACCAGAACGCCGTCTTTACCGGCATGAAGAAGTCTCTGAAGTGGAAGGCAGCACCTGCCTTCGCCATGGACTTCCGCACAGCCAACTGGAACGCCTGATCGTTCTGATGTCTCACGCCGGCCGCGGAATTCGCGGCCGGCGCATCTGCTTATAAAATGGAGGTGCGTTCCATGGTGAAAAACCTTGTGGAACTGCGCGGCCTGAAGGTCGCTTTCGACGGCGTTCAGGTACTGCATGGTATCGATCTCGATATCGCCCGCGGCGAGGCGATTGGCCTTGTCGGTGAATCCGGTTGCGGCAAGTCCGTCACCTGGCTCGCGGCACTCGGGCTTCTGCCCGGAAAAGCAACGGTCAGCGGATCAGTCCGCGTCGACGGACAGGAAATCCTGGCACAGCCACGACACGTGCTCGAAGGCGTGCGCGGCAAGCGGATCGCAATGATCTTCCAGGATCCGTCCAGCTCGCTCAATCCGGTTCTGCGCGTCGGTCGCCAGATCACAGAAGCACTGGCGATCCATCGCGGCCTTCACGGGGAGGCGGCAAAAGCCGAAGCGCTGCGGCTGCTCGACATGGTCGGTATTCCGGATGCACGCCGGCGCATCGATCTCTTTCCCCACGAATTCTCCGGCGGCCAGTGTCAGCGCGTGATGATCGCCATGGCACTTGCCGGCGAGCCGGATCTTCTCGTCGCGGACGAGCCGACAACGGCTCTCGATGCCACGATCCAGGCGCAGATCCTCGATCTTCTGATCGCATTGCGCGCCGAAACCGGCATGGCGACGATTTTTATCAGCCATGATCTGGGCGCCGTCTCGCAGGTCTGCGAGCGCGCCTGCGTCATGTATGCCGGCCGTATCGTGGAGCAGGGGACAATCCAGGCCCTGTTCGACAACCCGCGCCATCCTTATACGCGCGGTCTCTTCGATGCCATTCCGCGTCTGGATGGTCCGCGCGAACGATTGATCCCCATTCCGGGAACCGTTCCCAATCCACGTGAGCTGCCGGAAGGCTGCGCTTTCTCGCCGCGCTGTTCGCATGCCGCAATCGACTGTCGGACCCGCATGCCGGCTCTTCAGTCCATGGATGATGGGCGGCTTTTGTCCTGTCACCATCCCGTGGGTAACCATCAACCGATCGGCGTCACGCATCCGGTCGAGGCTCGCGTTCTGGAGGCGCTGTCATGAGCGACCGTCTCAAAACGCCGCTCATCGAAGCGAAAGGTCTGGTCCGAACCTACGAGGTTCGCCAGGGCATGTTCGGATGGGCGACACCGGTGCGTGCCGTCGATGGCATTGATCTCAAGGTCATGCCCGGAGAGACGCTCGGGATCGTCGGCGAATCCGGCTCCGGCAAATCCACGCTCGGCCGCATGCTGCTCGGCATCGATCCGCCGCAGGAAGGGCAGGCTCTCTTCGAAGGCAAGCCGATGCCGAAGCTCGCAACGCCGGAATGGCGTGCATTGCGGGCAAAAATGCAATTCGTCTATCAGGATCCGCTGGCAGCGCTCGACCGCCGTCTGACGATTGCCCAGCAGATCGGCGAGCCGCTCGCCATCCATAGTCTCGTGCCGAAGCCCCATCGGGAAACGCGCGTCGCGGAGCTGATGTCGGCCGTTGGGCTGAGGCCGGATCAGGCGGGTCGCTATCCGCATGAGCTTTCGGGTGGTCAGCGTCAGCGCGCCGTCATTGCGAGGGCGCTTGCGTCGCGGCCAAAGCTTCTGGTCTGCGACGAACCCGTTTCGGCGCTCGACGTGTCGATCCAGGCGCAAGTGGTCAACATGCTGCGCGACCTGCAGGAGAAAAACCAGATCGCCATGGTGTTCATCAGCCATGACCTGAAAGTGGTCCGCAATATCGCCGACCGCGTCGCCGTCATGTATCTCGGCCGCATCGTCGAGGAGGCGTCCTCGGACGTCATCTTCAAGACGCCGCTGCATCCCTATACCAAGGCGCTGGTTTCCAGTGTGCCGGTGCCGGGCAAGCTGCTTCAAGGCCGTGTCATCCTGCAGGGAGAGCCGCCGAACCCTGCCAACCGCCCATCCGGCTGTGCCTTCCATCCCCGCTGCCCGCTCGCCGCCGATATCTGCCGCACCAGCGTGCCGCAGCTTCTGTCGGTTGCCGACGGCCGAACCGCGGCCTGTCACATGGTGACCCGCGCCGAGGCGTCGGTCGCGGCCTAAAGGATTTCCCGATGTTTCGTTTCGCTTCCATCCGCCTTCTTCGCGCGCTCATCACCATCCTTGCCGTCATCACCTTTGCCTTCGTCGTGTTGCGGCTGTCGGGTGATCCGGCCCAGGTCATGCTTGGTCCCGATGTTCCGCAAGAATCCGTCGATGCCTTCCGCAAGGCCTGGGGCCTCGATCAGCCGCTGTGGATCCAGTACCTCTCCTATATCCGGGCGATCTTCACCGGCGATTTCGGCGTCTCCATGCGTGACAAGGCCTCGGCCATGCAGCTGGTGATCGAGCGCATTCCGGCAACCCTTCAGCTGACGATCCCGGCGCTGTTCCTGAAGGTCGTGATCGGCATCCCGGCCGGCGTCTATGCGGCCCTGCATCGCCAGAGCGCGATCGATCGCGGCGTTATTCTGGCTGCCATTTTCGGCTTCACCATTCCGTCCTTCGTCATGGGCCTGCTTCTGGTGCTGATCTTTTCGATCACGCTCGGGCTGCTTCCATCCGGTGGGCAGGACACGTGGCAGCACGGCATCCTGCCGACGCTGACGATGAGCATCGGCGGTATCGGCATTCTCGCGCGCTTTTCGAGAAGTGCGATGATCGAGGTGATGGGCCAGCCCTATATCCGCACGGCTTCTGCCAAGGGGATGAAGTGGCAGGATGTCGTCTGGAAGCATGCGCTGCCGAATGCCGCTGTTCCGATCGTCACCATCGTCGGGTTCATGGTCGGCACGCTGATCGCCGGCGCCGTGGTGGTGGAATCGATCTTCTCCTGGCCAGGCATCGGACGCCTGCTCGTCGTCTCTGTCAGCAACCGGGATCTCGCTGTCGTCCAGTGCATCCTGCTCCTGGTCGCCGCCACCATGGTCGTGTCGAACCTCATCGTCGACCTGCTCTACGGCTTTCTCGATCCACGGCTTCGCGCCCAGAGCGCTCACTAGAGAGGAGGCCGGTCATGACTGTTACCGATATCGCCCGCCCACAATCACCCAACTTGTCTCTCTTCACCCGCTTCATCAAGCAGGTCCGCAAGGTTCCGTTCTCCGTTACCTTCGGCATCGTCTGGCTGGTCGGGATGGTGGTGGTTGCCGTTTTTGCAGACGTCATCCGCCCCTATGGCATTACCGCCATGGATCTGCGCGCCCGTCTGTCGCTGCCGGGCAATCCCGCGCATCTTCTCGGAACTGACGAACTCGGCCGCGATGTCCTGTCGCGCCTGCTTCAGTCGATCCGCGTGTCGCTGGCGATCGCCTTTGGTGCAACGATCATCTCCGCCGTGTTCGGTACCGTGCTCGGCTTTGCCGCGGCAAAGTTCCGGGGGGTGGTCGAGCATCTCGTCCTGGTGCTCGCCGATTTCCAGGCAGCCCTCCCGTTCCTCATCATGTCGCTCGCCGTGCTGGCCTTCTTCGGTTCGTCGATGCCGCTTTTGATCGGTTTGATGGGTTTTTACGGCTGGGAGCGCTATGCCCGCATCGCCCGAGGCCTCGCGATCTCGGCCAGTGCGCAAGGCTATGCGTCTACCGTTGTGCAGCTCGGCGCCACGCCTGGCCGCGTCTATCTTCACCACATCCTGCCGAACGTGGCCTCGACGCTGATCGTCTCGATGACGCTGACCTTTCCGGAAATCATCCTGATGGAAAGCGGGCTCTCGTTTTTGGGCCTCGGTGTGCAGCCGCCGGAAACCAGCCTTGGCAACATGGTGGGCTTCGGCCGCGAATACCTGACACGGGCGCCGTGGATCATGCTGGCGCCGGCCTTCGTCATCATGGTGACGACGCTTTCCATCTCGCTCGTCGGTGACTGGCTGCGCGACAAGCTCGATCCGACACTTCGCTGATGACACTTCAGGAGACGACAATGACGAAGATCACCGGCCACCGGGGAGCCCGCAATCTCTGGCCTGAAAACTCCATGACCGGCTTTCGCAACGTGCTGGATCTGGGTGTGGATGCGATCGAATTCGACGTGCACCTGACCGATACCGGCGAACTGGTCGTCATCCACGACGCGACGCTCGATCGCACGACGGACAAGACCGGCCCGGTCCGCTCGCTGACGCCGGAGATGCGTGGCGAAACGCTTCTCGACGGTTCCGATGACACGGTACCGACGCTGGCTGACGTCCTCGCTGTCCTTGCGACATCCGAGGGCAAGCAACTGCATGTGGAAATCAAGTCGGATGAGGCGAAGCAACCCTATCCGGGCATTGCCGAAAAAGTCGTGGCGGAGATCGAGCAGTTCGGTCTGGCAGATCGCTGCCATCTGACCTCCTTCGACCTCTCCGTTCTCGACGAATGCCAGCGCATTGCTCCGCATATTGCGCGCCTCGTGTCCGTCAATACGGAATGGGCTGACAAAGAGGGCGGTCTCGAACGCTTCCTCGAGAAGGTCGACGGCCTCGCCGATATCGTTGCCATCCACCACGAGCTGATGGATGCCGAATGGGCGCTTATCACCGGCAAACTTCCGCTCGAAAACCTTTGTGTCTGGACACTGAACGACGAAGCATTGATCCGGCGCTGGCTTGACCGCGGCATCGGTCACCTGACCTCCGACAGCCCGGACCTCGCGCTCGATCTGCGACGCGAAACCCAGTTCCAATCCGAACCTGCCTGAAAGGGAATACGCCAATGAGCAACATCATCGGCACAGGCTTCAATGCCGGCTCCACCAATGGAGAACTTGAAAGCCTAGAAAAGGAACTTCGCATCCTGAGCGAGATCGGCGTCGATACCGTCGAACTCGGTCTGACCAGCCTCGATCTGATCTCGGGCGGCCGGATCATCGAAGAACGCGCCGAGCGGCTCGTGGCGCTGACGAAGCAGTTCGACTTCCGCTACACGGTTCATGGCCTTGTCTCCTCGAACTTCATGGAGCCGGAAACCTGCCGCTACCAGCTCGACGCCGCCAAGGCGCTTGCGCAGATCTGCGATCGGATCGGTGCCGGCATCCTGGTGCAGCACGGCGGCAATCTCCGCGCCGAACAGATCATGGAGCGTGCCGAGGCCGACGCCCGCGAACGCGAAGCGCTGTTCGAACTCGCCGAATTCTGCAAGCCTTACGGTGTTAGGGTCGCGTTTGAAAACATCTTCACCACGGAGCCCGGCCAGTATCGCCAGACGCCCACCCAGATCGCCGAAACGGTCAAAACCATCGGGCATCCGAACCTCGTGGCGCTGATCGACTTCAGCCACGCCTATATCGAATCGACCTATCGCGGCCTGAACTTCCGCGAGGAGCTGCGCGCCATGGCGCCGGTTGCTGGCCATCTGCATGTCCATGACAGCTTCGGCCGCCCGCAGGCTTTCTACAAGGGTTACCACGTGCAGGAAAACACTGCGCTCGGCATCGGCGATCTGCACATGCCGCTCGGCTGGGGCGACATCGACTGGGAAGACATCTTCTCGGAACTGACGTTCCTTCCCGGCACCGTGCTGATGATGGAAATCGGACGCCGCTACCATGCCGAACAGCCTGCGAGTCTGGAACGGGCGAAAGGCCTTATGGCCCTAAACGACCGCACCGCAGCTATCGCGGCAGAATAACGTCGAAAGGGGCGGGGGAGGGACACTTCCCCGCTCTGGCCTTTTGAGGTCTGCCCTCAGGGAACGGTAAGTTCCAGATTGAGACGGCCGGACGCCCCATCGAGATGATCGCGCATGGCGCTGCGTGCCCGGGATGCGTCGCGGGCCGCAATCGCATCGCGGATTGCCACATGCTCGGCGATCGTCACTTCCACGATCTCTTCAAGCACGGCCTTGGCCCTCGCGGCGTTGATGGTGAGCTGGATGCGCTCGGCGATGAAGCCGATGAACTGGATGAAATAATCGTTGCGGGTCGCAGCCGCGACAGCGCGATGGAAGGCGAGATCGGCAGCGATGCCTTCCTCGGTCCATTTGGCGGCACCGGTCATCTGCGCCAGAACCTCGTCGAGGCGCTTCAGATCGTCAGGCGTATGGCTGACGGCCGCAAGCGCTGCCGCCTCGACTTCAAGCGCCAGACGCAGCTGGAACAGGTCGCGGAAATTCTCGGGATCGGAGAGGTCGGCGGGCTCGACGCGGATCATCTGTCGACGATCCTTTTCCGTTGCAAAGGCACCGACGCCCTGGCGTGTCTCCACCAGTCCCTCGTTGCGCAACTGTGCAATGGCTTCGCGCACGACCGACCGGCTGACGCCGAATGTCTGGGCAAGGAGATGTTCGGTCGGCAGCTTTTCTCCGGACGCGATCCGCCCCTCGACGATCTCTCGTCCGATTTCCGCGGCGATCCGGGCCGGTAGATGCGCGTTGCGCCTGATCTGGTTGAAGTCCGTCAAAGCCAAGGCCGCCTTCCTGTTCCGGATGGTTTCTACGACTCTGCCGATAAATTCAACTGGCATCCCGGGTTCATCACGAGGTCGGGATCGATCGCCCGCTTGATCGCAGTCAGCAACCTGCGTTTTACCTCGGGCAGTCTGGTATCGAAATCCATCTGCTTCAGGCGGCCGATGCCGTGTTCGGCGCTGATGCTGCCGGCATATTGGTCCACCACCTCATTGAGCACGGTCTTCGACCGATAGATCCGTTCAGCCTTGTCCGCTGCCGAAAGATCCGAAGGCGGCAAACAGTTGAGATGAACATTGCCATCGCCGACATGTCCGTAGGACACGCAGATGCAATCGGGCAGGGCGGCATGGATCGCATCTTCCGCATCACGGACGAAGGCCGGCAGTTGCGAAAGTGGCACAGAGACATCGCTTCGCATGTGCGCGCCGCGCTTTGCCTGTCCCTCGTTCATGCCCTCGCGGATCAGCCAGAGGTTCTTCGCCTGTGCCTGAGAGGATGGGAGCGTCCCGTCAAGAACGAGACCGTCCTCCATCACGCCTTCCAGAAAACGCTCCATCAGGTCCTGGATGTCGACAAGGCCGCATCCGGATATTTCCATCAGGACATAGGCTGGATAGTCGCCCGACATCGGCAATGGCAGGTCGGGGATCGCTTCTCTCGCGAGCGTCAAGGCGAGCGGAGGCATGAATTCGAAGGCCGACATCAGATCGCAGCAATCCCGGCGCGCCCGCCGATAAAGAGTAATGACGTCTTCGAGTGAGGTGAGGCCGAGCAGCGCAGTCGCAACCTGATCGGGGTAGGGGGAAAGCTTGACCGAAACGGCGGTGATGATCCCGAGCGTGCCCTCGGCACCGATGAACAACTGCTTGAGGTCTATGCCGCGGTTGTCCTTGCGCAGGGTCGAGAGCCCGTTGAGGATCGAGCCGTCGGGCAGCACCACTTCAAGCCCGAGCACAAGCTCGCGGGTCATGCCGTAGCGCAGCACGTTGATGCCGCCGGCATTGGTTGAGACGTTGCCGCCGATCCGGCAACTGCCCTGTGCGCCGAGTGCGAGCGGGAAGAACATCGCCCTGTCGGCGATCGCGTCCTTGAGTTCGGAGAGGATGCACCCGGCCTCCACCACGGCGGAAAAATCGTCAGCGTCGATATTGCGGATCGCATTCATCCGCTCAAGGCTGATCACGACCTGATGGGCCGGATCATCAGGCGTACCGCCGAGCACGAGGCCGGTATTGCCGCCCTGCGGAACGATTGCCAGGTTCAGCGCACGACAGGCCTTTACACAGGCGGCGACCTCCTGCGTCGAGCGGGGCCGAAGAACGGCAACGGCGCTGCTGGAAACGTCGCCGTGCCAGTCGCGGCAGTAGCGGGCAATCTCGGTCTCGTCGCGGATCACGATGTCGCTGCCCAACGAGGCGGCCAGCGAAAGAGCGGGGCTATCCTCAAGATCCAATGCCATGATGTCTCTCCCTTGGGCTCATCCGTCCGCTCTTTGGAAAGGTGCGGCTTCTTGATAACCTCTTTTGCACCCGCTAGGGCTGGACAAACCATATAAGGTTATCAGACAACCGTACAAGAAAAATTATGCCGGGTTCGCAACGCTCTGCGAACTCTTCGGAAAAGGGAGGTTCCATGCATATCTTGATTATCGGCGCGGCCGGAATGGTCGGGCGCAAACTGACGACGCGGCTGCTTCGGGAGGGAGCGGTCGGTGGCGCCGCGATCGAAAAATTGACGCTGGTCGATGTGGTCAGTCCGGAAAAACCCGAAACCACTGTGGCGATCGACAGTTTCGCGGTGGATCTGTCGACGCCGGGCGTCGCCGAAACCCTGGTCGAAGGTCGCCCGGATCTGATCTACCATCTCGCGGCCATCGTCTCGGCCGAAGCCGAACTCGATTTCGACAAGGGTTACCGGATCAATCTCGACGGCACGCGCTATCTGTTCGATGCGATCCGCCTGGCCCACCAGGCTGACGGCTACAAGCCGCGCGTGGTCTTCACATCGTCCATTGCCGTGGTCGGCGCGCCCTTGCCGCTGTCGATCCCTGATGATTTCCACCTGACGCCACTCACCAGCTACGGTACCCAGAAGGCGATATCCGAACTGCTGCTGGCAGACTATTCGCGCCGGGGCTTCTTCGACGGCATCGGCATTCGCCTGCCCACCGTCTGCATCCGGCCGGGCAAGCCGAACAAGGCCGCATCCGGCTTCTTTTCCAACATCCTGCGCGAACCGCTGATCGGCGAGGAGGCCGTTCTGCCGGTGCCGGAAAGCACCCGCCATTGGCACACATCGCCGCGCTCGGCGGTCGGGTATCTTGTCCATGCGGCGGATCTCGATCTGGCGCAGCTCGGGGCGCGGAGAAGCCTTTCCATGCCCGGCGTCAGCGCCACGGTCGGCGAGCAGATCGAAGCATTGCGGCGCATTGCGGGCGACAAGGCGGTCAGCCTCATCCGGCGCGAGCCGAACGAGATGATCATGAAGATGGTCGCAGGCTGGGCTCCGGGTTTCGAGGCAAAACGCGCAATCGAACTGGGGTTTACGGCAGAGAACAACTTCGACGAGATCATCCAGGTCCATATCGAGGATGAACTTGGGGGGAAGCTGCCATGACTGTCGCAAACCCCTCGAAAAAGATCGCCTTCCTCGGAACAGGTCTGATGGGTGCGCCGATGGCGCGCCGGCTGCTTCACGCGGGATGTTCTCTCACCGTCTGGAACCGTAATACGGATAAGGCCAAGGCGCTCGAGAGCGATGGGGCTACCGTCGCGGCATCACCGGTAGAGGCCGTCGATGGCGCCGATATCGTCATCACCATGCTGACGGATGGCAAGGCCGTTGGCAACGTCCTGTTCGGGAGCGGTTGTGCCGAGCGTCTGGCCAAGGGCGTCATCGTGATCGACATGAGTTCGATTGCGCCGGCCATTGCCAAGGAGCATTCAGCAAAGCTTGAGGAAATGGGAATTGCCCATGTGGACGCGCCGGTGTCTGGTGGTGTCGTCGGAGCGGAGGCTGGCACGCTGGCGATCATGGCGGGCGGTGATGCGGATGTGGTCGCAAGCCTCCACGATGTGTTTTCGGCAATGGGCCGGGTGACGCATGTGGGCCCGAGCGGCGCGGGACAGATCTGCAAGCTCGCCAACCAGCAGATCGTTGCAGTCACGATCGGTGCAGTAGCCGAGGCCATGATCCTTGTCGAGGCCGGTGGCGCCTCGCGCGAAGCCTTCCGCAACGCGATCCGCGGCGGTTTCGCCGACAGTCGCATCCTCGACATTCATGGTCGCCGCATGGTGGAGCGGACGTTCGACCCCGGTGGCACGGCAAAGAACCAGTTGAAGGATCTTAACGCCGTGATGGATGTTGCCGACGCCCTTTCCCTCACGCTGCCACTGACCAGCGGGGTCAGGGCGGAGTTCACGGATTTCGTTGAGGACGGTGGCGGGCCGCTCGATCACAGCGGATTGCTTCTTCATCTCGAAAAGCTGAACCCGTAGTTCCTTGGAAAGGCTTGACCCGGCTGGCTGAGGCGATACCTGATAGGCTGTCGATTGAAACGAAGCGCTGAGGGGGATGCTTTTGTCAAAAGATGCCGGGGAAAAGACGCAGGCCTGGAAAGCGCTTGCGGAACGGGAGCTGAAGGCTTCACCTGACACGCTGGTCTGGCACACGGCGGAAGGGATCGACGTCAAGCCGCTTTATACGGCAGACGATCTCGAGGGGATCTCGCATCTCGATACGATGCCGGGCATCAAGCCTTTCGTGCGCGGTCCGCGGGCAACGATGTATGCCGGTCGACCCTGGACGATTCGTCAATATGCCGGGTTCTCGACGGCGCAGGCCTCGAATGCCTTTTACCGGCGCAACCTTGCCGCCGGCCAGAAGGGCCTGTCCGTCGCCTTCGACCTTGCCACCCACCGCGGTTATGACAGCGACCACCCGCGCGTCGAGGGCGATGTCGGCAAGGCCGGCGTGGCAATCGACTCGGTCGAGGACATGAAGATCCTGTTCGACGGCATTCCGCTGAAAGACATGTCCGTGTCGATGACCATGAACGGTGCGGTGATCCCGATCCTTGCCGCTTTCATCGTTGCCGGCGAGGAGCAGGGGTGCTCGCGCGCGGAGCTTTCGGGCACGATCCAGAACGACATCCTCAAGGAGTTCATGGTCCGCAACACCTATATCTATCCGCCCGAACCCTCGATGCGGATCGTTGCGGACATCATCGAATACACCGCAAGAGAAATGCCGCGCTTCAACTCGATCTCGATCTCCGGCTATCACATGCAGGAGGCGGGGGCGACGCTGGTGCAGGAACTGGCCTTCACGCTGGCCGACGGTCGCGAATATGTGCGCGCCGCGATCGCCAAGGGTCTTGATGTCGACGAGTTTGCCGGACGCCTGTCCTTTTTCTTCGCCATCGGCATGAACTTCTTTATGGAGGCATCCAAGCTGCGCGCCGCCCGTCTTCTGTGGTCGAGGATCATGGAGGAGTTTGAACCAAAGAAGCCGGGATCGCTGATGCTGCGCACCCATTGTCAGACCTCAGGCGTCTCGCTGGCCGAGCAGGATCCCTACAACAACGTCATCCGCACGGCATACGAGGCGATGTCGGCCGTGCTTGGCGGCACCCAGTCGCTGCACACCAACGCGCTCGACGAGGCGATGGCGCTGCCGACCGAATTTTCCGCCCGCATCGCCCGCAACACGCAGCTGATCCTCGCCCACGAAACCGGCGTCACCAAAGTCGTCGATCCGCTGGCCGGCTCCTATTATGTGGAAAGCCTGACCAGCGAGCTCGCGGAAAAGGCCTGGGCGCTGATCGAGGAGATCGAGGCGCTCGGCGGCATGACCAAGGCTGTGGCCGACGGTCTGCCGAAACGGCTGATCGAGGAGGCGGCGACGCTGCGCCAGGTCAAGGTCGACCGCGGCGAGGAGATCATCGTCGGCGTCAACAAGTACCGGCTTGAGACAGAAGACGAAATCGACATCCTTGCCATCGACAATACGGCCGTGCGCAACGGCCAGATCGAGCGGCTGGAAGAGGTGCGCCGCAAGCGCAATCCGCAAGAGGTAGCAGCGACTCTCGCAGCCCTTGGCGAGGTGGCGACGTCGGGACGAGGAAATCTTCTGGCGGCGGCCGTCGAGGCGGCGCGCGCGCGTGCCACGGTCGGCGAGATGTCGGATGCGATGCGCAAGGCATTCGGCGATCATGCGGCCATGCCGGATGTGGTCAGCGATATCTACGGCCCTGCCTACGAGGGCGACCCGGAATACGAAACGCTGACTAGGCGTCTTGCCGAATACACATCGGCTAAGGCCAAGCCGAGGATCATGGTCGCAAAGCTCGGCCAGGACGGCCACGATCGTGGCGCCAAGGTCATCGCCTCGGCCTTCGGCGATATCGGCTTTAAGGTTCTGGCCGGCCCGCTGTTCCAGACGCCGGATGAGGCCGCCGATCTGGCAATCCAGCAGAAGGTTCAGGTGGTCGGCATGTCGTCGCTGGCAGCCGGTCACAGGACGCTTGCCCCGCAACTGGTCGAGGCGCTCAGGCGCAAGGGCGCAAACGACATCATCGTCGTGGTCGGCGGCGTCATTCCGCGGCAGGACTACGACTATCTTCTCGAAAACGGCGTTGCTGCCGTGTTCGGGCCCGGCACAAACGTCCTCGATGCCGCCAACGCCGTGATCGATCTCCTTGAAGGGAAGCGCAGAAATGTGTGACGCACGATGATCGGGAAGCTCAATCACGTCGCGATCGCGGTACCGGATCTGATGGCGGCAGCCGATCAGTATCGCGGCCTCGGCGCGTCTGTTTCCGCACCGCAGGATTTGGCCGAGCACGGCGTGACCGTGGTCTTCGTTGAACTGCCCAATACCAAGATCGAGCTTCTCCACCCCTTCGGCGAGACGTCACCGATCACGAGCTTCCTAGACAAGAACCCGTCCGGCGGCATTCACCACCTGTGCTTCGAAGTCGACGACATCAAAGCCGCCTCGGCAAGGATCGTCGAGGCGGGCGCACGGATCCTGGGTGACGGTCAGCCGAAGATCGGTGCCCACGGCAAACCGGTGATCTTTGTTCACCCAAAGGACTTTCAGGGCGCGCTGATTGAGTTCGAGCAGGCGTGACGGGCGAGAGACACGGAGCACGAGGCTTTCCGTGTCAAAGCAACCAATCTAGTCGCTCATACCGAAACCGGGATCTCCTGAAGCCACGGGTGACGGTCCTTGTCCGAGACCACGTAGCGGGCAATGTCGTCGGCATAGCTCGCCGTCAGGTCGAGATCATCCCAGCCGTTGAGGAGCTTGGTGCGCCAAACGGGCTCGATCTCGAAGCGAAAGACATGGTTGGCGAGCCGGATCTCGCAGGTGTCGAGATCGACAAAGGCATGGTCCTGCCCATTTTCCAGCAGGGAAAGAATGGTCTCCGCATCCTCTTCGGTCACCTGCGCCGGCAAGAGGCCGTTGTTGACGGAGTTCGATGCGAAAATATCGCCGAAGCTCGGTGCGATGACACAGCGAAAACCGTAGTCGACAAGCGCGTAAACGGCCGCCTCCCGCGAGGAGCCTGCGCCAAAATTCCGGCGTCCCACAAGGATTTCCGCGCCGTCGCGGATGGGGTTGTTCAACGGGAAATCCTGGATTGGATTTCTTTCTCCGTCGAAGCGCATGTCGTAGAGCAGGTACTGGCCGTATCCCTCCGATCGCGAGCGCTTCATGAAGCGCGCTGGGATCAGCTGATCGGTATCGACGCTTGCAAAAGGCAGCGGCGCGGCTTTTGCGTCGAGGGTCTTGAACGGTCTCAACTGCGGCCTCCCATCAGATCTCTAACATCGGTCAGGTGACCGGTCACCGCGGCCGCAGCGACCATGGCCGGCGACATCAGGTGCGTGCGCGACTTCGGCCCCTGTCGGCCTTTGAAATTGCGGTTGGTGGTCGAGGCGCAGCGTTCGCCGGGCGGAACGAGATCACCATTCATGCCGACACACATCGAACAGCCGGAATCAACCCATTCCAATCCGGCATCCACGAAAATCCGGCCGAGGCCCTCTTGCTCGGCCTGGTGTTTCACAAGCGACGATCCGGGTGATACCAGGCCTGGAACGGCAGATTTGCGGCCGGAAAGCACGGCGGCGGCGGCTCTCAGGTCTTCGATGCGGCTATTGGTGCAAGAGCCGATGAAGACGCGGTCGACCGGAATATCCGTCAGCGGCATGCCGGGTTTCAGACCCATATAGTCGATCGCTTCGCGCGTATGGGCCGCGCGTGACTCGTCGGTCATCGCGTCCGGCATGGGTACCGCGGATGTGATCGGCAGCGCGTCCTCGGGGCTGATACCCCAAGTGACGACAGGTGCAATCTCGCTGCCGTCAATCACCAGCTCGCGCTCGAAGGGGGTGTCGTCATCGCCGCGCAGGGAAAGCCAGGCTTCGGCTGCACGCTCGAAGAGATCACCTTTCGGTGCGAGCGGCCGGTGGCGCAGGAAGTTCACCGTCGTCATGTCGGGGGCGATAAGGCCGCAGCGCGCGCCGCTCTCGATCGAAAGGTTGCAGAGTGTCAGGCGACCTTCCATCGACAACCCCTCGACCGCCGAGCCGGTATATTCGATCGCATGGCCCTGGGCGCCATCGGCACCGATCGCGGCGATCATCGCCAGAGCCATGTCCTTGGCGGTGATACCAGGCCCAAGCTTGCCATCGAAGCGCACCCGCATCGATTTCGGCTTTTTCTGCCACAGCGTCTGGGTCATCAGGACATGCGCCACTTCCGATGCGCCGATGCCGAACGCGATTGCGCCGAAAGCGCCATGCGTCGAGGTGTGGCTGTCGCCGCAAACAATCGTGGCGCCGGGCAGCGTGATCGCCTGCTCCGGGCCGACCACATGGACGATGCCCTGGCGCGGGTCGTTCAGCCCGAAGATGCGCACATCATTGGCACGACAGTTCTCCTCCAGCTGGGTGATCATCCCCGCAATGGCGGCATCGATCCGGGTAATGTCGCGTACCCGCGTGGGCGCGTAATGATCAACGATACCAAAGGTGAGGTCTGGCCGGGAGACCCGCGCATTCTTGTCCTTCAGTTTGTTGAAACCGTGGAACGACCCTTCGTGAACCAGGTGCCGGTCGATGAACAGCAACTGCTGACCATCGGTCTGCGATGCGATCACGTGGTTCTGCCAGATCCTGTCGAACAGTGTCTGTGGACGGTGTTCCCTCGGCATTATCAACTCCTCAAGGCCCGCGAACGCCCTCAAAACCTGTATTGAGATTAAGACAGATTCAGTTTGCAAATCAAGCGATGATGACAGACGATCCGAAGTGTTCGAATTCTCGTGAAGGGTGATGCATGTTCTCTCCTCAATGCCTCGAAGGCCGTGTCGCCATCATCACCGGAGCCGGCGGCGACATCGGGCGAGCGATCGCCAAGAGGTTCGCCGGGGCGGGTGCGAGCGTCGCGATGCTCGATCTCGACGCCGTTCCGACCGATGGCTTCGACCCGGATCGCTGCCTTGCAATGCCATGCGATGTTGCCGATCCGGCTTCGGTCGAGGCCTGCATCGACGCGGTCGCCAGCCGCTTCGGCCGTATCGACATTCTCGTCAACAACGCGGCAACCGAGACGCCGCTTGGCACCGTCTGCGACATACCGTTCGAAAGCTGGCGCAAGACGCTGGATGTCAATCTCACGGGCGCTTTCCTGATCTGCAAATACGGCGTGCCGCATCTCGGAAAACAGGGCGGGGTCATCCTCAATATCGCGTCCCAGCTCGGCCATGTGACGACGCCCGGGCGTGCCGCCTATTCGGCCAGCAAAGCTGGGCTGCTTTCGCTCACCCGCAGTCTCGCGCTCGATCATGCTGACCAGGGCATTCGTGCCGTCAGTCTTTCGCCGGGTGCGGTGCTGACGAGCCGCGTCACCCGACAGGCCGGCAGCGAGGCGGCGGTCATCGAAATGCTCGCTCCGCTTCATCCGATCGGCCGGATCGGCACACCGCAGGAAATTGCTGCGACGGCGCTTTTCCTCGTCTCGGATGATGCAAGCTTCATCACCGGTACCGACGTGCTGGCCGATGGCGGCTATACGGCGCGGTAGTTCACGAGGCATGGGTCTGATCGGCAAGCCAGCCGACATAATCTGCGCAGGCCTCGTCCGGCGCCATGAAGCGGAAGCCGAAATCCGTTTCGAATTTCGTGGCCGAGACCGCATGGCGACGTCGAGAAAGATCGTCGTTGAAGGCGATCGCGCTGTCGCTGCCATCGGCCTTTCCGTCAGCAAAGCGCCAGCCGGGATAGGCTTTTGCCAGATGAACGCTGAGGCGGTTCACATGCCAGGTTTCGCCAACACTGAGATTGTAGAGATCTGACGGCAGGCTTTCTCGCGTTGCAAGCAGCGCCAGGGCTTTTGCTATGTCTCGGCTGCTCGTCCAGTCGCGGGCACCGCCTATAGGCAGGAGAACATCCTCACCCGCGACGGCCTTGGCGGCGATCTGAAACGGCGGGCTCATCGTCTCGCGCACGCCGGTCTCATGCTCATGCGGCCCGAACACCGCCGTGATGCGCGCCCGCACAGTGGACATGCCAAAGCTTTTCCCCGCCTCGACAACCAGTCTTTCGCTGGCAAGCTTGGTAAAGCCGTAAAGCGTTGTTGGCATCGGGTTCGTCTCTTCGGTCACGGCTGCGCCATCGAAGGGCGCCGTGCCGTAGACGGCGGATGAACTCGGGTAGACGAAGCGGCGGATGCCGGCTTTTCGACCCTCCTCAAGCAGGATCGCGACCGAGACCGTATTGACGTCGAAGGCGTCGCTTGCCGATGCGATGGCACTCTTTGGCCCAAGGGTAATCGCGGCGGCATGGATGATGGAGGTAATGTCGTGGCGCGAAAGAATGTCGGCGATCGCCACGCGATCACGCACGTCCGCCAATTCGACCGTGACACCCGGCTTTGCGGCAAAGGCTGCGGGAAGGGCGCGATCGTTGAGGGCAACCACCGGTTCGCCCAAGGCATTCAGCACCTCGATCAGGTTCAACCCGAGGAAGCCGGCGGCACCCGTTATCAGAATGCTCATCGAGTTTTACTCCTTCCAGATCTCATAGGTCTCGAGCGGCAAGATGGCCGTGATAGACGGCTTCAAGGGCCGTGCGGGGCGCAAGGTTGTCGCCGATCTGTCGGACGGGCACGTCAAGATGACGGAGCTGCTGGAACAGGGACTGGTCCGCGAAATTGTGCTCGGCTGCAACGAGACCGGTGAACCCCATATGCAGCTCGCTCTCGCCGGTCGAAAGATCCTCGACCGTCAGGGTCTTGCCGTCGAAGGCTGTAACCTTCCGGAGCGTGGCGATCCTCACCTTTTTCTCGCGCAGCCGTTTCAGGTTTGCGAGTGTCGAATAGATGGTCGTGCGCCAGGCGATGCCGCCAGCCGGCGAAAAGAACGTCACCTTTTTGCCGAGGTCGGCAAGATGTTCCGCAAGCGTCAGTGCGGCCCATTCGCCGGTGCGGTCGAACAGGGCCACGTCGCTTTCAAGGGCTGCCGGATCGTCAAGCGCCTCCACGATTGTGAAGGCCTTTCCTCCACCGGAAAGTTCTGCGCGAACCGGCATCGAACCGGTCGCCAGAAACACTGCATCGGCGGCAAAATCGTCAATCGATGCGGCATCGGCGTGTTTGCCTGTTACCACCGTCACACCGAAGCGACCAAGATCGGCAATCTGCTCTTCCATCAGCGTCCGGAATTCGGCCCGCTTCGGCATCTTGATCGCGTCGCGAAACTGACCGCCGAGGTTTTGGTGCTTCTCCCACAGCGTCACGATATGGCCGCGCTCCGCTGCCGTACGCGCCGCCTCCAACCCGGCCGGTCCGCCGCCGATCACGAGCAAACGTTTGGGTTGTTGTGCGCCTGTCGCGGCAAGTTCCGCCCATTCGCCTTCCAGCCCGGCGCGCGGATTGACCAGACATCGGATCGGCAGGTTCTTTTCCAGCATCCCGGCGCAGCCCTGGTTGCAGGCAATGCAGGTGCGGATTTCGTTCATCCGTCCCTCGACCGTCTTGTTGACGATGGCCGGCTCGGCAAGATGGGCGCGCGCCATACCCACCGCATCCGCACCACCGGCCGAAATGATCGCGTCGGCCTCCGCCAGTGTGTTGAACCGACAGACGGCGAAGACGGGAATATCGTAGCCCTCGCTACGCAGAGCGACGCGGATCCGCGCCGGTAACGACCGGAATGGTTCGGGATCGATTGCCATGTCGGCCATCTGCGAAGCGAGCGAATAGGAGGCGTGATAGGCGGAATGCGAGACATTGAAGAAGTCGATCTTCTCGGCCGCCGCAAGTGACACCGCAGTCCTCTCGGCCTGATCGATTGTGATCCCGCCCTCGACATACTCATCGCCACTGAGGCGAATACCCAGACAGAATTCGCGACCCACTTCCGCGCGGACAGCCTGAAGCACCTCCAGCGGAAAGCGCGTCCGGTTTTCCGCAGAGCCGCCGAACTCGTCGTCACGTTTGTTCGAAAGCGGGGACAGGAACTGCTGCAGAAGGTGCCCATGCGCCATCTGCAGCTCGATCCCCTCAAAGCCCGCAGCCACGAGATGGCGCGCAGTCAGCACATGCCCTTCGATGACCGCATCCATGTCGGCGCGATCCATCGGGCGCGGCGGCAGGGCCGATGTCGCCCACGGGATCGGCGATGGGCCCCAGGAGACGGTCCGCTCGAAATCGCCCTCAACCTGCCGGCCGAGATGGATGATCTGGCCAAGGATCCGCGTGCCTTCCGCTTTGACAGCATCGGTAATCCTGCGGAACGGTTCGATACAGACAGGGTCGAAGCCACAGACGGCCTGCGGCCGGCCGAGCGAGTTCGCGTGAACGCGGATGGATTCAAAGATGATCGCACCGACGCCGCCTCTGGCACGTTCGCGGTGGTAGGCAAGGTGGCGCTCGCTTGGCAGGTGGTTTTCGCCGAAATTGGTCGTGTGCGCCGGAACGATAATGCGGTTGCGAAACGTGAGATTGCCGACGGCAAGCGGCGTCATTGCGTGTGAAAAATCAGTTTCGGCAGATCTATCTTGCATCGCACAATCTCGCATGTTGCACTGCATATAGGCAAATACGTCTGCTGAGTGTTATATGGGCATTGACGAGATCTGTCAGCCGTTTTATACAAAACCTGTATTAAAAATAAGATAGATTGGGAGCTCACGTTGAGGCCGGCGACCGAACCCTTGAAGACTCAGAAGGTCTATCTTCTGCTGCGGGACAAGATCGTTTCGGGCGAGCTGAAGGCCGGCATGCGCCTGCCGAGCGAGCTTGCGCTGGCTGAACAATACGGGGTTTCGCGGGTCACGGTCCGGCTCGCGCTCGATCTGCTTTCCGCAGAAGACCTCGTCGACAAGCGGGTCGGATCCGGCACCTATGTGCGGGGCTCCAACTTTGCCCAGATGGCCACGGCCGACCTGTCGAATGCCTTTGCGCACCTCATTGAAATGGGGCGGACAACGGCGGTCAAGCTGATCTCTTTTGACTATATCGAGGCGCCCGAGAAGGTTGCCGAGGCCTTGCATCTCGAAGACGACGAGCGGGTTCAGAAGTCGGTGCGCGTGCGCTCCTTCGACGACCTTCCCTTCTCGTACCTGACAGCCTACGTGCCCGAACGTGTCGGTCGAGAATATTCGCGTGAAGACCTTGCCCATATGGCTCTCCTTGAGCTGATGGAGAGAGCCGGCCTGCGTGCTGAAACGGCGTGGCAGGAAGTGGGTGCGGTTCTTGCCAATCCGGAAGTGGCCGAGGCGCTGGGTATCGGTGTGGGCTCGCCCCTCATCGCGCTGACCCGCGTCGTCTACGGCAAGGGAGGGCGCGGCATGGAGTATCTCCAAGCGCTCTACCGTCCCGATAGATACAGCCTGCAAATGAACCTCGTACGCAAGGGCACTGAAGGGAGCCGGCACTGGAGCCCTACGTCCGAGGTCTACCGTAACGAGCGGGCATCCGGCCCCCGCAATCCTAAGAGGGTGGTGAAGGAATGAAGAAGCTCACGAACTCGGTCTCCCGGCGCACGGTGCTGAAAGTTGGCGGTGTCTCGGCGATGGTCCTTGCGGCACCCGGTCTCAGCCGGGCACAGGCACCGACGGTCAAGATCGGTCTGCTGCAGCCGATGACCGGTGGCTTTGCCGGAGACGGCGATCTGGCACGGATCGGCGCGGAATATGCGATCAAGGAAATCAACGATGCCGGCGGCATCAAGTCGCTCGGCGGCGCCAAGCTTGAACTTCTGATCGGCGACAGCCGTTCGAATGCCGAAGCCGGCGCCCAGGCGACCGAACAGCTGAAGGCGGATGGCGCTGCGATCGTCGTCGGTGGTTTTGCCAGCGGCATCTCGATGACCGCCACCCAGGCCGCGGCCCGCTACGAGCTTCCCTTCATCATCGATTGCGCCGTCTCCGACGCGCTGATGACCCGCAACCTTAAAAACGTCTTCCGTTTCAACCCGAGCTTCTCGATGGCGGCCGACGTCGCGCTGAAGAACCTCGTAACTATCAACGACGCTTCCGGCAAGGCCGCAAAGACTGTGGCGATCGTCCATGAAGACGGTCTTCTCGGCTCGGGTCTCGCCAAGCTGATGCAGGCTCGCCTGCCTGCCCTCGGCTTCGAAGTGGTCGAGGCGATTTCGCACCCGACACCGGCACGCGACATGTCGAATGTGGTGCTCCGCCTGCGTTCGCTGCAGCCCGACCTCATCATTCCCTCGCATTACTTCAACGAATTCGTGCTGTTCGCCCGGACCCTGCAACAGCAGCGGGTCAAGCCGAAGGGCGGTATCTATGCTCTCTTCGGTGGTGCGGCTTCCAGCTACCGGTTCGTCAAGGAGTTCCCGGAAGCGGCTGAAGGCGTGATGGACGTCAACCACTGGGGCGATCCCAAGAACCCGACCAACGACAAGCTGATGCAGGCCGTTCAGGCCGCCGGCAAGTTCTACGCCTACAACGCGCCGATCAATTACTCGGTCGTCAAGGTCGCAGCGCAGGCGCTGGAATTTGCGAAGAGTGCCGAAAGCGGCGCGATCATCGAAGCCTTGCAGAAGAACGAGTTCGACAGCGGTGTGATGCCCTACGGCAAGTCGAAGTTCGATGCTACCGGCCAGAACGTCAACGCGCTTCCGCTCAATACCCAGGTTCAGGGTGGCCAGATCAAGGTCATCTATCCGGACCAGTTCGCCCAGGCCAAGCCCAAGTTCCCGGCCAACGGCTAATCCATACCCAGCGAGTGCGGCAGGCCCGGGGCGGCGTTTTTGTCCCGGGCCACTCCGGCAAGCCCTTCTTCGAAGGAACATCATGTATTCGCCGACAATCATTTTCGAAGCGTTGATGAACGGCCTGATGCTCGGTGCCGTCTATGCGCTGATCGCCCTCGGGCTTACCCTCATCTATGGCGTGCTGCACATCGTCAACTTCGCCCACGGCGCGTTGCTGACGGTCGCGATGTATCTCGTCTGGCTGGCCTCAGACAGGTTCGGCCTTGATCCATACGTGGCCATCCTCGTCGTCACGCCTATGATGTTCGCGATCGGCTATTGTCTGCAGCGCTTCATCATCGGTCCGGCCAGCCGCGGCTCCGACAACGGCATATTGCTTGCCACCCTTGGTCTGTCGATCGTCATCCAGAACCTGCTTCTCGCCGGGTTCAATTCCGACACCCGCACGATTGCGACAGATTACGCGTTCGAGATCGTGCCGCTCGGTTCGCTCCTCCTCTCACTGCCGAGGGTGATCGGGCTCGGAGTCTCGCTCGTGACCGCCATCCTGCTCTGGGCGATCCTCAACCGCACCGATATCGGCAAGGCGATCCGCGCCGTTGCCAAGGAAAAACTCGGCGCCAGCCTTGTCGGGATCAATGTCGCGCATGTCTATGCCATGACGTTTGCAATCGGCACCGCCTGTCTGGCGATTGCAGGCGGCCTGCTGATGCCCTCGTTCTATGTCAGCCCCACCACAGGGGCGGCCTTCGTTCTGGTCGCTTTCACCATTGTCGTTCTCGGCGGCATGGGATCGATCCCCGGCGCACTGATCGGCGGCCTGCTGATCGGCGTCGTCGAAGCCATCTCCAGCCTTTTCCTCGGCGATAGCCTCGGCCAGATCGGCATCTTCCTCATTTTCATTCTCGTGCTTCTGGTGAAGCCCACCGGCCTGTTTGGAGCACGCGCATGAAGAAGAACTTCGAATTTATCGCGGCCCTTGCCTTTCTCGGCGTGGTCGGCATCGCCGCCATTGCCGGGCTGCCGGGCAATATTCTCAACCTCCTGATCTTCATGATGATCATCGCGCTCACAGCGCAGGGCTGGAATGTTCTCGGCGGCTATGGCGGGCTCTCCTCCTTCGGACACGCGGCCTTTTTCGGTACCGGCGCCTATACGACGACGATCCTGCAGACCAGCTTCGGTATCAATGCCTGGGTCGGCCTCGTCTGCGGCGTCATTCTCGGTGCGGCCGTCGGCGCCCTGATCGGCTTTCTGAGTTTCCGGGCAGGCCTCAAAGGGTCGTATTTCGCGCTAATCACGCTGGCATTTGCGGAAGTGCTGCGCATCCTTGCCAACAGCTGGGATTTCACCGGTGGCGCTGCCGGCATGATGGTCTCGATCAACAACGGCTTTGCCTATCTGCAATTTTCCGACCGCCGCTGGTTCCTGCTGATCCTCATCGGCTTCGTGGCAGGCGGCCTGCTTCTGACCCGCTGGCTGGAACGATCCGCCTTTGGCGCCTATCTCATCGCGCTTCGTGAAAACGATCAGGCGGCGCAGGCGCTCGGCGTCGATATCTTCAAGATCAAGATGCAGGCGATCACGCTGTCTGCCGCAATCACCGCGCTTGCCGGCTGCCTCTACGTGCAGAACTTCCTCTTCATCGATGCCAATGTCGCCTACGGCTCGTGGATCTCCATCGAGGCGCTGTTTGCGGCGATCGTCGGTGGCGCAGGCACGATGCTCGGTCCGCTGATCGGCTCGGTCCTGCTTTTGGGTCTCGGCGAAATCACCAAGTCGTTTTCGGGCGGCATCGCCGGCGTCGATCTCGTCGTCTTCGGCATCATTCTCATTCTCTGCGTCGCTTTCGCACCGAACGGGATCAGAGGCTTCGTGGCGGATCTCTGGTATCGGCGCAAGAGCCGCGGCAAGGCGATGTGAGGGGCATGACCATGTTGAAAGCGCACAATCTCACCAAGCGATTTTCCGGGCTTCTCGCCGTCGACGATGCAACGATCGACGTGGCGGAGGGTTCGATCACCGGGCTGATCGGTCCAAACGGGGCCGGCAAGACGACGCTGTTTGCAATGATCGCCGGCTTCCTCAGCCCCAATGCGGGAACCGTCACGTTTCAGAATGAGGACATTACCGGCGAGAAACCGCACCTGAGGGCGCGTCGCGGACTGGCGCGGACGTTCCAGATCGTCCAGCCTTTTGCGGGTCTCGACGTTCGCGACAACATCGCCGTCGGTGCCTTCCTGCACACCAAGGATCCGGCCGAGGCGAGGCGTCTTGCGACCCTGACGGCTGAGAAAGTCGGTCTTGGCCACGAACTCGACAAGCTTGCCTCGGGCCTCACGATTGCCGGCCGCAAGCGGCTCGAACTGGCAAGGGCACTCGCGACGCAGCCGAAGCTGTTGCTACTCGATGAGGTGCTGGCGGGGCTCAACCCATCCGAAATCCGTGACGTTTTGCCGATCATCCGGCAGATCCGCGAAGAGGGTGTCACGATCCTGATGATCGAACACATCATGCAGGCGGTGATGAACCTCTGCGACACCGTCTACGTGCTCTCTCAGGGCAAGATGATCGCAAGCGGCGAGCCGCGGGTGGTGTGCACCGATACGGCTGTCATCGAGGCCTATCTCGGCCACGGCGCTGCAGCGCGCATCAAGGCGGAAGGGGCAGCCCATGCTTGAGATCGCAGACCTGCGCGCCGGCTATGGCGGAACCGAAGTCCTTCGCGGCCTCAGCCTTTCCGTCGGCAAGGGCGAGGTGGTCGCCGTGCTCGGCTCGAACGGCGTCGGCAAGACCACGCTCAACAAGGTGCTGTCAGGAGTGCAGCCCGCCCGCAGCGGCTCGGTGCGTTTCGACGGCCGTGAGATACTGGGCACCAGCGCCCGCGATATCGTCGCATCCGGTCTGATCCACGTGCCGGAAGGTCGCAAGATCTTCCCCAACCTCACCATTCTCGAAAATCTCGAACTCGGCGGCTATTGCCGGCCGAAGCGGGGCCGGGCCGCCAATATCGAAAAGGTGTTCTCGATCTTTCCGCGGCTGAAGGAGCGGACCCGGCAGTTCGCCGGCACGCTTTCGGGCGGCGAGCAGCAGATGCTGGCGATCGGTCGTGGCCTGATGAGCGAACCGAAGCTTCTGATCCTCGACGAGCCTTCGCTCGGCCTGTCGCCGCTTCTGGTCGAAGAGATGTTTTCGCTCATCCGCCGCCTGAGCGACGATGGCCTGCCGATCATGCTGGTGGAGCAGAACGTCATGCAGTCGCTGGACCTCGCGAGCCGGGCCTACATCCTGGAGAACGGTTCGGTCGCACTATCAGGCGATGCCGCCGAACTTCGCGACAATCCTGAATTGAAACGGGCTTATCTCGGCCTTTGAGCGACAAGAACACGGCCCAGAGAGGCCGGCAAGAACAAGGAAACATACCATGAGTCTGAGCCAGGATTTGAAGAGCGGCATTCCGATTGTTGCGCCTGGAGTGTTTGACGCTCTGACGGCGTCGATTGCAGCAGGCGCCGGCTTTCGCGCGGTGTATCTGAGCGGCGCGGCCATCGCCTATACCCATCTCGGACGTCCGGATATCGGGCTTGTCTCGATGGCGGAAGTGGCCGACCGGATCGCAATGATCTGCGACCGGATGACCGTGCCTGTCATCGTCGATGCCGACACGGGCTACGGCAATGCGCTCAACGTCCAGCGCACGGTGCGGCTGTTTGAAAAGATGGGCGCCCAGGGCATCCAGCTCGAGGATCAGACGACGCCGAAGCGCTGCGGTCACCTGAACGACAAGTCGGTCGTCTCCACGGGAGAGATGGTTGGAAAGATCAAGGCGGCAGTCGACGCCCGCGCCAACGAACAGACGCTGATCATCGCGCGCACCGATGCGCTGCAGATGGAAGGCATCGATCGGGCGCTGGAACGCGCGCATCTTTATGCGCAAGCCGGTGCCGACATCCTGTTCGTCGAGGCGCCGAAGAGTGGCGAGCAGCTGGGCGACATCGCCGGCGCGCTGAAGGGCGTCAAGCCGCTGGTCGCCAACATGGTCGAGGGCGGCACGACGCCAATCCACAACGCAGCTGAATTGTCCGATCTCGGCTTCCAGATCGTCATCTTTCCGGGCGGAATCGTCCGGGCAATTGCGAAGACGGCGGTCGATTATTACGCCTCGCTGGCCGCTGCCGGATCCAACGCACCTTTTGCGGACCGGATGTTTGATTTCAACGGGCTCAATGCGCTGATCGGCACGCCCGACATGCTCGCGCTCGGCAGAACCTACGAAGATGCCGATGGAAAAGACAGACACGAAGAGGATGCGGCATGAGCTCGCAAGCTACCGTCACGACCGATGCCGTGACGCTTGATCCCGTGACTTTGGCGGTTCTGAAGGGCCGGCTGGAACAGATTGCAGACGAAATGGACGCGACGCTCTATCGCTCGGCTTTCAACCCGACAATTGCCGAAGCCAAGGATGCCTGCCACGGCATCTATCACGCCACGACCGGCGATACGCTGGTGCAGGGCACATCCGGCCTGCCGATCTTCGTCGGGGCCATGGCGTTTGCCGTGCGCGCCGTCATCTCCAAGGTCGAGCGGGAAGGGGGCTTGCAGGAGAACGATACGTTCATCTTCAACGACCCTTACGAAGGCGGGACACATCTCAACGACTTCCGCCTGGTGCGGCCGATCTTTCGCGATGGAAAGCTGTTCTGCTGGATGGCCTCGGTCGGTCACTGGCTCGACATCGGCGGCAATGTCGCCGGCAGCTACAATCCGAAGGCGGTCGAAAGCTTTCAGGAAGGCGTGCGGATCCCGGTCGTCAAGCTGATCTCCGCAGGCACGATGAACAACGACATCATCGAGATCCTTTCCGCCAATTCCCGCGTTCCGATGTCGAACTGGGGCGATCTCAACGGTCAACTCAATGCGCTCGATCTTGGCGAGAAACGGCTTGGCGCTCTTCTCGGCGAATATGGTCCAGCGACAGTCGATGCGGCGTTCGAGGCCTTCTCGAACCGCGCCGAAGCGCTGATGCGTTCGGCGATCGCTTCGATCCCGGATGGCACCTATTCGTTCGAGGACGTACTCGACAATGACGGCATCATCGACGAGATGCTGACGGTGGCGCTCGACCTGACGATTGCCGGCGACACGATGGCGCTCGATTTTTCGCGGTCCACCCAGTCGGCCCAGGGTCCGATCAATATCTCGCGCTCGACGACGATTGCCGCCTGCTATGTGGCGCTGAAGCACATCTTTACCGAAGTGCCGGCGAATGCGGGTTGCCTTCGCCCGATCTCGTTCACCATCGTCGATAATTCCCTGCTCGGCGCAAATGCTCCAAAGCCGGTTGCCGGCTATACGGAAACCATCCTGCGCCTGATCGGCGTCGTTCTCGGCGCCATTGCCCAGGCTGATCCGGCGCGTGCAACTGCTGCCCCGTTCGGCACGATCAACGCACTGTCGCTCGCCGGGTACAGGGCAGACCACAAGCGATGGGTGATGTTCTCGTTCTTCGGTGGCGGTCTCGGCGGCAATCCGATGTCGGATGGCTTGAACCACGCCAACAACCCGATTTCGACCGCGACCATTCCGCCGGTGGAGATCCTGGAAGCGGCCTATCCCGTCATGTTCACGCAATGGGCACTGCGGCCGGATTCGGCCGGTGCCGGCACCCATCGTGGCGGCGTCGGTTCTATCTATGAACTGGAGCTTCTCACCGGCGGCGACGTGGCGCTGCTCGGCGAACGCGGCAGACGCGCGCCGTTCGGCGTCGTCGGCGGAGAGTCAGCGGCATTGAACCGGTTCTCCTGGCAGACGGAAGACGGCGGCGAAGCCGTTCCGCCGATGGCGTCGAAGATCACCGATCTGAGGCTGAAGCCCGGCAAGCGGATCCGGTTGGAAACACCGGGAGGCGGCGGCTGGGGCGACCCCCACAGGCGCGATCCGGACAAGGTTCTGCATGACGTGCGCCTCGGCTTCGTCAGCACCAGCCAGGCCGAAGCCCTCTACGGCGTGGTGATCGGCGCAGATGGCGAGATCGACCATGAAGCAACCGACAAGCTGCGCAAGGGAGTGGCCGCGTGAGCGATCTGGGAACAACAAAACAACAAAATGAAAAACTGGGCCAGTCGGGATTGGGCAGGATCGTCGGCGTCGATGTCGGCGGTACCTTTACCGATCTGTTCTACTTCGACGAAGCGTCTTCGAAATTCAGCACCAACAAGGTCCCTTCCAACCGGGGCGATGAAGCGGTCGGCTTCCTCGATGGTCTGAAGGGTTTCGGCGCCATCGCAGACCTGTCTTCGATCGTGCACGGCACGACCGTCGGCACCAACGCGCTGCTGGAGCGCAAGGGCGCCAGGGTTGGTCTGATCACTACCGAAGGCTTTCGTGACGTACTGGAAATGCGACGCCGGGACCGGCCGAATACCTGGGGCCTATGGGGCGATTTCATCCCCGTCGTCGAACGTGACATGCGCCTGGAAGTGGCGGAACGCACACTCGCCGACGGTACGATCCGTCTGGGCGTCGATGTCGCTGCCGTGCGCGTCGCGGCCGAAAAGCTGAAGGCGATGGGTGCGGAAGCGCTCGCGATCGTTTTCGTCAACGCCTATGCCAATCCCGAAAACGAGGAGCGTGCGGTGGAAGCCGCCCGTGCCGTCTGGGACAACGAGAACCTCGCCTGCTCGACGCAGATCCTGCCCGAAATCCGTGAATTCGAGCGCACGTCGACGACCGTTCTCAATGCCTATCTGCAGCCGGTGGTCGGCTCCTATCTCGGCAAGCTGGAAACGGCACTGGCAAGCGAAGACTTCGCCGGCCGCTTCCATATCGTCCAGTCGAACGGCGGCGTGATGTCGACGGAAACGGCGCGCAGGCTTCCGGCCCGTACCGCGCTGTCAGGTCCGGCGGCAGGTGTGATTGCCGCAGCCGCGATCGCAAAGGCGGCCGGCTTTCCGAACGTCATCACCGGCGATCTCGGCGGCACGTCCTTCGATGTCTCGCTGATTGCCGACGGTAAGGCAGCACTCGCGGCCCAGACGACGATCGATTTCGGCCTCGTCATCCGCACGCCGATGATCGAGATCACCACGATCGGTGCCGGCGGCGGTTCAATTGCCCATGTGGATGCAGGCGGCCTGCTGCAGGTCGGCCCGGAAAGTGCCGGCTCGCGGCCCGGCCCGGTCTGCTACGGTCAGGGCAATACCCGTCCGACGCTGACGGATGCCAATGTCGTGCTCGGCCGCATCAACGCGGACCGGCCGATCGGCGGCAAGCTTGCCCGTCTCGATGTGGAGGCCGCCAAGGCGGCTATCGAGCAGCATGTGGCAAAGCCACTCGGCCTCGGTGTGATGGAAGCGGCCGAAGCGATCGTGAAGATCGCCGACAGCCGCATGGCCGGCGCGATCCGGCTGATGTCGATCGAGCGCGGTCACGATCCGCAGAAGTTCGCGGCCGTTCCCTTTGGCGGCGGCGGGGCATTGCATGTCTCGGCGCTGATCCGCGAAGTCGGGCTGAAGGCGGCGCTCGTGCCGCGTTATCCGGGTGTGACATCGGCTCTCGGCTGCGTCATCGCCGACATCCGCCACGATCAGGTGCAGACCTTGAACCTCTCGCTCGAGGGCATCGACGTTGCGGCGATCGACGCCCGCATGGTCGAGGAGGCGGGCAAGGCGCGCGCCGTCGTCGAGGATGCGCATCTGACGGTCGAGCGGATCGATACGCTGTTAGAGCTCGACATGCACTATGTCGGTCAGACCCATACGGTTCGCGTCACACTGCCGGCAACGATCAGCGGGAGTAAAACCGATGTCAGCCAAGCGATGATCCAGCAGGCTTTCGAGGATGCCTATCAGGCAAGTTTCAGCCGGCTTCTGCCGGGCGTTCCGATGCGGATCGTCAATCTTCGCACCAGCGCGATCGGCATTCGTCCGAGTTTCGATCTGAAGGCCTTGGCTGCACCTGTCGACACGACGGTAGAATCTGCCACGACCGGCTCGCGACAGGTCTGGTTCGACGGCGCCTGGCATGAAACGACGATCTACGATCGCCTGCAACTGCCGGAGAGTTCCGAAATCCAGGGCCCGGCGATCCTCGAACAGCCGGATGCAACGACCGTCGTCTCGCCGGAATTCAAGGCACGCGTCGATCTCTACGGAAATATCATCGTGGAGCGGAAATCATGAGCGGACATTCGATCCCCATCGAAAAGACCGGCCTGATCATCGTCGATCTGACCAATGATTTTCTGGCCCCCGACGGCGCCTATGGCCGGGCCGGGCAAGGGGCGCCTGAGATCGCAGCATTGCCGGAACGCATCAAGCCACTTGTGGACGTGATGCGCGCAAAAGGCGGCTACATCATCTCGGCGCAGTTCACGTTGGTGCCGGGCAAGGGTGGCGAGCCAATCATCTCGCCGCATCTGAAGGAACTCCGGCCCTTTCTCGGCAAGGGCGATTTTGCGCCAGGCACCTGGGGCAACAGCCTGATCGACGATCTTTCACCGGCCGATCTCATTGTCGAGAAAGTCGCCTATTCGGCGTTCTACATGACCCGGCTCGAATGGGTCCTGCGCAAATGCGGCATCGAGAAGCTGGTGGTCGGCGGTATCGTCACCAATGGCGGTGTCGCCTCCACCGTTCGCGACGCCCATGTCCGCGATTTCGAGACGATCACCCTGTCGGATGGTTCGGCCGCCTTTTCGCAGGAAACGCACGAGACCGCGATCGCAGCATTGAAACCGGTCAGCCGGATCGCAACGATCGCGGACATGATCGCCGAGTTCGAGGCCCGATGAGCAAGGTCGAAGTCTCGGACCGGGAATTCGAGGTGACGGTGCCGCTGGTCGTGATCGGCGCCGGTGCCGCCGGCATGATTGCAGCATTGTCGGCCAAGGCAGACGGCGTCGATGTGCTTGTGCTGGAGCGCGATCCGCTGCCGCGCGGCTCGACGGCGCTGTCAGCCGGCCTCATCCCGGCAGCAGGCACGCGCTGGCAGCTCGCGATCGGCGTCGAGGACACGCCGGAAACCTTCGGGGCGGATATCCTGCACAAGGCGGATGACGAGCCGGATGTGGGCCTCGTTCGGCTGGTAACCGAAACGGTCGGCCCAACGCTGGAATGGCTGGCCGAGGACCACGGCCTGGCGTTTTCGCTGGTCGACAACTTCCGTTATCCCGGTCACTCGCACCTTCGAATGCATGGTCTTCCCTCCCGGTCCGGCGAGGAGTTGATCGATCGTCTGCGCGACGCCGCGGAAGAAGCCGGCATCGATATCCTGACGGAAGCTCATGTGGACACGCTCGTCGTCGGCTCCGACGGCAAACCGCGAGGCATGACCCTGTCGCGACCGGATGGGTCCCGCGAAGACATCGGCTGTGAGGCATTGATCCTTGCCTGCAATGGCTATGGCGGCAATCCGGCGCTGGTCGCCCACCACATTCCGGAGATGCGGGATGCTCTTTATTTCGGCCACCCGGGCAACCAGGGCGATGCGATCGTGTGGGGTGAGGCGCTGGGTGCTGCGACGCGGCATCTGAGCGGTCATCAGGGACATGGATCCGTCGCCCATCCTGCCGGGATCCTGATCACCTGGGCGACCGTGATGGAAGGCGGCTTCCAGGTGAATGTCGCAGGCGAACGCTTTTCCAACGAGGCGAAGGGGTATTCGGAGCAGGCGTCCAACGTGCTTGCTCAGCCGGAAGGGATCGCATGGACCGTGTTCGACACGCGGATCGCCGCGATCGCGGCCCAGTTCGAGGATTTCAGAAGCGCCGAGCGTATGCATGCGATCATCGAGGCCGATACGATCGAGGCGCTTGCGGAGCGGATGCAGGTCTCGCCGGAGAAACTGACGGCAAGCTTCTGTGCTTTCGAGAATTGCAAAGCCGAGGGTGGGGCGGACCCGTTCGGCCGTTCTCTGGCAGACGTGCCGCCACTTCGAGCGCCCTTCAAAGCGGTAAGGGTCACCGGCGCACTCTTCCACACCCAGGGCGGACTTGTTGTTGACGGCGAGGCACGCGTGGTTCGACGCGACGGTTCGACCATCGCAAACCTTTTTGCGGCCGGAGGCGCTGCCTGTGGCGTATCGGGCAGCAAAGTGAGCGGCTACCTGTCCGGGAACGGTCTCCTGACTGCAGTGGCGCTCGGACGCATTTCGGGTCTTCGCGCCGCCGCTTACCTGCGCAACTGCTAGAATCGAAGGACAGCCGGAAACATCTCGTTCGTCACAGTTACCGTACCCAACCCGTCCATCTCTTGTTTCCACGCCAGTTTGCGCTAAGTCAAAAGTCGCAAAAGGAAAAAACATGATCGACGGCTTGAGTACAAAGGCGAGGACAGGCGTTCTGGGACTGGACGATGTATTATCGGGCGGTTTGACTCGCCGCCATGTTTTCCTGCTCGAAGGGACGCCGGGCACGGGCAAAACTACGATCGCCCTGCAATTTCTTTTGGAAGGCGCAACACTCAAGGAGCGCTGTCTTTATATCAGCCTGTCGGAGAGTGAAGAAGAACTGCGGGAAAGCGCGCTTTCGCACGGTATCGAATTCGGGGATTCGATCGAAATCTTCGAGCTCGTCCCCCCGGAAAGCCTGCTTGACGCAGACCAGCAGCAAAGCCTGCTTTACTCCTCAGATCTGGAGCTCGGCGAGACGACCAAGCTGATCTTCGAGGCCTTCGAGCGTCTGAAACCGCAGCGTGTGGTGATCGACAGCTTGTCGGAAATCCGTCTGTTGGCACAGAGTTCTCTCCGCTACCGCCGCCAGATCCTGGCCATGAAGCATTTCTTTTCTCGATCCGACGCCACAGTCCTTTTGCTCGACGACATGACGTCGGACAATCTCGACAAGACCGTCCACAGCGTCGTTCACGGCGTTCTTCATCTCGAGCAGCTGGCTCCCGACTATGGTTCGGAACGCCGCCGCCTGCGGGTGATCAAATATCGCGGCCAGGCGTTCCGCGGCGGCTATCATGATTTCGTCATCAAGACCGGAGGCGTCTCGGTATTTCCGCGGCTGCGTGCGATCGAGCACAAGACGGCATTCGACCGAGCTATTTTAAAAAGCGGCATTGCCGAATTCGACGATCTACTTGGCGGTGGTATAGAACGCGGGTCGAGCACGCTGCTCATCGGACCTGCCGGTACCGGCAAAAGCCTGTTCGCGCTCCAGTTTGTAGCAGCTGCCGTGAAGCGCGGTGAGAAAGCAGCCGTCTTCATATTCGACGAAGAGCTCGGCCTGTTGTTCTCGCGTACGAAAGCAATGGGGATCGACCTTGAGAAGATGCGCGACGATGGCGCTATTCACATCGAGCAGCTGGATGCGGCCGAGCTTTCGCCGGGGGAATTCTCGCAACGCGTGCGGGATCGCGTGGCGACCTTCAAGGCCGGGACAGTCGTGATCGATAGCGTGAACGGCTACCAGGCGTCGATGCCCGAGGAAAACGCGCTGATCCTGCACGTGCATGAACTGCTGCAATACCTCAATCGGCAAGGCGCCAATACGTTTCTGACAGTTGCCCAGCACGGGCTCGTCGGAGACATGAAATCCCCGGTCGATGTCACCTACCTCGCCGATACAGTTATCCTGCTGCGCTATTTCGAGGCACTGGGCAGGGTTCGGCGTGCAGTCTCGGTCATCAAGAAGCGAACCGGTCGGCACGAAGAAACCATCCGCGAGTTTCGCATCACCGATGCGGGGCTGACACTGGGCGATCCGCTTTCCGGTTTCCAGGGCGTGTTGCGCGGCGTACCGACGCTTGTCGGCGAAAAGCAGCAACTGCTGGAGCTTTCAAACGAGGACGAAAGCCATTCCTAACAGAGATGCCGTCGGCCTCATTCATGCCCCACACGGTCGCGATGCGCAGATTGCGGCATCCCTCCTGAAGGAAGCCGGTATCGCTTCGAAGGCGGCCCTGGACCTGTCCGGTTTCGTCGACAGCCTTGACGACAACATCGCGCTCGCTGTCATCACCGAGGAAGCTCTGCGCTCCGCCGACCTGCGCGCCATCTCCCAGTGGATCGAGAACCAGCCGAGCTGGTCGGATCTACCTTTTGTCATTCTGACAAACCGCGGCGGTGGTCCGGAGCGTAATCCCGCAGCTGCGCGGCTGTCGGAAGTCCTTGGCAATGTCAGCTTCATCGAGCGCCCTTTCCACGCAACGACATTCATCAGCGTTGCCCGTTCTGCCGCACGCGGGCGTCGGCGCCAATATGATGCACGTCTGCGGATGGAAGCTCTCGACGAAGGAGAGCGCCGTTTGCAGACAGCACTCGAGGCCGGTCGCCTCGGCGCTTGGGAACTGGATCTTGCAACTGATGTCCTGAGCACGTCTGCGACCTGCAAGAGCATTTTCGGACGCGGTCCGGAAGAGGCGTTCACCTATCAGGACCTTTTTGCCAGTATCCATCCCGATGACCGGCAACGCGTACAGGATGCTCATACGGCAACAGCCGAGAGCGGTGAGGATTATTCTGTCGAATACCGCACCGTCTGGCGCGACGGCACCGTGCGCTGGGCAGAGGTGCGGGCACAGCTCTACCGCGACCACTCGGGCAAGGCGGTCAAGCTGGTCGGCGTATCCGCCGACATTACCGACCGGGTCATCAACGAGAAGCAGCAGCGGCAGATCAACGAACTGCTTGAAGAGCGTGTCGCCGAGCGGACGCGTGAACTTGAACAGGCCCATTCGGTCGTGATGGACGAGGTGTCGCAGCGTGAGCGGGCGGAAGATCAACTGCGCCAGGCGCAGAAGATGGAGGCGATCGGCCAACTGACCGGCGGCGTCGCCCACGATTTCAACAACCTGTTGATGGCAGTGCTCGGCAATCTCGAATTGCTCCGCAAGCTCGTTGCGGGCGATCCGAAAGCCGAACGCCTGATCGATGGCGCCCTTCAGGGTGCAAGACGCGGCGCGTCGTTGACCCAGCGGCTGCTCGCCTTTGCCCGCCGCCAGGATCTGCAGATCGGCCCGGTTGACCTTGGCGCCCTGATCGGTGGCATGCGCGACCTTCTCGAACGCTCGGTCGGGTCGACCATCCTCGTCGAGACTTCGATACCGGATCATCTGCCGAAGGTTTCGGCAGATGCCAACCAGATCGAGCTGGCGCTTCTCAACCTTGCCGTCAACTCGCGTGACGCCATGCCCGACGGTGGCACGCTGCGGATCAGCCTCAGCCAGGAAGAGCAGAGGTTCTCAAACGATACGCTTGCAGCCGGGCGTTACGTCGTGCTCTCGGTCAAGGACGAAGGCCAAGGCATGGACGAGGCGACGCTGCAAAAAGCCATCGAACCGTTTTTCTCAACGAAGGAACTGGGCAAGGGAACGGGCCTCGGATTGTCGATGATCCACGGCCTGGCGTCCCAGTTAAAGGGAGAGTTGAAATTGTCGAGCAGGATCGGTTCCGGCACCACCGCCGAATTGTGGATTCCGGTCTCTTCCGCTGCCGAGCAGCCGAGGCAGGCCGAGGCACCATCGCCTCCGGCAGAATATCAGGATGGTCCCAAGCGTATCCTGCTTGTCGACGACGACGTCCTCATCGCCATGAGTTCCGCCGACATGCTGCTGGATCTCGGACACGACGTGGTCGAAGCCCATTCCGGCAAGGAGGCGCTGGAGCATCTGGGTAAGGGACCAAAGTTCGATCTGATGATCACCGACTACTCCATGCCTGGCATGACCGGGGGCGAACTCTCGAAGGCTGCACGAGCCTTGCTGCCCGAATTGCCAATCCTGATCGCCTCCGGCTACGCGGATCTTCCGCCTGGCGTTGATCTTGAGGTTGCGCGGCTCGGAAAGCCGTATACGCAGGCACAGCTGGCGGAACAGATCGGCAAGCTTACGTCGCCGCGCTAGGTGCTCTCGCAACCGGGCGCGACGTCATAAAGCTCAAAGGGTCAGAAACTCGGCACGGCTATTACGCCTGCCCGTCTCCGCCCATCGGCAGTTCGTCCGTGATCACTTCGAACCTTGCCAAGATCGCCGGGCCGAAGGCCGTGGACAACGCGACATCGGTCGCATCGCGACCGGTCGCCATCAGGATCCGGCCGATACGAGGTTTGTTGTGACGGGCATCGACAGTGTGCCAGCGGCCGCCGAGATAGACTTCGAACCATGCACTGAAGTCCATCGGATTGTGATCCTTGGGAACACCGATGTCGCCGAGATAACCCGTGCAGTAGCGTGCGGGAATGTTCATGCACCGGCAAAGGGTGATCGCCAGATGCGCGTAGTCCCGGCACACGCCCGTCTGGTCGTTGAAGCCGCCGAACGCGGTCCGCAGCGAATCGGCGTTCTGATAGTTGAACGCAATGCGGTTATGCGCGAAATCAAGAATGGCTTTGACGCGCGGCCAGCCCAGATCAGTCGAGGAAAACGTGTTCCAGGCAAAGTCTGACAGACGGTCCGTATCGCAATAACGGCTGCCCAGCAGGAACACCAGAACGTCGTCGGGTAGATCCTGGATGAGGTGCTGCTGCGCATCTTCCGGGATCGGGTCCGGGAGCCCGGTGTCATAGATCTCGAACTCGGTCGAGATCGTCGTCAGGCCGGGCGGTGCAACGATGCGGCTGCAGGCGTTTCCGAAGACATCCTGATAACCCCAGGCTTCGATCGGTCTGTCGAAAGTCAGCACCTGTTCGGTCAATAGATCTACGCGACGGGAGGGGTGGATATTCAACGCCAGAAGCATGGCAGTCGGCTGTTGGCATTCATAGCCCAGATGAAAACCGGCGCGTATCCTCATGAAGCGATGTCTCCTAAATACCGTTGACGAGATGGCAGCAATGCGGCAATGCCCGGGCGTTGATACGGTTCCGTTTAGCCATGAAGTTTGGCCTGGAACTCGTCGGTCGTGACGTTGACCTGCACTGACATGCTTTTGAAATCTTCCGCCTCACCGTCATAGCTGCCACGAAGCGGGATAGCCTGTTTCGGGTCGCGGGCGACGCCGACGCGAATGAGGTCGCGGTTGCCGACAATGCCGTTGGTCGGATCAAATTCCACCCATCCGGCTCCCGGCAGGTAGACCTGGCACCAGGCGTGGGTAGACCCGCCTCCAAGCGTCGTCGATCCGTCGCGATCGGGAACGTAGATATAGCCGGTGACGAAACGTGCAGCGAGGCCGAGGGCCCGTGCGGCTTCCATCATCAAAAGCGCAAAGTCGCGGCAGGTCCCGCGACGCAGCTGCAGCGTCTCGAGCGGAGCCTGGGTGCCGTGTTCGTGGCGACGGGCATAGACGAAGCTTTCACGGATCGCGTAGCAGAGCGTCATCAGCAATCGGCCGGTCTCGGTCGGCTGGCCGGGTTTGACGAACTGCCGCGCCCATTTGCCAACCTCGTCGTTGGCATCTGGGTAATGGCGACGGATGGTGCATTCCAGATCGAACGCTTCCACCGGATCATAGGTGAAGGGATAGGTGAGGGCTTCCTCGTCGATCTGAAAATCCATCGCGAGCTGCGGCGTATGATCGAGCCTGATGGTCGTTTCGAACTGGAGTTTCTGAGACGCACCCTCAAACCCGACCAGCGCCACGCAGTTGCCAAACACGTCATGGATCCAGCGGACATAGGCAGGCTTTGGAAAGACCTCGAGGCGCGACACGAGCAGCGTCTGGTCGAAACTGTCCCTTGGTCGGAACAGCAGCCTGTGTTCGCCGAACTCGACCGGCTTATGATACTGGTAGGACGTAAGGTGACGAACCGAAAAGATCGTCATGCGATCACCGACCCGAGTTCGACTGACATTGGGTCAGATCGGAAAAATACATCATGTCGGGACGATGAGCGATGGCGCTCAGCAGAAGTCTGTTCATTTGAAGTTCTCGAGATCTAGCATGATGGATTGTGCGTTTTTCGCCTTGTAGGCAGCCTGGGCCGCCTTCAGGATCTTCGGTCGTAGCGCATCGAAAGAGGCAAGATAATCATCGCTGACGGCAGTTCTTTCAACAAGGTCGCTGCTGAGAACTTCAGCAGCGACGAAGAACCGAACCTCGAACATGCCGTCATGACCCAGAAAGCGGACGCGTCTTTTCGATTCATCGTAACTGCGCGCGGGATTTGGGAAAGAAAGTGTCATGGCAGCCTCTGTCGTCAGCATGGCTCCGAATGTCGGACTACCACGTTTGCATGTCGGGTATCTTGCTGCCATCCGCTTAGTCGATGATAACAAGCCCAGTGACGTTTCGCAGGTAACCGGCTTTTTTGGTCCCGCAGTCCGTATTGAGGCAGCGCCGCCAATTTTCCAAACGCCGGATCGATGGCATCCTATGCCGACGAACCATATGACTAGGTCACGTTGAGCCCCCGAAGTCCAACGCGAAATGGCGAGCCGGCTGCGACAGACCGCATTTTAAGCCTGAATTGGCGAGGGATGCTTGGGGTGGGCAAGCCGGTCTCAGCTCGAGGCCGGAGCAAAGCGCGCAGTGATCGCATGGCTGTCGGAAGGGTAGCTGAACCGCACCGACGTCACCGGGCCGGAAACGTCCCAGGTCTTGCGTTCTACCACGAGGCAGGCAGACTGCGGCGTGATTTCCAGCCGCCTTGCCAGCTCTTCGTCCGCAAGCTGGGCCGAGATCCGATGTTCCGCAGCGGTCCATGGTATCTGCGCGATCAGCCACTTGCCCGGTGAAACCGTCGAGAAATCCATGTCCTTTGCCTGCGGCACGGTCTTCAGATTGATCAGTCGTTCCTCAAGACAGAACGGCTTCCCGTCGGAGAAATGCAGGCAGACGACGTAGATGGATTTTTCCTTGCCGGAGACGCTCAGGCGCAGCCGGTCCGTTGCCACAGTCTTCCGCTCCCGGCATTCCTCCATCCGGAAATGGTAGTCCTTGTTCAGCGCGCGGACTTCATCTTCGATGTCGTAGATCTCAAGAATGGCAGCCTGGTTGCGCGGCTGGGCAACAAAGGAGCCCGATTTCTTGCGCCGCTCGATCAGTCCGGCATTGGCAAGCTGGGTCAGAACCTTGTTCGCGGTCATCCGCGAGACATTGTAGTGCTTGGCGAGCTCGACCTCGAAAGGGATCCTGTAGCCCGGGGGCCATTCGCCGCTGACGATATTGTTCTCGATGTCGCCCAGGATCTTCTGGTGCAGTGTGCTCACCGTACGCATCGCCTTGATGTCTTTTTCTCCGGTCAAGGCGAAGTCCTTCGGCTCTCTGCATCAAACGGCTTCTCCACCATATCCGGTCAGCCGGCGTCAAGCAGAGCGGCCATCACGGCCTGGAACCTCGGGACGATTGTCTCTCGGCTCCCATGCAGGCCGCCCGTCACGAGCTTTTTGCCCGCCGCCCAGACGCAATCCACCTTGATCGTGTCAGCGAAGATCCACTGATCGAGAACCTGATCTGCCGAAAGGTAGGGTGCGGCCCCAAGATCGAGCGAGACGAAATCCGCCGATGCACCTGATACGATGTCGTCCTGCGACTGCAATGCGCGGGCGCCACCTTTCAGCGCTTCCTGGAACAGGCGCGCACCCGTCGATCGCTGCGGTAGTGCCACGACGTTTCGCGAGCGAAGTCCGAGACGCTGCGAATATTCGAGCTGCCGAAGTTCACGCGCGACCGAAATCGAGATGTTCGAGTCCGAGCCGACGCCGAACTGGCCGCCTTCCTCGAGAAATGCCGGCGCCGGAAATATGCCGTCGCCGAGGTTGGCTTCCGTGATGGGGCAGAGACCGGCAATGGCCCCTCGGCGTGCCATGTCGCGCGTTTCCGCCTCGGTCATATGGGTAGCGTGGATCAGGCACCAGCGCTCATCGACCGGCATGTTGGCGAGCAGCCATTCGAGGGGACGTGCGCCCGACCACGCGATACAGTCCTCGACCTCTTTCGTTTGCTCGGCGATATGGATGTGGATCGGGCCTCCACCTGCCATCGGCAGAACGTCCCGCAGTTCTTCCGGCGTCGCGGCCCGCAGACTGTGCGGCGCGATGCCGAGTTGGCCGCCGGGAAGCGCAGACGTGATCTTCCGGCATTCCTCCATCAGCGTGGAAAAGCTTTCGACCGAGTTGATGAAGCGTCGCTGGCCCTCCGTCGGTGCCATTCCCCCGAAACCGGAGCGGGCGTAGAAGACCGGCAGAAGGGTGAGAGCGATCCCGGTGGCAGCGCTGGCCGCACCAATCCGCTCCGCGTGCTCGCCGATATTGGCATAGTGGCGCCCATCGCGGTCGTGGTGAAGGTAATGAAACTCGCCAACGCGGGTAAAGCCCGCCTCCAGCATTTCCATATAGAGCTGCGCAGCGACCGCCTCGATATCGTCAGGTGTCATCGACAGGGCGAATTTGTACATCAGCGTGCGCCAGCTCCAGAAGCTGTCGCTCGTTGATCCGCGAACCTCCGTCAGTCCTGCCATGGCGCGCTGGAAAGCGTGGCTGTGGAGATTGGCCATGCCGGGCACGATCAGCCGGTGCCGCTCGTCGGAGGCCGCGGGCATGGCGCTACGCTCGATCGACTTCACGGTGCCATGCTCTATCGTCATGCGAGTGTTGCTCGCCCATTCCCCGCCGATCAGTGCGCTTTCTGCAAAAATGGTGTTCACTGCCAACTCCACTCGTCGGTCCCGTCTGCGTCCAGCAGGCGCCTGCAAATTCTTCTTGCCATGAGTTTTTATGTATATACATTAAAACAAAAAGAGGAAGGCTTCGTGGTCGAGAATAGTGATAATTCACCGGTGGCGCCAACCAGAAGCCTATGGCGCAACGCCCGTCTGCTGACACTTGCGGACGAGGCGCGAGGTCTTGTTCTCATCGAGCAGGGTGCCATTGCGGTCGACGGGGGCAGGATCGTCTTCGCGGGCACAGAGTCCGATCTGCCGTCAACCTTTCTGGAAGCCGATCAGATCATCGACGTGGAGGGCAGGGTGATCACGCCCGGCCTGATCGACTGCCATACGCATCTGATCTTCGGCGGCGATCGCGCCATGGAATTCGAAATGCGGCTCGAAGGGGCCACCTATGAAGAGGTTGCGCGCGCAGGCGGTGGCATCGTCTCCTCCGTCAAGGCGACCAATGCCCTTTCCGTCGACGGGCTTGTGAAGGCCGCGCTTCCAAGGGTCGATACGCTGCTCGCGGAAGGTGTTTCGACGCTCGAGATCAAATCCGGTTACGGCCTGTCGGTCGAAGGCGAGCTCAACATGCTGCGCGCCGCCCGGGCGCTCGAAAAGATCCGCCCGGTCCGCGTCGTCACGTCGTTCCTTGGCGCCCATGCAACGCCCGTCGAATACCGTGGACGCAACGGCGACTACATTACCGACGTGGTGCTGCCCGCTATGGACCTTGCCCATGCGGAGGGCCTCGTAGATGCTGTCGACGGGTTCTGCGAAGGCATCGCGTTCTCGGTCGCGGACATGCGGCGGGTGTTCGATCATGCGACGTCGTTCGGCCTGCCCGTAAAGCTGCACGCCGAACAGCTTTCCAATCTCGGTGGTGCCGCGATGGCGGCATCCTACGGTGCCTTGTCCGCCGATCATCTCGAATATCTCGATGCCGAAGGTGCTGCCGCGATGGCCGCGTCAGGCACGGTTGCGGTTCTGCTGCCGGGCGCGTTCTATGCGATCAACGAAACGCAGAAGCCGCCGGTGCAGATGCTGCGCGATGTTGGCGTCAGGATCGCGATCGCGACCGATTGCAATCCCGGCACGTCACCGCTCACCTCGCTTCTGCTGACGATGAACATGTCGGCGACGCTTTTCCGGCTGACCGTCGAGGAATGCATCGCCGGCGCGACGCGCGAGGCGGCCAGGGCACTCGGTCTTCTCTCCGAAACCGGCACGCTGGAGGCTGGCAAATCCGCGGACTTCGCCATCTGGGACATCCAGCGACCGGCCGAGCTGGTTTACCGCATCGGCTTCAACCCGCTTTATTCGAACGTCTTCAGAGGTCAACAGCTATGACGATCACGCTTCACCCCGGCAGCGTTACTCTGGCCGAGCTTTCCGATCTCTACTGGGACAACGGTTCGGCGGTTCTCGATCGCTCCTTCGATGCCGGTATCGAAAGGGCGGCGAGACGGATCGCGGAAATCGCCGCCGGAAACGCGCCGGTCTACGGCATCAACACCGGCTTCGGTAAGCTTGCCTCGATCAAGATCGACAGTGCCGATCTCGCCACCCTGCAGCGCAATCTCATCCTGTCGCATTGCTGTGGCATCGGGGCGCCGCTGCCGGAGAATGTGGTACGTCTCATCATGGCGCTGAAGCTCATCTCGCTCGGCCGCGGCGCCTCCGGTGTCCGTCTCGAGTTGATCCGCCTGATCGAAGGCATGCTGGAAAAGGGCGTCATTCCGGCCATTCCGGAAAAAGGCTCGGTCGGCGCATCCGGCGATCTGGCACCACTTGCCCATATGGCCGCCACGATGATGGGCGAAGGCGAGGCCTTTCTGCAGGGAGAACGGCTGGCATCAGCCGATGCGCTCGCCAAGGTGGGGCTGACACCCGTCGTGCTTGCCGCCAAGGAAGGACTGGCGCTGATCAACGGCACCCAGACCTCAACCGCACTGGCGCTTGCGGGACTGTTTCGCACCCATCGCGCTGCCCAGACGGCACTTGTTACGGGCGCCCTGTCGACCGACGCCGCGATGGGCTCGTCCGCGCCGTTTCATCCTGACATCCACACCCTGCGTGGCCACAAGGGCCAGATCGATGCGGGCGCCGCGCTTCGCAACCTTCTCGAAGGCTCCGAAATTCGTGCGAGCCACATTGAAGGCGACGAGCGCGTTCAGGATCCCTATTGCATCCGTTGCCAGCCTCAGGTCGACGGCGCCTGCCTCGAACTGTTGCGGTCCGTCGCAAGGACGCTGGAGATCGAGGCGAATGCCGTCACCGACAATCCGCTGGTTCTGTCCGACAATTCCGTCGTCTCCGGCGGCAATTTCCATGCGGAGCCGGTCGCCTTCGCCGCGGATCAGACGGCGCTCGCGATCTGCGAGATCGGTGCGATCGCCCAGCGTCGTATCGCGCTTCTGGTCGATCCTGCTCTCTCCTACGGACTGCCGGCCTTTCTCTCCAAGAAGCCCGGTCTGAACTCGGGCCTGATGATCGCGGAAGTCACGTCGGCGGCTCTGATGAGCGAGAACAAGCAGATGTCGCATCCCGCCTCGGTCGATTCGACGCCGACCTCCGCCAATCAGGAGGACCATGTGTCGATGGCCTGCCACGGCGCCCGCCGCCTGCTCGGCATGACCGAAAACCTGTTCGGCATTCTCGGGATCGAAGCGCTGACAGCCGTCCAGGGCGTCGAACTGCGTGGGCCGCTCAAGACCAGCCCTGAACTCGAGAAGGCCGTTGCAGTGTTGCGCGCAGCGGTGCCGGCGCTCGAGGATGACCGCTACATGGCGCCGGATCTAAAGGCCGCAAGTGAACTGGTCGCATCCGGCGCCTTCGCCCACGCCATCTCGCCGGGCATCCTGCCGGTCCTTGAAGTTTGATCATCAGAAGAAATTGGGGAGCCGCGTCATGACCAATCCACGCCACAACATCCGCGATGTCCGCTCGCCTAGAGGCAGCGAGCTCAATGCCAAGAGTTGGATGACCGAGGCACCGCTTCGGATGCTGATGAACAACCTTGATCCTGATGTGGCTGAAAACCCGCACGAACTCGTGGTCTATGGCGGCATCGGCCGGGCCGCCCGCACCTGGGACGATTTCGACAAGATCGTCGCGACCCTGAAGACGCTGACGGAGGAAGAGACGCTTCTCGTGCAGTCCGGCAAGCCGGTCGGCGTGTTCCGCACCCACAAGGATGCGCCGCGCGTTCTGATCGCCAACTCCAACCTCGTGCCGCACTGGGCAACCTGGGACCATTTCAACGAACTGGATAAGAAGGGCCTGGCAATGTACGGCCAGATGACCGCGGGTTCGTGGATCTATATCGGCACGCAGGGCATCGTCCAGGGCACCTACGAGACCTTCGTGGAAGCGGGCCGCCAGCATTACGGCGGCAGCCTCAAGGGCAAGTGGATCCTGACCGGCGGCCTCGGCGGCATGGGCGGCGCACAGCCGCTCGCAGCCGTCATGGCAGGCGCCTGCTGCCTCGCGGTCGAATGCGATGAGACCCGCATCGATTTTCGTCTGCGCACCCGCTATGTCGATGCCAAGGCAAAGACGCTGGACGAAGCGCTGGGGCTGATCGACCAATGGACCAAGGCGGGCGAAGCGAAATCGGTCGGCCTGCTCGGCAATGCCGCCGAAATCTTCCCCGAACTGGTCGCCCGCATGAAAGCCGGCGGCGCTCGCCCGGATATCGTCACCGATCAGACATCCGCCCATGACCCGCGCAACGGCTACCTGCCGGTCGGCTGGACCGTCGAGGAAGCCAAAGCCAAGCGCGAAAGCGGTCCGAAGTCGGTGGAGGTCGCCGCCCGTGCATCGATGAAGGCGCATGTGGAAGCGATGGTGGCGTTCTGGGATGCGGGCGTGCCGACGCTCGATTATGGCAATAACATCCGCCAGGTCGCCAAGGACGAAGGCCTGGAAAATGCCTTCGCCTTTCCGGGCTTCGTTCCGGCCTATATCCGTCCGCTGTTTTGCCGCGGCATCGGCCCGTTCCGCTGGGCGGCGCTGTCGGGCGATCCTGAGGACATCTACAAGACGGATGCGAAGGTAAAGGAACTGCTGCCCGACAACACCCACCTGCACAACTGGCTGGACATGGCGCGCGAGCGCATCGCCTTCCAGGGACTTCCGGCGCGGATCTGCTGGGTGGGTCTGGGGGATCGCCACAAGCTCGGTCTCGCCTTCAACGAGATGGTGAGGAGCGGCGAACTGTCCGCGCCTGTTGTCATCGGCCGCGACCATCTCGACAGCGGTTCCGTCGCCTCGCCGAACCGCGAGACGGAAGCGATGAAGGATGGCTCGGACGCCGTGTCCGACTGGCCGCTCCTCAACGCGCTCCTCAACACCGCATCCGGCGCCACCTGGGTGTCGCTGCACCATGGCGGCGGTGTCGGCATGGGATATTCGCAGCATTCCGGCATGGTCATCTGCGCCGACGGAACGGATGATGCAGCCCGGCGGATCGAACGTGTCCTGTGGAACGACCCTGCGACCGGCGTCATGCGCCACGCCGATGCGGGATACGAGATCGCGATCGACTGCGCCGAAGACAAGGGTCTTCGCCTTCCCGGCATCCTCGGGAACTGACGCGCATGCGCATCCTGCCTGCATCGGACCATAAGCGGATGCCCTGGAAAAACGGCAAGGGCGAGACGGTGGAGATCGCCGTCTTTCCCGAGGCTGCGTCGGTCGATGATTTCGACTGGCGTATCAGCATGGCGACGGTGGCCGAGGACGGCCCGTTCTCTGTGTTCGCGGACATAGACCGGACCCTCAGCATTTTGACGGGCGACGGGATCGAGCTTTCGGTCGAGGGCGAGCCCGATCGTGTCCTGCGCCCCGACACGCCGCCCCACGCGTTTCCGGCCGATGCAGTGACCAGCGCAAGGCTGCTCTCTGGCCCGATCACCGATCTCAATGTCATGACCCGGCGCGGAAAGTTTATTCACGGCGTGACGATGCTCCCCGCCAGTGAACGCGTCATTACGTCGAACGGTTCGGACGTGACCCTGGTTCTGCCGACGTCGGATTTGGTGCTGAAAGATGGCACATTGCTTGCCGCCTATGATGCGATCCTGCTGCATCCGGGCGATTCGGATGTCGAATTTCATCTGACTGTAACGGCCACGACTTTTCTTGTCCGCATCGCCTCACGGCAAAAAGCCTCGGTTTCGTTACAGGTTTGACGCATTTGTGAAGATGCCGTGAGGCTGGCCGCAGCGATCGCGCTAAAGAACCGGAAACGCGATATTTCGTCTCTTTCGGGTGATCACATCTGCCCGGTTCCAGACCGGATTTGGCGGAGGCGACGTCGCAGAAGGTGAAAGTTTTAACTTTCCGGTAACCGCCTCCTCCCCCTATGGGATCACATACGGATGCATTCGTACCCGTATTTCCCTTGCCATTCCCAACAGGAGACGAGATGTCCTTCAAACCTTTCGCCCTTGCGCCTCTCTTTGCAGCCGTGATTGCCCTGCCGGCATTTGCCCAGCCGAGCCCGACGATGCTGAGGCAGTTCGGCGACTGGAACGTCTATTCCTATCAGGCGGGAGCTTCGAAAAGCTGCTACGTCCTGACCATTCCGAAACAGGCGACGCCCGCAAGCGTCAACCACGGCGATAACTTCTTCCTCGTGGCGCCCAAGCCTTCGGGCAGCGGATATTATCCGCAGGCCATCATGGGATATGATCTTCAAAACAGCTCACAGATAACGGTCACGATCGATGGCAAATCTTTTGCCATGACGCCGCGGGGCAACTCCGGCTGGACGCAGCAGGAAAGCAATGATTCCGCGATGATCGACGCCATGCGTACGGGAAGCAATATGACGCTTCAGGCCGTCTCGGGGAGAGGCACCCGCACATCCTACACGTTCTCGCTCAGCGGCGTGACCGCAGCCCTCAACCAGGCCGGTCAGTGCAACTGACGTCGATCTCAAGATCGCTGATGGGTGGAGTGCGAAACCGGCATTCGCCCATCGCCGATCTTGACGAGCTCGTCCGGTCAACGTCGGCGGATATAGGCGAATAGCCGCTCGGCCGCGTCTTCGATCTGCTTCGGGTCGCGCAGAAAACATGCTCTCATGAAGGGGGCGCCGCCGGGGCCGAATGCGGTGCCCGGCGCCATGCCGACGCCGGTTTCGTCGACAATCCTGAAGGCTTCGGCGCGGCTGTCTGTTACGCCGTCGATCTTCAGGAACGCGTAGAGCGCCCCTTCGGGCTTTCGCGTTTCGACACGGTTGGTGGCGACCAGCGCGTCACACAGAATGTCGCGCGAGGTTCGGGCACGCTCGACATTGGAGCGAATGAACTCGTCGCCAAGGTCGAGTGCCGCAATCGCGCCCTTCTGCATGAATTGCGCAACGCCTGATGTGGAGTACTGGATGAGATTGGTGAGCGTCTGGCCGATCTCGGTCGGCGCTACCACCCAGCCGATGCGCCAGCCGGTCATGCACCAGTTCTTCGAGAAGGAATTGGCAAAGATGATGCGGTCTTCCGCGTCCATGACATCCATGAACGATGGTGCCCGCGTGCCTTCGAAATAGTAGAGCCCGTAGATTTCGTCGGCGATGATCCAGAGACCATGGCGGCGCGCAAGGCCGAGAATCGCCTCGAGATCATCCTTCGTTGCCGTCCAGCCCGTCGGGTTGGATGGGGTATTAATGAACAGCGCCCGGGTTTTCGGCGTGATCGCAGCTTCCAGTCGGCCCGCATCGAGCACCCACCTGCCATCGATGAAATCGAGGACGACAGGTACGGCCTTTGCTTCGGAAACACTCGCGGCATGGGCAGCGTTCGGCCAAGCCGGTGACAAATAGATCACTTCGTCGCCGGCCGATGCGACCGTCTGGATCGCCAGCACGATCGACTGCATGCCCGATCCGGTGACATAGATGTTGTCGACTGAGAGATCGGCCGTGTAGTGGCGCTGGTAGTAGCGCAGGATTGCCTGGCGAAGCTCCGGGATCCCTTGCGTCCAGGTATAGAATGTCTCGCCTGCGAGAAGCGCGTCGCTGGCCGCGCGGGTGATGAAGTCGGGCGTCGCAAGGTCGCCTTCGCCGATCCACAGCGGCATGAGGTTGTCACGACCGCGTGCATAGGTGACGATTTCGCCAATACCGCTACGCGGAGCGGCCGCAGCGCGGGCGCTGATGTCGGGTCGGATGATCGTCATGCGAATCTCGGCTGAGTATGGCGGGGAACTATGCCTAGGCCAAGTTCCGACGTACGGTCAACCGGTTGCAGGCCGCATCGGACACGGAACCTTCGGTCCGAAAGCGTTGATTTGGCGATGGTTTCGACGGCTCTTCGGGCGTGCCCGGTTTCGCCACCGGGGCGAAGGTCAGCGCCTCGATCAGGAAATACGCAGATTGGACAAGTTCGTCTTCGCCCATGTCATCCTCGAACTGCGGTTCGTCTTTGGAAAACTGCTCTTCAGGAAGGATTTTCATAAGGATGCGGTGCATTGCTGATTCAAGAACCGCTGCTTTACGCCGATTGGTCGAAAAAGGCCATGCGCGGATTGGCGCATGGCGTTGATTCGGTATCAGCTGCGGCGCATCGCCTCGATAAATAGCTTGGCCTTGGCCGCCACCGACGCAACATCGTCGCCCGGCTTGTAAAGCGATCCGCCGATGCCGAAGCCGTTCGTGCCGGCGTCGATAAAGGATTTCATGTTGTCAGGCGTAATCCCGCCAACGGCCAGAACCGGCATATCCTTCGGCAGAACTGCCCTCCAGGCCTTGATGACCATGGGCGGGATCGCCTCCGCCGGGAAGGCCTTGATGCCGGTCGCACCGGCGCCGATCGCCGCAAAGGCTTCAGACGGCGTCGCGACGCCCGGCAGGCTGATCATGCCGCGCGAGACGCTCGCTTCGATGACCGAGAGGTTCGCGTTCGGCGAGATGATGACAGTTGCGCCCGTCGAGGCGACGTCTGCGACCTGAGCGGTCGTCAGCACCGTTCCCGCACCGATCAGCGCCCTGTCCCCGAACCGCTTTTGCAGTTTCTCGATGCTCTTCAGCGGCTCCGGCGAATTGAGCGGGACTTCGATGATGCGCCAGCCGGCTTCGATCAGCGCCTCGCCGATCGGCTCGGCCTCGTCAGGCGTGATGCCGCGCAGGATGGCAACCAGATTGCAGGCTTGCAGCGCGTCTTGGAACGTCATCGAACTATCCTTCATTCGTCAGTTGCAATTGTCCGGCGATCAACTGGACGCCGCGCTTGGCGGCATCGGTTGGGCCCGGCTCTATATCAAGATCAAACAGCGGCGCGACGCGGCTGTAACGGCTGTTCAGCACGTTGTTGCCGACAATGCCGATGGCTTCACCGGGTTTCAGCCAGCCTGCCGCGCGGGCCTGACGGAACTCCGAACCGATGACAAGACCGGAAACGTAGTCGCCGATATCATCAGGTGCCAGAACGCCGGCGAGCACGCCCGTGCGGGCGCTGAAGACGGCAGACAGGAACGCGTCGGCGGCACGCGCGTCGCTTGCGGCAAACCCGGCACCACGGTCAAATGCCTCCCAGCGCGGCTCGGAGCCCGGTGCCGGCTCGGATGCCTTGGCGATAAATGAATGCTTGGTCAGCAGAGCGAAGATTTCACCGGTCGCATAGGTCTGGAAACCGGCGATCCGGCCACTCTCGACCCGTGCCCATTTGCTGTGGGTGCCGGGCAGAACCAGGGTCCGGTTCTTGTCCAGCCCGAAGCCGACGATCTGCGTTTCCTCGCCGCGCATCACGTCCGGAAACGGTTTCGCCGCGGGATCGCGCATGCCGGGCAGGAAGGTGACGATGGCGCCGTTGCCAAGCGTGATCTGCCGCGTGCCGGCTGCCAGTTCGGCAAGACCCGCGGGCGCATCGACGTAAGGCACCTCGATCCAGCCATTGCGGCTGGTGATCATGCCGCTCGCGAGGACTGGGATTGCGCCGTGCGCGTCGAACCATGCCCCGACCGTTTCCATCAGGGCGTCCTCGAAAGCCCCATCCTTGACGAACTGGATGCCGCCGCTTGTCGTATCGCGGGTATCGAGCGTTTCGCCCGTTTCAGATACTAGCGCGGCACGGAGCGAACTCGTGCCCCAATCTAGAATGATCGACTTAGGCTCTGGCATCTCGCGGTTTCCTCCCCGAACATTTTGGCCTTCGATAGCGCGGGCAGGCCCGCCTTGTCGAGAGCAAGCGCTGCGAAAAGTCATACTTTTGAGGAGCGGCTTGAGGTTTGTAAATCGAGGCTCAGGCTTCCGGAGCAAGGATGCAGCACTGTTCGGCAACAGGCACCAGAACAGCGTTCGTATCAGGGTCGAAAGGTTCGGACAGTGCTCCATTCGCGGTGATCTCTCCGGCGACGGTCTTGCACTTGTATTGGTAGGCGCGGCCGAGATAGGTGCGGGTGCCAAGGGTCGCGGGAATGCCTTCGCCGGACTGCCGGGCGACAAGGCCGTCGGCGCGGGTGGCCAGAACGAAATCGTCCTTGATCGGGCCGAAGACATCCTGCGAGAACGACAGTCTTGCACCGCCGGCAGCTTCGGCTGTGACGGTCGCTCCGTCGCGGGTGACCACCTTCATCGGAATGAGGTTCTCGAACCCGACAAAACTGGCGACAAAGGCATTTGCCGGTTTGCGATAGAGGACTTCCGGCGTGTCGAGCTGCATGATGCGGCCTGCATTCATGATCGCCACGCGGTCGGAGATCGAGAAGGCTTCTTCCTGATCGTGGGTGACATAAAGCGACGTCGTGCCGTTCGCCTTCTGCAACTGGCGGATCTCGACGCGCATGTCCACGCGCAACTTGGCATCGAGGTTCGAGAGCGGTTCATCGAACATCAGGAGCGGTGGTTCGATGACGAGCGCGCGGGCCAGTGCCACGCGTTGCTTCTGGCCGCCTGACAGCGCCGACGGAAGGCGGTCGGCCAGGTGTGAAAGGCCGACGCGGTCGAGCATGCTCCCTGCCCGCTTGGCCCGATCGGGTTTGGCAATGCCGCGCTGCTTCAGACCGAAGGCGACGTTTTCCATCACGGTCAGGTGAGGAAAGAGCGCGTAGTTCTGGAACACAAGCCCGATATCGCGGGCATGTGCCGGAAGCGTGGTGAGATCGCGATCTCCAAGCCGCACGCGGCCGCTGGTCGGCTCAAGAAAGCCTGCGACGATCCGCAGCGTCGTCGTCTTGCCGCAGCCGGATGAGCCAAGCAGCGACACGAGCTCGCCGGCCGCGACCGAGATCGACAGGTCCTTGAGGACCTGTGTCGATCCGTAATGGGCGGAAAGTTTTTCGATGGTGAGCGATACGGTCAAAAGGGTTCTACTCGTCTTACTTGGTCAGGAAGGTGAGGCCGAGCGTGGCTTCGACGATGGCCATCACGCCAACCGTCACCAGCATCAAAAGCACGGAGACGGAGGCGATGGTGGGGTCGAAAAACTGCTCCATATGGGCCAGAATTTGGATCGGCAGCGTGGAAATGCCGGGACCGGTCAGAAACACCGAGATGGACACGTCGTTGATCGAGGTGATGAACGCGAGGATGAAGGCGGCGATGACGCCGGCGCGAATGTTCGGCAGCACGACCGTCATGAAGGTCTTGAGCGGCGGGCAACCAAGGCTGATCGCAGCTTCTTCTACGGAGAAGTCGAAGGCCGCAAGGCTCGCACCGACGACGCGCACGGAATAGGGAAGAACAAGAAGCGCGTGGCCGAGGATCAGGCTCGGATAGACCGGCAGGCCGAAGCCGATGGTAATCGACTTCAGAAGCGAGAAGCCGAACACGATTTCGGGGACCAGGATCGGCAGGACGAACAGCGTGGAAAGCCATTTCGGCAGTTCGACGCGGTACCGGTTTAGCGCATAGGCGGCAGGAATACCCATCAGCAGCGACAGCGCTGTTCCGAGGATCGCCACCTGGAAGCTGGTAATCGCCGTGTTCCGGAAAGCGGAGATCTCAAAGATATTGGCAAACCACCGCAGCGTCAGCCCCTGCGGCGGAAACGTCAGGTAGGATGTGTCGGAAAGCGACGCGCCGACGATGATGACGAGCGGCGCGAGCAGGAAAAGGAAGACGAGGGCGGCGAACGCGCCGAGGAGGGGATGGATGCGTGTGGTCATCTTGTCATACCGCCATCGGATTGAGGCGCCGCGCCATGCGGCTCATGATCGTCACTACGGCAATGGTGATGACCACCATGATCGCTGCGATGGTGGAGGCGCCCACCCAGTCGAAGGTGACCATGGCGCGCTGGTAAAGCAGCGTTCCCATCATCATCATCTGCTCGCCGCCCAGCAGCTGCGGCGTCGCGTAGGAGGTGAAGCTGCCGGTAAAGACCAGGACAGCGCCGACGATGAGGCCCGGCACGGCAAGCGGCAGGATGACCTGGAAGAACGTGGCGATCGGCGTTGCACCCAGAGAGGTTGAGGCTTCGACCACTTCGCGCGGAATGCCCTCGAGCACGCCGGTCAGGGTGAGGATCATCAGCGGCACGAACAGATAGACCATCGCAACGATTACCGATCCCTCGGTGTAGAGCATGGACAACGGCTCGGAGATGATGCCGAGCGACATGAGCGTGTCGTTGACGATGCCGTTCTTGCCAAGAATGATCAGCCAGGCAAATGAGCGAACCACGACGCCGGTCAGAAGCGGGAAGACCGCAGCGATGATGGCGACAGACTTCAGCCGCCCCGGCATGCGGGCGATCACGTAAGCCGTCAGAAAGCCGATGACCAGCGAGATCGCGGTGGTGATGAGGGCGATACGCAGCGTACGGTAGAGGATATTGGTGCGGAAGCCGCTGTTGAAGAAGGCGGTGTAGGTCGAAAAGGCGCCTTTCGGCTCACCGAACGTGGTGGCGATGGTCAAGAGAACCGGAATAACGAGAGCGACGACGACAGCAATCGTCGCCGGCATCGTCAGCCCCCATTTGGCAAAACGCTTCATGTCTGTTCTTTCAAATTCCGGGCTGCCCTGCGACTTTCCGGCACCGGCGTTCCCGCAGCGGATGTGCTCCGCAATCCCTGCCCGGATCAGGAAAAGCCCTCTCCTTGGATCGAGGAGAGGGCTCGTCGTCTGTGACTGGGATTACTGGCCGAAGACCTCGTTCCACTGGTCGATCCAGTCGGTCTTGGCATCATTCAGCTTGGCATAGTCGATGCGGCCAAGCTTCGAGACCTGGTCTGCGCCATAGGTCCACATCTTGGCCTGTTCCGGCGAAAGCTCGACCTTGCTGTTGATCGGCGCATCGACGCCCTGTTCGGCTTCCTTTTGCTGGACTTCCTTCGACAGAACGAAGTTGATGAACTGGTGCGCCAGCTCGACGTTCTCGGAGCCCTTCGGAATGTTGACCATGTTGAGCGTGGCGATATCGCCTTCCTTCAGTGTCGCCCAGGTCATGGTCTTGACGGCTGCCTGCATCGAAGCGAGCGTGAAATCCTGCGCCAGGGCAACGCGCACCTCGCCGGTCGAGATCAGGTTCACAAGTTCGGAGCCGGTATTGTAGTTCTTGACCACATTGGGCTTCAGTTCGCTGATCGCCTCAAAGGCCTTTTCGGAGTCCTCGTAGGCATCGACGCCCGCATGCTTGCCGGCCTGCAACACGACCATCGGGCCGGCCGTGGTGGTGATGCCCGGCAGCGAGACCGAGCTCTTCATGTCGGCGCGCCAGAGATCGGCCCAGGAGGTGATCGCCGGATCCACCTTGGCGCTGTCATAGACGAGACCGACGCGGCCGATCGTGTAGGCCGGACCATACTTGCCCTGCGGATTGCGGCCGAGTTCGTAGATTTCCGAAAGGTTCGGGATCTTGGATGCGTCGACTTCCTGAAACAGGCCCTGTGCGACGCCGAGCTGGGAGAAGCTATCCGAGAGGTAGATCACGTCCACGCCCTTGCCGTCGCGCAGCTTCAGCTTGTTCAAGCGGTCGGCATTGTTGCCGGTTTCAAACACAATGTCGCAGCCGCAGATCTTCTTGAACGGCTCGATGATGTTGGCTTTCATCTTGTCGCCGTTATAGCCCCACCAGGAAATGGTGAAGGTCTTCGTCTGGGCACTGGCCGAGGCGACGCCGGAAAACGTGGCAAGAATTGCAAGCGCTGCAAACTTGGTGAGGCGATGAGCCTTCATGAGGTGATCCTTTGTCGAACAATCGGTGTTGAATTGGCTGCTCGGACAGCGCCGAGCGTAGAACGACAGTATTTTTTCATCGCTTTCCCCGCAAGCTCAATAATTGTGCACGCGCAATATCCATGTGGATATGCACTGCAATAGGAACGCACGTGTGGGCGTTTTCCCTCTTGCAGCTCTAGTGGCTAGAGGTTGTAGACACGAGAGGTGATCTGAGACGAACGGCAGGGAACCAGCACGATGACGGCAGTAAATCAGGCGCGATACAAGGTCGGCGGTATGGACTGCGCCAGCTGCGCCACCAAGATCGACACGGCTGTCCGCCGCATGCCCGGCGTCGAGGATGTTTCGGTATCGGTTGCCGCGGGCACGATGACGGTCAGCCACAATGACAGCGCCGATCTTAGCGCCGTCGAAAAGCGTGTTTCCGGTCTCGGTTATCCGCTGAGACAGCTTTCGCAGCGAAACCGCTCGGCCGAGCTAGTCATCCCCGTTGCTGATCACGCCGACCATCATGATCACGATCATGGAAGCAGTCATGACCATTCCCATCATGAGCAGGACACGGCCGCCACTGAAGGCCTGCATGGGCATGACCACGGTCCGATGGAGGGCCCATGGTGGAAATCCGCCAAGGGCCGACTGACCATTATGGCCGGCCTGGCATTTGCAGTTGCCTATGGGCTCGGCCACCTGTTTCCCGCTTACGAGACCTATATCTTCACCGCCGCGATGCTGATCGGTCTCGTGCCGATCGCGCGGCGCGCGATCATGGCAGCGCTCGCCGGCACGCCGTTCTCGATCGAAATGCTGATGACGATCGCCGCTGTCGGCGCGGTGGTGATCGATGCGTCGGAAGAAGCGGCGGCCGTCGTCTTCCTGTTTCTCGTTGGCGAATTGCTGGAAGGCGTTGCCGCCGGAAAGGCACGCGACAGCATCAGGAGCCTCTCCGCTCTGGTGCCGAAGGAAGCACTTCTGGAGGAAGGCGGCCAGACGCGAACCGTGCCGGCCGAAAGCCTTGCGATCGGTTCGATCATCCTGGTCAGGCCCGGCGACCGGATATCAGCCGATGGCGTCATCATGTCAGGCCAGAGCGCGGTGGATCAGGCGCCCGTCACGGGCGAAAGCACGCCGGTTGCCAAGGGCGTCGACGATGTCGTGTTTGCCGGCACCATCAACACCGATGGCGCGCTTCGGGTGCGTGTCACCGCCGCTGCGCAAGACAACACGATTGCCCGCGTCGTTCGCCTCGTTGAGGAGGCGCAGGAAAAGAAGGCGCCGACCGAACGCTTCATCGACCGCTTTTCGCGGTACTATACGCCCGGCGTCGTTGCGGTTGCCGCTCTGGTCGCCATCCTGCCGCCGCTCATTGCCGGTGGTAACTGGAACGAGTGGATCTACAAAGGGCTTGCCATTCTGCTGATCGGTTGCCCCTGCGCACTTGTCATCTCGACGCCTGCGGCGATCGCTGCGTCGCTTTCATCCGGTGCCCGCCGTGGCCTCCTGATCAAGGGCGGTGCGGTGCTCGAGACACTCGGAAAGCTGACCGTTGTTGCCCTCGACAAGACCGGCACGCTGACCGAGGGACGGCCGCAGGTCACCGATGTCATTGCTTTCGGCCACAGTGCCGATGAAGTGCTGCGGTTTGCGGCCGCGCTGGAAATCGGCTCCAGCCATCCACTTGCAAAGGCCATCCTCGCGAAAGCTGAAGAAGACGAAGTTGTCATTCCGCAGTCGAGTGATGGCAAGGCGCTCGGCGGAAAAGGTTTGACAGCAGAGGTCGAGGGACAGGACGTCTTCTTCGGCTCTCCCAAGGCTGCCGCCGAGCGGGTGTCGATGTCTATGGCGCACAGCCGCCGGATCGCAGCGCTCAACGACGAGGGCAAAACCGTCTCCGTGCTGATCGTCGGCAGCGTGCTCGCCGGTGCGATCGCCATGCGCGACGAGCCGCGCGCCGATGCCAAGGCTGGGCTTCTGGCTCTCACCGAAGCGGGCGTGAAAACGGTCATGCTGACCGGCGACAATGCGCGCACGGCAGTTGCAATCGGGCAGGAGCTGGGGATCGAGGTCCGCGCTGACCTGCTCCCGGAAGACAAGAGCCGTATCGTCGGCGAACTGAAGCGTGACGGTTTCGTCGTCGGCAAGGTCGGGGACGGGATCAACGACGCACCGGCCTTGGCGGCGGCAGATGTCGGCATCGCCATGGGCGGCGGCACGGATGTTGCGCTCGAAACCGCCGACGCCGCTGTGCTGCATGGCCGGGTGGCCGATATCGCAGCAATGATTGCCCTGTCGAAGAAGACGATGCGCAACATCCATCAGAACATCACCATCGCGCTCGGTCTGAAGGCGGTGTTTCTGGTGACGACGGTGATCGGCATAACCGGGCTCTGGCCGGCGATCCTCGCCGACACCGGCGCAACCGTGCTGGTCACGATCAATGCGCTGAGGCTGTTGCGGAAGTAGATGAGAGCCCTACGCCTCCGGGCGCAGGGCTCTCTAAGACTGAAAACTTTTCGTCATGGCATCCGGTGCAGGATGGCGAAGGCTTCATACGGCTTGAGAACGATCGTCTCCGAGAGCGCTTCGATCGGCTGTTCGTTGGAGATGAGGCAACTGCCGGATACGCGCAGCTCTTCCGGCAGATCCAGACTTACCTCGCGGGCTGAAAAACTGCCGATGACGACCAGCAGGTCCCTGTCCAGTTTGCGGGTGTAGACAAAGACGTCGGGATTGTCGTCGAGCCACGACTGGTATTTGCCGTAGACGATGACCGGATGGGATTTCCGCAAGGCAATCAGCTGGCGGTAATGGTTCCAGACCGAACGCTCGTCGCTCATCGCCACGTCCGCATTGATCGACGCATAGTTCGGATTGACGCCGATCCAGGGTTCTACGGTGGAAAAACCGCCATAAGCTGCGCTGTTCCACTGCATCGGCGTGCGGGCGTTGTCGCGGCCGTTCGCGTTGGCGCCCATGATGAAATCCTCAGGCGAACGGCCGGCATCCACATGCAGCTGATACATGTTGAGCGTCTCGATATCGCGGTACTGCTCGATCGCGGTGAACGGCATGTTGGTCATGCCGATCTCTTCGCCCTGATAGATAAAGGGCGTGCCTTTCAGCAGATGCATCACCGTCGCCAGCATCTTGGCCGATTCCACGGGATAACCTGTGGCATCACCGTATTTCGAGACGGCGCGCGGCAGGTCGTGATTGCCCCAGAACAAGGAATTCCAGCCGTCGTCGGCCAGCGCGTTCTGCCATTTGCTCAGCACCGACTTCAGTTCGACGAGGTCGAAGCTTTTCGGCTGCCATTTGCCGTATGTTTCATCCCATTGGCGGGTCACGTGTTCGAACTGGAACACCATCGAGAGTTCCTGCCGCTCGCGACCGGAATAGAGAAGTGCCGATGCAGGTGTGGCACTCCACGCCTCGCCGACGGTCAGGACGTTGCGGCCACCGAAGGTCTCGCGGTTCATCGCCTGCAGATATTCGTGCAGGTGCGCACCGTCGGTCACCACGCCCTGGTCCACCTGTTTGCCGATATAATCGATGACATCCATCCGGAAACCGGAAATGCCGCGTTCCAGCCACCAGTTCATCATGTCATGAACTTCGGCACGGACCTTTGGGTTTTCCCAATTCAGATCGGGCTGGCGGCGCGAGAAGAGATGCAGGTAGTATTCGCCGGTCGTCTCGTCGAGCGTCCAGGCGGGGCCGCCGAATGTCGACTGGAGATCGTTGGGAGGTCCGCCGTCAGGACCCGGCTTGCGCCAGACGTAGAAGTCACGAAACGGATTGTCGAGAGAGGCTCGTGAGTTCTGAAACCACGGGTGTTCGTCGGACGTGTGATTGACAACCAGATCGAGCAAGATGCCGATGCCCAGGCGTCGAGCCTCGGCAACCAGCAGATCGAAATCGGCAAGCGTTCCAAATTCGGGCGCGATATCGCGATAGTCCGAGATGTCGTAACCGTTGTCATGCATCGGCGATTTGAAGATCGGGGAGAGCCATATGACGTCGATGCCGAGAGACGCGATATAATCCAGTTTCGAGATAATGCCCGGAATATCGCCGATGCCGTCACCGTTCAGATCGCAGAAGCTGCGCGGATAGATCTGGTAGACGGTCGAGCTATGCCACCACTGCCGTTCGAGGGGTGGCGCCGCTTCCTGGACAAGTGCTGCCAGCTGATCCTCGAGCTGATCCCGTAACTGGTCCATCCACGTCTCCTTGAGATATATTCGACAACCGAACGCCAACGCCGCATGGAGAGTTCCAAACGAGCGTATTCAGGATTAAATCAGGACTGCCTGACCGATCGTGTGGTGCCCTTCGCGGGCTCATTGCGCTCACCTGACGACCTCGTGACTGAAGTGTTATCGATTTCGCCTCTCTAGACGTCATCCTGCAGGGCTCGGAGCACATCCGTAAAGATTGCATTCAGTATTTCCCGGTAAGGTCCCGTTAGTAAACGTGCGGCGCTGATCGTCTGCTGCACGGATTCCGTTTTGTATCGAGTACGGGTTCCTTATGCGTCTTACGGCTGTATCACTGCTCGTTCTGGCCCTCGCTGCGACTGGATGTACCTCCAGCAGCGATCTGGAATCCGCTGTGCCCGCTTCATCCGGGTCTGCAAAGACGTCGCGTCTGGCTGCAAGAACGGCTCCGCTGGTTCCCGCCGTCGACGTCGGGACGACGGCCGGCATTCCGTCACCACCGCAGAAGCCATTGGCCTGGGGCGGGCCTGTGCCGCAGTCGCCGGCGTTCCGCAACATCGCGCCGGGTCCTTCGGTCGAAACGCCAGGCAATCCGATGGTCACGACCGTCGGCATGCCGATGCCGGCTCAGCGGCCCGTATCGGCGCTCACTCCGGTTTCCCTGCCCGACATGAGGCCAGGCCTCGGGGTTTCGCCTGGCGGCCGCTCGCGGATCTACAGCCACAGCTTCCGCGATGCCAAACCGATCAATTTCGGCAAGGTCTCGCCACGCAAGATGTCCGTTCACGGCGTCGACGTTTCTCGCTGGCAGGGCGATATCGATTGGGCAAAGCTGCGGACGCAGGGCGCCAACTTTGCCTATATCAAGGCGACCGACGGCGGCGATCATCTGGATCCGATGTTCAAGACCAACTGGCGCAAGGCCAAGGAGGCCGGCGTCAAGCGTGGCGCCTACCACTTCTTCTACTGGTGCCGCGTTGCGAGCGACCAGGCCGAATGGTTCATCCGCAATGTTCCGAAAGATCCCGACGCGCTGCCGCCTGTGATCGACGTCGAATACAACGGCGAGTCGAGCTGCAAAATGCGTCTGTCGCGCGCCAAGGTGCTCGAAAAGATGCAAGTCTTCATGGACATGCTGGAGCGCCATTACGGCAAGCGGCCGGTGATCTACACGGCGCCGGATTTCTACAAGGACAACCTGCGCGGCGAGTTCCTCAACTACCCATTCTGGCTGCGCGCGGTCGCTCAGCATCCGTCGGTGGTCTATCCCGATCGCAGATGGGTGTTCTGGCAGTATTCCGGATCCGGCCTCTCGCAGGGCGTCGAGGGTAAGATCGATCTCAACGTCTTCCGCGGCGGCGAGGGTGATTGGCATGACTGGGTCGCCCGCAACTGACGGGATCGACTTCAGACGATAATCGGCGAGCGCCCCGCGTCGGCGTCTGATGCGGGGCGTTTTGCCATCCGGGATATGCAGGTTCCGCTGACGCCATCGCCACTTCGGCTTAGCGCGTCTCTACCTCTGCAGCTGCTGCACTCTCCTGAGCGATATCGATCTTGGCCACGACGGACATGCCGGGCACAAGACGGTCCGTCAGGGGCTGTTCGGTATCGATGGCAATGCGCACCGGAATACGCTGAGCGACCTTGGTGAAGTTGCCGGTCGCGTTGTCGGATTTGATCACGGAGAATTCCGAGCCTGTCGCCGGTGCGAAACGCTCGATCGTTCCCGTGAACGCCTGATGACCCAGAGCATCGACCGTGAATGTCACGCGCTGGCCGACGGTCATGTTCTCCAGCTGGGTTTCCTTGAAGTTTGCGACCACCCAGACGTGATTGGGCACGAGCGAAGCGACCTGTGTGCCAACGGAAACATATTGACCGATGCGGCCGGTCACCTCTCCAAGGGTTCCGTCCTGCGGTGCGATGATCCTGGTGTTTTGCAGGTCGATCCGCGTGAGTTCGACTGCGGCCTTGGCGCTTCCGACGCTCGCTTCCAGCGAACGACGACTGACGACGATCGTGTTGAGGTCCTGTTCGGCCACCAGTTCGGTCGCCTGTGCCTGGTGGAGGCTCGCCTGCGCCTGGTCATAGGCGGCGCGGTTCTTCTCCGACTCGCTTTGGGTGGTGACGTTGTTTTTGAGCAAAGTCTCGGTGCGCTCATAGGTCAGCTTGGCCGCGTTCAGTGCTGCCTGCGCACTTTCGATGCCGGCCTTTGCCGAGACGATATTGGCCTCCGCCGATTTGCGGCTTTGCTCGGAATTGTCGAGCGACGCTTCAGCGGTGGCGAGCTGCGCTTCTGCCTGTTCGAGCTTCTGGGCATAGATGCGGTCATCGATCTTGACGATCAGATCGCCCTTCTTGACCTTCTGGTAGTCCTGCACCGGCACGTCGACGATGACGCCCGCGAGCTGCGGACTGAGCAACGTCACCTGTCCGCGGACATAGGCATCGTTCGTGGTCTCGACCGTGCCGTGGAAGGGGGGCAGGTTCCAGGCGTAAAGCACGATAAACACGCCGACGATCCCGACGATGAGCGCGACGTATGTGGAAATGGATCTGAAGGCAGCGTTCATAGCTCTGTTCTTTTTCTAAAGTGTATCGAATTGACGGTCAGGCCTGCGTGGAGGCAGACGCATGCGGTATGAGCCGATCGCGGTGGGTCCACGCGAGATGGCATACAAGCATCACGATCGCGCCGATTGCGATCAGGAAAGTCACGTAGAAGGCGTCGTTATAGGCGAGCACATAGGCTTGTTGCTGAACGGCCTTGGCGAAGGTCGTGGTGCCCTGGATCGTGCGCTGGGTCAGATCGGATGTCGACCGCGCGTAGGCGCCGACATACTGCTGGATTCTCGCCGTCACCATCGGATCGGTGGGCAGAAGTCGGGATGTCAGGATCGACGAGTGATATTGCTCGCGCCAGGTGACAAAGGTGCCGAACAAGCCGCTGCCGAGGAACGCGCCGACCTTCTGGGTGAACAGGAAGACGGCGATAAAGCTGATGACGTAGGTCAGGCCCTTCTTCAGCGCGGCGGCAAAACCCACCGCCATGGCCGGCGGTAGAAACAGACCGCTTCCGAATGCGATCATGGCCTGGCTGACATACATCTGTTCGGGACGGGTCAGGACCGTGGATTGGCTGTCCATGTAGCATCCCGCCGCAATCAGGATCAACGCGACGAGGTGGATGAAGCCTTCCCGGCCGGGCTTCATCACAAGCGCGCAGACGAGGCCTGAAATCACGCTGGCAATCAGGATCGCCCAGTAGAGCCCAGCCATCTGTTCGTTGAACAGCCCGAGCTGTTTGAAGAAATTGATCGCGCCTGTGGATTGCTCGGTCAAAAGCATGCGGAAGACCAGGAGAACGCCTGCAAAATGGATGATCTCGCGCGAGGTGATCCAGCGCACGTCGATGAGGTTTGTCTTGCGGTTGAGTTCGATGATCGTCATCAGAACGCCGGTGACGATCGCGACGACAAGCAGCCAGCCGAGCCAGTCCGCTTCCAACCACCAATACAGGCGGCCCATGGTGAAGACGACGGCAAGGCATCCCATGCTGGTGGCCAGAAGTGCATAACTGACAAAGTCGAGCGGCGCGATCACCTTGGCTCTTGGAGGCGAGGTGAGTGGCAGCAGGAACACAAGGCCGAACACGATCAGTGCGAGGCCCAGTTCCAGAAGGTAGAGGCCCTGAAGGTCGCGCTCGTCGAGCAGCGATGGCGACACGAGACCGGCAATCGGCGTTGCCAGAAGCAGACCGATCAGCGCCAGACAGATACCGATATTCAGCTTCTTCTCCGGCGGAAAGATCTCCAGCATGTAGAGAATTGCGATGGAGGAGACAGGCGCGGCCGCGGCTCCCGCAAAAAACCGGAGGGCAATGGCAACGCTGAGATCGTTCACCCACAGATGTGCCAGGCTGATGATCACGTAAGGGATAATGGCGATTTCGCAGAAGTTGCGGATACCGTATTGCGTGCGGACCTTGAACAGGAACAGACCAAGGCTGGCGTTGGGAAACAGATAGGCGGCCACCAGCCAGGACGCTTCGGTCTGGGTCGCTTCCATCGGGCCGGCAATCTGCTGGAGGTTGGCCGAAATCAGACTTGTGCCCAGGCCCTGCATGACCGCCGCGGCAATCGACGCGAATGCATAGAGGAGCGCAATCGGAAGCGGTTTCGGAACGAAAGCCGGGGGGGCTACAGGCGGCGCAACGGCAGGGGCCGCATCCTGCACAGCTGAGGCGGCCGATCGCCCCGCATCGGGGCTCGCATCTGAATTTTCGACGTCGTCTTTCACGACTGTTGTGTCACGTGATGACATTGAAGCTCTCCAGATCGGCAAGATTGGTGCCGATCGCGTCCAGAAGGTCGTTGGCACGGCGGATATCGTCGTGGTCGAGGCCTGCAAAAATCTGTTTCCGGATCTGGTCCGCGAGGGAGCGCACGAAGTCTGCCTGCTCCTTGCCGTGGGACGTCAGCGAGATCAGTTTCGCGCGTCGGTCGCCGGGATCGGGCCTGCGCTCGATCAGGCCGTTCTGTTCCATGCGGTCAAGCAGCCGGACCAGTGTCGCCTGCTCGAGCTCAAGCTCAAACGCAAGCTCGGTCTGTGTCATGCTCTGCTTTTTAGTCAGCCGAAACAACGCACGGGCGCGCGGATAGGTCAGGCCGTGGGCGGTGACCTGCTGATTGAACGCCGTGCGGATTTTCCGGCTTACCTTGGTAAGCGATTCCAGAAAATCAGAGCTTGCGAGATCCTGATCCATAAAAGGTTAGTGTGCTAAGTTTATGATGACCATTAGTTAGCATGCGTACTATTCCGGTTCAAGGTCGGGATCGCCCTGTCTGCCGGCTTCAGCAACGCCATTATCGCATTGCGGACCCCGTTCTGCTGCATGGGTCCGGAGTGTCCGCTCCCATACTGACGTGCCTATTCCATAGAAAATGCCGCGCTCTTGGGAAGCGCGGCAGGACTTATCGCTGTATCGCAGAAAACCTGCGGCCAGCACTTGGTGTTAGCGGCAAACCTTCGTTTCCTTGATGATCACGGCACCGTGACGCATCGTCTTGACCTTCTTCACGACGCAACCGCGGCGCTGATGATGACGGTCACGTTCGCGCATCATGCGCGGCGGCGGCGGTCCACGGCGGTCGTCGGTAACGATCGTAACGCTCTGAGCCTGTGCAAAAGGTACAAATGATACAGTCGATGTAATAGCAATAGCGGCTGCGATAATAAAATTCTTCACGTTTCCTGCCCTCCTTGATGGCGGACAGTAACGCGAATGTCATCGACTGGTTCCACGCCTTTACATCTTAGCGAAGAAGGCTTTGCCCGCCGTCGACGAAGATCGGCGTTCCAGTGATGTGACGGGAGCGATTGGACGCGAGAAACAGCACGACGTCAGCAACATCCTCACTTTCGCCTGCCTTGCCTCCGGTGATCGGAATTTCCCCTGCCGGGAAAACGACAGGGACAGCCGTTTCGTCCTTGCCGCGAAGACTTGTATTGTCGTCGATGCTTGTCCCGATCGATCCCGGGCAGATCGCATTCACGCGGATCCTGTGCTTACCAAGTTCGAGTGCCAGTTGCTGCACCATCGCAACCTGGGCAGCCTTGGTGGCAGAATAGGCGGTAGCGCCCGGCGTTGTGAACGTGCGGTTGCCGTTGATCGAGGAGATTACGACGACCGACCCGCCCTGTTTCTTGAGATGCGGCACGGTGACGTGAAAGGATAGGTAGGTGCCGCGCAGGTTGACGCGGATCGTGGTGTCCCACTCGTCCGGCTTCATGTCGTCGATCGGGGCCCAGACGCCATTGATACCGGCGTTGATCACAACGATGTCCAGTTGGCCATAGGCTTCGACCAGATGATCAACCGCTGCTCTCATTGCGGCTTCGTCCGCAACGTCGGCATCCAGCACGAGGGCGTCGCCGCCTCCGGCCGTGATTTCGTCAGCCGTCTCTTCCAGTTCGCTGCGCGTATGGCCGAGAAGCCCGATTCTGGCTCCCGATTGGGCTAGCTTGAGCGCTGCCGCCTTGCCTATTCCAGATCCGGCGCCAGTGACCAGAGCGACCTGCGTTTTCAATTCCATGAGCACATTCCTTGCTGCGACGCGAAAATCAGCGAAGGGCAAACGGCAAACGTAAATCGTGGTTCCCAATCCGGAAGTCAAAAGTGACCGCATGGAGAGACCCCGGTCGCCGGCGTCTTTAATAGGGGCTCCAGGATCAAGGGCACCGTCCCGCATTCGAGCCCGTCACAGTTCTCGTTCAGGCTCCGCCGGATCCTGCTTTGGAGGAGGGGAACTCCAAACGCGTTTGCGACGTTGGGTAGCAATCTCAGATGGAGCCAACCCATGCGCTTTCGCCGCCCGATCATCGCCTGCATCGCCAGCCTTCTCAGCTTGCCCGTATCGGCACAGGAGTCTTCCTTTCTTCCCACGCTCAAGGGCAGTTGGACCGGCGTCGGCACCGTCGTGACGCGCATCGGCGCAAAGCCGATCAACGTGACGTGCAAATTCGATATGTCGGGTGGGCGCACGGCGTTTTCGATGGACGGCACCTGCCGCGGCCTGCTGGTCGTCCAGCGCAAAATATCCGCCACACTTCAGGAAAGCGGCAATGGTTACCGCGGCACCTATACCGGCCCTTCCGGTCAGCCTTCGACCCTTTCGGGAAGACAATCCGGCAACCGGATCAATCTGTCCGTCCGTTGGGCACGTGTCATCAACGGCGATCGGACTGCCAATATGACAATCGAATCGCGCGGTGCTGGCAGCCTGCGTCTGCAGACGGTCGACAAGGATCCGAGCACGGGCAAGACCGTCGTAACCAGCAGCATCAATTTAACCCGGTAGGCGCTCGAAATCGCCTCACCACGCACCTCGACCGCAGAGCAGTGAAATGAACTTTTCGCTGCACTGCACGTTATCTTGCGCCATTGATCATTCGGAGAGATAATTTTGGACATCATCCGCATCCTTTTTGCCTTCCTCCTGCCGCCGCTGGGCGTGTTCCTCCAGGTCGGCCTCGGCCTCCACTTCTGGCTGAACATCCTCCTCACCCTGTGCGGCTTTCTTCCGGGTATCGTGCACGCGCTGTGGGTCATCCTGAAGAAATAACAGGATCGCGGCGCTTGACGCGCCGTCGCGTCTCACTCGGACTTTCGCGATACTGCGCTCTGTAGCTGCGCGATAGGGCGGAAGCCGAGTTAAAACCTGTCTCTGCGGCGATGTCGGCGATTGCCGCTGAGGTTTCGATGACCTTTCGTCGGGCTGCGTTCAGACGCAGGGCAATATAATGAGTGTGTGGTCCCACACCTATCGTCGTCTGAAACATGTCTTGAAGATGGCGGGCGCTTACACCGACGCGCTTTGCGAGCCTGGTGAGAACCAAGGGAGCATCGACAGTCTCCTCCATCAATCGCACCGCCGCCTGAACTCTGGCGTCGCGTCCCTGTCTGACGGAAGTGACGGCTGAACCATGCTCGCGGTCTAAGCGGTGACCGTATTCATAGAGAAACAGCCTGGACACTTCGAGCGCCAGCGTATGGCCATGGGCCCTGCGGATCAGTTCCAGCATCAGGTCGAGCGTCGGAACCGGTCCGCCTGTCGTAATGCGCTTGCTGTCGATCACGAAGCGGTCTCGTACAAGCTCGACCTCCGGATAAACCAGCGAAAAGGCCTCCAGATCCTCCCAGTGGATGGTTGCACGCGACCCGTTCAGCAGGCCAGCCTCGGCCAGCACGAAGGTTCCGGTCTCAATACCCGCGATCAGGCTGCGATGTCTCGCGGTGCGGGCAAGCTGCGCCTTCAGGTCGTGCGTGACGCTTTTCTTCCAGTCATAACTCGACAAGACGAACAGCGGGTCCGTTTCCCTTGCCGGTCGAAACGCGCCAGCCACCGCGATCGGTATTCCGCATGTCGTGTCGACCGGCGTTCCATCAGGAGAATGCAGTGTCCAGCGATAGAGGTCGCCCCCGGCAATGCGATTTGCAGCCCGCAACGGTTCGATCACAGACGCCAGAAGTATGAGGTTGGTCTCTGGCAGAAGAAGGATATCGAAGTGCTGACTGGGGGCCTTTTGGCTCATTCACCGTAATCCGTGCTGATTGCCGATAGTGTATGAAATGGCTCCGATAATGCAAAGCATTCCATCCGCCTCTCGGTCGTAATACGCTCAATCAGAAGGAGCATATGATGCCGCTTGAGATGAACCGCGAGGTTTTCATAACATGCGCCGTGACGGGTGCCGGAGATACGACATCACGATCGCCACACGTGCCGATCACGCCGAAGCAGATCGCCGATTCTGCGATCGACGCGGCGAAGGCGGGAGCCGCCGTGGTTCACTGCCATGTGCGCAACCCGGAAACCGGTGCCGCGGCCCGCAATATCGAACTCTACAGGGAAGTGACCGATCGCATCCGCTCGGCCGATGTCGATGTGGTCCTTAATCTGACCGCCGGCATGGGCGGCGATCTCGTGTTCGGCAATGTCGAAGCGCCGTTCCCGGTCAATCCTGATGGAACCGACATGGCCGGCGCGACCGAGCGTGTGGCGCATGTGGCGGAGTGCCTGCCGGAGATCTGCACGCTCGACTGCGGCACCATGAATTTCTCGCTCGGCGATTACGTCATGACCAACACGCCGTCGATGCTGCGCGAAATGGCAAGGCAGATGACGGCGCTCGGCGTCCGTCCCGAGATCGAGGCTTTCGATACCGGCCATCTGTGGTTCGCCAAGCAGCTCGTCGAGGAAGGCCTGATCGAGGATCCGGTGCTGATCCAGCTCTGCATGGGCATTCCGTGGGGCGCGCCCGACGACCTGAACACGTTCATGGCCATGGTCAACAACGTTCCGAAAACCTGGACGTTCTCGGCCTTCTCGATCGGCCGCAACGCGCTTGCCTATCCGGCGGCAGCGGTGCTGGCCGGCGGCAATGTCCGGGTCGGTCTTGAAGACAATCTCTATGCCGGCAAGGGGCAGCTCGCGACCAACGCGCAGCTCGTCGAAAAAGCGGTCGGGGTGATCGAGGGCATGGGCGCAAAAATCATCGGCCCGGCCGAGGTGCGCGAAAAACTCAAGCTGCAGAAAAGGTGACCAGCATGAGCAAGATCAAGAAGGCAGCCTGTATCGGCGGCGGTGTCATCGGTGGCGCCTGGGCCGCGCGTTTCCTGCTTGGCGGCATCGATGTTTCCATCTTCGATCCGCATCCCGATGCCGAGCGCATCGTCACGGAGGTGGTGGCCAATGCGGAGCGCGCCTATGGCATGCTTACCATGGCGCCGCTGCCGCCTCGGGGAAAACTCACGTTCTGCGCGACGCTTGAGGAGGCGGTCGCAGGCGCCGACTGGATCCAGGAAAGCGTCCCGGAACGGCTGGACCTGAAGCGTGGCGTGCTGACGAAAATCGATGCGGCCGCCGATCCGAAGGCGCTGATCGGATCGTCCACTTCAGGACTGATGCCGACGCAACTGCAGCGCGACATGCGGCATCCCGAGCGTATGTTCGTCGCGCATCCCTACAACCCTGTCTACCTCCTGCCGCTGGCCGAACTGGTCGGCGGCGAACGCACAAGCCCGGAGACCCTGCTTCTCGCCCGCGAGCGGCTGGCGCCGATTGGCATGAAGGGCGTGATCCTCAAGAAGGAGATCGAAGCCTTTGTCGGCGACCGTCTGCTGGAAGCCTTCTGGCGCGAGGCGCTGTGGCTGATCCATGACGATATCTGCGATACCGAGACACTCGACGATGTGATCCGCTATTCATTCGGCATGCGCTGGGCGCAGATGGGACTGTTCGAAACCTACCGCATTGCGGGTGGCGAAGCGGGCATGCGGCATTTTCTGGCGCAGTTCGGCCCCTGCCTCGCCTGGCCCTGGACCAAGCTGACCGACGTGGTCGATCTCGATGACGCCCTGGTCGACAAGATCGCAGCCCAATCGGATGCCCAGTCCGGCGCCTATGGCATCCGTGATTTGGAGCGGATCCGGGATGAAAACCTCGTCGGAATCATGCAGGCGCTGAAGGCCGGCGACGGCGGCAAGGGCTGGGGCGCGGGCAAAATCCTGTCCGAGTTCGAGACGCATCTCTGGTCCGAAGGTGGCGGAAACGGCAAGGGGACAAGCCTGTCCGTCGACACCTCGGCCCCGCTGCGGCTGGTCGATACCAAGGTCAACGCCGCCTGGGTCGATTACAATGGCCACATGACGGAGCACCGATACCTCCAGGTGTTCGGCGACACGTCCGATGCCCTGCTGCGCCTGATCGGCGTCGACTTCGCGTATGTCGAGGCGGGCCACAGCTACTACACGGTCGAGACGCATATCCGGCATCTGGGCGAGGCCAAGCTCGGCCAGGCGATCTACGCCACACTGCAGATCCTGTCCGTCGACGAAAAGCGCGTCCGATTTTTCTCGACCATTCACGACTCGAAGACTGACGGCATCATCGCGACGGCAGAGCAACTGATGCTGCATGTGGATGCAAGCGCCGGCAAATCCGTTGTCGCTCCTCCGGAAGTCATGGCAAAGCTTGCGCCGATTGCGCAGGCGCATGCCAAGCTAACGTTCCCGGACGGGGCAGGCCGCTCAGTCGGGCAGAAAAATTAGCTCAGCGGAAGCGTTAGGCGGCCGGAACAATAACCGCATCTCCTCTGTTTCTGACAACAAGGAGAGATGCGCCATGACCTACGAGTTAAGGGCCGTCCGAGGCGATCAGATCATTCGGGAAAGTTTCGCAACGGCGCAGGATGCCGTCTCTTCGATCGATGCGTTGCGGGGACAGGGGGTGCGGGTGGAAGTAGCCATCGACAGCACCGCAGTCCAGCCTGATACACTGACGGATTCGGAACGGCTGATCATCGTGAAAGAAGGCCGGAGATCCGCGGCAAGCGGCAACACGCTGGACACCTGCCCTTACACGGATGATCTTGACCGTCGCGCGCTTTGGCTGGAAGGATATCAGGATCCGAGCTGATTGATTTTTCTGCCGGACAATCACACGTATCCTAATAGGGCAAAAATCATGCAGATTCGTGCGTTTAGCGCTGGGGACACCGATGAACTTGCGGGACTGCTCGAGGAAATGCAGGACTATTACGGCGTGTTCTGCCCTCCGCGGGACGCAATCGTCGCGGGGATTCTCAACCGGCCGCTCAATACCGAGATCATCGTCGCCGGAACCAGCCGCGTGATCGGCTTTGCCGCCTTCGCTTCGATCTTTCCCGGTCCCGGCCTGGTGCCGGGCCTGTTCCTCAAAGAGCTTTTCGTGTCAGCTTCCGAGCGGGGCCAAGAGGTTGGTATCAAACTGATGCAGCGGCTTGCAGCGATTGCCGTCGAACGGAAGTTTGGCCGCGTCGATTGGACGGCGGCGCGCACGAACCAGCGGCTTTTGAAGTTCTACGACGACCTTGGCGGCGAGCGGAAGGAAACCCACATCTTCTACCGTCTCGAGGGTGCGAAACTGAACGCGCTGGCTGAACGGAGCTAGCTTAGAAAGCGCCGTCCTATCCAGGAAGCACGGAGAGCCAGCACCCTCGCTATGACATTCCTGCCACAGTTTGACCCGCTTTTCCGTTCCGGGCAACTCTTGCTTTGAGCAAAAGAGTTCAGCCGTTGACTTGCAAAAGCCCTCCCGATAATTCCTGATCAAAATAATCATGATTTCTTTTCCGCTTGGTCTGCAGCGGCGGGGCGTCGTGGCAGGAATTTTAGTACGAGGGGAATTTCGCGTGGCGTTTCGGTCAAGACCTTTTCAAGTCAATGGTTTTTCACGGATTTCGATGGGGCGCCGGGTAAGCGCCCAACGGATAGCGCTTCTTTCCAGTGTGGCAATCCTGCTGCCGCTGCAGGCTCTTGCACAGACAGCTGATGCCACCGGCACAACGCTCGCGCCGATTGTGCTCGAAAGCGGTGGCAGTGGAGTGGGTCCCGATGCGACGATCGTTGCCAAGGCTTCCCGTTCCAGCAGCAAGACCGATACCCCTCTGCTCGACGCGCCCGCTTCGGTTTCCGTCGTGACGGAAGAAGAACTGGAAAAACGCGGCGTCACGACGCTCGACGAGGCTCTGGCCTACACGCCGGGTGTTTCGACCGACATCTACGGCTCCGACAATCGCTACGATCACTATCTGATCCGCGGGTTCTACTCGACCGGCAACGCCACCTATCGCGACGGTCTGCCGATGTATACGGGTGGCGATTTTACGACCAACCGTATCGAACCCTACGCGATGCAGCGCATCGAAGTGCTGAAGGGTTCCAACTCGTCTCTGTTCGGACTGTCGGGACCGGGTGGTATCGTCAATGCGGTGACCAAGCTTCCGCAGGACGAGAAATTCGGCGAAGTCTACACGACACTCGGCGACGGTCATGTCGAGACTGGAACCGATTTCGGCGGCCCGCTGGATGCAGACGGTATCTGGAGCTATCGTTTGACCGGCAAGTGGCAGAATGCCGACGCAGGGATCGACGAGACCGAGGACGATCGCATCTACGTCGCGCCGGCGCTGACCTGGTCTCCGACCGCGGATACGTCCTTCACGCTTCTGATGGACTACAACAAGCGTGACGGCAGCACGTCTCACGGCATTCCGCTCGGCTCCGGCATCGATTCCGAGACCTATCTCGGCGAGCAAGATTTCGACAACATGGACGTAATCGAGAAGAATATCGGTTACCAGTTCCGCCACGATTTCGGCAATGGTCTCGAGTTCCGCCAGAACGCCAGGTACACCAAACTCGATGTCACCTACGAGAGTGTCTACAATTCGGCTGATCCAGCCACGAGCCGGAACGCTCTTGCAGTCTACGGCGAATCCACGCGTTTCCACATCGACAACCAGCTGCAATACGAGGCGAGCTTTGGTGCCTTCGACAGCCGGACGCTGTTCGGCTTCGACTACGGTCGCGACAGCAACGAGGAAATGCGGTTTGACGGTACTGCACTCGGCGTCGGCGATATCCGCAATCCGGTATACTGCGGTCGAAGCTGCGTGTCATTCGGTGCCGGCGTTGCGTCCGAGTCCGATCTCACGACCAAGGGTCTCTATATTCAGGAAGAGCTGACCTACGACGATCGTCTGATCTTTACCGTCGGCGGTAGGTATGACCATGCCGAAACTGAAAGTACCTCCTACGGCACCGACTACGACGCGGTCGACGAGAATTTCTCCAAGCGAGCCGGTGTGACCTACAAGGCCACGAGCGAAGTCTCTGTCTACGCCAACTACTCGGAATCCTTCCTTCCGGTTGCGGCCAATCGCAGCTACTTCATCGGCACCCCTAAACCGCAGGAAGGCAGGCAGTACGAAATTGGCATCAAGTATGAGCCGACCGGCATCGATGCGCTCTTCACGGCGGCACTGTTCGACCTGACGCAGACCAATGTTGCACAATGGGCACCGGACTATTCGGCACAGTACCAGGTCGGAAAGATCAACGTTCGCGGTCTCGAACTGGAAGCCAAGGTCGCGCTGTCCAATCGGATCAACTTTACCGCCGGATATTCCTACCTGGATGCAGAGATCGAGGAGGATGTCGACCCCACTCTCGTCGGCAACCGGCCGTATCTGGTTCCCAAGCACATGGCGTCGGCATGGTTCGACTACACGCTTCCCGGCAACGGCGCGCGCGGCGATCTGACGCTCGGCGTTGGCGGACGCCTGGTCGGCAGTTCCTATGCCGATAACGCCAACACGGATCCCGTTCCGTCGAGGGTCCTGTTCGACGCAGCCGTGAAATATCAGATCCGCGACAACGTCGCTCTCTCGGCGAACGTCACGAACCTGCTCGATAAGGAGTATATCAGCCAGATCGACGGCTTCAGCAACACCGCCTATTACGGCGATCGCCGTACGGTTCTCGCAACGCTGAAATACACTTGGTAACCGGGCTTCGCCTCAATGGGGCACTCGAACTGTGAAACCTGATTATACCAAGACATGACTGTGGAAAGGACCGTTTACAGATGCCTATCTGCCAGACAGCGATCGGCTTCGGTATCGTTGCACCCACGAGACGACAGGTTCTGACGGCTATCGCGTCGGGGTTTGCCGCTGCGGCGACCGGAGGCCTTCCTGGTGTCGCGATGGCGCAAGACGAACTTCGCTTTGTCCATGCCTTCGGTGAAACGGTACTGCCGCAGCCGGCCAGGCGTGTGGTCTCGCTCGGGTATTCCACCCATGATCCTCTCCTGGCGCTGCGTGTCGTCCCTGTCGCCACGCGCCAGTGGTTCGGAGGCTATCCCTACAACGTCTGGCCTTGGGCCCAGGCGCTGATGGGAGATGCCCAGCCGCAGGTCATCTCGGGTGAAGTGTCAATGGAGATCGTCGCTTCGCTCCAACCGGACCTGATTATCGGCATCGGATCAGGTATCTCGCAGGCCGAATACGATATCCTATCCCAGATTGCGCCTGTCCTGATGCAGGAAAAGGGCGATCTCGCCTATGGCACCACCTGGGACGCCCAGACCCGCGTCATCGGTCGCGCGGTCGGCAACACTGGCAAGGCTGAGGAACTCATCGAAGGCGTCAAGTCGAGGTTTGCGGACATCAGGACACGGCATCCGCAATGGGCGGAACAGACCGCTGTCTGCGCCTACAATTTCGGCGGAGAAACCGGCGCCTTCATCGGCACCGATACCCGCGCGACGTTCCTGAAGGAATTGGGTTTCAGGCCGCCGCCAGCACTCGCCAACCTCGAAACAAACGAGGGTTTTTACGCCCGGCTTTCCCCGGAGGATCTTTCCAGTCTCGACGCGGACCTGCTGATCTGGGTTTCCACGTCCGATGCCGTGCCGGACATCGTCTCGATGCCGATGCGCAAGACGCTGAAGGCTCATGTCGAGGGTCGTGAGGTTCTGGCCGGAGCGCTTCTGGCCGGAGCGTTGACCTTCGGCAGCGTTCTTTCCCTGCCGTTCGCGCTCGAGCGGCTCGAAGCGGAGATCGGGTTGGCTCTGGACGGGAAAGTCGAGACACAGGTTCCGTCAAGCGTTGCCGCCGGGCTTGCCCCGTGAAATCAGCCGCCGTCCTTGGCCTGATTTTCCTCTGCGCCGTGGTGCTGACACTTGGCGTCGGGGTGCGCGATGTCACGCCTATCGATTTGTTCCAGGCAATCTTTGCATATGATGAGAGCAATCCGGTCCATATCGTCATCGGTTCCGTCCGAATGCCGCGCCTTGTCGCGGCGCTGATCGCCGGTGCGGGCCTCGGTATCGCCGGCACGATCATGCAGGCGCTCACTCGTAATCCGCTGGCGGATCCCGGCATCATGGGCGTCAACTCCGGTGCCGCCTTCGCAGTGGTGATTGCGGCTTTGCTGACAGGGCGGTCCGATAGTGGCTTGATGTCTGCCATGGCCTTTCCGGGCGCAGCACTCGCCGCCGCCGCCGTGTTCATGCTGGGCGGTGGACTACGCGGCGATGCAGGCCCCGTCCGGCTGGCGCTCGCGGGCACAGCGCTCAATGCGATGCTTCTGTCTCTGGTCTCGGCCATCGTCCTTGCCCGCAACGAGACGCTCGAAATTCTCCGTTTCTGGATCACAGGATCGCTGGCACAGGCTGGCGCGCGTCCGCTCGCCGGCATGGGGAGCGCCGCTGCCATCGGTATCGGGGTGGCTCTCCTGATTGCGCCGCGCATCGAGGCACTTTCACTCGGGTCTTCGCTTGCCCGCGGGCTGGGCACGAAACCGGCGCGCGTGCAGGCCGGAGCTCTCGTGGCGATCACGCTGACGACGGGTGCTGCGGTCGCGGTCGCGGGCCCCATCGCTTTCGTCGGCCTTCTGGTTCCGCCCCTGGCGCGGCGCGTCGCCGGACACGCCCTGCGGTTCGAGCTGATGGCGGCCGCTGTCATCGGCGCGTCGATCCTGCTCTATGCGGATACGCTCGGGCGTATCCTTCTCGCGCCATCGGAAATTCGCGTCGGCATCATGACGGCGCTGATCGGGGCTCCGGCTTTCGTCATCATCGCACGGCGGCTTCGTCCCGGTGCGACATCGTGACGGCGCGAGGCAATGGTCGGGCGAGGGGTGGCGGCAGGGCTGGCGTCGTCCTGCTGGTTGGCCTGCTGCTTTCCTCCATTCTCGCATCGCTCATGCTCGGCCAGATCTTTTTGACACCGCAGGATCTGTGGACCGGTCTATGGACGGGGACCGGGCCAGGAGCGCTGACGCTGCGTGTCCTGCGAGGCCCGGGAATTGCGACGGCAGTCGGTGTCGGGGCCGTTCTCGGCGCGTCCGGCACGATCTTCCAGATCCTGCTGCGCAATCCGCTGGCGGCGCCGGATGTGATGGGTTTCATGCAAGGTGCTGGCCTTGCGGTGATCTGCGGCGTCGCCTTCGGCCTTTCCCTGCCGCTGCCATTTCTGGCCGCCGCCGGCGGATTGATTGCGGCTGTCATTGTTGCGGGACTTTCTTACCGGCGGCACGGTACGCAGGCGGCGCTGACGCTTATTCTCGTCGGCCTCGGAATGGGTTTTTTCTGTTCTGCTGCAAGCAGCTTCCTGATGACCCGCCTGCCGCTCCAGGAGGCTGCGGATGCGCAGCGCTGGCTTGCAGGCTCTCTGGCCGCCCGCAACTGGGGACATGCGCTTCAGGTTTCCGCCACCGGCGGCGTTCTGTTTGCTTTGCTGGCCTTTCAGGTGCGCTCGCTCGGCCTGCTCGAACTGGGCGATGAGCTTGCAACGGGTCTCGGCGCGCGTGTGCGCCGGTCGAAATATCTGCTGATCGCCACGGGTGTGCTGCTGGCCGGCGCCGGTGTCGCCGTGGCGGGGCCGGTGCCGTTCGTGGCGCTGATGGCCGGGCCGCTCGGCTCGCGGATGACTAAGGCCAGCAGTCCGGGATCGCGGCTTGCAGCAGCCGCCGTCACAGGTGCCACAATTACTGTACTCGCGGATCTCGTCGCGCGCTCGCTTGTGCCGGGTCTGCAGCTACCGGTCGGCGTGATGACAGGGATCATGGGAGCGCCCTATCTACTGTGGCTGCTCTCGCGTGAAATGGAGACTGGAGACCTGTGACAGGCAAGGCGCTGAAAACCGAACTCCTGACCCTTGGCTATCGCGACCGGATCGTGATCCAGGATCTGTCGCTCACACTGCCGGACGGCAAGATCACGACCATTCTCGGGCCGAACGGATGCGGAAAATCGACGCTTCTAAAAGCGTTGGCACGGCTTATCCCGCCGCTGCACGGCACTGTGACGCTGGGGGGGGATGATATTGCGAAGATCGACACGAGAGCTCTCGCACGAAGGCTCGCCATCCTGCCGCAGGCATCCAAGGCCCCGGAAGGCATCAGTGTGTCTGATCTGGTGCGGCGAGGCCGCACACCCTGGCGCGGACTGCTCGCGCCCTGGAGCGAGACCGATGCGATCGCCTGCGAACGGGCGTTGTCACAGGTCGGCCTTGCCGATCTCGCCGACAGGCCGCTCGACGAACTGTCCGGCGGCCAGAGGCAGCGGGCCTGGATCGCGCTCGTGCTTGCACAGGATACGCCCTACCTTTTGCTCGATGAGCCGACGACATGGCTTGACCTCAGCCACCAGATGGACGTGCTTTCCGTGCTGCGCGAGCGCAATCGCAACCACGGAACGACGGTTGTGGCCGTACTGCACGATCTCAATCTAGCCGTCCGGTTTTCCGATCATCTCGTGTTGCTCGGCAGTAACGGACTGGTGGATGTCGGAAGCCCCGAGCAGGTCATGACGGAAGCCAATCTCGACGAGGCTTTCGGTTTGAAATCAATGATCATTGCCGATCCGGTGACGGGAAAACCGATGGTCGTCCCGCGGTAAACTGGCCAATGCCGGCGGCGTGCCGACAAGCCTCGCGCCAGAAACGTGATATATATTCACATCGCGGGGAAGATCTCATTCATAAAAACTAACAGTGATTGTTTTCGCTTAAGAATTTGGAATGTTTATTGCCGCGAAGCAAATCCGTGCCGGATTCACGAATCTATACTGTTGCGCTAGATTCTGCTCAGCAAATGATTCGCCGTCACGATGCATTTATCTAGTGAGGCCACATTGGACGCAGTAAGCCACAGGTTTGAAGACCAGAGTTCATCAGTCGAATACTGGGCCATGAACAGGGCCCATCAGATTGTCGTCCACCACGGTATGAGCCTGATCGAAGCCGCGCAGTGCCTTGACCGCAAGCGAACCAGCGCAAGCACCTACGCGCTCAGAAAAGCGATCATGGATTGCCTTGTCGAAGCGCTCACACAAGGCGCCCAGCAGGAGGTGACGCCTGCAGAATGAGTCTCATCACTGAGAGTTGAAGTCGAGTTCGCGCAACTGCATCGAAGCTTTTCAATCCTGTGTTACTGTTTTCATCAGTACAAACGCAGTGATTGGAGTGCAGATGCTTGCAACACTCGCGATGCTGATCAGCCTGTCTTCGGCTGCAACGCCCGTCGTACAATCGCCTGCCACTGCGGGCGGTCCGTCCGGCGAGGTCGATGTCGAACTCGTCCTCGCCGTCGATACCTCCCGTTCCATGGATTTCGAAGAGGTCGCCATCCAGCGCGAAGGCTATATCGAAGCTCTCCAGCACAGGGAATTTCTCGATGCGGTCAGGTCAGGCATGACCGGCCGCATTGCGATCAGCTATTTCGAATGGGCTGGCGGGGTCGTGCCGGGGTCGGTCATCGACTGGCACGTGATCGAAAATGCGCAGGATGCGCTCGTCTTTACGCAAAAACTGGCAGCGCGTCCGATCGAGACACAAAGGCGGACGTCGATTTCCGCGGCGATCACGCAAGGGGCGACGATGATCGTCTCCAACCCGCTGAGGGGCATGCGCCAGGTCATCGATATCTCGGGCGATGGGCCCAACAATTCCGGCAACCCGGTTGAGCCTGCAAGGAACAAGGCGGTCGAGGCCGGAATCGTCATCAACGGTCTGGCTCTGATGCTGCGACCGTCTGGTGCACCGGGCGGCTTGGATAAGTATTACGCGGATTGCGTGACGGGTGGTCCGGGCTCCTTCGTTCTCCCGGTTCACCGCATCGAGGATTTCGCAGTTGCTGTGCGCCGCAAGCTGGTGATGGAGGTGAGCGGCATCACGCCACCGGAGAAAGTCATGAAGATTGCTTCGGCGCCCGAGAGCGATTGCATGATGGGCGAGAAACAGTGGCAGGACATTTTCGACCGTTAGACTAAGACTCAGGACGGGGCAGTGAGCATCAAAGCCGCGCGGACCAGCTTTTGACGTGGGTCGCAACCGTCTTCAGGTGATCGTCGGCGGAATTGCCTGAAACGGTTTTTCGCGGCTTCAGATCGTGATCGCCATCAGGAAGCCACAGGAGTTCGATCGCGTCCGAAAGATCGTAGCCTTTGACCTCCTCTTCGCTGCCGAGCGGATCGCGGGCTCCCTGGCAGATCAGGGTTGGCGTCTTAAGGTCGCTGAGATGGGCGGTGCGCAGCTTGTCCGGTTTGGCCGGCGGGTGGAACGGATAACCCAGGCAGAGGAGACCGCCGATCCTGCCATCGGCAAACGCCTGGTCGGCAATCATGCTGGCGACGCGTCCGCCCATGGATTTTCCGCCGATCACCAACAGGGATTTCACATCAAGGTCGGTGATTGCCTTTAGGTATTCCTCCTGCAGTCGTTCGGCTTTCGGTGGCGGCCTTTTGCTGCCGCCCTCCCGCCGCGCCGCCATGTATGCGAACTCGAACCGCGCCACGCGAAACCCTTCGGCAGCGAGAGCCTCAGTGACGGCGGTCATCGCGCCTGAATCCATCGGGGCGCCTGCGCCATGCGCAAGAAGGATGGTCACCGGCGCGTCTTGTCGTCCATCGATCAGAAATTGTGTCGCCATCGTCAAGAAGCCCTTCCGCAAACTGAGGATAAGTCCTTTTATCGGCAGACGGATAGCTAGCCAATCGGGGCCATGTTCCTATCTATGCCATTCAGGCGTGCAAGCGAAAGCGACCGGTTTGGGCGGAACTGCCAGTATCGAAAACAGCAAGACGCAAGCCGATGGCGAATTGCGGCGCTTTCTCGTGGGCCTTGGCCGGGGTGCCGCGGGCGCGATGCTGTTCGGCATTCCCATGCTGATGACGATGGAGCTGTGGGAACTGGGTTTCTATATCGAGCAATCCCGGCTCCTGATCCTGCTCCTCTTCAACATCCCGCTCCTGATCGTGCTTGCGCATCTCATCGGGTTTGAGCGGACCTCTACCTTCTGGCAGGCCGTGCGCGACGCGTTGACGGCCTTCGCGCTCGGGATCGTCATAAGTGGTGCGGCACTTGTGATGCTCGGCGTGCTGAAGGCCGATATGCCCATGGCAACCATCATCGGCAAGATCGCCATCCAGGCGGTGCCGGCAAGCATCGGCGCCATGCTCGGGCGCTCCCAGCTGGGTGGAGAGGATAACGCTGACGACGAGGACGACGAGACGTCCCAGTCATCAGATGCCGTTCCCGACAGTCTTTCGACGAACTACGTGCGCGAGCTGTTTCTGATGGCGATCGGTGCACTGTTTCTCAACCTCAATGTCGCGCCGACGGAAGAAGTCGTCCTGATTTCCTACAAGATGATGAACTGGCACGGGGTGGTAACAATCCTGGTGTCGATCGCCATCATGCACTGTTTCGTCTACGCGGTGTCTTTTCGCGGCGGGCACAGAATGCCGGAAGACAGCTCACGCTGGCCTATCTTCTTCCGCTACACGCTTCCCGGTTATATGGTCGCGATGCTGGTCAGTCTCTATGTGTTGTGGATCTTCGGCCGGCTGGATGGCATGGCCGCAACGCCGGTGCTGATCTCGGTCATCGTCCTCTCATTCCCGGGGGCGATCGGCGCTGCCGCGGCCCGACTGATCCTTTAGCGAGGCCCTGATGAAAGACACGAGCGATATCGGCAAGGTCACCGAAAAGGGTGAGGCACACTGGATCGAATGGGTCACTGCGATCGTTTCGACGCTGATTGTTGCGGCCGTCCTTGGCTGGGTTGGCTGGCGCGCCGTAAGTGAGGAGAAAGTCTCACCCGCGTTCCGTATCGAGATCACCGAACGCATGCCCGTCGAGGGCGGCTACCGCATCCGGTTCGATGTTTCCAACAGCGCTAACCGAACGGCGGCAGCGGTCGTCGTGCGCGGCGAGGTCATGGATGGTGAGGCGGCCATCGAACAGGCGGATGTCACCTTCGATTACGTTCCCGCGCAATCGAAAGCCTCGGGAGCCATCCTTTTCGCCCGTGAGCCGCGTCAGGATCAGATCCGGTTGCGGACGATCAGCTTCACCGATCCCTGAACGGGCGCCGCCAGCCGATCATGGCTTTTCGACGGGCGCCGCCAATGCAATCCACTCACGTTCTGGAATCCGGCGTGACATTTCGTGTAGCGATGACGGGATCGATTCGGAGTCATGTGCGTTTATGTTCGCTGCCTGCGACCGACCAAGAGGTGAGGTCGCGGTAAAAGAAGAATTAAATGGAGTACAGGGATGAATAAGACTTTCGCCGCGGCTGTTGCCGCCCTGCCGATCGTTCTCACCGCAACGACCGCCTTTTCTGCAGACGTGATTTCGCGCAGGGATGCACCATACCAGGAAGCTGACCAGCGCGGCGGCGTCCGTATCGGCTATCTCGATTGCCAGGTCGGCGGTGGCGTCGGTTACGTCATCGGTTCCGCCAAGGAAGCCGAATGCACCTTCTCGTCCACGATGGGCAGCGAGCCGATCGATCAGTACACCGGCGTCATTCGCAAGATGGGTGTCGATCTCGGATTTACCACGCGCAGCCGCCTGATCTGGGCAGTCTTCGCACCTACCGCTGGCTATCACCACGGTTCGCTCGGCGGCCTCTACCAGGGCGCAACGGCTGAAGCGACTGTCGGTGCCGGCATCGGCGCCAACATTCTCGTCGGCGGCACGTCCGGTTCGATCCATCTCCAGACCGTCAGCATCACCGGTCAGCTCGGCCTGAACGTTGCTGCGACAGGTACTTCGGTTACGCTGACCCCAGCCAACTGATCCAACGGTTAGACGTCAAGTCATTTGGAAGGCCGCCGGGTAACTCCGGTGGCCTTTCCATGTCTGGAAGCGACCTCTTGAACCGGTCCGCGCAAAATCATATTTTGACCCTGTCGCTTGGAAACAGCGTGCAGTTTGCGATCAATCAATTCGGCTAGGCGGCCGCGCCCCTACCGCGACAAGATAAGGATCGGCATCATGGATATAGAAAAAATCTTGGCGTCCGTCGTCGCGGTACGCGCCTCCATTCCCGATAACGCGTTCACGGCCGATGCTCTCGGCGTCCGGCGCGAAGGCAGCGGTGTGGTCATCCGGGAAAACGGTCTTATCCTGACGATCGGCTATCTGATTACCGAGGCCGATGACGTGTGGATCACGAGCCGTGATGGCCGCAAGGTCCCGGGCCATGCACTCGCCTACGATCAGGAAAGCGGCTTCGGTCTCGTGCAGGCCTTGGCGCCCTTGGAACTGCCTGCGCTCGAGATCGGGGATTCCGACAATGCTGCTGTCGGAGATCCGATCGTTTTTGCGGACGGGGAGGGCCAGTATGTGCGCGGCAATATCGTCGCCAAGCAGGAGTTCGCAGGATACTGGGAGTACCTGCTCGACGAGGCGATATTCATCACGCCAGCGCATCCCTCCTGGGGAGGCGCCGCGATGGTCGATGCCGAAGGCCGGTTGATCGGCGTCGGCTCGCTACGGCTGCAGATGAGCAAGGGCGGAGAGATCGCCGATATCAATATGGTGGTCCCGATCAACCTCCTGGCTCCAATCTTGGATGACCTGCTCAACAGCGGCGAATTCAAGCGCCAGCCGCGCCCTTGGCTCGGCGCGTTCTCGGCAGAAACGAATGGCGACGTCGTTGTCATGAGCGTCACCGAAAATGGTCCGGCCGCAAAGGCAGGCCTCAAGCGTGGCGACGTCATCTCGGAAATCCGCGACGGTGAGGTCGACGGGTTGGCTGACTTCTACCGCAAGGTTTGGGAAAGCGGTCCGCCCGGTGCGGAAATTCCCATGCGTGTTCTCCGTGACGGCCGCGAAGCCTGGCTTCGCGTGAAATCGGCGGACCGCAACGACTTCCTTCTGAAACCGCAACTGCAGTGAACGACAGCCGGATTACCGGATCAGGATCGCCCTGAAATCGTTGACATTCGTGCCCGTCGGGCCGGTGACGAACAGGTCACCGGTCGCTTCGAAGCCGGTATAGCTGTCGTTGCGTGACAGAAGCGCGCGTCCATCCTGTCCGGCCGCGATCAGTCGCCTTGTCGTGCTGCCGTCGCAAAAGGCGCCGGCGTTGTTTTCGGAGCCGTCGATCCCATCCGTATCGGCTGCGAGCGCAGTGATCTCGAGGCCGTCGATAGCGAGCGCATGGGCCAGTGCGAATTCGCCGTTGCGTCCGCCACGTCCGCCGTCGGAGCGCAGCGTCACAGTCGTTTCGCCACCTGAGAGAAGCACGGCAGGCTTGGCGAACGGCCGGTCGTGCTTTGCAATTTCCCGCGCAATCGCTGCATGAACGAGCGCCACATCGCGCGCTTCACCTTCGATGGAATCCGACAGGATATGCGGCGTCAGGCCGTGTGCCAGCGCTATCTCGGCGGCGGCCTGCAGCGAAACGCCGGCCGAGGCGATGACGTGATGCTCGTTCCGGGCGAAAACCGGGTCTGAAGGATCCGGAGCATCGGCCGCGGGCGACGTCAGATGCGCCATCATGGCCCGCGTGAGATTGAGTCCGTAGTTTTCGACGATGGCCAAGGCATCGTGCCGCGTGCTTTCGTCGGGGATTGTCGGGCCGGACGCGACAAAGGCCGGATTGTCGCCGGGGATGTCGGAGACGATCAGGCTGACGACCCTGGCCTGGGTTGCTGCCGCAAGACGGCCACCCTTGATCGTCGACAGATGCTTGCGGACAACGTTCATCGCTGAAATCGGCGCGCCCGATGCCAGCAGGGTCTCGTTGAGCGCGATCTCGTCATCGAGCGTCAGTCCCTCCGGTGGCGCCGGCAGAAGGGCAGACCCGCCGCCGCAGACCAGTGCAATCAACAGATCCCGTTCCGTCAGATCAGAGACCGTTTCCATGATCTTCACCGCAGCGGCGAGACCGGCCGCATCGGGCACAGGGTGAGACGCTTCCAGAACCTCGATCAACCGTGTTTCGCACCCGTAGCCGTAACGGGTGACGACGACGCCTGAGAGCTCGCCGGGCCATATCGTTTCCAGCGCAGCTGCCATCTGGGCTGCGCCCTTGCCGGCGCCGACGACTACGGTACGGCCGTTCTGTGGCGGCTCAGGCAGGTGCCGGCTGATGCCGGTTAGAGGATCGGCTGCCTTTACCGCTGCGCGGAACATCGCCTCCAACAATTCCCGATCCTGCATTCTCCGCTCCCTCATGCCTTCATTCGTCCGTTCGATCACGGTGACCTGCGGTCGTCAATCGCGTTTGCCCGCCGCCCCTGCAATGTCGCGCGCCGCCTGGCGGATCGTCTGCATCAGAATATCGAGCGGCGCAGGGACGCCGGCCTCGGCCTTGAGGGTCAGCCCCACCGGACCCTTCGTCTCCGCCGTGTCGATGGGCAGCGTTGCCAGCAGGCCGTGGGCGATATCGGCCGCCACAACGCCGTGGGAGATGATCCAGATAGCGTCGCTGGTCTGGACGAAGGCGCGACCGAACGTATCGGAAACCGTCTCGATCTGGACCGGGAGATCGGTAATGCCGTGGGTGATCAGAAACTGCTCGACGACGGGCCGAATGATCGATCCGCGCGTCGGCATCAGGATCGGGAAATGACCCAGCGTCTCAAAGAGCGACTGTTTCGCCTCGAGCAGAGGATGCCCGGTGCGGACCGCAAACACGACCTGTTCCGAATAGAGATGCTCGAAGCTCAACCCCGCCATTTTCTCGGGCGCCGCAAGCCGTCCCACCACCAGATCGAGATCGCCGAGGCGTAGCTGTTCCATCAGGACGGCATTCTCGCCCGTCACGATCTTGACCTGGCCGCCTGCATTCTCGGCAAGGAAAAGCGTCATTGCCAGCGGCATGATGTTGCTGGCGACCGTCGGGAGCGCGCCGATCCGCAGCGGCATTGTGTCACCAAAGCGGGTGGTGGAGACGGCATCCATGCCCCTCTTCAAAGAGGCGAGCGTGGTTCCGGCGTGGCGCAGAAACACTTCCCCTGATCGCGTCAAGCGCAGACCGCGGCCTTCGCGCTCGAACACCGTCACGCCAAGCGCCTCCTCCATCTCGCGAATGGTCTTCGTCACCGCCGGCTGGCTGACATTCAGCACCTTGGAGGCCTGCACGACACTCTTCTGCCGGGCGACCTCGACAAAGGTCTGCAGGTGGCGGAACTTGATCTTGAGATTGTCCAAATTCATAACCCATGGGTTAAGCAATGGCCAAAAATTATCATTTTACTTAACCGCATGCCAGTGCGAACACTGTGCCCAGGAGGATTTGGTTCATGCAGTTTGTCGATCTCGACGGCGTCGCGGTTCACTACGATATCGACTGGGCGGGAGATAACCGGCCGGTCGTGGTGCTCGTGAATTCGCTCGGTACGGATAGCCGTATCTGGCATCACGTTGTCCCCAAGCTGGCAGGCGACTACACCGTGTTGACCTACGACAAGCGTGGTCACGGGTTGTCGGATCTTGGAAACCCTCCCTATTCCATCGAGGACCTCTCCGGAGAGCTTGCAGCGCTGCTCGATCATCTCGGCCTGTCCGATGTCATCGTCTGCGGCCTTTCCGTGGGTGGATTGATTGCCCAGAGCCTCTACGTGTCGCGGCCGGATCTCGTTCGCGCGCTGATCCTTTCCAACACGGCGCACAAGATCGGGACACCGCAGATGTGGGCTGACCGTATCGGCGCCGTCGAGCAAAACGGGATCGGCAGCATTCTCGAACCTGTCATGCAGCGATGGTTCACCGCAGCATTCCGCGAGCCCGGAAATGCCGCCTACAAGGCCTATTGCAACATGCTGGTGCGCCAACCCGCCCTCGGCTACAGCGGCACATGTGCTGCGATCAGCAAGGCGGATTACACGGAGCAGGCAGCCCGGATCGCGGTGCCGACGCTTTGCATCGCAGGCGATCAAGATGGATCGACCCCGCCCGAACTGGTGCAGTCGCTTGCGGATCTCATTCCCGGTGCACGCTATGAAGTCATCGAAGGCACGGCGCATATACCCTGTATCGAAGCGCCTGGCGCCTACGCGGCCCTGATCCGCGGCTTTCTCGAAGAACTGGAGTCCTGAACGATATGGCAGAAGCTTCAATCCCGTCGGAACGCTACAAGCAGGGACTGGCGACGCGCCGCTCGGTTCTCGGCGACGCGCATGTGGACCGCGCCCTTGCCAACGGGACGCCGTTTGACCAGCCGTTCCAGCAGTTGATCACCGAAGGCGCCTGGGGCTCGGTCTGGTCGCGGGAGCAATGGTCGAAGCGGGAACGGTCGATGGTGACGATCGCGCTTCTGGCCGCACTCGGCCATGATGAAGAGGTGGCGATGCATATCCGCGCCACGGCCAATACGGGAGCGACGCGCGAGGATATCTGCGAGGCGCTGATGCATGTGGCGATCTACGCCGGCGTGCCCGCCGCCAACCACGCTTTCAAGATCGCCAAGGCCACCTATGCCGAAATCGATGCGGCAAAGCCTGCTGCGGAGGAGCAGAAATGAGCAACGCACCACCAGAAACGACACCCTTCTTTGCCCGAGACCGGGAGAGGCACCCTCCGGCATACACGCCCGGCTACAAGACCTCGGTCTTGCGCTCGCCGCAGCGGGCGCTGATCTCGCTCGAAGGCACGCGCAGCGAAATCACCGGGCCGGTGTTTGGTCACAACATTCTCGGCGAATTCGATAACGACCTGATCGTCAACTACGCCAAGCCCGGTGAATCCGCGATCGGCGAGCGCATCATGGTCTATGGCCGTGTGCTCGATGAACGGGGTAGGGGCGTTGCGGGGGCTCTCGTCGAATTCTGGCAGGCCAATGCCGGTGGACGCTATCGCCACAAGAAGGAAAGCTATCTTGCACCGCTCGATCCCAATTTCGGCGGTTTCGGCCGGGCGATTGCGGATGTAGAGGGCTATTACTGTTTCCGCACGATAAAGCCCGGTCCCTATCCCTGGCCGAACGGCGTCAACGACTGGCGTCCGGCGCATATCCATTTCTCGGTATTCGGGAACGGTTTTGCCCAGCGCCTGATCACGCAGATGTATTTCGAGGGTGATCCGATGATCTGGCTCTGCCCGATCGTCAAGACGATCCCGGACAGGCACGCGATCGAAAGCCTGATCGCACCGCTCGACATGAATGCCTCGATCCCGCACGATCTGCGGGCCTACAAGTTTGATATCATCCTGCGCGGGCGCCGCTCGACCCTTTTCGAAAATCGTCTGGAAGGCAATTGATCATGGCGCAGCCGCTGAACTACCTCAAGGAAACGCCATCCCAGACGGCCGGACCCTACGTGCATATCGGTTGCACGCCGAATTTCGCAGGGCTTGAAGGCATCTACGACCAGGATCTCGGGTCCGGGCCAATGGCCAGCGACAAGACCAAGGGCGAACGAATCACCATCAGGGGGTTCGTCTATGACGGTGCCGGTGCGCCTCTGAAGGACGCCCTGATCGAGATCTGGCAGGCCGATGCCGACGGGATCTACAACAGCCCGTCAGAAACGCGCGGCACGGCCGATCCCAGTTTTCTTGGCTGGGGCCGCTGTCCCGGCGATATGGCAACTGGCGAGTTCGCCTTCGAAACGATCAAGCCCGGGCGGGTGCCGTTCCGGGACGGCCGGCCGATGGCGCCGCATGTCACGTTCTGGATCGTGGCGCGCGGCATCAACCTCGGCCTGCAGACACGGATGTATTTCTCCGACGAGGAAGCCGCCAATGCGGAAGATCCGGTCCTCGCCCGCATCGAGCATCGCGTGCGGGTGCCGACCCTGATCGGGCAGCGGGACGGTGATACGGTTCGCTTCGACATCCATCTCCAGGGTGACAAGGAAACGATATTCTTCGATATCTGACGGCTACTTTCGAGAAAGACCAGCAAGGTGACAATTCTGGCATGACCGTTTCCGCATTCGAACATCCCTTCCTGTCTGGTCTGCTCGGCGATGAAGAAGTGCCTCGGCATCTGTCTCCGGAGGCCGAGATCACGGCGATGCTGGCGTTCGAAGCATCTCTCGCCACCGCGCAGGCAAAAAGCGGTCTGATACCGCATGCATCCGCGCAGGCGATCGCTGCGGCATGCGCGTCGTTTTCGCCTGATATGTCCAAGTTGAAGCAGGCGACCGGCCGCGACGGTGTCGTCGTGCCGGAGTTGGTCCGACAGCTGCGCAGTGTGATCGGGGATGAGGCGGCCCCGCATGTCCATTTCGGCGCGACGAGCCAGGATGTGATCGACACCGCACTGATGCTGCGCCTGAAATCGGTCGCCACACTTCTGTTAGGGCGACTGCAGGATCTGGCCGAGCGGTTCAGTGAACTGGACCGGGCGAACGGTTCCCGCGCGATGATGGGGCATACGCGCATGCAGGCGGCTTTGCCGATCAAGGTATCGGACCGCGTGGATGCCTGGCGCCATCCGCTTATCCGGCAGAAACATCTGCTTGCCGCCTTTGCCGAAGATGGCTTTGCGCTGCAGTTTGGCGGTGCCGTCGGCACGCTGGAAAAACTGGGTGATCACGCGGCTCAAGTGCGCGCCATGATGGCCGCCGAGCTTGGTCTTGCCGATGCTCCGCAATGGCAGAGCCAGCGGAGCAGGCTTGCCGAGTTCGCCGGCATCCTTGCCACGATCTCCGGAAGCCTCGGCAAATTTGGACAGGATATCGCTCTTCTCGCGCAAATGGGTGGCGAGATAACCTTGTCGGGCGGTGGTGCCTCATCGGCCATGGCGCACAAGCAGAACCCGGTGGCGGCCGAAGCGCTTGTCGCTCTTTCGCGTTACACCGCGGTCCAGCTTTCCGGCATGCAACTGGCCATGGTCCACGAGCAGGAGCGCTCGGGCGCTGCCTGGACGCTGGAATGGCTGGTCCTGCCGCATATCGTGATGGCGGCGGGTGCGGGCCTGCGGCTGGCCGGCGAGCTCGCTTTCAACATCACCGCGCTCGGCCGCGATGCCCCGCGCGATATTTGACGGATGGCAATCGGCTGACACGCCGATTTCGGTTTTACATTGCAGCACCGCATGCAATCTTCTCGCAACGTTACATCGGGAGGCGATGCGACACATGGCACGGGAGAGCCTAATGAAGACGCTGATTTCAACTGTTTTCGCACTGACCTTGATGTCGGGAGCCAGCTATGCCGAGACCATCAAGGTCGGCGTCGTCGGTCCCTTCTCGGGCCCTTTCGCGCTGCAGGGAAAGAACTTCAAAGCCGGTATCGATGCCTTCTTTGCCCTGAACGGCAAGAAGGTTGGCGATAACGAGATCGAGGTGGTCTATCGCGACGTGCCGACCGCCGATCCCGCCAAGTCCAAAGCGATGTCGCAGGAGCTGATCGTTCGCGAGAAGGTCCAGTATCTCGCCGGATATTATTTCACGCCAGACGCGATGGCGGCGGCCCCCATGCTGCAGCAAGGGAATGTGCCGATGGTTGTCATGAACGCCGCCACGTCCGCAATCGTGAACGCGAGCCCTTATGTGGTCCGCACCTCGTTTACCACCTGGCAGACGGCCACGCCGCTCGCCAAGGTCGCCAAGGATGGCGGCGTCACCAAGACGATCACGCTGGTCAGCGATTACGGCCCAGGCGCCGATGCCGAGACGGCTTTCAAAACAGCGTTCGAGAAAGAGGGCGGGCAGGTTGTCGAATCCATCCGGATGCCGCTTTCGACAACGGATTTCGCACCCCTGATGCAGCGGATCAAGGATTCCGGCGCGCAGGCGCTGTTCACCTTCCTGCCATCCGGCCCGCCGACGCTTGCCTTCGTGAAGGCCTATAACGACACCGGCCTCAAGGCAGCAGGCATCAAGTTCTTCGCAACGGGCGATCTGACGCAGGAATCCGATCTGCCGGCTCTGGGCGAAGCCGGCCTTGGCCTCACCACCAGTTTCCACTACGCGGTCTCGCATGACTCGGCCGAAAACAAGGCTTTCGTCGAAGCAGCGCAAAAGGCGATCGGCAACCCTGCCGAACTTTCCTTCCCGGCCGTCGGCGCATTCGATGGCATGCATGTCATCGCAAAAATGATCGAGGCAACCGGCGGCAAGCAGGATGCGGCCAAGGCCGTCGAGGCCGTCAAAGGCCTGTCATGGACCAGTCCGCGTGGACCCGTCACGATCGATCCGGCCAGCCGGCACATCACCCAGAACATCTATCTGCGCAGCGTCGAGAAAGGCGCAGACGGCAAATACTTCAACAAGGAAATCCAGACCTTCGAGAAGCAGGGCGATCCGGGTCTGGCCTTCGCCAAGAAATAGGCGTTCCTGCTGAGAGCTGCTCCGGCCTGTCAATTGGTTTGTAGGACCAACCCAATTGTCAAAACGGCCCTGCTGAGCCCGTGTTCAGCAGGGTTGGAAAGCCTTCGAGTTAGGATTCCCGGCTCGCCGACAGGTTCGCAGCATCCGTTAGTTTGCAAAGCGCCATTACCCTTCTTACTCATGTCGAGCGGATCGTAGGCGTCCTCAGTCGGGCTACGCGTCGGAGAACCCAAACGGAGCCTCCGTCCTCCGATAGTTGTCCGGAAGTACCTGCCGTCCAATCGGCGGTTCGGCACGAGAAGTGCATTCTGTGCGCTGACAGAGCTGGCACGCAATGCCGATAGGCGTCGGCTTATGTGTCTGAGCGTGCTCTGAGGCGTAGACAAGCCGGTCTGCATATCGAGCCTCACAGACGATCGCGATCGCGCGGTCGACGCTCGGAAGGCCGTGGCTGCCACCGCCCGAGTGCACGGTTCGAGCTATCGAGAAGAACCTTTGGCCATCAGGCAGCTCCATCCATTGTGTCACGACCCGCCTTGGAGAGGTAAACACCTGATGGACCGTCCACAACGGACAGCCGCCGCCGTGTCGTGCAAAGGGAAAGGCGCCGCTGTTCAGTCTCTTGGAGACGTTTCCGGCAACGTCGACCTTTATGAAGAAGAAGGGAACTCTCTCGTGTCCGGGCTTCTGGAGCGTCGTGAGCCGGTGCGCAGTCTGCTCGAAGCTCGTCCCGAAGAAACGAGCTAATGAGTCTAGATCGTATCGGCGAGCCTCCACAGCTTTGGCAAAGGCAGCATACGGCATCAGGATTGCCCCCGCGCAATAGGCAGCGATAGCTCGATGAGCAAGCCGCTCCGAATTCTGCGATTCGAAATTCCCTTCGGCAACGGTGCTTGCAATCTCGTTCTCAAACTCGAGGTAGGCGAGCTGCTGCGCCATCTGGAAATTCTGGCTTGAATGATCCAGAGCTTCGTTGAGCAGCAGTTCCTTGCGATGCCAGTCAAGTCGCCGGAGGGATCCTGACATCACCTCTGCGGGAAGCCTTCGGACTTTAAACCCGTGCTCGTTCTGGAGGAAGGCTGGCAAACCGCCGCCCTGGCTTACCCGGCCCGCCAGCTTTTCCGACAGCGTGTCCAAAACCGGGAAGTAGTTCTTTCGGGCGGCTAGAAAGCTTCTGACGGCGGCGATGGAATCCCCTTCAAACGGGCGTCCATCGTTTGTCGTGTGTTGGCGCCGGTCGGCTAAAGCGAACTGCTCCTCTTTGTATGCCGTGTAAAGTCGCAGCAGCGCTTCAGCAAACCCGGGAAAGCTGTGTGCGATATCCGCGATATCGACCGCATTCAAATCGATGTCAGTGAAGATCGCGTCTCGTGCTGCAAGCCGTAACTGCGCGACAAGATCCTGGCCTGAGTCAGCGGTAAATTCGCTAAAATCGATCTTATATGCCTTGGCGAGGCGCAGCAGTATTTCAGCTGTCACCGGGCGCTGATTGCGTTCCATCAGCGCGACATAGGATGGCGAGATGTCGAGGTCGCTCGCCATCTCTACCTGCTTCAGGCCCAAGTCCCGGCGAAGTCTTCGCAAGCGCGGCCCAAGGTAAACACGATTATCCATACAAGCATTACAGCATTACGAAGAACTTCTGTAAAGTTTGACAGCTTGACTTCAGTGTGGCTCGCCATGGCCTTACCGGCTGTTATCGTCCCATGGACAGAAACATTGGAGGGTCTCATGTCGTATCAAAAACTACTCGAAGAAGCCGAGCACCTGATAGGTGGGAATGAATGCTGGACTGGAATGACACCCGAGGCCGTTGCGAGGATGAGGCTTCAGAACCGGTTCAAGACCGGCCTCGACATCGCCAAATACACCGCCAAGGTCATGCGGCGAGACATGGACGCGTATGATAACGACCCGTCCAAGTACACGCAGTCGCTCGGGTGCTGGCATGGGTTCATCGGTCAGCAGAAGATCATATCGATCAAAAAGCATTTTAAAAGCACGGAGCGGCGCTACCTTTACCTCTCCGGCTGGATGGTCGCCGCGTTACGCTCGGAGTTCGGGCCGCTGCCAGACCAGTCGATGCACGAGAAGACGACCGTACCGGCATTGATCAACGAGCTTTACACGTTCCTGCGGCAAGCCGATGCTCGTGAACTGGGCGACATATTCCGGCAAATCGACAAAGCCCGGGAGGCAGGCGATGCTGTCAAGGAACGGCAGCTCACCTCCGCGATCGATGATTTCCAAACGCACGTCGTCCCGGTCATAGCCGATATTGACGCCGGGTTCGGCAATGCCGAAGCGACCTACCTGCTCGCCAAGAAAATGATCGAGGCAGGGGCCTGCGCTCTTCAGATCGAAAACCAGGTCTCCGACGAGAAGCAGTGTGGCCATCAGGATGGTAAAGTTACCGTCCCTCATGAAGACTTTGTCGCGAAGATCCGTGCGTTGCGCTACGCCTTTCTCGAGATGGGAGTGGACGACGGCGTCATCGTGGCTCGCACGGATTCTTTGGGCGCCGGGCTGACCAAACAGATCGCCTTTTCGGTCTCCGAAGGCGATATCGGCGACCAGTACAATTCGTTTCTGGATTGCGAGGAGGTCGGCGCGGGCCAGCGATTGAACGGTGACGTCCTGCTGACCCGTGGCGACAAGGTTCTGCGTCCGAAGCGCCTCCGCTCGAACCTCTACCAGTTCCGACCCGGCACGGGTGCCGATCGTTGCGTGCTCGATTGCATCAATGCGCTTCAGAACGGCGCGGACCTTCTCTGGATCGAGACCGAGAAACCGCACATCGAGCAGATCGCCGGGATGGTCGACCGCATTCGCGATGTCGTTCCGAACGCGAAGCTCGTCTATAACAACTCGCCTTCCTTCAACTGGACGCTGAACTTCCGGCAACAGGTCTTTGACGTGTGGGTCGAGCAGGGCAGGGACGTTTCGGCGTATGACCGTGCGAAGCTCATGAGCGTCGACTACGACGGTACGGAACTCGGCAAAGAAGCTGATGAGCGCATCCGGACATTTCAGCGTGACGCAGCAAAGCGAGCAGGCATCTTCCATCATCTGATCACCCTGCCGACCTACCACACGGCCGCTCTTTCGACCGACAATCTTGCGAAGGAGTACTTCGGCGATCAGGGAATGCTTGGCTACGTCGCCGGCGTTCAGCGGCAGGAAATTCGCCAGGGGATCGCAGCGGTGAAGCACCAGAATATGGCCGGTTCGGATCTGGGCGACGATCACAAGGAATATTTTGGTGGCGATGCGGCGCTGAAGGCGGCTGGAGAGCACAATACGATGAACCAGTTTGCAGCTTGAGCTGCAGGATCATACGCCTCGAAGGAGCGATGCTCCTTCGAGGTACACTTTCAACGGAGGAGCTGAAATGTCGACAAATACTGAGACCAAGACGTCACAACCCGAACGATCGAGAGCCGTCTTCTCAAACCAGGACTTCGAACTCATCCGGGTCGCGATCAGTCACTATTTGCAGGAAATCAAGGAGCAGCCGGAGGCGGTAAAATACTCGAACCTGTACCACCGGCTCGGTCGCGTTGTTTGAACCCGCAAAGCAGCACCGGTGATTAAGACCATCGGTGCGGCACTCGATGCTGGTGCTTGGGGCCGATTGCTGTGGAGCGTTCTGGATTGGCTTACCCAGCGAGATATTTCGCGGAATATATCCCTTGGCAAAAATTCCGCGTGCGATATATCGAGATGGATATCTTGCTTATGCCTGGGAGCGCGATTGGATGAATGGTAAGACTCGACGTTCCTATGTTTTTCAAGGGTTGATGACCGTCCTCGCAGCCTCCTTGTCTCTCGCCTTGCTGGCTGCTCCGGCCGCGGCGGATGAGAAGGTGACGGTGTTTGCTGCAGCCAGCATGAAGAATGCGCTCGACGCTGCCAACAAGGCCTATGGCAAGCCGGTGACCGCCTCCTATGCGGCAAGCTCGGCGCTCGCCAAGCAGATCGAAAGCGGTGCGCCGGCAGACGTGTTCATCTCCGCGGATCTCGACTGGATGAACTATCTGTCCGGCAAGGCTCTGGTGAAGGAAGACACAAAGTCCAACTGGCTCGGAAATCAAATCGTGCTGGTCGCGCCCAAAGAGAATGCCGCACCGGTCGATATCATCAGGGGTCTCGACCTTGCCCGGCTTCTGAACGGCGGCAAGCTTGCCATGGGTGAGCCGAATTCGGTTCCTGCGGGCAAATACGCAAAGTCGGCGCTGGAAAAGCTCGGCATCTGGTCGTCAGTCGAAAAAAGCGTCGCCGGTGCCGAAAGTGTGAGGGCAGCGCTCGCGCTGGTGTCGCGCGGCGAAGCGCCTTACGGCATCGTCTATGCAACCGATGCCGCTGCCGATCCGGGTGTCGCGGTGGTTGGAACCTTCCCTGCGGACAGCCACGCGCCGATTATCTACCCGATTGCGATTCTCTCGGATTCAAAATCGCCGGATGCCGCGGGTTATCTCGATTACCTGAAGTCCGCCAAAGCCGCGCCTTTCTTCGAAAAGGAAGGCTTTACGGTTCTGAAGTAAGCCAGTTTGACTTGGGCCCCTTGGGCTGATGTCTGAAGGGAAGCAGCGTTGGACTGGTTGGTACTCAGCGAGGAGGAATGGACGGCGGTGCGCCTGAGCCTTCGGGTCTCGAGCGTGGCCGTCCTTGTCAGCCTTCCGCTCGGCATTCTCGTCGCCTATGTCTTGGCGCGCGGAAAATTCTGGGGCAAATCGATCCTCAACGGCATCGTGCTTTTGCCGCTGATCCTGCCGCCTGTTGTGACCGGATTCCTGTTGCTCATCGTCTTCGGCAGACGTGGCGTGGTGGGCTCGTTCCTCGCGGATTATCTCGGCATCGTCCTCTCCTTTCGCTGGACGGGTGCCGCCCTTGCCTGCGGGGTGATGGGATTTCCCCTGATGGTCCGCTCGATCCGATTGTCGATCGAAACTGTGGATCGGAAGCTGGAGGAGGCGGCCGGCACGCTTGGCGCCAGTCCCCTCTGGGTCTTCCTCACCATTACCCTGCCGCTCATTCTTCCCGGCATTATCGCCGGCATGATTCTCGCCTTCGCAAAGGCCATGGGTGAATTCGGTGCGACGATCACATTCGTGTCCAATATCCCCGGCGAAACGCAGACGCTGTCGGCGGCGATCTACACGTTCACGCAGGTTCCCGGCGGTGATGTCGGCGCCATGCGTCTTACCATCGTGGCGATCGCGATCTCGTTTGCGGCGCTGCTCGCGTCCGAATTCATGGCCTATCTGGTCGGACGCAAGGTGGCGGTCGAATGACGATGATCGTGGACGTGCGGCAGTCGTTTAAGAGCTTCGTGCTCGACGCATCCTTCACCTCGACAGGCGGCGTGACGGCGCTGTTCGGCCGCTCGGGATCCGGTAAGACATCGCTGGTGCGCGCCATTGCCGGCCTCTCCAAACCGCAGCGCGGACGGATCGAGATCGACGGCGATGTCTTGCTGGATACCGAACGTGGCATCTTCGTGCCAATGCACAGGCGTCGCTTCGGATATGTCTTCCAGGAAGCACGGCTCTTCCCGCATCTAAGCGTCCGTCAGAACCTTCTTTACGGAAAATGGTTCGCGCCCAAGTCAGGGCAGGTCGAGAATATCTCGCATGTCGTCGAACTGCTCGGCATCGGTCCGCTCCTCGACCGCCGGCCGGGCAACCTTTCCGGTGGCGAAAAGCAGCGTGTGGCAATCGGCCGAGCGCTTTTGTCGTCACCCAGACTGCTCCTGATGGACGAACCACTCGCAGCGCTCGACGACGAGCGAAAGGCCGAAATCCTGCCCTATCTGGAGCGGATGCGCGATGAGACCGCGATGCCCATCGTCTATGTCAGCCATTCGGTAGCGGAGGTGGCGAGGCTCTCGGACTGCGTCGTGATGATGAGCGACGGTCGGGTGGAGATATCAGGCACACCGTCGGATGTGCTGTCCGGCAGCCAAGTGCTGGCCACCGAGCGCCGCGAAGCCGGCGTGGTGCTTTCCGGAACCGTCGAAGCGATCGATTCGGCGCATGGCTTGGCGACTGTGCGGCTTTCGTCCGAAGTTCTCGTCGTTTCGAACGCGCGGGCGCAGGTTGGACAGAGCGTCAGGCTCCATGTGCCGGAGCGAGATGTGATGCTCGCCACCAGGAAGCCCGAAGGGCTGAGCGCCCTCAACATTCTGGAAGGGCAGATCGCCCAGATGGATGCCGAAGGGGAGGGCATGGTGCGCGTCAAGATCCGGTGTGGCGAAGACGTGGTGCTTGCCCGGATCACCGGCCTGTCGGTTGAGCGTCTTGCACTTCAAACCGGACTGCCCGTCTATGCGGTGATCAAGACCGTCGCCTTGGCACGGTAATTGGCCGTGTACGCCGTGCCCGAAATAAAAAGGGCCAGCGCTGGCTGACCCTTTTCGTCTGTCTATAGGCTTAAACCCGTTCGATCAGGTCGTGACGCCCTGCGGGCTGTCGGCCGACCTGTCGGGTGCACGGCTGAGCATCAGGGCGACGATCGTGCAGATGGCACCCGAAATCAGGTATCCGCCGATGAAGATGATGCCGAACTGGCTCGCGAGACCGAGCGCGGTCAGTGGCGCAAAACCTGCGCCGACCAACCATGCGAGGTCGGACGTCAGGGCCGAACCGGTGTAACGGTAAGGCTGGCTGAAGCGCGACGAAACCGAACCGGAGGCCTGACCAAAGGAAAGGCCGAGGATGGCAAAGCCGATGATGATGAATGCATCCTGGCCGGTACCGCCCGCATTCAGCAGGAACGGGGCCGTAAAGCTGAAGATGGCGATGATCACCGCACCAATGATCAACTGGCGGCGACGACCGATCCTGTCTGCAAGAAGACCGGAGATCACGACCGTCACGAGACCTAGCAAAGCACCGATGACCTGGACGAACAGGAATTTCCCGGCGCTCTGGCCACCGAAAAGTGTCACCCAGCTCAGCGGGAAGATCGTCACAAGGTGGAACATCGCGAAGCTTGCAAGCGGGGCAAAGGCGCCGAGAACGACGTCGCCCCCGTGAACGCGCAGCACTTCCAGAACCGGCTTTGCCTGCAATTCGTGCGCTTCGAGCGCATCGCCGAACTCTTTCGATGCAACAATACGCAGACGAGCAAACAGGGCCACAACGTTGATGGCAAACGCGACGAAGAACGGATAGCGCCAGCCCCAGCTCAGGAAGTCGGCGTCGGAGAGATTGAAGACGAAATAGCCGAACAGGACGCTCGCGAGCGCAAACCCGAATGGCGCGCCGAGCTGCGGGATCATCGCGTAAAGGCCGCGGCGGTTCGGCGGTGCATTCAGTGCCAGCAGCGATGCAAGACCGTCCCAGGCTCCACCCAGCGCAAAACCCTGGCCGAGACGGAACAGCGCCAGCAGAGCCGGCGACCAGTATCCGATCGTCTCATAGCCGGGCAGGAAGGCGATCGAGGCCGTCGAGCCACCGAGCACGAGAAGGGCAATCGTCAGCTTCGTGCCGCGTCCATAGGTACGGTCGACCCACATGAAGACCACCGAGCCAACAGGACGCGCGATGAACGCGAGCGAGAAGATCGCAAACGAGTAAAGCGTGGCGGTGACCGGGTCTCCGGCAAACGGAAAGACCACGCGAGGGAAAACCAGGACCGAGGCGAGGCCGTACACGAAGAAGTCGAAAAATTCCGACATTCTGCCGATGACGACCCCGATAGCAATATTGCTCGGTTCGACCGGCTTGTCGTCGTGGATCTGCCGGGCATCCCGTTCCATCTCTGTGGATGTAGGATTGGCAAGTTGGCTCATGAATGTGTTCTCCTGCACGTCTGTTTCCACATGAGAATGTCGGGCGTACCAGCTGTCAATCAAGACGTCGCGCAAAAAGCATATTTTGGGCGGATTTTGGTGTTTTCTGAGGCGCCCATGGCAACAGATGGACATTGAGGCGGAGTTGATGTTTTTGCAACGACCATCATCAATCCACACACCCCGCTTGCATTGCAGCGCGAAAAAGTTATTGCACTGCGACGAAACACCTCATGGAGATCAGTTGCTTGCTCCGTTAGGCCGACTGGACACATCGAAAGTTTCGAGCAGACCAATGTTCCCAATGTTGAAACGTCTCATCCAAATCGCTTTGCTGCCGCTTTTGGCCACCCTTTCGGGCTGCAATCTCGTCGTGATGTCGCCATCAGGCGATATCGCCAGGCAGCAGGCAGATCTGATTATCGTCTCGACCGTTCTGATGCTGCTGATCATCGTGCCGGTCGTGTTTCTCACGCTCTACTTCGCCTGGCACTATCGTCATGCGAACACCACAGCAAAATACGATCCGGAATGGCATCACTCGACACGGCTCGAAGTGGTTATCTGGGCCGCGCCGCTGGCGATCATTGTCGCGCTCGGTGCGATCACCTGGATCAGCACCCACCGTCTCGACCCGTATCGTCCTCTCGACCGCCTTGATGCGGAACGTCCGGTTCCCGCCGAAACGCGGCCTCTGACGGTTCAAGTCGTGGCGCTCGACTGGAAGTGGCTGTTCTTCTATCCGGAATACGGCATCGCCACGGTCAACGAAATGGCCGCACCGGTCGATCGCCCGATCACGTTCGAGATCACCTCGAGCTCGGTGATGAACTCGTTCTACATTCCGGCGCTCGCCGGCCAGATCTACGCGATGCCGGGGATGCAGACCAAACTGCACGCCGTCATCAACAAGGAAGGCGAGTTCGAGGGACTTTCGGCAAACTACAGCGGTGCCGGGTTCTCGCACATGCGCTTCAAGTTCCACGGCTACACGGCCGAAGGCTTCGACGGCTGGATCGCAAAGGTCAAGCAGCAGGGTACCGCACTCAACCGCGATGCCTATCTGAAGCTTGAGAAGCCGTCCGAGCGCGAGCCGATCCGCTACTTCGCGGCGGCCGACAAGGATCTCTACAGCGCGATCCTCAACATGTGTGCCGAACCGGGCAAGATGTGCATGAACGAAATGATGCATATCGACATGATGGGTGGTGCCGGCACCGAGAGCCACGAGAACCGCGCGAAACTTCAGTATGACAATCGTCGTATCGGAGATGCGGAAGGTACAAACGCCGCGACTTTCCCCGCGACTGGCACCCCTGCCAAGAGCGATGAACAGCCGCACAATGAGCAAGGTCACGGCAACCACTCGATGCCGGACACGAACAATGGCGACGCCGATCCGGCGCCTGCGCAGATCAACAATTAACGGGTTGTCCCATGTTTTCCAATCCTGACATCCTGAAGTTTATCTTCGGAAGGTTGTCCTTCGAATCACTGCCGTTTCACGAACCGATCCTGATCGTGACGTTTGCGGCCGTGTGTCTGGGCGGCATCGGCGTGGTGGGTCTCATGACCTACTTCAAGCTCTGGGGGCCATTCTGGCGCGACTGGGTTTGCAGTGTCGATCACAAGAAAATCGGCATCATGTACATCGTGCTGGCCATCATCATGCTGTTTCGCGGCTTTGCCGACGCAATCATGATGCGCGTACAGCAGGCCATCGCCTTCAACGGCAACGAGGGCTACCTCAACTCTCACCACTACGACCAGATCTTCACCGCCCATGGCGTGATCATGATCTTCTTCGTGGCGATGCCCTTCGTTACCGGTTTCATGAACTATATCGTGCCGCTGCAGATCGGCGCGCGTGACGTCTCGTTCCCGTTCCTGAACAACTTCTCGTTCTGGATGACGACGGCCGGTGCGATCATCATCATGATCTCGCTGTTCATCGGCGAGTTCGCACGTACCGGCTGGCTGGCCTATCCGCCACTGTCGGGCGCTGACTACAGCCCGGGCGTCGGGGTCGATTATTACATCTGGGGTCTGCAGGTGGCGGGTGTCGGCACAACGTTGTCAGGTATCAACCTGATCGCGACGATCGTGAAGATGCGTGCTCCCGGCATGTCCTTCATGAAGATGCCGATCTTCACCTGGACGGCACTCTGCACCAACATCCTGATCGTTGCCTCGTTCCCGATCCTGACCGCAACCCTCGTGCTGCTGTCGCTTGACCGTTACGTCGGCACCAACTTCTTCACGAACGACCTCGGCGGTAATCCGATGATGTACGTGAACCTGATCTGGATCTGGGGTCACCCGGAAGTCTACATCCTGATCCTTCCGGTCTTCGGGATCTTCTCGGAAATCGTTGCGACCTTCTCCGGCAAGCGCCTGTTCGGCTATGCCTCGATGGTCTACGCGACTTGCGTGATCATGATCCTGTCCTACCTCGTGTGGCTGCACCACTTCTTCACGATGGGTTCGGGTGCTTCGGTCAACGCCTTCTTCGGCATCACCACGATGATCATCTCGATCCCGACGGGCGCGAAGATGTTCAACTGGCTGTTCACGATGTATCGCGGTCGTATTCGCTACGACGTTCCGATGCTCTGGACGGTCGGCTTCATGGTGACCTTCGCCATCGGTGGTATGACCGGCGTCATGCTGGCTGTTCCGCCTGCCGACTTCGTGCTCCACAACTCCCTGTTCCTGATCGCCCACTTCCACAACGTCATCATCGGCGGCGTGCTGTTCGGCCTTCTCGCAGGCGTCAACTACTGGTTCCCGAAGGCGTTCGGCTTCAAGCTGAACCAATTCTGGGGCAAGGTATCGTTCTGGTTCTGGTTCGTCGGCTTCTACTTCGCCTTCATGCCGCTCTACGTTCTTGGCCTGATGGGCGTCACCCGCCGCGTATCGCAGTTCGAAGATCCGTCGCTGCAGATCTGGTTCATCATCGCAGCATGCGGTGCAGGTATGATTGCCATCGGTATCGCCTCATTCATCATCCAGATCGGCGTCAGCGTCTGGAAGCGTGATGAACTGAGGGACGAAACGGGCGACCCATGGCACGGCCGTACTCTGGAATGGTCGACGTCGTCGCCGCCACCGGACTACAACTTCGCCTTCACTCCGGTGGTCCACGATCACGACAGCTGGTACGACATGAAGAACCGCGGTTATGCGCGTCCTCTTCAGGGTTTCAAGCCGATCCACATGCCGAAGAACACCGGCACCGGCGCGATCCTCTCCGGCATCAGCGTGGCACTCGCCTTCGGCCTGATCTGGTACATGTGGTGGCTTGCTGCCCTGTCCTTCATCGCCATCATCGTTGTGTCGATCGTCCATACGTTCAACTACAACCGCGACTACTACATTCCGGCGGACGACGTTGTCGCGGAAGAGAACAAGCGGACCGAACTGCTCGCTAGGCAGGTATGATAACCATGAGTGCTTCTAAAACAGAGACGGCGGAAAACCCGCAATTCTACCTGGAAGAAGATCATCATCCGGAGAACAGCACCAATCTTGGGTTCTGGCTCTACCTGATGAGCGACTGCCTGATCTTCGCGATCCTGTTCGCCACCTACGCTGTCGTCGGCCGCAATTATGCGGCCGGCCCATCGCCGGCGGATCTGTTCGACCTGCCGCTCGTCGCGCTCAACACCGCGATGCTGCTGTTCTCGTCGATCACCTACGGGTTCGCGATGCTTCAGATGGAGCGTGGCGCCAAGGCGGAGACGCTGTTCTGGCTGGGCGTGACCGGCGTGTTCGGTCTCGCCTTCCTGGGCATCGAGCTCTACGAATTCAGCCATCTCCTGCACGAAGGTGCCGGCCCGCAGCGCTCTGCGTTCCTGTCGGCGTTCTTCACGCTGGTCGGAACCCACGGTCTGCACGTTACCTTCGGTATCATCTGGTTGGTCACGCTGATGGTGCAGGTTTCCAAGCATGGCCTGATCCCGGAAAACCGCCGTCGCCTGATGTGCCTGTCGATGTTCTGGCACTTCCTCGACGTCATCTGGATCGGCGTCTTCTCCGTCGTTTACCTCATGGGAGTCCTCGGATGACCGACAAAGCACCCGCGCACGAAGATGCGCACGCCGCGCATCACGCCCATAGCCACGGGCACGAGGCGAGCCACGGTTCGCTGAAAAGCTATACGACCGGCTTCATCCTGTCGGTGATCCTGACGGCGATACCGTTCTGGCTTGTGATGGGCGACGTCTTCGACAACAAGGCTGTCACCGGCGCTCTGGTTATGATCTTCGGCGTCATCCAGATCGTTGTGCACATGATCTACTTCCTGCACATGAACACCAAGTCCGAAGGCGGCTGGACGGCGATGGCACTGATCTTCACGATCGTCATCGTGGTCATCGCTCTCTCCGGCTCGCTCTGGGTCATGCACCATCTCAATGCAAACATGATGGTCATGTCGCCGGAGATGATGAAGAACATGCCTTGAGGCGGTCATGAGACCGGTTGAGACAGACACCAATCAAAGTGGCGCGGGTCATTCCGCGCCACTTTCCCGTTCTCGCTCCCATATCATGCGGGCGTTTCTGGTCTTCGCGACGCTGATTTTCGTGGCGCTCGGATCCTGGCAGGTGCAACGCCTGTTATGGAAGCTCGATCTTATCGCAAGGGTCGACGCCCGTGTGCATGCAACGCCGGTGGCACCTCCGGCAGCCGGCCAGTCACCTGACGATATCGAATATCTCCACGTCGCCATCTCCGGGTCCTTCGATCACACGAAGGAAGCGCTGGTTCAGGCCGTGACGAAGCTCGGGCCCGGATACTGGGTCGTGACGCCGCTGAAGCTTGAAGACGGCAGGACGATCCTGATCAATCGCGGCTTCGTGCCCCCTGACCGCAGGGATCCCTCAACCCGGGTTGAAAGCCAGACCGTCGGCGAAGCCGCCGTCACAGGTCTTGTCCGCCTCTCCGAACCCGGCGGCGGCTTCCTGCGGGAGAACGATCCGGGCAACGAGCGTTGGTATTCGCGCGATGTCGCAGCGATCAGCGCGTCGCGCGGTCTTCAGGGCGTCATGCCCTATTTCATCGATGCGGACGCAACGTCGAACCCGGGTGGCTATCCGGTTGGCGGCCTGACCGTCATCCAATTTCCCAACAGTCATCTGAGTTACGCACTGACCTGGTTTGCGCTCGCAATCATGTCTCTCGGTGCTGCGATCTTCTTCGGACGCTTGCAGCGCGCGGCCGGTTGATCCGCAACGATTTCATCTTGAGGAGAACGCGCCTTGGATACTCCCGCCATCAACGATATTGGCCTCGATTCTGATGTCGAGATCGCGGTTCGCCAGGAATTGACGCTCGTCGCACTTGGCAAGTTGCCAGCCGATACGGCGCTCCGGGTAGGCCGGCTGCTCGATGTCAGCACGCGGACATGGCGCACGAATCAGGAAATCATCATCAAGGGCCGCCGCATTGCCTATGTCGGCGATGCGGGATTCTATCCGGGCACCGTCGCTCACCGGGTGCATGAACCCGATCTGGCTGCCATTCCAGGGCTTGGAGAGGTGCACAAGCATATCGAAAGCTCGCATTTGACACCGGAATGGGAAGCAGCACTCGTTCTTCCCCGCGGCAATACCTGGACCTGTGAGGCAAGCCATGAGTTTTCGAACGTCAACGGCGCAAAGACGCTTGAATTCTGGCTGAAGGCCCGCGCCGCCGGCTCGCCGCTCAAGATCTTCCCGCTGCCCGGATCGGCCGTGCCGCCCACCGGTTATGAGCATGGCGGCGGGTATCTCGGTTATGACGAGCAAAAGCAGTTCATGTCCGAAAGCCTGATGGTTGCGGGCCTCGACGAGGTGATGGACTGGCCGGGCGTGTGGGACAGAACCAGCCCTTCCTACGACCGCCTCTGGGGCATGATCCGAGCAACGTTCGAGAAGCGCGGAGTCGTTGAAGGTCACGCGGCGGGCATTCGCGACATCCCAACGATCAACGCTTTCGCCGCGGCCGGTCTGGCATCGGATCACGAAGCCTGGACGGTCGAGGAGTTCTGGGACAAGCTGACCCGCGGCCTGTTCATGGAACTGCGCCCGCACAGTTTGCCGGAGGTCATCGCAGGTCTCCTCGAGAAGGGCCTCGCCGACTGGTCGCAGATCGCGCTGACGACCGACGATCGCAGCGCCTCCGATACTCTGAAACTCGGCGCCACTGATTACAACGTTCGCCTCGCCATCGAGGCAGGCCTTGCGCCCGAGATAGCCATCCAGTGCGTGACCATCAATCCGGCCCGTCACATGCGCCTTACGCCGTGGGTGGGCACGATCGCGCCCGGACGTTATGCCGATATCGTGCTTCTCTCCGACGTCGATAAATTCGAGATAGCCAAGGTCTGGGCCGATGGCATCCAGGTCTCTGACGACAAGCGCTATCTGCCCGAGGTGCCCAAAATCGACTGGCCAGACTGGGCAACGAAGACCATCAATATCGGCCGCGAGCTGACAGCTGAGGATTTCGCAATCGCCGCTCACCCCGGACGCGAGACGATGACGGCTGCCGTGTTGCGGCCGTTCCACTGGACCGATGATTTCCTGACCATCGACCTTCCTGTCCAAGATGGTCTCGTTCAGCGGGATGCCGATCGCAACATAACCAAGTTCTCGATCATCGACCGGTTTTCGGGCAAGGGAGCGGTGTCGAAAATGTTCTGGCTCGGCTGCGGGCCGCGGACCCCGGATACGGCGCTTGCCTGCTCCATGGCACATGACAAGCACAATATCTGGTGCGTCGGCTCATCGGACGAAGCGATGGCCGCAGCTGTCAACGCCGTCGCTGCCAATGATGGTGGCTGGGCATTGGTTCGCGATGGAAAGGTCGTCGCGCGGGTTCGCTACGAGGTGGCGGGGCTGATGAGCTGCCGGTCGGCGGACGCTCTGCATGAGGAGATGCAGGTGCTCTATGCAGAGGGCGAAAAGGTCGAGTGGATGTTCGAGCCGAGCTTCCATCCGCGCTGGTCTGCAGGCTTCCCGGAGCGTCTCGCCTTTGCGACGCTCACCTGCGCACCCTGGCGCTGGGTTCTGGTCGCCCCGAGCGATTACGCGCCGGAGGGGCTCGTCAACGTCCAGACAGGCAAAACCCATCCGGTCGTTTTTTGACGCCGCTTCACGCTCCGAGCTTCGGCCAGGTATCCGAAAGACGGTAACCGCCCGGCCATGGGTCCGACGGATCCAGCATCAATTGATGCGTTCCGATAATCCAGGCGCGGCCGGAGATCAGCGGATAGATTGCCTCGCGATCACCGACACGCGTCGTCGACTCGATACGGCAGTGGAATTCCGAACCGATGATCGAGCGGCCGATATAGGTCTCGCCGATTGCCATCTCGCCACGCGCATGGAGAACCGCCATGCGCGCCGAGCAGCCCGTACCGGTGGGAGACCTGTCGATCTTGCCCGGCTGGATGACGACGGCGTTTGCACCGCTCAGCACGCCGTTTTCCCGGGTGAGGGGAGTTACAATCTGGCAGAAGGAAATGTGGTCCCAGCCGGTATTGTCCGGATGGGTAAAGCCGATCTGCTCGTTGGCGGCCGCGGTAATCTTCACGCCCGCTTCTGCAATCTCGCGTGCCTCGTCGGGTTTCACCTCGAACCCCAGTGAAGCCGCATCGACGATGACGAAACTGTCGCCGCCATAGGCTGTGTCGACCGTGAGTGTTCCGAAGCCGGCCACTTCCAGCGACACTGCGAGCTTGTCTGTAAAGGATGGCACGTTGCGCACCGTGATCCGATCGGCCTTGCCGTCGCGGCATTCCGCTGTGACCTCGACCAGGCCGCCTGGCGCTTCGAGCGTCATGCGTGTCACCGGCTCGGTCATGGGAATGATGCCGGTGTCGAGCAGTACGGTCGCAACACAGATGGAGTTGGAGCCGGACATCGGTGGCGTGTCGGCGGGCTCCATGATGATCCAGCCCAACTGGGCGCGCGGATCCTTCGGCGGCACCAGCAGGTTCACATGCCGGAAGACGCCGCCACGGGGCTCGTTCAGCACGAAGTTGCGCAGCGTCTCGTCACGGGCGATGAAGCGTGACTGGTCCCAGAGTGTATCGCCAGGCGGCGGCAGTACACCGCCGACGATGACATCCCCGACTTCGCCCTCCGCATGGCAGCTGACGATGTGGATGACTTTTGATGTGCGCAACGCGACCCCCCGGCAGATGTTACCGCTTGGGTGTCATCAGGTAATGCCCGACGCCCCAGACCTCTCCCTTGTCATGGCCGAACAATCCGGCAGTGGCAAGGAAGAACAGACGCCAGCGACGCTGCCAGAGGCAGGCGTCCTTCCCATAGACGTCCTTCAAAATTGGTTGGATCTGCCCGATCTCGCGATCGAAATTTTCAAGCCAGTGCATCGCGGTGCGGCGATAGTTGAGACCCGACCAGCGCCAGTCTTGTTCGACAGTGAAAATATCATCGAAACGCCGCGGCAGGTCGTGCGCGGGCATAATGCCGCCGGTGAAGAAATGGTGGGCAATCCAGTCCGCTGGGTTGTCGTGCTCGAACCGGTAGGACCGATCCTTGTGGGTGAACACGTGCAGGAACAGCTTTCCGTCGGGCTTCAGCCAGCCTCTTGTGCGCTCCATAAGGCCTCGCCAGTTCGACATGTGTTCGAACATTTCCACCGAGACGACCCGGTCGTAGGTCTCGTCCGTCGAAAAGTCGTTCATGTCGGCGGTGATGACGGTGAGGTTGTCGAGCTTCAGCCGCTCGATTTCGCTGAGGATGTGCTCACGCTGCGGGGCCGAGTTGGAGACGGAGGTGATCCGGGCATTGGGAAAATGCTGGGCCATGTAGAGCGACAGCGAACCCCAGCCGCAGCCGAGCTCGAGAATGTCCATTCCATCACTCAGTTCCGCGTGACGCACGGTCTCGGCCAGCGCGTAGGATTCCGCTTCCGCAAGCGTTGTATCGTCGGCCAGATACAATGCGCAGGAGTATTTTCGCTGTGGACCGAGAGCGAGGCTGAAGAACTCTGGCGGCAGTTCGTAATGCTGGCGGTTGGCATCATCCGTATGGGTGGCGATCGGAAAGTCGGCCATCGACCTTGCGAACGCGTCCTCGGCGGTTGCCGGCGTGGAGGCCAGCTTCCGCTTGGTGCGACCGCATAGAAAGTCGATCCCGGCAAGCGTCACGCCATCGCTTAAGGGTGCTCGTTCAGCCGTATTGATGGCAAAGGCCAGCATGTTCATCGTGGCGTTCCCTTATTGTGTTGAGAGTTTGGATCGACGCGGACCGGGGAAAAATGCGTTGACGCGTGCCTGGACAGCACGGAACTGGTCACCCCGGGATTTCAGCATGTGTTCCTCAAGCGGCGGAATGCCGGAGACGTGCACCAGCAGCCAGTACATCATCACAGGTGCGAGAAGCGCGATCGCGGCAAAGCCCAGCGCCGGAAGCGCCATCAGCGGCCAGCTGCACCAGAACAGCCATTCGAAGAAATAGTTAGGGTGGCGGGAATAGGCCCACAGCCCCTTCTGGCAGATTTCCCGCTTGGCTTCCGGCGTCTTGCGGAATCTCGAGAGCTGAACGTCGGCTACCATCTCGCCGATAACGGCAATCGCTGCCACGGCAAGCGCGAGAAGATCGCCCACCTGCGGGTATTCTGCCGGGTTCGAAGCGGCGCAGTAGACTGCAAGCACAAGAATGAAGGCAGCGAACGCCTGGATCTGGAGAAAATAGAACAGGCGGAAGGAAGCGCGATCGCCCCATTCCTTGATAAGCTTTTCGTAGCGGGGATCCTCGCCACCGAGCCGCGTGCGGGCGCCAATATGGAAGGCAAGCCTCAGCGACCAGGCCGCAACGATGACGATTGCCGTCACGCGGCGCTCGACGGGACCGGCCGCCAGATAGGCTGCAGCCACGCCGCCGACGCCGACCGCCAGCGACCAGATCGTGTCTATCCAGCCGCTCGCACCCGTCGCGCGCTGTACGGCCCAGGAGATTGCCATGGCCAGCGACAGGCCTATCGCCAGAAAAATGAGGTGAATGTAATCCATTGGTCTCCTCGAACGTAGAAAGCCAGACACGTTCTTTGTGTCCCTCTACGGCTGACATAGCCAATCAGTTTCATGGGCTTGGAAAAAATGTCGCAAAAAGAAGTGATATTGCGTGAAACTCTCTATCTCAATCTCTCGTAATGATTACAGAGCCCACAGGGCAGGTGATCGATTGCTTTGGGAGCTGGGGGAATTGTATGGCATTTCGTGAGACGCATAGGACCTCGGGACGTCGACGCATCGCAGTTGTCGGCAGTGGAATATCCGGCATGTCCGCTGCATGGCTTCTGGCCAAGGCCCACGATGTTACCATGTTCGAGGCAGCCGATCGTATCGGTGGCCACAGCCATACCGTGGATTTCGACGCATCGGGAAGAACCGTTTCCGTCGACACCGGCTTCATCGTCTATAACGAGGTGACCTATCCTAATCTGACGGCGTTGTTCCGTCATCTGGATGTTCCAACCACGGCCTCCAGCATGTCCTTCGCCGTCTCTCTCGACGATGGCGGTTTCGAATATTCTGGTGGCACAGGGTTCGGACTGTTCGCCCAGAAGTCCAACATCGTCAGCCCACGCTTCTGGTCGATGATGCGCGATCTCGTCCGCTTCTACCGCAATGCTCCCCGTGATCTGTCGACGATGGGCGGTTTGTCACTCGATGACTACCTCGACCGACATCACTACGGACGGGCGTTCCGCGACGACCATCTCTACCCGATGGCGGCTGCGATCTGGTCGATGCCCGCGGGTAAGGTGGGTGAGTATCCCGCGGTCAACTTCGTCCGTTTCTGTGGCAATCACGGGTTGCTCGAACTCTGGAACCGTCCGATCTGGCGCACGGTGACGGGCGGAAGCCGGGAATATGTGGATCGCCTGACAGCTGACTTTCGCGATCGCATTCGCCTGTCGACACCCGTCCAAGCGATCAGGAGAACCGGTGGCGGTGTTGAAATTTCTACCGGACCGGACGGATGGCAGGCATTCGACGAGGTGGTGATCGCCACCCACGCAGATCAGGCACGTCGTCTTCTGTCGGACGCTGATGACCACGAGACACGCATTCTGGGTGCCTTCCGCTATTCCCGCAACGAGGCGATTCTGCACAGCGACCAGAGCTTCATGCCGAAGCGCAAGGGCGCATGGTCCAGCTGGAATTATTCGGCAAAGACCGGCGAGGCGCAGGTCCAGCCTGCCATCACCTACTGGATGAACAAGCTGCAGCCGCTTGGCGATGCGCCGCCGACCTTTGTGACACTCAATCCCCCACGTCAGCCCCGCGAGGACGCCGTCATTCGGCGCGAGATCTACGAGCATCCGATCTTCGACATGGCAACCGAACGGGCACAACGGGAAATCTGGTCGCTTCAGGGTGTGCGCAACACATGGTTCTGCGGCGCCCACTTCGGCTCGGGCTTTCATGAAGACGGCCTCCAGGCAGGCCTGGCGGTCGCGGAAGATCTTGGCGGCGTTCGGCGCCCCTGGAAGGTCGCCGAGGAAAGCGCCCGGATCGTGCGCCGGCCGCTCGGCGCTACCGTTCCGATCGAGGTCACGGCATGACGGCTTCGTTTCGGTCGGCGCTTTATCCCGGTCATGTCACGCATGCACGCATGCGGCCGAAAGAGCATCGGCTGGCCTACAGGATCTATTCGCTGCTGATCGATCTCGATGAGCTCGACGCGCTTGATCGCGGCCTGAAACTGTTTTCCGTCGACCGGTTCAATCTATTCTCGTTTCGGCAAAGAGATCGCGGCGACCGCTCGGGATCCGATCTTCGGGGCCAGATAGAGCAATGGATGCGCGCCGCAGGGCTCGAGCCTGATGGCGGGTCGATCAAGCTTCTCACCATGCCGAGGATACTCGGCTGGGCCTTCAATCCGCTCAGCATCTTCTTCTGCTACGGGCGCGACGGCGAGGTGAAGGCGATCCTGTGGGAAGTGGACAACACGTTCGGCGAACGCCATGGCTACCTCATCCCGGCCGATAATCGTGTCGGCGGCGAGATCGTCCAGCACTGCGACAAGGCATTTTATGTCTCGCCGTTCATGGACATGGACCAGCGCTATACCTTTCGCGTGACGCCGCCGTCCGAACGGCTGTCGATCAAGATCGATACATTCGATGCCGAGGGGCCGATGCTGACTGCCCGTCATCTCGCGCACCGCCGTGATCTGACAGACCGGGCGCTTCTGAAGGCCTTCTTCGCCATTCCCTTCCTGACGCTCCGTGTCATCGGCGGCATCCATTGGGAGGCACTGAAAATCTGGCTCAAGGGCGTGCGTTTGCGCAAGCGTCCAAAGCCACCGGAAAACCCTGTCTCCGTCACTCCTGCTGCTCCCCTACGCAAAGTGGAAATCCATGAGCCAATCTGACGAATTCACCTCCGTAACGACCGATCGCACACCCGGAGCTGGCGTTGCCGGCTTCGGCGCGCGCGTCGTGAACCGGCTGCTGAGCGGTATCCGCTACGGTTCCATTCGCGTTGTGCTGCCTTCCGGTCGCACCATAGAGATGGCCGGGCCGGAAAAAGGGCCGGACGCCGTTATCGTCATCAAGCGCTGGCGGATGCTGAGCCGCGTTCTGCATGCGGGCGACATCGGCTTTGCAGAAGGATATCTCAAGCAGGAATGGACGACACCTGATCTTACCAATGTGATCCGGTTTGCGGCACGCAACCGGCATGGGCTGACGCTTGCGACCCATGGGGGCTATCTCGGCCGGATCGCGGTTCGCCTGTCGCATCTTCTCAACGCCAATACCAAGCGCGGCAGCAAACGCAATATCGAGGCCCATTACGATCTCGGCAACGAGTTCTACGCTGAGTGGCTAGACCCTTCGATGTTCTATTCCTCGGCGCTCTACGAGCATCAGGGACAGTCTCTCGAAGATGCCCAGCGTCAAAAACTCGAGCGTATCCGCGAAAAGCTCGCCATGAGCCACGGCGACAGCGTGCTTGAGATCGGCTGCGGCTGGGGCGCTCTTGCCTTGGACCTCGCACAAAACGTCAATGCCCGGGTCACCGGCCTTACTCTTTCTCCTTCGCAGCTGGCCTTTGCAAACGAGCGCATTCGGCAGGCCGGCGTGGAAGGGCAGATCGATCTCCGACTGCAGGACTACCGCGATACATCAGGGCAATTCGACCGGATCGTCTCGATCGAGATGTTCGAAGCGGTCGGAGAGGCCTATTGGCCAGCTTATTTCGACACCATCCGTCGCTGTTTGAAGCCCGGTGGCCGTGCGGTTTTGCAGGTGATCTCGATCAACGAGGACCGCTTCGATTCCTACAGGCGCAATCCGGATTTCATCCAGAAATACGTGTTTCCGGGAGGATTTCTTCCCTCGGACAGCGCGTTCACGGCAGCCGTTGAGAAATCCGGGCTTGTCGTCAGCGACATCGAACATTTTGGCGCGTCCTATGCGCGGACGCTGGCCGAGTGGCGGACGCGGTTTCACGCCGCTTGGCCGAAGATTGCGGAACTCGGTTTCGACGGCCGTTTCCGTAGGTTGTGGGACTACTACCTTTGCTATTGCGAGGCTGGCTTCGAGGAGGAAGCGATCAATGTTGGCTTCTATACGATTGAACATGCGTAATCTGGGTTTGCGAGGCGGTGCTGTCGCAGCACTCTTGTCACTGTCGGCAGGGCCGCTTCTTGCCGCTGATCTGGACGGCAACTGGGCTCGTGGCGACGGCAATGCCAAGGTCGAGATCGCGCCTTGCGGCGCCCAGATCTGCGCCACCAACACATGGATCAAGCCCGGATCGGGAAGCGAGAAGGCCGGCGACAAGCTGGTCATGACGATCGACCGAACAGCGGACGGATCCTATTCCGGTACCGCCTTTGATCCGCAACGCAACATGACGTTCAAGATCACGGTCGTTGTCGCGGAAAAGAAGATGACGACGAAAGGCTGCGTTGCTGGCGGTATTCTTTGCCGTGCCGTCAACTGGTCCCGCATCGACTGACACGAAAAGAGGGAACGAACCCATGGCGAAGATCTCGCTGAAGACGCTGGCTCTTGCCTACATCACCACGTTCATCGTGTTCGGCGCGATAGACTCCGTCTGGCTCAGCACGATGACAAGCCTGCTTTACCGGCCGGTCATGGGCGATATGCTTCTGCCGAGTTTCCGTCTCGCGCCTGCCGTGATCTTCTACCTTCTCTACATCGGCGGACTGACGCTGATGGCAGTGCGTCCGGCCCTGATTGCAGGCGGTGTCGGAGCAGCGGTGCGGCAGGGAGCGGCGATCGGGTTCATGTCCTACATGACCTACGATCTCACCAACCATGCGGTCATGAAGAACTGGTCGACGCTGCTTTCCGTGGCCGACATCATTTGGGGTACCTTGCTTTCGGGTCTCGCCAGCGGTCTTGCCACCTGGATCGTTCTGCGGTTCTTCAGAACAAAACACCACTAGCGTTCGAAAACAATATGGCCGGGAAATCCCGGCCATATCTTTGAGCTATTACTGTTCAGGCTCTTCGACCGCGGTCGGCTGACCGCGCTGATCGAGAATTTCGCGCTTGCCCACATGGTTGGCCGGTCCGACCAGCCCATCCTTCTCCATGCGTTCCACAAGCGATGCGGCCCTGTTGTAGCCGATCGACAGGCGGCGCTGGATGTAGGAGGTCGAGCACTTCTTGTCGCGCATGACGACCTTGATCGCCTGCTCGTACATCTCGTCCCGGTCTTCCTCGCTGATCGCGGACCTGTCGAAGACCGCCTGGTCTTCCTCCTCGACCTCTTCGCCCTCTTCGTCTTCCGTGACGCTGCCGAGATAGAGCGGCTGACCTTGTGTCTTCAGATGCGCAACGATGCGCTCTACTTCCTGGTCCGACACGAAGGGACCGTGAACGCGGGCAATGCGTCCTCCGCCCACCATATGCAGCATGTCGCCCTGACCGAGCAGGTTTTCCGCGCCCTGTTCGCCAAGGATCGTACGGCTGTCGATCTTGGACGTCACCTGGAAGGAGATACGGGTCGGGAAGTTCGCCTTGATCGTACCGGTGATGACGTCGACCGAAGGCCGTTGCGTCGCCATGATCAGGTGGATACCGGCAGCACGCGCCATCTGCGCAAGCCGCTGGATCGCACCTTCGATCTCCTTGCCGGCCACCATCATCAGGTCGGCCATCTCGTCGACGATGACGACGATATACGGCAACGGCGTCAGGTCCATGTCCTGCTGCTCGTTGATCGGCTCGCCGGTCTGACGGTCGAAACCGACCTGGACGCTGATCGAGATGACCTCGCCGGATGCGGACGCGGCCGCCACACGAGCGTTGAAGCCGTCGATATTGCGAACGCCGAGACGCGACATCTTGCGATAGCGGTCTTCCATTTCGCGCACCGCCCATTTCAGCGCTAGAACCGCTTTCTTGGGGTCGGTCACGACAGGGGTGAGCAGATGCGGGATACCGTCATAGGCCGACAGTTCGAGCATCTTCGGATCGACCATGATCAGCCTGCATTGATCCGGCCGCAGACGGTAGATCAGCGAGAGGATCATCGTGTTGACCGCGACCGACTTGCCCGAACCGGTTGTGCCGGCGACGAGCAGATGCGGCATCTTTGCAAGCTCGGCGACGACGGGTTCTCCGCCGATCGTCTTGCCAAGGCAAAGCGGAAGCCTGAAGCCGGTACCCGCATAGGTGCCGCTTTCGATCAGCTCACGCAGGTAGACTGTTTCGCGCACAGGGTTTGGCAGTTCGATACCGATCACGTTGCGACCGGGAACGACAGCAACACGCGCCGAAAGCGCCGACATCGAGCGGGCGATATCGTCCGAAAGGCCGATCACGCGGGAGGATTTGACGCCGGGTGCCGGGGCGAATTCGTAGAGCGTCACGACAGGGCCGGGACGAACGTCGATGATCTCGCCGCGGATGCCGAAATCTTCGAGCACGCTTTCCAGAAGCCCCGCGCTCTGTTCCAGGCTTTCCTGGCTGACGGGGCTGATCTGGTCGTCCACCGGTGCCTGCAGCAATTCGATCGACGGGAACTCGTAGTCGTCGGACGCATGCAGCGGTTCGGTGTTGAACGGCCGGATCGGAGAGATCGCGCGGGTCGCCATGACAACCTGCCGCGTCGACTTTACTGGCACGACGGGAGCGACCGCAGGCGCCGGGGCCTCGATGACGGTCTCAGCGATGACGGGCGCAACGAGAACAGGCTCAGGAATGACAGGCTCAGGAATGACCGGAGCAGCGATGACGGGCGCATCCTGCACTGGAGGCACCACCGGATTTGGCGCAGCATCGTGGCCGGCCTGGCGCAACGTGATCGAACGATAGAGATCAAGCGGCGACGGCCCCACCGGAATTTCTTCAACCAGACGTTTGGTCAGGGTCTCGATCGGCTGGCGAATGACCGGCGCCCTCAGGGCAACCCGCACAGGTTCGGGCCGGACCGGCTGTTTCGGATAGGTCGGGAGCGGACGCTGAGCAACGAACACAGGTCTCTGCTCGACCTTTGGCGGGGGAGGCGGGGTCAGCGCGAACTCTTCGCCGGTGGCCTCTCCAAGGCTCATCACCTCGAAGAACAGATGATCCGGCAGGTTGGCGATCGGAGACTGTCTTTCAGTGCTAATCACGGGAGCATCAATCACTGCTTCAGGCTGCGGCGGCGCAACTGCGACCAGCACCGGTTCAACGGTTTCCCTGGCAAACGTGGCCCGGCGTTCCCTCAGCGCCTGATCGAGAGTGCCGACGAGATTGCGGGCGCCGGGTTCAGGCGACAGGAAGCTGGCGATAGAGGTCGACAGCGCGTCGCCGTCATGTCTTTGGGTGAAAGTAATCTCGGAAATCTCCTGAACGGCTGGCGCCGCCATAGAGGGAATGACAGCCTCGGGGACGGCGTGGGAAGCGACGGCTTCGCCCTCCGCTTCCGGGCCGGAGGGTGCCCCACGCCTGGAGATGGTCTTCTCCGGCGTGCGGGTGAAACGAACGGTCGGGCCCAACATGAAGGCCTTCTGCCAGTCCGGCAGCGCCTCGATCTCGTGGGCCTGCATCTGGACTGTCGACACGATGTCGCAAGCCACCTGTTGCCCCGCATTCGGGGGCTCAGGCGGATTTATGGGGTGAGAGTGGCCGGTATCCGGCAGTTCGGAAGCCTGGGCTTCCAGCTTGTCAGTTTCGCGAAATTGCGGGCCTGTGAGACGCATTGCCACCAATGAAACCATATGAACAAATCTGGGACACGAACGTCCTTGGATATAAAACAAACATTAACCATGCGTTGCCGGCGCCGATAAATCGTCGAGCGCGGTGATGGCCTGTGACAAAAGGCGCCGGTGAAATGGTCTTTGGGACGGAACAGACTCGGGCAGTTGGTGGTTATTGGGTCAACTGTAGTCGTCAAGATGGAGCCCCCATGTCGAGTCCGAATTCGTTTGAAATGTCACGACGGGATCTTCTCGTCGCAACCGCTGCCGGCTCTGTGGCCGTGGCAAATAGCAACAGAGCTGCAAATGCACAGGCCGCAACACCGCCTCCCCGGCCGGGGACAGCGACGTCGCGGGTGGGTTTTGTCGTCAACGGCACACGCCAGGATCTCGATCTCGACAACCGTACGACCCTGCTCGACGCGTTGCGTGAGAACCTGCACCTGACCGGCACCAAGAAGGGTTGCGATCACGGCCAGTGCGGCGCCTGTACTGTCATGGTCGATGGTCGCCGCATCAATTCGTGCCTGTCGCTTGCCATCATGCACGAAGGCTCCGAGATCACCACGATCGAAGGCCTTGGCACACCGGACGAGATGCATCCGATGCAGACGGCATTCGTCAAGCACGATGGCTTCCAGTGCGGCTATTGCACCCCTGGGCAAATCTGTTCCTCCGTCGCCGTTCTTGAAGAAATCAAGGCCGGCATTCCGAGCCATGTAACGGAAGACCTGACCGCCCCCACGCAGGTTTCCGAGATGGAAATCCGCGAACGTATGAGCGGCAATATCTGTCGATGCGGGGCCTACCCGAACATTGTTGCGGCTATCACGGAAGTTTCGGGGAGGCAGGCATGAAACAGTTTACTTATGAACGCGCCGCATCACCGGCTGAAGCTGCGTCCAAGGCCGCCAACAACCAGAACGCCAAGTTCATCGCGGGAGGCACCAACCTCCTTGACCTGATGAAGCTAGAGATCGAATCACCGACCCATCTCATCGACGTCAACGGTCTCGACCTCGACAAGATCGAACAGAGCGAAGATGGCGGCGTCCGGATCGGAGCGCTCGTGCGCAATACGGATCTCGCCTCGGACGAGCGCATCCGCCGCGACTACGGCGTGCTTTCGCGCGCACTTCTCGCAGGCGCATCGGGTCAGCTTCGTAACAAGGCAACGACGGCCGGCAACCTGTTGCAGCGGACGCGCTGTCCTTACTTTTACGACACCGCCCAGCCATGCAACAAGCGCAAGCCCGGAAGCGGTTGTTCCGCCATCGGCGGCGTGACCCGCCAGCTGGGCGTGATCGGCGTCAGCGATGCCTGTATCGCCACCCACCCCGGCGACATGGCAATCGCCATGCGTGCCCTCGATGCAACCGTTGAGACGGTCAAGCCCGATGGCGCAACACGCGCGATCCCGATTGCCGACTTCCATAAACTGCCCGGCGATACGCCCGAGATCGAAACCACGCTTGAGCGCGGCGAGATCATCACGGCCGTTACGCTGCCGGCACCTGTGGGTGGCAAGCACGTGTATCGCAAGGTGAGAGACCGTGCGTCCTATGCGTTCGCTCTTGTGTCGGTTGCCGCGATCATCCAGCCGGATGGCACCGGTCGCGTTGCGGTCGGCGGTGTGGCTCCCAAACCATGGCGCGTCGAAGAGGCGGAAGCCGACTTGCCGCAGGGGTCCAAGGCCGTGATGGCCAAGGTCTTTGCAGGCGCAAAGCCAACAGAAGAAAATTCGTTCAAGGTGACACTGGCGGAGCGCACGCTCGCCGGCATCCTTGAAGAAACAAAGGGGTAAGCCATGCTATTCGATCGTCCCGCCACGACCAATCCCATCGACCAGATGAAGGTGGTCGGCCAGCACATCACGCGTATCGACGGCCCTAAGAAGGTCACCGGCACGGCGACCTATGCCTATGAATGGAACCACGCCAACCTCAATGTTGCCTACGGCTATCCCGTAGGCGCCGGCATCGCAAAGGGTCGGATCAGCTCGATGGATATCCAGGCGGCCCGCAACGCTCCGGGCGTTCTGGCTGTCGTCACGGCGGAAACGGCTGGCAAGCTCTCCAAGGGCAAAATGAATGCGGCCAAGCTTCTCGGTGGCCCCGAGATCTCGCATTATCACCAGGCCATCGCCGTCGTCGTCGCTGAAACCTTTGAGCAGGCTCGCGCCGCAGCGAGCCTCATCAAGGTGGATTACGTTCGCGCTCCCGGCTCCTACGATCTGGAAGCAGCGAAGGACACGGCCAAGAAGCCGGAGGGCTCCGAAGGCGAAGACGCAGACACCTCTGCCGGCAACTTCGACAAGGCTTTCGCCGAGGCAGCGGTCAAGTTCGACCAGACCTACACGACACCCGACCAGTCACATGCGATGATGGAGCCGCATTCGTCTCTTGCCATGTGGGACGGCGACGAAGTTACGGTCTGGACCTCGAACCAGATGATTGCCTGGAACAAGTCAGAAATGGCGATCACGCTCGGCATCGATCCGGAGAAAGTCCATATCATGTCGCCGTTTGTCGGCGGTGGTTTCGGCTCAAAGCTTTTCCTCCGGTCGGATGCGGTGCTTGCAGCGCTTGGTGCGAAAGCGGCGGGACGCCCCGTCAAGCTTGCGCTTCCGCGTCCCTTCGTGATGAACAACACGACGCACCGCCCGGCAACGATCCAGCGTATCCGCATCGGCACCACGCAGGAAGGCAAGATAACCGCGATTGCTCACGAAAGCTGGAACGGCAATCTGCCGGGCGGCAGCCTGGAGACAGCCGTGGCGCAGACTCGTCTTCTCTACGCCGGCGAAAACCGGATGACGTCGATGCGGCTTGCGGCGCTTGATCTGCCAGAGGGCAATGCGATGCGCGCACCGGGCGAAGCGCCTGGTCTCATGGCGCTTGAAATCGCCATGGACGAACTGGCCGAGCAGCTCAACCTTGACCCCGTCGAATTGCGGATCATCAACGACACGCAGGTTGATCCGGAAAAGCCTGAACGGAAGTTCTCGCACCGTCAGCTGGTCGAATGTCTTCGCCGGGGTGCTGAAACCTTCGGCTGGGACAAGCGCAACGCCGAGACGGGTCGCGTCAAGGATGGACGCTGGATGGTCGGCATGGGCGTTGCGGCAGCGTTCCGCAACAACATGAACATGAAGTCTGGTGCCCGCGTGCGGCTCGATTCGGAAGGCGTCGTGACTGTCGAAACCGACATGACGGATATCGGTACGGGCAGCTACACGATCATCGCCCAGACCGCGGCCGAAATGATGGGCGTAACGATCGATAAGGTTGCCGTAGAGCTCGGCGATTCCCGCTTCCCGGCGTCGTCGGGATCGGGCGGACAGTGGGGCGGAAACAGCTCCACCGCAGGCGTCTATGCCGCATGCGTGGCGCTGCGGGATGCGATCTCGCAAAAGGTCGGCTTCAACTCCGCAGATGTCACTTTTGCGGACGGCCAGATCCGTTCCGGCAACCGCAGCATTGCTCTCGCAGAGGCAGCTGGCAAGGACGGTGTCGTTGCGGAAGATACGATCGAGTATGGCGATCTTGCAGAAGAGATGCAGCAGTCAACATTCGGTGCCCATTTCGTCGAGGTCGGCGTCGACATGTACACGGCTGAAATCCGCGTTCGGCGCATGCTGAGCGTCTGTGCAGCAGGGCGCATTCTCAACCCGATCACGGCCCGCAGCCAGGTCATCGGTGCGATGACGATGGGCGTCGGCGGCGCCTTCATGGAAGAACTGGCCGTCGACAAGCGTCGCGGCTTCTTCGTCAACCATGATCTCGCCGGCTACGAAGTCCCTGTCCATGCCGATATTCCGCATCAGGATGTCATCTTCCTCGATGAGACGGATCCGACCACTTCGCCGATGAAGGCAAAGGGTGTTGGCGAACTCGGCCTTTGCGGTGTGGCGGCAGCGCTTTCGAACGCCGTGCACAACGCAACCGGCGTGCGTATCCGTGATTACCCTGTCACGCTCGACAAGCTGCTGCGGGACATGCCGCAGGTCGGCTGATCCGCTCGGCATCGTTATGCAAAACTCTGGCCGGAGCATCCACAGATGCTCCGGCCTTATATTTTTAGAACCTCGTCGCGCCAGAAGACGATAACATAGCCGCCGCGTGCTTCAGCGTTGGATGCCCATGCCTTGAACTGCGGCATATAGGGCGGATGACGCCACAGATCGGGATAGTCGGGATCGGCAAGGACCGTAATCTGCTGTCCTTCCCCATAGACCATCAGGTGGGATCTTTGAGGAGCCCACTCGTCGCCCAGTCCTTCGCGCGTTAGCCAGTGGCACACGAAGTCGCGGCAAAGCATCGGTCGATCCTGGTAGATGGAACAGCCTTGTCCGGCAACGCAGTGCCTGCACCACTCGTCCGCAGGCTTGTTGAGATCATCAATGTCCGGCAACCGGCAGCAAAGGGTGCAGGTTCCGCACGCGCGGCCCTCGACAATGGCTGGTGTCATTCTTGCGATACGCTTCCTGCGTCTTGGGGATACCCCCGGTCTGCGACCTTCAAACAGTTTCGTTCAAGAGCCGCACGCGATTGAAGAGGCTGCCGGATCCAGAGTTGGGTGCGGGAGGCCGCAAAACGGCACCGCCCGGATATCACCGCAGGGGTGTGTGACGCAAGAAAAGCGCTTTGGTTTCGACGCATGCGGGAAACGGAAGTTTAATCGATGAGCCTTAAGTCTGATGCAAACGGAGATTTTTCCATAATGACGACGAGTTGCCAAGGCTGCCGCGACGGCGCAGCATTCGAACTACCGTTCTCGATGGCATTCCAGCCGATCGTCGACATCGCAACAGGCAAGATTTTCGCCCACGAAGCGCTTGTTCGCGGTCTAAACGGAGAAGGTGCCGGGTCAGTTCTATCGCAGGTGCAGGCCGACAACCGCTATGCGTTCGATCAGCAGTGCCGGGTCAAGGCGATCGAACTTGCCGCGCGGCTCTACGACCCCGCTGACGACGTGAAACTGTCGATCAACTTCATGCCGAACGCCGTCTACGAACCGCGGGCGTGTATCCGCCTGACGCTTGCCACGGCCATGAAGACGGGTTTTCCGCTTGATCGCATCATCTTCGAGTTCACCGAGAACGAGGAGTTGGATACCAAGCACGTCCTTCACATCCTGCGGACATACCGGGATATGGGCTTCAAAACTGCGATCGACGACTTCGGTTCAGGCCACTCCGGCCTCGGCCTCCTCAGTCATTTCCAGCCCGATATCGTCAAGCTGGATATGGACATGATCAGAGGGATCGACACCGATCCGGTCCGGCGCACCATCGTCAAGCACACGTTGCGGATGCTCGAAGAACTCAACATCGTGCCGCTCTGCGAAGGCGTCGAAACCGTCGGCGAAATGTCGGCCCTGCGGGACCTGGGCGTGTCCCTCATCCAGGGCTACCTGCTCGCCAAGCCAAGCTTCGAACACCTCGCCATCCCGGCTTCCGCGAAGGCGATGCTTGCTGCTGCTGCCTGAGAAGCGGCGGGATAGGCGACCCAGAGCGGAATGAAGGTCCGGGATCGGTATCGACGCAGTGGAAACAGGCAGAGATGCCGACTGGACGCTGGCAAGGGCAAGCTCAGGCTAGCTCGATTTGACGAGTGAAACAGCGCGTTCGTTCACGTTCGAGACAGCTTGACGTCAATCGAGACAGTACTTTTCGCGCCTGAATGCAGGTGGGGGATATTTCCAGAAGGGATGCAAAATCAACGCTCTCTAGAGCGAGTGGTGCCCCATGCCGGCGCACCTAAAATCAATGAAAACAATGTGGTTAGTGAACGTCTGGACACTCGGTGACGCCACGCGATCGTTATGGTTTTTAGAAAAGTGTCCAGACCTTCAGGACATGAATTCAAGCGAGTGATCGCTGAACTCGGGGCGCACCCAGGAGGGCCGTCGAGCGAGCGGGCCGACACCCTCTCTCCAGCGCGCCCTCACACTCGACCGCTCTCAGCGGGCAGTAGTCAGGTGCATACTTGACGTGCGCCGAAATCGTGTCAGGCTTTTCTTCCTTAGGACAATGCGTAACCACCACTTGCGAGGTTTGGGTAATGTCGCCTGACCGTTTCAGGGAATGCCTACGCGTTATACGTTGGACCCCGATCAACATTGCCTCTCTGCTGGAATGTGATCTGTCTTGGATAGAGGCGCTCGAAGCGGGCACTGAAGAGGTTCCCGTTGGGCTTGCTGCTTGGCTGGAAGTGCTGGCGCAATCCCACGAGGCCTTACCACCTCCTCGCACCTACAGGGGTCGGCGCGCTGCACCGTCCTCATGGGAGCGCCCCCGGCACACGCTCTCCTGAGACAGCCGCCAATAGCTTCATATTAAGTTTGTTCCTGCCTTGTTCTTTTTACGCGACCGATTTAGGTTCGCCGTCATGAGCGAGATCGGAACCATAGGCGACGCATTCAATCAGGGTTGGCAGCTCTCTGCCGCCTGCCGTCATGGCCTTGTCGATACTGGCAGCAGCAGCCGGAAATGCGACTGGAAGTACAACTTGGACATGACGACCTTAGTCGCAACTCGCGGCCGCGACTTTCCGATCGATAGGGTCTCTGAGCGCTTGCGTTGTCCCCGATGCGGAAGCCGCAAGATCTCAGTGTTTTTCGTGACGCCATCGATGCCGACTAGAAGGACGGCTGGCAGTTGAGAACCAACAGTATCAGGTGCCCGCATCCTTGAAACCAATGCCACTGGATTACCAGGTTCAAGAAGCTCTCAAAATCCTTGCCCGCTACGAGCATGTCAGTAAGGGAGACTTTATTCTGCGACGGGTCGGCGCGACGGCGATCGCTTCGCTTGTGGCAACCGGCCTTGCAACAGTCGGCCGGGGACGAAACGGGGTCATCGTGTACACACTCACCGCAGCAGGGAAGGCACGGCTACCGTCAGACCCGTAGCTGTCGCAGCTCGACGCGATCGAAAAAGAGCCCGCAAACCCTAAGGGGCAGCGGGCTAGTTTGGGGAAGGCCGGAATGCCTTCAGGGAAAGAGTAAATCTCGGAGCAACGAGAATCAACCATCCAACGATGGCAGCGCTCCATGCGGATACAGCCGAACTCTCACTGCCAGAACTGCTAGTCGATCATCCTGGCGTCGACTGCTACGGTAACAAGCCGAAGGAGAAGATGATGCACAGAATGAAGTCCGAAGACATTCCCGCGTTCGTAGCGGAGGTGGCCGCAACCGGCTGCAACATCACAGGGATCGCAGGCGTGGGATACCTGATCGGCGATGCGGACCTTCCTGATGACCAGTTTGAGGAGGTGATGCCGAAGCTATCCAAAATCACGGATGCCTACGGCAGGCGCGACCATCTCCTCACGGAAATCACTGAGTATCTCGTATCGATCGGTCGAAGCTATCCGCCGCCGGAGATGCACTAAGAATTACGGAACGTTGTAGATCGAGCACAAGCATCTCAAACCGTGACACGACTACAATTTAACCAATCATATTAACGGAACGGATGTGTTCTTGAGGTAGAAACATGCCACGTAGGGACAACCCGTTCCACGGCACAAATAACGGGGAATGGCATGTCTGTTTTTGCACGGTTTATGAAGGATGAATCGGGCGCTACCGCGATCGAATACGGACTCATCGCGGCTCTTATCTCAGTTGCGCTGATCGCTGGAGCGACCACGCTCGGTGGCGCACTGAATAACCAGTTCACAAACCTTTCGAAGAAGCTCAGCTGTGGATCCGCTGCCACCACTTGCTAATCGATGGTCGTCTGCGACGTAATCTGACTAAAGATGGCGAGAGAACTCAAGTATTCGGGTCAGCCTTTCACCTCTACTTAACATCCAGATTATACCTCGGGAAGTGGACACCCTTTCCAGCGTCCAGCACTCAACTCACCGAACAATGGGACCTCCATTGTTCGGTTTTTTGCTCTCAACGCCATTTGCCCCTGGCCTTCGAAATCCGTTAGAGTTGTGAGGGCTTGGATGTCCTTGGTGTAGCCGGTGGGACTTCATGCCGGCGTGGCATATCGCGCCGTTTTCAACGGGTTAACCTCCCCGCACCTATGTTTCAGCGCCCATTGATATCGCTATCGTTTTCGCACAACCGACCGCACTTTTAGCGCTCTCTACTAGCCAGGGAAGGGGAGGGGTCATGGATCACCCGACTACCAGTAATTAGGTCATCTCACCACTGCGAAGCCCACGTCCCGAACGGAGATGGCTTCGTGAAAACCCATCCTCTCCGGTGAAGCCAGAGGCAGATGATCTAGGTTTGTTCTTGTCCTAACAAGCCAAACGGTCCGCAAACGGTGCGTGGCTGGGCAAGCAGCCATAACATGTGTTAGTTATGGCCATGGCCGATGAACCACCCAGTAACCTCGACGACCCTACCCGCACTCCTATGACAGGAGCGGAACAAGCGGTTCTAAATGTCCGGCACATAGAGATCCCGACAGCGGTAGTGAAGATGACTGGTGCACCTCTCACCGTGTCGATTGTCCCGATACCGGAGGCTGAGAGGCATTACATAACAGGACGGACAGGCGGGCCGATCCAGACGGGCGAGCAGATTGACGAAATCACATCGATCGTCAGCGCTAGGCCTAAACCAACCGTGGCAATGGCTGCAGCCATAGTACTGTCTCTTGATGCAGAGCTGCAGCGCCTACAAACGGTTAAGCCAAACGAGCAGGTAGACCTGGCTCGTTGGGAAAGCTACTGCGATTTCCTCGCGCGATTGAGTTCTCAACTGGTTCAACTAGCTGGTCTGATTGAGGAGGCCGAAGCCAGTCAAAGCGAAAAGCCTGCAGGGTTCAGGCGCGTTTCTGAATTTGCCCTTCAAGTTCAGAGGGGCATCTCCGATTGGATGCGCGTGAATCCTCGAATTGTGGAAGGCTCTCGGGAGATAGGTCTGATCGGACTGGGAACAGCATTCTTCGCGATGATCGGTGCGTCTCCAGACCTTTCACTCGTGGTCTCGACTGCCGTATTAGGTCAGGAAACGATCCCGGATAAAATCAAGACGATATGGCAATCTACTAAAGAGGATTAGCCAGGGCGGCGGTGCCCGACTATCCTCACGTTGCCCCACTGGCAGATGGAACGTTCCCCTGTTTTAACGCCGCTTTCATAGCAACATAGCTAAATGGTCGCAGTTAGATGAGGTGAGGCATGTTGCGGCGAATTTCCAATTGCATGACAAGAATGGACCTTCGGTGGGCTTGGGCCTTCCATCCTTTGTTCTTCGCGGGAGTGGCCGCACTGACAACTATCGCAGGGTGCTCACTTATAATCTTCGCCAATCTTCCGATGGATAAGACTGCTGCGTTCATCGGCGCTTCTGCCGCTTGTTGCGGCGTCGTTACTCTTGGCAGACCGATGATCCGCGCTGGTGGATATGAGGCGTGGGCGCGGAAAGAAGGGGTCATCGACGGAGGGAGCTTTCCTCCATCCCCTGAGGAAATAGAAGAAGAGGAGCAAAGCCGTCTGGACGCCGTTGCGGTGCAGATTATTGGTCCGGCACTGACGATTGTTGGTACACTCCTGAACGGTATCTCAGGCTTTTTCGGCTGAGTTCGAATCGTCTGTTCGAGTCCCAATTGGACGGCGAAATGTCGTAAATTCAATAACAAAAACAATGCAATTTTGCATAGGTGAGGGGTTGCAAAGCCTCTTTGTTATTGCTTCGAATTTTTAGACGCTCCCCGCACCGCCAACCTATATGCGATGATGGTCATGGGCTCCTAAACGAAACTTTGTGAGAACCTAGAACTCAAATTGAGAGCAATCGAATTCATCGGGGGGCATCCTTCAAAGGTCTCTGGTTGAGTCACCGCCGAGTGAAGGCACTGCGCTCGTAACCATATTAAAGTCGACAGACGAGAAATTTTCGATAAATCTTTCGGGGAAACTTATTGTTAACCAAATTTTGTTGACTTATATGGCAACGCTTGATGAACTGGTCGCGAACAGAGTACTCTTGCGGGAGAGGATAAAGCTTGGTCGGAAGGAGTTTGATGACAGAAAACTCTACGTGTCGCCTGAATTCCGGCTTTGGCTCCGCGGAACCGTCCCGCATTTGGAGCCATTCTATGAGACCAACATCAAACCGCGTATGCAGGCCTACGAACTTATCAAGTCTTTCATCATAGGTCGCCCGTTTCGAGGAAGTCGGCTGTTCAAACGTATGAGCCCTCGCAGCGACGACATATACGAACTGAGAACACCTGATTTGCGTTTTTTTGGCTGGTTTCCTGCGGTGGACGTATTTCTCGCCGTTAAAGGCGACGACTTTGAGACCCTCAAGCTCGATGCGAGCCTCTACGAAAAACATAGGCTAGAAACTAGAGCATTTAGAAATGACCTCGATCTCAACGACCCAAAGTACAACGCTGGAGCAGGAGAACACAACGTTGTTTCCTGTTGATTTTGACGACGATATGTTTTCCCTACCTGATAACGAAATCGCGGCGGCTGAGTTCGTTGCCGCTATCGGTCGCGAGTTTCAGTCGGCTTTCTTACAACGCAAGTTTGATTGCAAACTGACACAGCAGGGGGTTGCAAACTTGATGGGTGTGGGGAGGTCACACGTTCACCGTCTCCTTTCAGGCCACAATAATATGACTGCGGAGACAATGGCAGCGTTTGCCCTTGCGTTACGGGCAACACCTAAATTTACGTTGCTTCTGGACGATATCGATGGCGTAGAACGATCGAATTATTTTACGCTTTTCACCGGCAGTACAATTACCGGGGAAGCTATGCCGGTCAACAACTTTACAATAACCGCACCGCCAGTTACTCGCGTTGTTGTATATCCTAACCCTTTACCGACTGCTCCACACGTTAGTTCTGAAGCTCCGGCACTTTTAGAGGTCCACCGTGCGAATTCATAACCTTACCGTTTGCGACAATATACGGGTTGAGGACAACGGGAAATTTATTCTAATCGGTGTTTACACAAACGCGATCCTGTTTCCGCAGTTGCCTGCTCAATTTAACTTCAATATTTGGGTTCTACTTGAGGCTGAACAATTAGGGAAATCGAACTTTGCGTTCCGGGGCCGTATGCCAGACTTTGATGTTGATTTGTTTGAGATCACCGGTGAGATAAACGCAGTAGACCTAAACCAATGGACCCCAATGGCGTTCGGTGCTCCTGTGCTAATCGGGCAACCTGGTAAGGTGGCTATTGAAGTAAAGTTCGATGGCGGCGAATGGGAGCTTTTGAGAACGATGAATATCGCCAGGGGGCCGGTACCGTCACTTCCCAGACCGCCCCTATAGCGTTTCAGTGATCGCGCTTTTGCTCTTCTGGTTGCCAAGTTCAGTCGGCAACTTGGCCGACGTGTAAATGATGCCCTGAATTGGCAGTGCGGCTGTCTATTCAATCGAGAAGCTGGAGTGCGTCGCAACTCTGTTCGACGAGACTGTTCTCTCAATCGGTACTCAGCTTGGGAAGCTTCGAGAACAAGCAGGAAAATCAAGCTAACGTTACACCAGGAGAAAGCCCCGTCAGGTTCCAGCCGGCGGGGCTTTTGCCACGGCGTCAGGGATAGAACTTCGTCATCGTTGTCCAAAGTGGGTGGCACCGATGGAACACCTGCACGAAACTGTTCTGCCGGACCTCGCCGGCCGGCATCGTCAACCGCCAGGGTCCGACCCGCTGCGTCCCCACAGCCCTGTTCGGGCTTGACGTATCATCCGGATCCTTGACCGGGATCATTGAGATCCGCTCGAAGTCATTTGCCTCGCTTCCGCGATACCAGGCGATCCCCATGTACTCGCAGTTTCGGAGCTTTGTGAACTCAGCGCGAACCATACTTGTCTCTGACGTGACCTCGTCGACGCTCAGGATTGTCAGCTTGCTCAGCACTGGCCTGTATCGTGTCTCAAGCGCAGGCCCGAGGACAAAGAAGCAGTAGATGGCGCACATGATCCCGATCGTGCCACAGAATGCTTTGATCAGGGCAAGGCCGCTTGGCAGCGGCACGGCTGCCTCAAGGAGATGGCGGGACATTGAACCCTCCTTTCACGATGAAGGTTAGTATGGTTGCGATGAGAGGGCCGAAGAAGGCGATCAACAGCCATTTGCCGATGCTCCAAAGGCCTTTAACCGACTCTTCGATACGGTCCTGGTTTTCCTCGAAACGCTTGTCGCGTTCATCGCGAACAGCGCTCTGCGTCTTCAACAGGGCGACCTCATTCGTCAGAGCGGTAAGGCTGGATGCGAGCTGCGTGTGATCCTTGCGCAGCATTTCGGTGCTGTCGGAGCTAGTCATGTCGTCGGAAACCCCACAGCTAAGAATGGCAGAAAAAGCGAAGTCGGCAGGTGTTGACTCATGTCAAAGAATTAGAACATAGTAAGAACGAACTGCCGCATGAGGCCGGCAATCAACATCCTATTCGAAAGCGAACACGTGCCCCGTGCGCGAGCGGGAACCCGTGTCCGATAGCCAGACGAAACCTGCCATGCCGCTTCCAACTCTCCGAGACTACCGCGCAGAGACAGTCGAGATGGTCTGCACTCCGTGCGCACGACAGGGCGTGTTCAGCCATAAGAGCCTGGTCAAGAAGTTCGGGGCGGACGCCGAGTTCGTCCAGATCCGGCGGGCTCTGGCGATGGGATGCGAGCACGCCGGGACCGAGAAATGTCGAGCAAGGTTTCCCTGCCTTCTCAAAGCGAAAATCCTCTGGGAGCCACGCCGATGAGTGACGAGACCAGGGCAGTCCTAAGCGGACCAACAACGCTCTACGTCCATTGGTGCTGCATACCGTCATGCAAGCAGTGGGGCGGCTTCGGTTTTTCGAGCAATCGCGGTGAGCCGCAATGGTGGTGCTGGGAGCACTACCCCCACAAACCGAACCAGGCGCGCAGCGAAGCGGCCGAGATCGCCGAGATGCTACGATGAGCGTCTCAGCAGAAACGAACAGTGTAAAAGCGTGAGATTGTCATGACGAAATCAGACACGAATGCGGGCTTCAAAGCCTGGTGGGACTTGCTCTCAGACGAAACAAAGGCGGGGATTGATCGCCGCGTAGCGTGGATGGCATTCGTGGCAGGCAGCAGACACCGGATGTACCCCCCAAAGAACACCTATCGTTTTCGCGCCGGCCGTTGGATCGTCACTGTCACCGCCGACACCGTCGAAGATGCCCGTATGAAGGCTGTTGAGAAGCTGGACCAACGGGCGGAAAAGTTAGGGGCCACGCCTCCGCCGAGCGGGTGGCCCCTAACGAAAATTGCAGGCTCGGCATAAACAGCCGACGTTATCAGGACGGCTGCTTTGGCAGCAGATCTGCGACCTTCGACATGATGATATCCTGCAGAGCGTCAGGCGTGACGCCGAGCCTCTGAAGCGCTTCGGGGTTCTTTTCCTCGACATACTTTGTCGCGTCTCGAAGCATGGCACTAGTGACGGCCGAGGCGGTCACGCTGGCGATCGCACCGCCGGTGATCCCGGATCTTGCGATCGCGAACTTCAGAGCGTTGGCCGCTGAGTCGTGGAGAGCCTGACGCAGCTTAGCTTGGATATCGAGCTGCTGCTTTTCGTCAGCCACCCTCAGCAGCGAGATCAGACGCGCCGAGATCCAGGTGATCAGCACGGGACCTACGATGGAACCGAGAAGAACGACGAGAGGCTGGACGATAGCCCACAGGTCGAACCAGATGGACGAGCGGGCGATGACGGGCGTCGCCTCCTGCGCATACGCCGGGTGGAGCGTGAGTGCTAGGACGAAGAGGACAGCGAGCAGCGCAAAGAGACGCGCCGCAATCATATCGATGCGAGTCATTGGAAGAGTTCCTTGTTCTGAGGGGCTGATTTTAAAGCTTGGACTGCACCATGGCGCGCATGTGGTCGCCGATCGCGATCGCGCCTTGGATCGAGCCATCGAAAGGCAGGCGTGCGATATCCCACTTGCCTTTCTGCTTGATGCCAAGGTTCGTTTGCACCTCGGCATGGCTGAGGACTGTCTCGCGGCTGACCTTGATGCCATAGCGTTTACAGAGCTGCGCCAGGACGTTTGACAGTTCATCCCATTGGACGCGCGTGATCGGCTGCTTGCCGGCACTGAACGGGATTTCGATGGCGCCAGCCATGCCGCAAAGCGACACCCCTATAAAACCGGTGTTGCAGTTCAGCGTGTGAGCTGCATATCCGGACTTGGCTTTCGGAAGGCTATTTAGATCGATCGACGGCACGCCGCGGACGTGTTTGCCGTCGCCCTCGATCAGGAGGTGGTAGTGGGAGCGATCGAGGTCGCTGGCCTTGTTCTGGCCGGCCGTCCAGTGGAAAACGATGCCAGTGATCGTTGCGTCCGGCATCCATGCTGAAGGGATCACCTTCTCCCTCGTGTCGATTGAGGTTGTCGGGACGGCTGGAGGCAGAGAGGTTGGATGCGACGCCACCAGGCCGCGTAGCTTCTCCAACTCGTCGAGTGCGGAGTTGAAGGCGTCGTCAGCCTCTTTGCCGTAATCGCCATCGGCGCCATATTTCGGTAGCGAGAAGCCAAGCAGCAGCATGCGCTTCTGCGTCTTCTGCAGAGTCGGGTTCATGTCGGTTTTCCTTGGAGATGCCGCGTTTCGAGACAGCGGCTGTGGATGTTTAAGAAGCGTTAAGGATAGCGGCGCTCGTTCTTGGTACGGGGGGCGCAGCAGTGCTTTGATCGCCGAACAGGAGAATCAGATGCGCAACCTGTCCACGCTACTTGCGATCGTCGCAGCCATCGCTGCAGTGCTTTACGTCGCTGCAGTTCTCATGAGTTACTGGTGAGCGAAGAAGCCGGTTGGCTTTGCCAGCACTTCGGCTAATCTACGCTTGCCATCGAATTTCATTCGGGCTGGTAGCCGGAGGTCTAGCGTTGCGGACTGCACTCTCGGGTGTGCGCTAGACCTCTGCGCTAGGGCTAGATCTAGCCATAGCAAGCCAAGCGGACGATCGGTACGGTTCTGTCACCGTGGCGTTCCCCTCAATGCATGCACGGTAGAGGCTCGGCGTCGGTAGTCCCTTCCCTTCCACAGGCTCCGGGCCTCACTTTCCGTCAGTGATATCCAGCAGTTGTCTAGGTGCCACTTGGCTGCTTACTAAGCATCAACTGCCTTCCGAGGGACGGGGGTAGTTCTGGAGAGCCGACCGCGCCGCCGCAACGTCGGCTCTCCTTCAAATCATCACAGCTAGCGAATCAGTATACCGCTCGTTACATTTTCCGTGCCGCGGCAGGTTCGACAGTTGCTGCGGCAGAGGCTCGGCGCTGGGTCTCCAATTCCCTACAGTTAGCGCCGAGCCTCACCTTCCTCGATCGCTAGCGCGAGTGCCTGATGCTTCGTTGAAGGTTTGGGAAATGCGCCTACATCCGCATGATGGATGTTTTCGCCCGACTTCTAATTCGTATGTCGCTGTGGATAAGGCATCCGCCGTCCCGGCAGCAGATCTACATCATGGCGATCGTGGTTGTTTTGGCCGCGATCGTTGTTGGTATCGAGTGGCTCGGCTACTGGCCGGACTGGATGCGAGTAGACAAGTTGCCTCGATCGCCCGGTCTGACCCGGTGATTTCTAGCTCGGCCAATGGTCATTGCTCGTAAAATCAACCGGGATCGGCTCCATCGCCTTCAGCGCCCAGCTGGCAGCATAAAGCGCGGAGACGTATTCCGCCGACTGCTGCCATAGGGACAGGACCTGAGCCGGCGTCAGCTCATGGTCAACGTTGCCGCCATCGCGAAACGTTGTTGTTGTCTCCGTATCGCCGGAGGCCAGCCGCAGCTGTGCGGCAAGCGCCAGGCTCATCAGGTTACGGGCATCCTCGCCTCGTCCAGTCACATGCACGCCATCAATGATCTTACCGGCCTCAATACGACGCTGGCGTTCAGCGTTGACGGATGCCCCCAACGCGGCACTAGCATCGGCGGCCTTCTTTTCAATGGTGACAAAGGTATTCGGATCAGGCGTCCACATTGGGAACCTCCAAAGTTGGATCAGCAGGGATGTCGAGTTGGCCGTCTGGCGGGTTCTCAAGAGGTGTCGGGAAGGCCACTCTCTGGGAAGGCCGTGGGCCATGCGGCAAGACAAGCGTCAGATGGATTTCGCCATTGATGCGCTCGACAGGGCCGGTGATCCATTCGCACGGCACGTTGCCAGCCGGAATGGTTGCGCCATCGGGAAGCGAAACAAAGCTGAACAGCTTGCCGTTGATCCGAAGCTTGTCCCCGTTCTTGATAACCTCAATTGTGCCATCTCTGCGCTGCGGTGAGAAACTAACTCGCATGATGATTTCCCCTCTTAGAACCAACGACCGATGGCTACGACACTGACGCCCGTCACGACCACACCTGAAGACCCCCAAGCGCTATTCTTCGTCGCTCCGACATTCCCATTGGAGGCAGCTTGAGTTGAGCTGTAGACCAAGGAAACCGATGTGCGATCTGCGGGCGTTGTCCAGTAAGCGGACTCCGATGGCAGCGTGACGAACAGGCTATAGGAAGCGCCGCTCAGGAATGCCGCGGGAAAAGTCCACGTCGTTTCTGCGAAACTCGTGTTGCCCTCGATCCTGCTCAGGGACAGACCGCCGACCTTATTGCGCCAGCAAATCTGCGTCCCATCTGCGTACCTGACATACTCACCGTTCGCGTTACTGCCACGCTCGACGATGGACCCTGTCGGCACGCCTCCCGATTGTGCAACGGTCCCGACGATGTCGCGAAGGGCAGCCACGTTTGCGCCGGAAGAAGCGAGGAATTTTCCCGCCCCTCCGGACAAAGCCAGAATGGCTCGGGCATGGGCGGTTATATCAGTCAGGGCTGCGACACCCGCTCCAGTAAAGTACGCCAGCTTGTTTGCCGCGGTCGCTAGCCCACCGAGCGCGTAGAGAACACCGTTCCCAAGCGTATCGAGGACTGCCCGAGCGGCCCCCAACGCTCGCGTTGCGTCGAGCGTGAACCGCACCTCGTAGGACGAGGCGTTTCGGGAAGCGCCGGCCCAAGGGTATGCAAGCGTCATTGAGGTGTTACTGAGCACGGCCGCAATCCGGACGTCTTGACCGGCAGCCCAGAACAGGTCTCCCGCTTGCAGACCCGATGTAAGCCACGTCGTGCCCTGGCCGGAAACTGCGGTTTCATTCGTGTTAACGGTCGCAGTGCCGGTGGAGTAAGTTGACGGAGGTGTGGCCATCAGTTTGCCTCCGGCTCGTCGACAGTCGCCGCCGAGCTTTCCATCTCGGCGATACGGGCTTGCTGTTCGGCGATGATCTCTCTCGCCTCAGCAACCCCCTGCGCAAGGACCAGGTTACGGTTCTGCAGATGGGCGTTCATCGCCCGCAGTTCTTGAAGTTCGACTTCAGGACTGATCCTGACGGTGCTCATTTGCGGATCTCCGTTAAGCATTGGATTTTTTGTCCCGTTTGGCTGCGATCGAGCGCCGGCCGATGAGGGCCGAGCCCGATAGAAGGCGCGCGGCGATGGAGTAAGTGCGGACACCGCTACCGGTATCGACCATGTATTTGAGGTGAGCGACTTGAAGTTCTCCGAGTGAAGGGGAAAGGATCTGCGTATCGACCTCGTCCACACCGTGCCTCAATCGCACCTCAACAACTGTCCCCGCTGCCTGACCTTGGCAGCGAACGACGGCGTCTACTTCGTGCCAGTCCACCGAGTCCTTATCGATGGTTACCCCACCTAGTGAGGTGAGTGTTGACGCCAACGAGACACTCTCAACCGACGCAAAAAATCGCCTTTCTCCAACGGCGTTTTGCGCGATCGCACTCGTGAGGACAGAGTTGTCCTTGAACGTGATCTGGTCTGTTGTGATGTTGCGGATGTAGGCCGACTGCAGGTATGCGCCGTTGGCGTCGACAGCGAATGGCACCGTCTTGCCGCTGTTGGCAATCAGAGCAAACCGCTGGGCCTCTACGAGAAACTGGGTTGGGTTTGCGGGATCTGATGGAACGTCTATGTACCATGCAGCTTCGCGATAGCTGCCGGTATTACCATAGCGAGCGCGAGCGCCAATTCTTGCAAAACCGTTCGGCCCGGGCTGGACTTCCATTTTGAACTTAGCGTCGGCCGTGACGTCCGCGACTGTGGCCGACAATGCTGTGAGTGCTGACGCCTGTGCCGAGATCTGACCGCCCTGATCCGAGACACTGCTCGATAAAGCGTTCAGCGCCGAGCTATTCGCCTTGCCCGCCACGCTGGTTTGCAGGCTGGAGATAGCTTGGCCCTGCGCAGTGATCGCGTCTCCCTGTTGGCTGACCGTATTCGACAAAGCGTTGAGAGCAGAGGCGTTTGCCTTCCCGCCGACCGTGTTCTGGAGAGAGGCGAGGGCCTGACTCTGTGATGTGATCGCATCTCCCTGCTGGTTGACGGTATTTGCCAGGGAATTCAGGGCGGAGGCGTTCGCTTTTCCGCCGACGGCATTCTGAAGCGAGCTGACGGCCTGACCCTGCGAAGTCAAAGATTGACCCTGCTGGCTCACCGTCTGCGACAGCGACTGAAAGGCGTCAGCGTCGGCCTTATCGTCCAGGTCGTTTTGGAGGGAGGTGATAGCTTGCGAACTCGACGCGATAGCACCTTCAGTGGCCACAACCCGTGTGGTCAAAGCAGACAGCACCTCGCCGGACGCAAGCCCTGGCAATGCAGCTTGCACCTTGGTAACCGCGCTGGCTACGATTGACAGCGAGGCATCGGTCGCTTCGATCTTGGTCGATAAGGACTGGGAAGCCTCCGCCAGAGATCCTCGAATAGCCTGCCGATCGAGAAAGTTTGCGAAGTCCTGATCTAGAACCTCGGCCGACAGGTTCATCAGCTCGTTACGCAGCGCCGAAACAATTGCGCCTTGGCTGACAACGCCGCCGCCCCCGAGAGCCTGAACCTCAGCTGTGAGCTGCTGAAGAGCCGTGACGGATGCTTTCCCCGCGACCTCAGTCGTTAGAGACAACAATGCCTGGCCCTGTGCGAGCACACCGTCTTCGAGGTTTTGGACGGAAGACGACAGCGTCGAGACGCTCTGCGAGAGCGCCGTCACGTTGCCGTCGACGTCCGAGAGGAGCGCCTGCAAGGCGCTGATGCTCTCTACAGAAGCAGCGTCGCCTGTAGCGCGAGCTTGCTGCTCTGCGAGCAACTCGGCACGCGAGGCGCCTGGCGATGGCGCTCCAATCGAGATGAAGTCGATCTCGAAATACGCCGTGCTCGTTTGCGCCGTCGAGAGATCGAGCCGGATCTGATCGACCGTCCCGGTCCACGGAAGGTCGAAGGTGATGACACCAAAACCGTTTGCATCAAAGGTTGGCGCAGCGACCGCGACGCGACGCGCTGCGTCCCAGGTCGTGTCGGACAACCCCTTCCACCAGCATAGGCCTTCCCATGTCGGGCCTCCGGTTCTCCGGACACGGGCGCGCACCTGCCGATACTTGCTGGCATCGACGCCAAGACCAGTTGCCGATACGACATAAGGATCGCTCGCGTGATCGGCTGGACGAAGATAGCCATTCGAAACCGCAGGCGCACCGTTTCCGATCCAACCCTCGCTATTGGTATCGAAGAGCCAAAGTTTAACGGGATCGAACTGACTTGCCGTTGCGACCGACAGCAACCCGATTTGTGCAGCCAGCGCATTGTCGCGACCGACGCTGGCTGTTTCGATCACAGTTAGGGCCGCACTTGTCGTGCTAGACTTAACCTCAAGCGAGGTGATGCGTTCGACTATCCCGCCGTCCTGGCCGGTTGCAACATTGATCCGCTCATCGAACTCTGCATAGACGTCGTTCAGGCGCTGCGTAATCGAGCGACGGAGTTCTTCGCGTTGCGTGTACTGGGCGTAGTCGGCATTGGCCGCGTAGTCTCGAATGCTGGCTAATTCCTCCAAGACGGCTCGGTAGCGCAGAGACGCCTCGATCGCGCCTTCGACCCGCGCTGCCTCTTCAGCAGAAAGGGCAGCAACACGAGCTTGTACCTCCGCAACAATCGCTGCTGCGTTGGTATCGACCTGAACGCCGAGACCTTCATCCATCCAGCTGTTCAGCTGCTCAAGCGATGCGACGATATCGGCTTCAAGGTCCTCCAGTGTTAGGCGAGTATCGAACGTGGTGACTGGAAGCCAATCGGACCAGTTCGTCTTGCGTGCCGTGAACGGAACGTATTTACCCCGAGCCTCATAGTCGGTGCTCGGCAGACACCACCCGCCCGAGAGCAACCACTCGTACGGATCGGCATACGGAGTCTGGTCGCTGTCGAAGACGACGTTCCCGGTCACGCTGTTACGGACCTGAACCCACACCTTCATGACGTCGTCGAGACCATCTGCGCATTCGACCTTGATGGCGACACGGCGCGGGTTGCCGTCGTTGTCGTCGATCGATGCGGGCTCAACTGACCAACCGTCCATTTCTTGAACGGGCGCCTCGATACGGCCCATCCAGCCTTCGGAGGTCGGCAGCTCGAATTCAGGCGACCAGTCATAGTCGGCCGGATCGATTTCCTTGATCGTCACGAGCTGATTGAGCGTCATCTCGCCTTCAATCGCGAGGATGACGAACTTCTTGTTCTCGTAGCCGTTGCGTGCCGACGTCCAAGATATGACGTCGTTCGGTTCCAACACCCACGCCTGCGGAGGCAGATAGAACTGATGCGTCCGGAAGCGACGTTCTTCCTCGATCATCATGCGCATCAAGCGCTGGACCTGGCGCTTGTAGGGGACGGCCGGGAACTGGACGTCGGCCGGCAGGACGCGGTTGCCGTCTTCGATTTCCAGCGACGGACGGTAAAGCGTCGGCGCATCCTTCGATGCCCACTTTTCGTCGGGTTCCGGATAGCTGGCCTTGATCGCATTGACTGTAGCATCGAGACCGGGGAACGGCTCGAAGCTCTGATCTTCCGTCACAATGATATCGTCGTCGGAGATCGCAAAGACGGCCGCCGCGAATGCGCCGACGTGGATCTTGAACGAGCCACCGTTTTCAGCCAGGCGCGCAGCGCAGCCGGCGCGCAGGTCGTCGATCACATCGAGCGGTTCCATGTCGCCGGTGATCTCGTATCCGCCACGAAACTGCGGTTCGCTTGGCTGTCCCGTGATGCGGATAAGACGCGACGCCTCTTGAGCCGCCGCGATCCAGTTGGACGCAGGGAGCCTGGAGGCAGCGAGATCCTGACCGCCAAACATCCACTGGTCGTTGTACTTCAGGCCACGGATGATGTTGTAGATCAAGACCGGCAGGTTGGTGGATGGTTCATAGGTCGCCGGAACGCCCCACCTGTGCGAGCCATTGCCGCCTGCGCTCGAATCCTTCCTGAGGTCATAGAGCTTGAGCGGACCCAGCTCGAACACGCAGGTCGGCGCACCGCCGAACATGTCGCGGTTGAAGCGGAATGTCATGACTGCATACGGGCAGCCACGGCCAATCATCGTATCGAGGAACGGCCGGTTTGGATGGTTGCCGAAACGCGCGCGCAGATAGGCGTTCGGCTGCGTCTGCGTGCCGTCATAGAACTTGATCCATGCGTGGTGATCTTTGCTAAGAGCACCCTGGAACTGATAGATCGGGAAGCCGCGGGACGTTTCTTCGTCCCACATGATCGTGCACTTCTCGTCGTCGATCCACAGGCCGTCGAGACCTGACACGGGCATATTGCCAAGCTCGATGACGTCGACGAACATTGCATTAGGCGTTCCGCCGATATCGCCATAGGTGCCGGCATACTTGCGCTTGCCCGCCGTCGCGTATCTCCCGATCGTCGTCGAGACAGGCAGGTCGTCGCCCATCTGGATTTCCAGCTTGACGCCGACGGCCTGCTGTTTTTGCTTTTTCGCCGTCATTCTCTGGAGAAGAGTCGACGCAAGATTAAGCGCTACCGTCAACAGAACCTTGGCGATCAGCGACCCGACCGCGCCGAGCGACGACAGCAGCGCCGGGATCGCGAGAAACACCGGGCCGGCATGCGCCGGGTCCGCCAGAAGCCAGAAGCCTATGACGTTCAGAAGAAGGACGAAGATTTTCATGGATTACCCGACCCGGAACGCCCGGTCTGCAGAAAGGCGATCGACAGTTCCGATCCCGGTCTCTGTCATGGTGATGACGCGCTCGCCGTTGACGACGCCGAGGCTGTGCTTGAACTGGGTGTCGACAGGGACTGTGACGATATCGCCCATCTGCGCTTCAGATGGATGAGCGTATTCTGGAAGATAGTCCGCCAAGAGATCAGCGACGTCATCAAAGCCGAGTTTTCGGATGAGCCGATATGCAGATGCGGCGTCGCTGAACTGCTCAGCGTATTCTTCGCCGAGGCGCACGCCGGTGAGTGCATGCACAGTGCGGGCGCCGAGGCCCAGCACGCAGTCATGACCTTGCCAGTCAAATGGCTGGCGCCGGATTTCATCAATGAGCGCGTGGAACTCGGAGATCCACATTGGTTTGCGGTGCAGCTCGATCATACCGCCTGCCCCCATGGAATGCGCCAGGTCTTTACGGTGTTCGCATACTTGCCCCACTCGTCGCCGTCGCGCAGCTTCTGCGCCTCGTAGGACGACTTCGTGTAGTTCTTGCGGGTCAGCATTGAGATCGCATCCGAGACGCAGCGGATGGTCACCAAGCCTTCCCCACCAACCGAAGGCGTGTCGATCGGCGAGCCATCGACTTCACCGAGGAAGACGAGCTGCGGCGTTCCAACCGCCAAGCGCGTTGCGGGATCGAGCAGCATGTCCCAGATCTCGACCTTGCCCAGCCGAACATCATAGCCGCGGACCAGTTGCTGAACGGGCTCAGCAAGCTGGCTGATGCTGACAGGGACTGTCTGGATGGTCAGGTCAGACACGCGCGGGATTGAGCCCACTTCTAGGTTGACGCCGCCGTAGAACAGCCGCGTCGATGACTGGCTGTCGACGCCGGACGTGACTGTGATGTCGACGTTCTCATCACCAGTCCAAAACGAGACTGTCTCCGAGACGGTCGGGTGGCCGAATTCGCGGGCAGTGACGCTCACCAGTTTGCGCGGCACGATGCCTCGCTCTGGCGCGTCGGCTAACGCGGCCATGAAATCAGGATCTACATTGCGCATTCGGAAATCCGTCGCGGCGATCGAGAGATTTGATTATTACCGTGCAGCCAGTCCCAAAGATCGTCAGCCTGGCGATGAAGGTCGCATTCGGGGGAATGTGCGTCCACGCCTCCACTTGCTGACCGGACGAAGGGGCTCCCACCTTCATCGAATGACACCGAAATATTTTGAACCTCTCGGATCTCGCCTAAGGTTTTGCGATACCGTTCGGCAGATGCTGCCATATTTAGAGATGCGACGGCCGCCACAGGCGCAAGGCCGAGGGCCGCCAGGAATGACCTACGGTTCATGATACTATTCCTTGGATTTGAATGGACTCGACTCCTCGGTTGCCGCCGTGCTTCATTCTGAGCGCCAAGCTTAGGAGGGCCAGATGGCTTTTAGGTTGCCCGTTTTTTACCTTGACGAGATGGGGCGGAGGACGCGCGACATGATCAATGGGCACCCGTGCATAGAGATCTGCATTGCGTGGGATGCCGAAGCCGGAAACGCTAGTATTGCTCACCCACGTAGATGGGAAACTGTTGTCGGACTGATTGACACCGGAGCGCAGGGTATCCTTGCCGATGACCAATTAATCAAAAGACTGAAGATGCCCTGGACCCGCGAAATGCAAAACCGGACGGCCAGCGGCGTTTCTTCGACACGAGGTCACGTATGTCAGTTACACTTTCCTGAACATCGTTGGACTGACAGGCAGGAGGTATTCAGCTCTTCGCTTCGCGCAGACGGTAATCCGTACGACCTTCTCCTCGGCCGGATTTTGCTTCAGAATTTTGAATTTGTTTGGCGGGATGGTGGACTTACATCACTGACCGTAGTGTCACCAACCGCGCCGGTAAACGCCGCATCATGATTGCTGATGTGGTTAACTAAAGCACTACATAGTGCGAGGGCATGCGCCGATTGTGGATTGACTACGATCTGTGGACGCCTGTCATCGAACTCAATGGTAACATCATTGCCACCTTTGTCCGCTTCCTGTTGCGCGAGATCAATGATCCGATTGGCAACGATTTGCCGACCTCGCTGGAAGAGGCTCCGAAGCTGTTGGTTCATCTTCATGTCCGCAAAGAAAGAGAGCCCCGTTAGGGAGCCTCTGTTGCTATCGTTATTTCTTCTGCATGATCTGGAAGCTGCAGCCGTATGTGATGCCGCCTGTCACCTGCCCGACCTTGTAGCTCTCAGGGACGACGAAGACGCGGCAAGCGGGCTTGATGAGGGTGACGGCCATGTCGACGGCTACGCCCGCCGGCAACGCTGGGAATATGGGGATCTGCGGCGTCACACCCGCGCCGCTCGCCACACCCGCCTGCGAGAACTCGAAGAACGCGTATCGCTCCGGCTCGCCACCGTATTGGATCTGCACCTTGTCACCGATCGACAGAACGTAGCCTGCCGGCAGTCTCTTTAGTGCGAGGGCAGTCCCACCCTCGACGATGCTGGCGACCGACACGGCAGCATTGCCGAGAAGAGCGCCGGCAGGATCAAGACGCGGTCCGCGAAACAGGGAGCTGGTCATCATGAACAGATCCTGCGGGCCGCGTAACGCTCTGATCTTTGCGTCGATCTCCTCCGCGATCGTGTTTCGCATCTGCAATGCGCTGACCTGTGCCATCCAGAGCGGTGGCGCCAGTTCGGCGCCGATCGTTCTTCCTGAGCCCAAACCGCTCAACTGATCGTTCCGCTTGATCTCCCATTTGAACGGCGCCCAGCGGTAGAACGACAGGTAGTCGAGAGACTGTGTCATCCGCGCTTCCTGGGATTGGAATTGATCTCGGCCATCCGCTGCGGCAACGCGTTTCGGCTGAAGGCGTCGACATGACGCGGTGTTCGGGCATCAACAGTTTCGACTGACGTCTTCTTCACGAAGGCGCGAAGCTCGCCCTGGTCGCTAACACTGACATCGACCTGACTGCGAACGTTGAAGTTTCCGCCCCGTCCACCGTTGCGGATCACGGGCATCGTCGGCGCGCGCAGCGCAACAGGCCCGCCACCGTCATATCCTCTCTGACCGAGGCGCATTGCTTCAACCGCCGCCACACCTCCGGCCTTGCTCACGTCACGCTTGCTCCAAACGACTTCGCCTTTATGGACGACACCTGCAGGCTGATACTTGCCGCCTGGACCAGTATAGCCACCGTCAGACCAGAGCGACCCGCCCGGAGCGGCCGGAAACGAAGAGCTTTTCCCGCCACCGAATATTGACGAGATGATGCCGCCGAGGCCACCAAGCCCGCCGCCACCACTGCCTGCCCCGTTGACTTGGAAAATGGCGTCCAGCACCTGGTCGAGCAGCACGTCAGCAACGCGTGAGAGTGCGTTCTTGAGCGCGTCCGCTGCAGTGGCCCCGTTCATCAAATCGGTGATGAAGCCTTTCGTGACATCCTTGCCGACCGATGCCCACTCTTCAGCAGCTCGGCGCATGTCGTCTTGGCTCTGTGTGAGGAGACGCGTTTTCTCTTCGGCGATAGCCATCTCGCCAGCAAGCTGCTTGATGCTATCGATCTGCGCCGGGGAAAGCTCGAGTCCTGCCTGCTTAGCCTGGTTGAGCAGTTCCTGTTCGTACCGCAGACGGTTTGCCGCCTGAGTTGTCATGCCGAGCGCAGTACCTTCCAAGCCTTGCTCCGCGACGAACTCACGAGCTCGCGCGATGACGTCGTCATACGCCTGCCCCTGTTCTTCGAGCTGCTTGGTCTTATCGGCTACCACACCAGCGCGAGCATCGGCGTCTTCGATATGCCAGTTCTCATTCGACAGCGGGAATGACAAACCGAACCTACTGGCATTGGAGTGCGCCCACTGGCGAGCCGCGTCGGAACTATACCCGAGATCCGCGGCATTGCCCTTGTTGTGCTGGCTGTTGCCAGGAGGTGCCACCCAGCGGCGAGCTTCTGCCACCGACCCGTATTTCTTCAGCGCGTCCTGCCACAGCTGCTGCTGTCGCTCAACCGACCGATAGCCGGAATTGATCTTCAACTGTCCAGCCAGCTCTTTCGGAAGGGCCGCGAAAAGGCTTTCGAGCTTGCCTTCGAACGTCGACGACAGGCCGCTAATGTGGGAGGCGTCTTTGCCGCCGGCGAGGAAGCGATGCAAGTCGAGGCTACCGCCGCCCGATGAAGCGGCCTTCGACGCAAGGTTCGCCTCTGCCTGCGCGCGAACGGCTGCATCCGTTGCGATACCGCCCTGTTTCTCGATCGCCTCACGTAGGCGCTTCATCTCATCTTCAAGGTCACGCTGGCTATCTGTCAGCGCGGCGCGGCGCTTTTCCTCGTCGAGCAGCGTCTTGCCAACGCCTTCTCTGCGCGTGGTCTCAGCTTGTGCCAAGCGGTCCTGATAATCAGCAGCGGGGGTTATCGTTCTGTTAGATATGCTGCCGTCAAGCTGAGAGAGGGTTTTCGCCTGATATTCGCGTAGTGCCCGCATTAGCGGAAACACTTCACGAAGTTTATCGATGAGCTTACCCATCCCCTCGCTAACATCGACTTTGCCAATTTCGGCGAGCCGAGCTTGGACTTGCTCAAGGCTCAATTCTCCCGCCTCGGCCTGGCTGATCAAAACTTTCAACTGCTTTGCCGCTTCACGGTCAACGCCTGAAGCCGACGAGCGAGCTGCAGTGTATTTCTGCAAAGATGAATTCACGTCAGCAAGAGTTTCAGGATCGAGGCCGAGCAGGAAGCTTCCCCAGCTTCTGTCGTTCATACGATCAAGCTCGGCATTGATGTCAGCGAGCCTCTGCCGCAATTGGTCAGGAGCGAGTTTGTCGAGAGCTTTCGAAGCCCCTTCAACTGAAGATCCCAACTTGTCAGCGTTGAGCCCAAGCGCCTGCATTTCTTCTTTGAGGCGTAACGTCCTAGCTGCGGTATCTACAGCCTTGCTACCAAAATAAGTTACGGCACCAACAGCAGCGACGCCTACCAAAGCCCCAATAGGTCCAGCAGCCACACCAAGCAGAGAAAAAGCAGCGCCCAAATCACGTACATTCCGGACATACGACAGCACGGACAACGCGCCCGCCAGAGCGCGAGCAGCCGTCACCCCATCCTTGAGCCCGCTGATCATTTTCACGAGCGAACGACCGACAAGAACGCCAGCAATAACGCTTGCTACAGTGACAGTGGTATCAGCAACAGTATCGAAGTTGGCGGCAAGAAGATTGAGCCCTTCCGCCAGACGCTGGGTTGCGCCGAGGCTCGCATCGGTCGAACCGATATAGCGGGTAAAAGCGTTGTCGACCTTGGTAAAACCTTGCTCAATCGTCTGCGTTGCATTCGCAGCCATGCCTTGGATGGTTGGCAAACCTTTGATGAACGCTTCGAAGAATTGCCGTCCAGAAACTGCACCGTCATTGACAAGCTCCTTCAGCCTGCTGACAGATCCCCCAGCCGCATCAAGACCGTTTGCGACAGCAATGAGGATGGGACGCGCACCGTCATTGACGGAATTGAACTCTTCCGCCTGCACGCGTGCAGAACCGAGAAGCTGGCCAAGCTGCTGCAAAGCTCCAGACGCAGCAGGTGCGCTCGTACCAGCGACGCGAAGGGCTGTCGCGACACCATCTGAGAACTTAATCAGATCGTCTTGAGACGCACCCAGGTTGTCCGAGGCTTGCGCGGCCTTGCCGTAAAGGTCAGCGAGCGCAGTGACCGGTGCAGCATTTGCCTGCGCGGACTGGTAAAGCTGATCGAGGATTTGGGTCTGTCGCTGCCCTGTAACGCCCGCAACAGCCAAGCTATTTTTTGCTGAAGTCCATGCATCGGCATATCGTGCGACCTCACGAATGGAAAGCGCAGCGGCAACTCCCGCGAGAGGGGCGATCAGTCCAGAAGCAGCGTTTTTTCCGATTACACCAAGACGTTTATCGAGCTGGCTTGCGCGCGTTTCGATAGCCTTCATCTGCCGATTAGACACACCTCCGGCCTTTTGCATTTCGCGCTGGTAGCCCTTAAGGTCCGCGGAGAGCTGGACGACGAGCTTTTCGATATCAGTGGCCATAAGATCTCGTGAGGAACTGATGAAACGGATAATACTGGCGCTGGTAGTCGCCTGCATTGCTACGACAGTTTTGAATAGTGAGAGCGACGCTAGGACAGGCGAAGCCCATGCGACGATTTTCAAAAGTCAGTGTTACCGAATGTCTGAGGTGGCAGGTGATGCGAAGCTGAATAATGTCGATCCGGCGACGCTTCAAAAGCTCAATGAGCTATCGCAGCAATGCATCAAGTGGGTTCAAGATGGGACGATCCCCGATCAGTTCTACGAAGAACCAATCCCTTACTGATTAATCCAGTCCCATAGGTCGTCTTCTTCGGCCTTGGTCATGGCGTCTTCGGCGCCGTTCGCTTTTTGATAGCCGTCCAGCGCAGCGAAATACTGCCACATGCTCATAGCCCGCACTTGCTGCGGGCTAAAACCCATCACGGCGCCATTGCCGTAGATGGCCGCAAATCTCAGCTTTCCGTTTGGCAGGTCGTCGAGCTGCTGTCCTGATTTCCGGCCACGTCCTCCCCCAGTGCGCCTTCCTCCGGTGCTCCGGTCAGGCCTGCCGACAAGATGCCCTGAGCGTAGAGGACGTTTTCCACCGGCGGCCGCTTTTCGACATAGTCGCGGACCTTTTTGAGTGCGTCCGTTGGCGCCATACCGCCACCGATCAGACCGAGGCGGATGGTATGGAGAACGTCGCCCATCATCCATTCGTCGGCGATCAATCGGTTCAGGACCACGTAAGGGCCAGCGCCGCATGCTTCCTGCAGCAACTCCAACTCGCCCCAGCCGAGGCGGAAGGTGTAATCACCATCCGCCCACGGCAGTGTTATCTGCGCGTCCCGCATTACGCGACCACGCGCGTCATCTTGCCGTCGCTCTGAAGGGAGACGGTGCCAGTTGCACGGCGGTTGTTGATGCCCGTGATTTCGAAGGTTTCGACGTGCGCCTTGCCCGTCCAGGTGATGGTCTTCGCCGGAAATTCGGCAATGACCTTGATCGGCGTGCTGTCCTCATCTTCGACCGCATCAAGCCAGGTCTCGACACTCTCTTCGGCGATAACGGTTTCGCCGCCGATCGACATCGAGATCGAGATCGCATCACGGCCCATCCAGGAAACCTGATCGGGGTCGTCACAGTCCGGAAGCTGAAACTCTTCCAGACCTTTGTTGAAGGTGAGCGAACGCTGCGTCAGTCCGCATGGAACGCCGTAGACAATTGGAACGGCAGAGTTGCCGAGCATGATCTTGATGCGTCCGCCCTTAATACCCGTTGCTTCTGCCATTGTGGATCTCCTTTGATGGCATGCCAATGAACCCACCGAACGGCAGGCGATAAGATCTGAGAAACGTGGTTATCAGCCGGCAGCCACTTTTTTGGCTGCGTCTCGGCTGGCTTTCCTAACGATGCGCTTTGCGCTTCGTTTATTTGCCCGCCAGCTCACATAGAAGAATGGGCGGGCGGCTGTGCCAGGGTTGTCCGAACCGGCGAACTTGCCCGCATTGGTGTGTTTGGCCGTGCCGAACTCTACCCACCGGGCGTAGTAGGCTTAGCTGTTGCCGGCGTAGATTGTCAGCGTCAGATCGGCACCCAATGATCCCTTGGCGGTAGCCATGACCATAGAGCCTTTGGGCGCCTTTCCCCACGTCCAGCCGATGCTGTCGCGCAGCGTTCCGCTGTCTTTTGGAACGAGGCTTTTCATCATGGCGACGATGTCGTCAGCCGCCTCTTCCATGCCAAGCCTGATACGCTCCCGCGCTACAGTAGGGAGCCGCTTAAGCTTCCTGTCCAGTCGAGCCAGGTTCAGGATTTTCGCCATTTGGCTTGCTCCTTGTTGCGGGAGGCAGCTCGACCGCCTTGCCTTCAGCGATAGCCTGATCGGCACACTCCCGCTTTACGGTTTCTTCCATGCCCGCGAGGTAGGCGGTGAGACTGTTGCCAGTCGGTCGATAGTCAAAGTCTTTAAGAAAACGAACCCGAGCCATTGCCATTCCCTAGTTGCGAGGATCTTCAATTTCAGCCGTGACCTGCACGACCCCATGAGCCGTGATGCCATCAGGATCGATGAAGCACCGCGACAAAACGACGTTCAGCGAGAGCAGAGCGCCGACGCTGAAAGTTCCGTCTTTCTCGTGAAGCGCAGCCTCGACCGCGTTGACGAGTGCCTTGCAAGGGTTCAGCCGTCCGTCGTCGCGTGACCAACAGTCGATTTGCATCGTCTCGTCGCGACCAGGGATGCATTCAGCATCAAGGCGGTCCGTGTCTGTTGCCCCAAAGCTCACGTAAGGGAAAGCCGTGTCGGCATCCGGCCCGTCAATGATCCGGTCGCCGACGATCGCAGACACTGCGCTGTCGTTTGACAACAGGGAAAGTACCAGGTCCTGAAAGGCGACAGAAACACTCATGCCACGCCGCCTTCGACTGTGAATTCAAGATAAAGCCGGTCATCCGAGGGAACCGGACCGGAGCGGATGTTGTAGATCTCACCATCGCTATCGCGCATGCGCCAGCTGGTATCGACAGCCTTGCTCTGAGAGCTGCTGCGCACCGTCACCACGATAGGTTGACGACCGGCGAGACGGGCAGCCTGGACAGTTTCACCGCCACGAAGGTAACGGAAATTCGCCCAGACCTTTGTCGCGTCGGCATCGTCGGCAAAGCCGTTTTTGATGCCGCCATGACCGTCTTTGATCTTCTTAGGCGCATCGAATGCAACACGCCGGTCCAGCTTGCCAGCTTCCATCGCTACACCCGAAGCCAACGGTAAGGGTTCACGAGCAACTGCGCCGACTTTGGAAGCCCATCGAGACCCGCTCGGTTCTCATACATGGCCGCGACGTACATCAGCGCTGCGACCTTGAACGTGTTTTCCTTACCAGCGGGAACGAGAGCCAGGTTGCAGTACTGCAGCACGGATTCCTGAGCGGCGTCCATGTATGCTTCAATGGTAACGTCGTCGTCGCTGCCATCGACGCGAAGATGCGCCTTCACCTCGTCCAGAGTGTAGAGCGGGCCGGTAGTCAGGACGACGACGTTTGCCATTTGTGCGACCTACTTCTTGGAGGGGTCTTCGACGATTTCGACGCCCTGCTCACGCAAAGCCTTCGCTACCGCCTGAGAACCCGTCATCGTCGGATCGTTGAAGTCGATCTGGTTCTGCGCGACGGTCGTGCCCGCACGCGGATTGGCGTCCACGGCGGGATGCGAAAGATCGACGTCCGGGACGATCTGCAGTGGTGCGCCAGACGGGTCGACATCCGTTGCGGGTGCGATGTCTGCAGGTCGGTTTACGTCATCGACTGCTGACGTCGTGTCGGCTACGGCCGGCAGGTCTCCGCTATTGGTGACCGAAACGGTTTCAGTCTCGTGGTTTGCCACAGCGGCTTTGCCAGTAGGCGTAGACGTTGCGGCTTCCTTTTTCGTGGCCATGATGACCTCCTTAGAGTTTTGGGCATAACGGTGGACATCAATGGGCGGCAGAGCCGCCTATTGCGTTCGTTAGGTATTGGCGCCGATTTTGAGAGCGCGCATCGGCTCGGGATTGTAGACGCCGCCGCCAACCCGCTTCGTCGTGTAGAAGTGGACGAACGGCTTGTTGGTGAAGGGATCGCGCAGAACGCGAATGCCGACCCGGTCTACGACGAGATAGGTCGCTTCCATGTTGCCGTAGAGCGCTGCGATGGCGTCAGCGGCGACAGCAGGCATATCCGGGATTTCGACGATCGACTCACCAGCCAGCGTTGCCGGCTGGCCGACCGCGTAAGACGGCTGCCACAGATAGTTTCCCTGACCGTCCTTCAGCTTGCGCATCGCGCCCTGTGACTGACGGTTCGTGAACAGCTTGGCACCGGCGCGGAACTCTGACGGGATCGAGTAAAAGAGATCCAGGAAGCCGTCTGGCGTCAGCTTCGTAGCGTCCCCGGACTTGACGACCTCAATTGCTCCCCACGGGTGACGCGCAGCGTTCGCGGCACCCTCGACGTAGGTCAGGACCCCGTGGGGCTTGTTCACGCCATTGCCGGACAGGAACGCGATGCCTTCCTGACGCGAGAACTCAGTGTCGACTTCGTCACCAAGCCACGCTTCCAGGTCGATCGCCGCGTCGTCGAGCAGCTGCTGAGAGATGCCGGGATTTGCGTAGATCTCACCCAGCGGGAAATCCAACTGGCCGATCTGCGGCGTCGACGTGGCAGGGCGAGACGCCGTTTCACCCACCCAACCCGAACCCACTGCGCGGTCGGTGAAGTTCTTTTTGAAGCCAGCGGCGGTAATGGTGATCACACGAGCGTTCGCGCGGATCGGCGATACCTGCTTCAGCTTGCCTGTGATCGTTCGATCCCATTCGACTGGAGCGAGATAGCCGCCATCCTCCGCCGTGCCCTTCTGCATGGCAGCGGAGATATCGCCCTTGCGCATGTGCGCCTTGAAAGCGTTGGTGTATTCGGGATCGCCCGGAATATCACCGATCACGCCGCCGCTGGCTGCCGCAACCTTCAGATTCAGTTCGTCGACAGCCTTCTGCATGTTGGCCTGCATTGTGCCGATATCGGCATTGATGCGCTCGACCTTCTCGTCGAGCACGACATCAGCCTTACCCTTCTTCAGGTCGTCAAGCTGCTTCGTGTGTTCAGCCTTGAACGTCTCGAAGCCACGGTTGACCGCTTCGATTGCAGCTTTGAGGTCGCCGGGTGCTTCAGCACGCACAACAACAAGCCCGCGAGCACGCGGGCGATGAATGATCGACATTGCTGTCTCCTAATCGTTGATTGAAATGGTGGATGCGAGAGCTTGAAGGCTCGCGAGAACGCCAGCGTCCTGCATGGCGGGTGCGACAGCGTCCTGCGTGCCGCGAATGTCGTTGAACAGAGATCTGCGCTCGGCTTTGGTTAGTTTCCCGCCCTCAGCCAATTTCTTATCCCAGCCCCGGAGGGATTCCGGGAGATCACCAGCCGTTTCGGCGTAGACCGGCGCCTGAGCGTGAATATCGAGAAGTGCGTCGGCCAAACCCATATCAACGGCGGCCTGGCCGCGGAGGTAGGTTCCGTCGCCAGAGTTCTTTGCCATCATGCGCAGCATCTCAGCCGGTTCACGACCGGCACGCTTTGCATAGGTCTCAGCCATAGCCTGATCGAGGTGCTTCAGCGTTTCGATCGTCGACGAATGATCGTCGGAATTGCCTACCGTGATGCCCCAAGCCTTGTGGATCATGATCTCGCCGTTAGACGGGATCAGGACGCGGTCAGCAGCCATGGCAACCAGTGACGCTGCGGAGGCCGCGATGCCCATGATATGGACGGTCACCTTGCCGCGATGCCTAGCCAGCATGTTGAAGATCGCGACACCCTGAAAATAGTCGCCACCTGGCGAGTTGATTTCGACCGTGACATCGGTATCTGCGCCGACGGTCCGCAGCGCCGCAGCCATCCGCGCGTCGGAGAATCCTTCGTCGCCGATGAAATCGAACATGCTGATCGTTGGCCGGTCGCCGCTCTCAACCCCGGAGCGCGCCCGAAAGGCAGCGGCTAGGGGCTGATCCGGTTCGTACTTGAAACCCTGCGGCCGAGAGAACTTCTCTTCTATGGCCGGCATCTTGGCAAAGAAGCGACTACGCTGCGTTCTCATTACCTTCTCCCTCAAGCGGTGGCCCGCCGTTGTGGTTCATCATGGGATTGATAGGCTTCTCGCGCGCAGGAAGATCCATGGTGTCGCGAGCCTCGTCGTAGTGGATCCAGGGCTGATGGCCACCGGCGCCGAGGGCTTTGGAGAGATACTCGCCCTGCTCTTTAAGTGATCCTCTGAGAAGGGCACCTGGATTGAACTTCGCCTCGTAGATCTCGGCTTCGTCTTCATCGAGGAGGCAACGCTCGATCGCCTGCTGCCAGGCTTCGAACCAAGGATTGAGCGCATAAGCGACGAAGAACTGCCCCAGCGCCTCGATACCGGAGCCCCAACTCGTTTCGTCCACCATCAGCAGGGGTCGAGGCACGCCTGATATGCGGGCGATCTCTTCGACCTGGAGCTTGCGCAGTTCCGTCATCTGCGAGTCTTTTGCGTTCGATCCGTACGCCTTCCACTCCATCCCCTCTTCGAGGATCAGGTTCTTACCAGCGTTGTCAGCCCCTTCCTTCTCCGCAAGGCTTGCCTTGAGGCGTTCGAAGGCGGGATCGGACAGTGTCCCTTTGTGCGAAAGTGCTCCGCCAACCAAAGTGCCGTGCTTGAACATGCGGCCAGCGGCTAATTCAGCGCTAAGCGCAAGCCCGATGGCCTCCCTTGCCTGTTCGACGAGCGAGAAGCCGTTGAGGCCATCTAGCGATGCGCCCCGAAGGTGGAATATCTCCTCCGCCTGATAGCGCACCCGAGGTCCAGATACCGGCTGGTACACATAGTCCATGCGCCAGCTGGGGCTCAGCGTGACGGTCATTCGCTTCGACTCAAGCGGGATCAAGCCGATGATCGTTGGCTTACCGGTCCGCAGGTCAGTCGAGCGCAGGATGCGCGCGTAACTGTTCCGATGAACCAAAGCTCTCATCTGCATCGACGCCCGGAAATCGAAAGCGCTCTGATACCCGTTCGGCTTGCGGTGCAAGATCCGGTAGAGGGGATGGGCCTTGGCTTTTTCCTTCGTTTTCTGTTCGATCAAATGGAGCGGCAGCATCCCGATCGAGTTTGAGATGAGACTGACGGCACGAAACATTGACGGGTTTCGCAGAGCTGTTTCCGGGTTCACTGTAAAGCCGCTCGCCGTCATCATGCCGGTGCGCAGGTACTCGACCACCAATGGATCGTCCAGCGAGACGAAACCAGCCCCGCCGCTCGCCTCTGCGCGCGGCTGAGACGCTGTCACTGCCGCGGCCTTACCGCGAAACAAATCCAAGATGCCCATCGGCTCAGATCATCCTTATTCCGCGCGTCTCATAGACAGAGCGGCCGGAGGCTTCCGGGTTGAGAAACATCAGCATGGCGGCATTGAAGAGCGCCATGAGCGGGTCAATTTTCGAAGAGCCTGCGGCCTGCTTCGTGACCAGATAGTTGGAGCCGCGAAGCTCGGTCTTCGCGTTACCAGCAGCCCAAGCCATAAGTGGCTGACCGCAATGGACCATCGTCCGGTCTTTAAGCTTGCGCGGCAGTGTCGTGATCGCGGACTGCAGCTTCCAGCCCTGACCAACAGCAAGAGTAAGATCGCCTTCGAGCCCACGTTCCGCCAGGACATCGAGCAGGGTTGCAATCCCGTAGGAGTCGAGACCGATCCCGGCACGCTCTGGCAGCAGCCCCGAAGCGTGAATGCGTTCGCAGATGTCTGCGATCTCTTTCACATCGTCGTCGACTTCCTTGCAGACGACGAGGTCGCCTTCTTTTTCGAACTGGCGAAGGCGCGGGGCGATTTCCTGACGGCGCTGGAACACGTCTTCATGCGCCCACGCCCGACCCCAGTGCAGCCAGTTGCGGCTCTCTTTGTGCCGGCCGATGACAGCGATCGCCATCAAGTCATCGAGACCGCCACCGTCCACGCCGACGACGGCGACGTCGCAGTCGGCAAGCAGCCGATCCAGCGTCATGCCTGGAACAGCTGCAGCGAGCCAATAATCCGCGCCGGCCCATCGATCAGCGTGCAGCCCGAGACCGATCTCGACGTTGAAGTGCTGCGACGCGATCAGCGCCAGCTTCTCCGGCCCCTCGCGCATAGCCGTCGCGATCTCGCCAGCAAGGTAATCTTCGTCGACAGAGCGATTGAGGTTTGGATTGACCAAGCCCCACCGCTCGCGGCGCATCCATCCGCCATCGACGGCGTCCTCCGGCGGCAGCTCGTAGAGAACAGCCAACATCGGGAATGCGAAAAGGCCGTCCCGAACGTCGCGAGCTTTTTTCAGCTCAGCCTTGAAGACGCCGGTAGGCGGCGTTTTCGACTGTGTTGTGATCTGCGCCAGGAACCCGTCCGGACGCGCTGCAAGAGAACCCCGTATTTCGACAAAGATGTCCGCCGCTTTCGCCATGGTGGCAAAAACATGCGTCTCGTCGATCAGGATGTAGGTTGCTTTGGACCCGGTGATGACGTCCGCTGCTGCAGCTTTGACGATGATCACCGCAAGCGTGTTGAGGTGGGTAATCATCTTCAGGTGGTCTTGGATGTGGAAGAGCTTGGAAAGCTCTGCATCCAGGCGAACAATCCCGGCAGCCTGTTTAAACGAGATCCCGGCAATCGTCTTGGTTGGAGCGATCAGCAACAGCTCGGCTTCAGGCCGTTCGTTAAGGATTGCGGCCGTCACCATGATGGCAGCGGCGATGGACGACTTGCCGTTCTTCTTCGGCACCAGGAGGAAGAACTCGCGCAGCATGCGCCGCTTCAGTTCCGGGTCGTAGCATCCGAAGATGACCCGGACGATATCAAACACCCACTCGTCGCAGGCTTCGCCGTAAGTCGGATTGCCAATTACATCAGGAACGCGCAGGCGCTTGAAGATCCGGAGCGCCTTCTCGGCGACCTCGTCGAAGAGCGGAAGATCCGGGATCAGCGAATGCTGTAGCCGGATGCGTTCTTTCCAGTCCGGGACGGCGGTCGACCAGGCGGTGGCCGGCATCCATGCCGTATCCATCAGTTCGGTTTCCCTGCCATACCTGGTAGAAGGTCATTGCCCCAGTGGCTGTCCTCACCGGCCGTCTTCGCAGCCGCTTTCGCGACTTCCTTTTTGCCCTGCGGCGCAGCGTCATCCTTCACCACTGCTCGCTTCTGCTGCGCATCACGCAACCGGCTGTCCAGGCCCATGCGATCGTTGCTGTCCAGCATCTTGCCGAGTTCCTTCAGTGCAGTGACGTTGCCGGCGTTCGACTGCTCCATCGCAATCTCGAAACGTCGCGCGTCCAGTCTGTCACGCATGGCATCACGCTGCTTCAGCTCGGCTCTAAAATACCTCTTCAGCGTGGCCGGAGAGATGCCAATCCCGTTTGCCATTCGATCGATGGACCAACCGAGCGCCAGCAACAGCTTGATCTTGTTGCGATCTTTCTCGGTCGCCTCATAAGGCGGGCGACCTCGCTTCCCCTTCCAGTCCGGAATGGGGTGGCCGAAGAGGTCAAATATCTCGCTCATCCGAAAAAAATCTCTACGTGAGGGGGACGCGGGTGCAGGAGGCAGAGGGGCTGCAGACTTTCGACCCCCCCTCCCGGTCGATGGGGTGAGGTCAGGCCTCGGCCTGGTCATCGTCCGCCTCGACGATCACCATCGATGTACCAAGGATCAAGCCTGCGAGAAGGATCAGACGGGTGCCGATCCACATGCGAGCACGATAGGTGCGCGTCAGTGTGAACGTCAGGGTCAAGCTGCTCATGACCTCACCAGCATCGACATTCGCTGTTGCCATCTCACCAACCGGGCTGTGCCCGCTCCTGCTTCTGCTTCTCGCTGTCGTGGTAGGCTTTGGTCACGGTCTGCAGGTTGTCGATGTCCCAGAACAACTGCTCGTCCCAGTGATGCGGCTTGATGTGGTCGCACACTGGACTGTTAGGAGCGGGATGTGTGCCGACACAGATCGCTGAGGTTTGCTTGCAGGTGTAGCTGTCACGTTCGAAAACCTTGAGCCGCAGCTTCTTCCACCGTGCGCTGTGATACCAGCTGCGGTTCGGCGTGTTGATCTCGCGCTCTCTCAGTCTGGCCTTCTCATCACCGACAGCACGGCCAAGACGAGGTGGCATCGATGTCAGTCGAGGTGGCAGGGACTTGAGACGAGGCATACTCTAAGACGACAAAAGGCGACCTGCTGGCCGCCTCATCATTCATCATTTCATAGCTGTAGCACTTGTCCTGAATCGGTGCCTCGAACATGAGGCGCTTCAGGAAAGGGTCCTGCCGGTAAGCAGCTCCAGGTTTCTCAACCTGTTTGCTGGTGATCAAGCCACCAACTCAAAAGCCCACACAAGGGATCCAGGATCGTCCAATGGGGAAATGACTCTCATACTTTCTCGATCTGCGCAATATCCAAATCTACGGGCGTCAAACGACCGAATATCATCACATCGACCTTCACCCTGAACTTTTCGAAGTCGATCGCCCTGACCGTTCCAGGGAAGGAGGCGAACGGCCCGTCGCTTACTCGCACCTCTTCATCAACCAGAAAGTCGTACTTGGCCGGGACACGGTGATCATACTTGCCAGCATCAGCCATCGCTCTGAATCGATTGATTGACTCAGCATCTGCCCTCCATGGTGAAACAGCTCCTCCAACGACACCGTTGACCCCTTTTACTCCCAGCAACCCCATGATTGCGGAAGGTATCGGGAGGCAATGCACAAGCACGTATCCGACAATGACGGGCCTTGCCGGTACCATCCGAACCCGTCCACGCCTCACGATCTTCGATGGACTGGACTTGACCACCAGCGTCGCGACATCGCTATCTGTCAGTCGCTTTTCCACAGCAAACTCGCAGTTGGCATCCACTCGCAAGCAATACCAAGCCGCCTTTAGGTTCGGATAATCGGATGCGATTCGTTCTGTTGTCGATCGTGAAGCCATCGACAGGCGATCAATCCGGATCTTGGTGTCTTGAGCAGCGCGCTCCAGCTTGTCGTAATGAGCAACCGGAATGCGGAAAGCGAAGTCGTCTTTCTTATGCTGCATCATCATCCCGCCTCTCGATCAGCTTTTTCTGGAACTCCCGAAGGGCAGCAGCCACCGCCTCATCATGATCTGCGATGCCTTCCGGTAATGGCGGGAAGTACAGCCACTCGTGTCCGGTCTGGGGAACCCATGGCCATCCCTGTCGCTCATGCAGCGCCTGCCAGCGCTTGGCCAGGCCGCTGTCGCAATGCACCTTTTCGAAGCCTTCGGAGACGGCGACCAAGCCATGTGGGACGATTGCCGCTCTCATATCGTGGAGTGCGGTGACGCGCGGCCACCCGTATTTCTGCCGTCGTTCCATCTCGACGGCCTTGGCGTCGTTGGCGCTCTTGGAAGCCTCCATGCGCTGGAACTTTGTCAGCGCGGGCCACGCCGTCGCCATCGGTTTCAGTAGCTCGGCAAGCCGAAAGGCCATCCATGCCCGACTGAACGGGTTGTGCTGCATCGGCGCCAACGCTTCGGCAGGCGCATCCCGCCAATGACGGTTCTTCAAGTAAACCGCACCGGCCATGATGTCGGATGGCTTTGCCCAGCGGAGATAGGCCGGTGTCCTATCGGTGCATTCCGCCCGTTCATCGTCGGAAAGCGCAAACCAGCTGTTGCGAGCGAACCCGACATCGCCCTTCTTCCAGATAGCGAACCACAGCACGAATTCGCGCTCTATCCTTTTTCGATCAGATCTTGCAATTCCTCCCTCTGCCGGGGCGCGGTCCCGCGCACCTGTCTTAGGGTTAGGTAATGGTTCTATTACGGTTAGGGTGACACCGTGACACCCGTCAGCGTCGCCGGTGTCACCCCTGGCTGCAGCAGTGTCACCCGTGACGTCAGTTGCAACGGGTGACACGCTGTCACCCGTTGCTTTAGGCTTGAAGGCGAAAAGCCGTGGAAGATCGAAGTCGTAGCGCGTTGCCTGTCCGCGCCGGCCTGTCGCTTCTTGGACGATCACGAGAATACCTTCGGACACGAACTCCGAAAGAATGCGCTGAATGGTGCGCTCTGAAAGCTCCGTCTCTCTCGCAAGCCTCGGTACGCCTGGATAGATGCCACGACCTTCGTCGTCTGCAAAATCCGCCAGCCGCACCGCCAGGAGCTTCCTGTTGCAGCCGCCAAGCTCCATGCGAAACAAGCGGCTCATGATCATGATGCTCATTCCACCATTTCCCCCTGCTTCACGGCGCCCCACATCAGCTTGCGGGAATAGTCCGTGATCTGGCGCGTCTCGAACGGGATCGACCCGTCCTCCAGCCGCACCGAATTGACGTGAGCGACGAGTGCCGCGAGATAGGCCAACCCGCCGGAGAAACCGGCAGCTCCGAGGACAGCCGCAATGTCGGCGTGGTCGCGCTGGATGACGCCGAGCGGAATGGTCGAAAGCCACGCAGCCCGAGCCCGGTCGTTTTGCATTTCCGCAAGAATATCGAGGATTGGGTTCACGGGACCGCCCTCGGTGTTTCACGTTGCGCAGATGCTGTAACAGCCTGATTTCGCTGGCCTCGATCATGGAAGACGAGATAGTCGGAAGGATCGACACCCATCGCCGTGCACAGCGCGAGGTGGCTTGCTGCCGACAAAACCTGACAGCTGCACGCGCGTGAGATCATCGCCGGGTTCAGTCCGTCATGCGCAGATGAGGCGTTGCGCGTCGAAAGGCCTGTCGACCTCAGCCAGTCGCGTGTGTCCATTGCCAAACGGTCGCGATCGATTTCGGGGATCATCGAACAATCTCCTGTTCTGTCATGCCGACGAGGCGGATGCCGAACCGGCCGGGGTCCGCGTCCAGCGCTTTCCACAGCCGCTCGCGCGGCGCCGGCGAAATGCAGCGACCGGACAGGACCAGCTCCAGCTGCTCCGGTGTGATGTCCGCACGGCGAATGAGTTGAGCGCGCTCAGCGGCGCAGGCCTCGTCGAAGCTCAGTGCCTTGCGGCGGGCGCTCTTGCGTTCGTTTGGAAATGCCGCGCGAAAGCCGGCCATCTGGATCCGCGCATTGACGAAGCCGCGCAGCATGGCCGGGGAAAAGTCAGGGTTCATGCCGCCACCTCGTCGAGTGTCGCGCCGAGTAGCACCGCAGCCGTGGCGTTGAGTGCAGTCATTCCAGCCGTAGAGATCCGCCACCCGTCATCATCGTTGCCGGCCCAGATCAGCCCTTTGGTTGCGAGGTCAGCGATCAGCGCATCGGCAACCGACGGCCGAACACCAATGCCGCGCCGCAGCTGTCCCGCGTCAAAGCCCGGGCTCTCTGCCATCCACACCAGCGCGCGCGCCGTCTCTTCGTCGCAGCGCTCTTCCAGCGTCTTGCGAGGCGTCGTGCGAGCAAACTCTTCATCCGGCGCATCGAAGCGCAGCGGCGAAACATTCCCGCCTGCTCCAGGAGTCAGAGGTTCTGAATGCTCAAAATTGTCATAGACAACGCGGATTAGACGCGGATGGCCGTCGCCATATGTCCCGTCTTCGTTTCGCTCCCACACGAACCAACCGGTATTCATCTGGCTGGACGCTTTATTTCCCTCCCAGCCGTCCCTGTGCATCATCGGCAAACGATGCGCGAAGGCATAGATCCGGCTTGGCGGGTTCTCATCCATCACGAAGCGACGATCTGCGTCTTCGTAGCCGCACTGGAAATTCAGGTTCAGCAAAAGCGCCATCTTGCGAGGACGATGCTCGCGTAGCGCATGCGCAGCGTAAGCGTTCGCCACGCCGTATGGAGGGTTTGTGACGATATCCCAGCCGCCGTCGACAGCGATCGATGTCAGGAAATCCCCAACACCTTGGCACTCGCCATGTCGGGTCGTAATTCCGCGATCGACAAGATCAGATATCGTGACCTCATAGCCTGCGTCTTCCAGCGGTCTCGAGATGGCGCCACGTCCTACGCTGGGCTCAAGCACATTAAGACCAAAACTTTCCAACGCCAGCAATGTGCGCATTGCTTCGATTGGCGTCTCATATAGATCGTCACCGCGATCTTCTTTCGTGGCCGTTTTAGTGCCGATCGCATGCCGAGCGGCATTCTTCAGCGCCGCGCGGCTTGGCTCCAGTCCTTCCAAAAGACGAACCTCGACGACGCGATCGACGAACCCCGGTTCCGCTTCGATGGCACTGCGCAGGCTGCGAGCTGCGTGCAGCTGCTGGCGATCGACACCAATTTCGTCAAGTGTAAAACTGTTTTCGCTGGAAACGGTTTTCGGACGCCCGCCGCGCGAAAGCTCGCCCTTCGCCTGCGCATCGTCGACGGCGTCAGCCATCGCGACATAGCAGAGGCTTTCGATCTTCAGCGCTTCCGCCTGCATGCGCCGCGCCTTGTCGACCAGGTCGCGCGAGGTCTTCACACGTTCCGCAGAACCGGCAACAGCCTTGGCCTGATCATAGGCCACCGAGGAGAGTTTGAGAGCGCGCTCGACATCGCCGGCATCCAGCAGCGCGCGCGCCGTCTCTATGCGGGCAACCAGTTCCGAGCTGTCACGGATCGCAAGCTCAGTCATGATGGTCGCCTCGCGTTCGGATCGCGCCAGCAGATGCCACCTTCAATGAAGGCGCGCACATAGCGCTCATACGCAGCCTCGTCGCGTTGCTGCACGCCGTCAGAGAAGTCACCTGCATTGAGGCCGTCGTGATACTTCGCGAACGCACGGAAGTTCCGGAGCTGCGATCTTTGCAGCTGGTCGTCGAAGCGTTGCGACATCGGGGCTACGGTCATGACGCCCTCCGATAGCTGCGCCAGCCGTCGAGAACGCGCGAGACAGTCGCCTCCGAGACACCAAGCCCCTTGGCTATCGATGCACTATCCCATTCGCCGCGCTCCCAGAGCAGCAGCGTGGCGCCGACGATCGCGTCGAGATCCGCGTCAGTGACCGGCATACCCTTCTCGCGCGCGCAGACCGCAGCAAAGCCGAGGTCAAATACCTGTCCAGCCCAGATCGACGAGGCAACACCCCGTTCCGCCGCCTGCCGATCGAGCGTCGTCTTCGCCTTTTCAGGCACGTTGATCATCACGCCGACAAGCTTGAACGCGGTGCGGGCCATGGAATCATTCCCCGCCGACGATCTTCAGAGCCGGAGAAGCATCTCCGCCCTTGGCGACAATCCCGGCATACCGCCGCATCTGTTCGGTCGCTTCCTCGACAACCTTCTCGAGATCGCGCATGCCCTGCCGCGCTTCCGCTGCGCTCACCTGAAGGTCGGAATAGGCGATGGAAGCGTTGCGCTGATACTCGTTCGCCGCAGCGCCGATCGCGAGGGAGCCGCGCACCAGACACGTGCCGTCGCGGTTCTTCTCTTCCGGGTCTGTGAGCTTGCAGCCGTGCAGACCGGCCATAACCCGTGTGACGCAGGGGTCGCCGCATTCGGCTTCAAGCCGCAACACGGCCGGGATCGGCAGCAGCTCAGTGTCGGAATCTGCATTGCAGCGGCCGACCTGGCTTTTCGAAAGTGAGCAGGTTTCCGCCGCAGCTTCGATGCCGCCGTTCTTTTTAATCAACAGACGATTGGCGGCTTTCAGCTGATGGAACCAGGCGTTCGTCAAAGTATCCTGCATGGGGTTTCTCCAGACACAGTTTTCCCGCGCCGGGAAAAGTCCCGCGCGTTTCCCATCGTGGGAAGCATTCGAAAGTGAGATGTTCAGCGCATCAGATCACGGGGGACCGCATGCACGAAGCTCAAGAAAAGAAATCGGCCGGAACGGTCCGCCAGACAGGGTCTGCTCCGGCCGAGGTGCCGCGCGGCGTGAACGCGATACCTGCGCCGCGCGGTGTTTGGTGGCGGGACGGGAGGAGAAACCGCCACCGGGAGGGAAGTGGAGGAGGTGCATCATTCGGCTGCCTCCGAGAAAGGCAGAAAGAGATCAGGGCGAAGATCAGACCGAGGAATTCCTGTGACTCGCTCCAACTCAGCTGCCCGTTCTGCAGAAACACCATTTTTTTCCCAACGCAGCACGGTCGATTTGTTTACGGGCGGAACAAAAAGCGCGCCGAAGGCCTCCAGCGACATAAAGCCGTGGACCTCGCGGAAGGATGTGATTGGAGATTTCGTTTCCATAACAGCATGAGTTGCATAAGTTGCAACTATTTACAAGAGCCACTGTTGCATACGAGGCTAACGCAGATTTTCCGGGTTTTGATTAAAGTTGCAACATGAGCAACGTGCCCACAATCCATTCACAAAAAACGCCGCACCGGATTCACTTTATCCCGGAGTGGGCAGAGAAGCGTCAGATGAAGCAAGCGGACATCGTCCGGGAGCTTGGCGTAGATAAAGGCCTTGTATCTCGGTGGTTCGATGGAACTTTGCCGAAGGCTGATTATCTTGATCGGCTCGCAGCCTTATTTCAAACCGATGTGCATGGCCTTTTTCGTAGTCCAGAGGACGATTGGCTTACTCAGTTCTTTCAAGACAAGACTGAGGAACAAAAAGAGAAGGCCATCAACGTGTTGAAGCTAATGTTTGATCAGGGCCGAACAGGAACTGAGGGATGATACGCGGATGCCGTTCTACAACGGCTTAGCCGCAATCGAATTAATGGTGCGTGGGAGAGCAAGATGAATGTCGCCAGGTTAGCTATGATACTTGGACTAGTTGGAGTGGCAACTAGTGCAGAGGCAACAAGCCGCGAGAATTGTCAGACTATGGCAAAGCCGATGGAAGCGGTCGGTTCTGGAATGCGTAGTTTCTACAACAGCATGGCTGAAGCCGATACATCGAAGGCTGCGGAAATGTTCACCGGGCAAGAGCGTGAGGCATTCCTGAAAATGGAAGACCTCAGGCAGAAGATGCTGCCTTTAATGAAAGCCTACGCAGATCAATCCGAGGACACCCTCTACCTGCTTCGCAAGTGCGCGCGCTGAAGTCACCTGCACAAAACTTTCCAGGCGCATGGCTATTGTATCTTCGCAGCCAGCGCGGGGCTATCAGCTGGATTGGCATTAAACAAGCTCCGGATCATCCAGCAACTCTCTTCAGGGTCAGCGCAATACCTAAGGACTGCGAGCGTAGAGTTGCAAGCAGCCAATAGAAAAGTTGCACAACTTGCAACGTGCTAGCTTTACATAAGTTGCAAGTTATGCAACCCTGTTCTCCATCGGCGGTTAACCGCGCGTCATCTGGATGGAGAACAACATGCGCTTTGAAAACCACAACGCTTATCCGCTTTGCCGCAACCGCGAAGAGCAGATCGCCTGCGTCGGCGAGGCTATGCGCCGCCTTGGCGAAGGCTGCACCGAGAGCGATCTCAAGAACAGTCTCGGCATCACTGCCAGCCAGCTGAACGACGTTGCTGACGATGCTCGCGCTTACGCTGTCGCCGCCAGCACCTATCAGCGGCGCGTTTCTGTTCCGGCCCAGCGCGCCGCCTGATCCGCTTCGGTGCCCGTCTGCGTACCCCCGGCGTGAGCCGCGCAGACGGCATCCGAAACGGATCGGAGGCCACAATGTCAGCCGTCAAAAACCCTCAGCAAATGCCCACAACACTGCCATTGTCACAGATGACGATAGTGCAGCTGGACGGAGAACTTGCATTCTGGACAGCTGAAATCGCCAGCGATGAACGTTGGGGCATATCGGCTGAAATCGCGATTGAGATGCGGCTGGAAGTGGAAGCGGAGATCGTCCGCCGCCACGCTGCCGAACGGCGTAACGCGACCTTCATCGTCGATGATCTGGGTGTTCGTCCTTCAACGATCGCTATCACGGGATCGGGACGCGCCCGCCTCGAATATCTTCCAACGCGTTTCACCATCGCTTTCGCCGTCGTGATCTCGATCATCGGCATGTGCGCCGCTGCTGCACTAGCCGGCCAGCGCGTCGTAGAGTTTGAAACACGCTATGCGTGGGAGGCGGTATGAGCGCGACCATCCTACGCCTGCCAGTCCGCCCCGCACCGCGTGCCGTTGAGATCCGTCCGTCATCCTTCTTCCAGCGCGAGCTTGGCGCAGTCGCAGTCAATCTGAACGATGCCGCAGGCAGGTTTGGAATGCTGTCCGACCGCGCGAGCGACGAGGCGTCCATCGTCGAAGGCACGCGTTCGCTTGAGGCCGCGCTTTTTCATGCGCTGACCCTTAGCGGATGCCTCCAGGCAGACCGCCCGCTGCGCGACCTTCTTCTATCGCGCCTGGCGCAGCGGGGGGCCTGAACGTGAAGGACCTTCCAGCGGCCAATGCAGTTCGAGCAGCCTTCGCCGACCAGGACGTCAAACTACCCTTGCGTCTGTCCGAAGAGGACGTCGGCGTGATCCTCGACGATGACGGCGCCGACGTGCTGACGGTCGACAGCAACGGCATGCGCGACAACGCCAAAGTTTTGATGATCGCTGCGCTCGTCGTATCGGCCGTCAATGATCTTGCCGGCTTTGACTTCGCATCCTGCCGGAGTTTGGATTGATGGGGCGCGCTCAGGACAAAGAGCGGCTGGACACCATCCGCGCGCGCCACGGCGAGGCGAGCACGGACTGGAGAGCGATTGACAGCACCCGTCATGGCGAGCAGCTGACGGCTCGCTTGCTACCTACTCAGCCGTCGATCGCCCTTGTGACGCTGACGGCAGAGTGCGGTTATCAGGACCGCAACTTTCTCCTGCACGCGCACGCCGACATTCTGTTCCTGCTCCGCATGCTGGCGGAGGCGTTCAGGAAGATCCGCGAGCTGCAGAAGCTTCAGGAGCAGCCGCGACCGGACTTGGCCAAGGAATGCGGCAGGATCTGCGAGGACACGCAGTTTAAGCAATTCATGCTGCAAAAGCACGGCATCCCGTCCGACGACCGCGAGCGCTTCGCTACCGGTGTCCGCAAGGTCTTGGCAATCGAATCCCGCTCGGAACTCAATACGCACCCTGCCGCCGCCAAGCGCTGGGACGTCTTACTCGGACGCTTCCGCGAATGGAAGGAATTAGCATGAGCAGAAGAGATCAGATCCGCGAGAAGGTTATGGCCCGTGTCCAGATCGACGATCGCACCGGCTGCTGGACTTGGACTGGCCCGACATCAGGCAGGGAAGGTCGAGGCGCCGGATATCCTCGCATGTCTCTAGGCGGGCAGACGGTCGCAGTGCACTTGGTCATGTGGACCAATGAGCACGGCTACATTCCCGGCAAGAAAGAGATCGACCACTACTGCCGAAACCGTCTCTGCGTGCGGCCCGAGCAGGAGCACCTTCAACTCGTCACCCGCAAACGAAACGTCCTGCGCCAATGGGAAGCGCGCAGGGCTGCTCTCGTCTGCCAAGAGGTTCAGAACCATGACTGACGACATCCATCGCTGCCCACTTTGCTCCGTGCCGTTCAAGCTCGAAGACGTCTGCGCTGACGACATCACCGAAGGCACATGCCATGCGGAATGCCTCGAAGGTTCGCCGGTCGTCGATCTCGAAACCGGCGACGAGATACCGGACGGCAAGATCAGCACGTACCTCTACCGCGAGGTCATGGAGCCGCGGATCTTCGACGAGAGCGGAAAGGGTGCCGGCTTCGAGCTTACGCATGAAGCGCTTGTCGCTGCCCTGACAATCCCACCACCCCAGACGCATGTGGCGCTGCTTGACCCGCACGCACAAGGCCTCTTGGCAGCACAGAACAACGTCATCGACGGCTTGATGGCCGAGAACGATCGGCTGCGGAAGATGCTCGCAGGCTGCGACTGGTACTGGCCGGAGGACGATACGTCATCCGAAGCCTGCGCTGATGGCCCGTGGCAGATCGCCGAGAACTGCGACGTAAAACCCGGCGACGTCTTTGGTTATTCGCGCGGCGGCATCGTTGAAACTCGGTACTACGGATTTCTCGATCCGGCAGAAGACGCAGACAGCGACGACGAGTTTGAGGCTGACGAGCCGACACGAGAAGCTGCGGAGGCGAAGATTGCCGCCGAGCTTCAGCGCCGCGCTGCCCTCGCCACCACGGAGGGCTCGGACAATGGCTGACGACGATCTCGAAAGCTGGCCATTCTTCAGGGTGTATGAATTTTCGGCCGGACGCGTTCTTACCGAAGATGACGTGAAGGACATCCAGTTGCTCCTGTCGGAGCTGAACACGCAGGAAGAGATCCGCACTGACGAGTTCCATAATGGTCGAGAGAACGCCCTCATGGAGATCGGCGGCGCCGACCTCCTCACGGCTGTCCAGATGAGAGATCACGAGCGCATCGCTCATCACGTGCGGAAGGCAATGGACAAGATTTTCCCGAAAGAGCGGAGGACACAGCAGTGAGCATTCACGAAGCCACTCAGCGGGTAGCGGACTGCATGGATAAGATCCTCACCAACTTCAAAAGTGGTTCTAAGATCACTGTTCTAGTCCGAGCGCCAGGCAAGCCGAATGCCGATTTCTGCCTGACCGATGACGATCTCGACGAGGTCATCGCTATGGTCCGACGCAGGAAGGGCGAGGCACCGCCCCAAACGACTTCATTATTGGAGTTGATGGACCAGGCCTGCGATAGCGACGGAAAGATCAGCCAGAGGTATACCGTTCGTCAAAAGGAACGACCTGAGCGCCTCGATCCTCGAAACCTTCTCGACAGCGTCTCCTTGAGTGCCATTATCAGCCTTTGTTTCGTTGATGGCATCTCTGATGACGGCCAGAAGCTCTACGGGAATTATTATCCCACTATTGGCAAGCACGGCGACGCCATTTCTATCCACCTTACTCCGAACCATTTCGACTTCGTAATCTCCATTTATGACAAGACCGATACCGTTATCGCTGATACTGGAGTCTGTGAATGTAATCTTGGCCAAAGGATATCTCCTGACTGCTGTGTCCGATTACTTTCATCTATCGCTAATGCCAACGTCAAGTTGAACTCCTCAAAAGCCGACATAAACCCTGCCGCCCTGCCGAATTTGCACGTGACCGACGATGCTGTGGATGCTGCATGCGAGGCATTCTACTTCAATTGGCCGAAAGCGGACGAAGACAAGAAAACCTCGACGCGCTCCGCTTTGCGGGCTCTCTTGGAGAGCTTCGCCCATAACGCGGCCCTAGCACCGCAGGATCATGTGACGGTGGGAAAACACGCTGTCGTGAAAGGTGCAGAATGGTTTGTCGCCTCTTCGCTGCGGCAAGCAGACGGCGCTTTCGATACCTACGATCAGGCCATGCGAGAGGCCACCTATCTGAACTGCAAGCTCGCCATTGAGCGGGGCATAATTGACCAGAAGATCCCGGGAACCTACCCGATCACATACCGACAGCACTATGAACAGGTCTTCGGTCTGCCACCAGCACCCCAGGCGAAGGAGGCAGGCTCACTACTATTGAAGGAAGCAAGCCTGCCGACCACTTCTCGTCTCTCACAACTTGAAGCACGTACCTCATGGACTGCTTCGGGCGAGCCGTCAACGACGCTCGCCCGAGATGATGAAGGTGAGGAAAGATGAGAGCGCAGCGCGTAGAGGTTCTGCCAATCTCACTGCCTCCTCGCGGTTTGGCACGTGAGCAGGCAGCCGCGTACATTGGGGTTTCTTCCAGCCTATTTGATGAAATGGTTGGTGATGGCAGAATGCCTAAGCCAAAGAGAGCGAACGCCCGTACGATATGGGACCGCGTGGCGCTTGACCGGGCGTTTACGCGTCTGCCCGGTGGAGATCCTGACGACGCCGACGACTGGTCAGTGGAAGTGTGATGCCGAAGAAGTTCGCAAAGAAGTATGTGATTGAGGATCGCACGGATGGCGTGCTGCGCTTCTATTTCCGAAAGCGCGGCCAGAAGAAGATCCGGCTACCAGGCGTACCGGGCAGCGACGAGTTCAACGAGGCTTACTATACCGCTATGAACGGCACTATCGCCGAAGAGGCGAGGGGGCCAAAACTATCCACGAAGAACTCTCTTCGTTGGCTCTGCGAGCAATACTTCCAGTCGGCCGAATACAGGCGCTTGGAACAGAGAACCCGCCACGTCCGCAAACTGATCATCGAGCACATATGGGCCGAACCACTGAAGAAGGACAGCAGCCGGCTATTCGAAGACATGCCGATCGCTGCCATCACGGCGAAAGCTGTCCGCGTTCTAAGGGACCGCAAGGCGGAGAAACCTCAGGCGGCGAACAGTCGGATTAAGGCGCTGCGTGCGATATTCGCATGGGCGTGCAAAAGCGACGTCGAACTGATGCTGACGAACCCTGCCCGGGACGTGTCCTTCTTCGCTCAACAGGGCGACGGTTATCATTCCTGGACCGAAGACGAGATTGCGAAGTTTGAGGAGAAGCACAAGATCGGGACGAAGCCTCGGCTCGCATTGGCGCTGATGCTTTACACCGGCCAGCGCCGTAGCGACATCATCCTGTTTGGGCGACAGCATGTCAGCAGCGGCAGTCTCAAATTCACGCAGTTCAAAGGCCGGAACAAGAAGCCGATCACGTTGGAGATCCCGGTACATCCGAAGCTGCAGAAGATCATTGATGCATCGCCGGTCGGCGATCTCACGTTCCTCGTGACTGAATTCAACAAGGGCTTCACCGCCGCAGGGTTCGGCAATTGGTTTCGCAAGCAGTGCAATGATGCGGGCCTTCCACATTGCAGCGCGCACGGACTGAGAAAATCTGCATCGGCGAGGCTAGCTGAGAGAGGCGCCACCGAAAAACAGATCATGTCGGTGACCGGTCATACGACCTCGAAAGAGGTCTCTCGATACACGAAGGCGGCAAATCAGAGGCTACTGGCGGAGAGCGCGATCAGCCTGTTCGACGACATCGATGAAAGGAGCGAGGGGGGAAAATAAGAACAAAAGTGTCCAGCTTTTTCAGGTAGTTTAAGTTTTCTGGACGTTTAGGGCCAAATTTCACTGTAAAAACAATGGTCAAAAAAGTGCGTGGTGCCCCATGCCGGAATCGAACCAGCACTCCTTTCGGAACTCGATTTTGAGTCGAGCGCGTCTACCAGTTCCGCCAATGGGGCACGGAGGGTATGGTGAAGGCCTCTAACATGGCCTCGGCGGCGGATGCAAGAAGAACTATTCGGATCGCTGCAAACCGCGATGTCAGGCATTGCGTCCGGCAATCGCCAGGATCTTTTCGCGCAGCAGACGCGCCATGTTGCGGGTGTTGCGGTAGAGGTGAAGCTGTGTCGCCACCTGTCTCACGTCGCGGTCGCTGTTGCGGGCAAGGCCGATCACCAGCGTTCCCATTTCCTCGCGCTCTTCCCATAGCCTGCTCATGATCGGATGGTCGGGCACGGCGCAGCTGTCGGTGCGCAGGATGTTGGCATCATCAAGGTGCCAGTCGGTCAGCTTCATGACCAACAGCTTGCCGGGCGAATAGCGGCTGAGGCTCTCGTCATAGGCGGTCTTCCAGGTATAGGCCTCGCCGGCCATCAAGAAGATCACGATCGAGGCGATCGCGCGGCCGTCGAGATTGATCGTGTGGATGCGCACGGCGTCCACTTCGGCAAGATTGGTGATCGCTTCGCGAGCAAAGGCTGCGCGGTAACGGTCGTTGATCAGGGCCGAACGCTTGCGGCCTTTCCAGCCTGTCGATTCAAGCGCCAGGAATTCCTCCATCCGCTGGCGCACCTCTTCCGGCTGACGGGCGACGGCGTATTCAAGCCTTCCCAGCTGTCCGAGCTTTCGCCACTGGCGCTGCATCTCGCGGTAGTGGTGCGGCGAGACGGAGGCCTTCATATAGGTTTCGCCGTCCTGAAGGCTTTCCAGCATCGGCCGGCGAAAGCTGTCGGTGACGGCAACGGGCAGGTCGCGGCCGATGGCAACGGCGCGCGCAAGCTGGGCAAAGCGGCCGCCTAAGCGCACATCCGGCAGAACGAGAACGGAGGGAAGTTTTGCTTCCCGGGCAGTCAGGGCCTCCAGGAGGTTGTCGATGGTTTCGGCCGCATCTTCGGCATCCACCAGTGGCGTACCGAGCGGGCCGAACGGATTGGACCAGACGCGGATGATCGGGGCACCCATGGCAAAGCCTGGTTTCTCCACGGTAAACGGCATCAAAAGGCGAAGGCGGCTATGGCTTTCGCCTTCGTCGCGGATGAGCGCCAGTCGCACCTGACGGTCATCGATTCGCGGCATGGCTGGGGCAAGAAGCCGCGCCGAGAAGAAGATGTTGGGCTCCATCGCGCGGTGAGACAAAAATTCGAGTTCTTCCTGCAGATCGTAACCGAGACCTGCCGGATAGAGGCAAAATTCGCGGCCGGGCCGGCCGATTTCTACCCGTGTATCGGCATCCGGCCGGTCTGCGCGAAGACGCGACGCGACGTTCGGCATTGTGACGTCATCGTATTCCTTCTCGCTCCTGTTCGGGGGAAGAGCCATTGTGTCTATTGAACCTTGAACGAGGGTCTGGGCAGTGGATCGGAAAAAGCGAATAGCACAATTCCGAGCGTGCGGCGTACTGCTATGTGCAGCAACGTCGCCTCGATCATCATGGCGCCGGCGGTCGCAATCGCCGCACCGACCAGCCCATAATGTGGTATCAGCACGACATTGAGGACGATGCTGCCGGCAAGCGTTGCCGTATAGACTGCAACGCAGAGCTTTTGCCTGCCCGCCATGCTGAGCAGCACTTCTCCGGGACCGACGAGCGACTTGGACAGAATGCCAGCAAACAGGATCACCATCAGGATATAGCCTGAAGTGAAAGCGTCGCCGAACAGCGACAGAAGCAGTTCACCCGCAGCAAGCGTCGTCAACCCGACGACGAGCGACGGCCAGAAGGTCCAGCGGACGGTCTGGCCCGCGAATGTGGCCAACGCCGTCATGTCGCCTTCCGCCATGATGGCGGCGAAACGGGGAGCGGCGGCCGCCTTGATGGAGAAGTAGACGAACTGCACAAGGACGATCGTTTTCGACGCCGCAAAATAGATCCCGACATCGTCCGGCGGCAGAAAGATGCCGACCACGACCACGTCCGCATTGGTCAGCAGGAAGCCGATGCCGTCGACTACAAATAGCGGGATCGAGTATCGGATCCAGGAGCCAAGCCGGTAGCGCCGCGATGCATTGCCGTAGCTGCCTTTCAGCCGAAGTATGAGCTGCGTCAGATGCGCAAACGTTGTGGCGTATGTGGCGGCAAGCGCCGCCAGCATGGCGGTCTGCGCATCGCGCGGCGCATCGGACAGGACGGCTGCCGTCATGAAAGTGAGGATCAGGATGGGCCTGAGGATGTAGGTTGGCGCCAGCGCCGATATCGTCCAGCCATGGGTACGGGCAATCCCGTCGAGGATGTCGCCGATGCCGATCATCGGAATGATGAAAAGAGCGATCGAAACCGGCACGATGTAGTAGGGCTCGATGCTGCTGCCGAACGCCCAGAGAAAGGCAAAGCCGAGGCCGCCGATCACGGTCGAGGTGACGAGCGCGACAAGGCAGGCGGCAAGGCTCAAGCCGCGGATCTCGCCGTTTTCACCCTCTGCTGAATGCTGGTGGATGAAGCGGATGATCGAGGTGTGAAAGCCGAGGCAGGAGAGATTGCCGACGAGGATGACAATCACCCAGACGAAGGCGAACAACCCGTATTCGAACTCGCCCATCAGCCTGGCCATGACGATCTGGGACAGGAAGGCGATAGCGGCGCTGAAAATGCGGATCGCAAACGCGGTCATGGCCTGGCGTTGCGCCCGCGCCGTATCGCTGTTTTCGGTCACAGTGGCTCTGATCCTGCCCGTCAGCGGTGCGACTCTGGCACGCAAACCGGCCGGAAGCAGTCTTTCCGCTGTTTCGATCACCGCCATGATGGGCACGCAATACTCGTTACGCTACAGGAGCCATGCTCGCAAATCTGCCACAGCAGGGTTAAGAAACGGTTGGCTCAGCCGACCCGAACGTTAAGACGGCGACGATCCCGCAAACGAAAAACGCCGCCCGAAGGCGGCGTTCTATCGATAACACTGGTGTTGCCCGATCAGGCCTGTTCGAAGGCGCCGTGGCAGTGCTTGTATTTCTTGCCCGAACCACAGGGGCAAGGCTCGTTGCGGCCGACGCGCCCCCAGGTAGACTGGTCTTCGGGATGACGATCGGCAGGCGCTGCGATGAAGTCGCTGCCGTCTGCGCCCGACACCTGGTCTTCGCCGGTCGTCGGGTCGAAATGATGCTCCTCGAACACCGATGGCGGTACCGGCGGCTCGGGGTTCTGCACAAGCTCGACGCGCATCATCTGGGCGGTCACGGCTTCGCGCAGGTTCGCAAGCAGCGCCTGGAACAGCTCGAAGGCTTCCGCCTTGTATTCCTGCAACGGATCGCGCTGCGCATAGCCGCGGAACCCGATGACGGAGCGCAGGTGGTCGAGATTGACGATATGCTCGCGCCACAGGGCGTCCAGCGTCTGCAACACCACGGAGCGTTCGACGTAGTTCATCACGTCGGCACCAAACCGCTCTCGGCGATCCTTGACGGAAGCTTCAGCGGCTGCAGTGATCCGCTCGCGGATATCGGTTTCGCCGATACCCTCTTCGGTCGCCCAGTCCTCGATCGGAAGATCAAGGTTCAGCAGGCGATCAACGTCTTCGCGCAGTTCCTTGACGCTCCACTGTTCGGCATAGGCCCGCTCAGGGATGTGCTTGGCAACGAGAACCTCGATCACTTCGTTGCGCATGTCCTCGATGGTCTCGGACACGTCTTCCGAATCCATCATTTCGATACGCTGTTCGAAGATCACCTTGCGCTGGTCGTTGGTGACGTCGTCGTATTTCAGAAGGTTCTTGCGGATGTCGAAGTTACGCGCCTCGACCTTTTTCTGGGCCCGCTCGAGCGCCTTGTTGATCCAGGGGTGGACGATCGCTTCGCCTTCCTTGAGACCAAGCTTTTGCAGCATCGAATCCATCCGGTCGGAACCGAAGATGCGCATCAGATCGTCCTGGAGCGACAGGTAGAATTTAGAGCGGCCCGGGTCACCCTGGCGGCCGGAGCGGCCACGCAGCTGGTTGTCGATGCGGCGGCTTTCGTGACGTTCCGTGGCGATGACGTAAAGGCCACCGGCTTCCAGAGCCTTGCCCTTCAGGACCTTCACCTCGGCACGGACGGCAGCCTCCTTGGCAGCGCGTTCGCCCTCGTCCTCGATGCCTTCGAGCTCGCGCTCAAGGCGCATGTCGATATTGCCGCCGAGCTGAATGTCGGTACCGCGACCGGCCATGTTGGTGGCGATCGTGACGGCACCGGGCACGCCGGCCTGCGACACGATATAGGCTTCCTGCTCGTGGTAGCGGGCGTTCAGAACGTGGAATTTCTCAAAACCGGACTCGCGCAGCATGGTTGCCAGAAGTTCGGACTTTTCGATCGAGGTCGTACCGACCAGAACCGGCTGGTTGCGTTCGCTGGCCGCCTTGATCTCGACGATGATCGCCTTGAACTTTTCCTCAAACGTCCGGTAGACTTCGTCATCTTCGTCGATACGCTGGATCGGCAGGTTGGTCGGAACCTCCACCACTTCCAGCTTGTAGATGTTGCCGAATTCTTCCGCTTCCGTCTGCGCCGTACCGGTCATGCCGGCAAGCTTGTCGTACATGCGGAAGTAATTCTGGAAGGTAATCGAGGAGAGCGTCTGGTTCTCCGGCTGGATCTGCACCTTTTCCTTGGCTTCCAGCGCCTGATGCTGACCTTCGGAATAGCGGCGGCCCGGCATCATGCGGCCGGTAAACTCGTCGATGATGACGATCTCGTCGTTGCGGACGATATAGTCCTTGTCGCGGGTGAAGAGCTTGTGGGCCTTCAGCGCGTTGTTGATGTGGTGCACGATCGCCACGTTCTCGACATCGTAGAGCGATTCGCCCTTCAGCAGGCCGGCCTGACGCAGCAGGCCTTCGAGCTTTTCGGTTCCCTCTTCGGAAAAGTTGGCCGAGCGCTGCTTTTCGTCGATTTCGTAATCTTCCGGAGACAGCAACGGAATGTAGGCGTCGATCGTGTTATAGAGATCGGAACGGTCGTCCAGCGGGCCTGAGATGATCAGCGGGGTGCGGGCTTCGTCGACCAGGATCGAATCGACTTCGTCGACGATCGCGAAGTTGTGGCCGCGCTGCACCATCTGGCCGCGCTCGTATTTCATGTTATCGCGAAGATAATCGAAGCCGAGCTCGTTGTTCGTCGCGTAGGTGATGTCGCAGCCATAGGCCTCGCGGCGTTCGTCGTCCGACAGGCCGTGGACGATGACACCGGTCGACAGGCCAAGGAACCCGTAGAGGCGGCTCATGATGCTGGCGTCGCGCTGTGCGAGATAATCGTTGACGGTCACCACATGCACGCCCTTGCCCGACAGTGCATTGAGGTAGACGGGCAGGGTTCCCACCAGCGTCTTGCCTTCGCCGGTCTTCATTTCGGCGATTGCGCCGTCGTGAAGGATCATGCCGCCGGTCAGCTGGACGTCGAAGGGTCGCATGCCGAGTACGCGAAGGGCCGCTTCGCGAAGCACCGCAAAGGCAGGGATCTGGATATCCTCCAGCGTCTTGCCGTCTGCCAGCATCTGGCGGAACTCCGCCGTCTTGTTGGCGAGCTGCTCATCGGTGAGCGCCTTGGTGGCTTCCTCGATTGCATTGATCTTCTCGAGCATCGGCTTGTAGCCCCGCACGCGGCGCTCGTTTGCAGATCCGAACAGTTTGCGGGCAATGCCGCCAAAGCTGACCATACGAATGGCCCTTTCTGATGTCAGTCCCTGATGTCACTCGTCGAGACCACGATTGAGCTTGTCGGCCGGCGGCGCCTCTGACAATTCGACCCGTGGCGCCCGCAAAGCTTCTGGACGCGAAGTTGCGTGACAGATAAGAGGGGGTCCGAATTATGTCAACGGTGACGGCCGATACAGAATGGCCACAATCCGGTGTTTGTGAAGGTTTTCCGGCCGGTGCCAGACGTTCTGGATCCGGTTCACCAATCGAAAGGTAACTCGATGCTGCGCCACAAACTTCTCGTATCGGCTGCTCTTGCCGCTGCGATCTTCGTCCAGGCCCCGGCTTTCGCCGCTGACGATACGGTCGTCGCCAAGGTGGGCAGCCTGAACATCACTCAGGCCGAACTCGACGTCGCGGTCCAGAACCTCGACCCGCAGCTGGCCCAGCTTCCCGAAGAACAGAAGAAGGTTGCTGCCCTTTCCGGCGCAATCGACGTGAAGCTTCTGGCAAGCGGTGCTGCCGCCGAAGGCCTTGGTAACACCGAGGACTACAAGAAGCGCATGGCCTATATCGGCGATCGCGAACTGCACAACGCCTACTTCCGCAAGCACGTGGTCGATGCCACGACGCCCGAAGAAGTAAAGGCACGCTACGACAAGGAAATCGCGTCGATCCCGAAGCAGGAAGAGGTCAATGCCGCCCATATCCTGGTAAAGACCGAGGATGAAGCAAAGGCCGTGATTGCTGATCTCGACAAGGGTGGCGATTTCGCAGCCATTGCCAAGGAAAAGTCGCAGGATTCGAACAAGGACGAAGGTGGCGATCTTGGCTGGTTTGCCCAGGGCCGCATGGTGCCTGAATTCGAGCAGGCCGCGTTCGCTCTCGAAAAGGGCGCCTACACCAAGACCCCGGTCAAGACCCAGTTCGGTTTTCACGTCATCAAGCTGATCGACAAGCGGGAAGCCGCTCCGCCGGCACTCGACCAGGTCGAAGACCAGGTCAAGCAGCTCGTGATGCGCGACAAGTATGTCGCCATTATCGAAAAGGCGAAGGCCGACCAGAAGATCGAGATCATGGATGAGGGCCTGAAGAAGGGCTACGAGGACGTGAGCAAGATGCAGGACGGTGCAGAAGCGCCGGCACCGGCACAGCAGTAAAATTCGCATCTGGGCCCGGTATATCCGGGCCCTTTCCTATTCAGCCAGGTTGTTCAGATGTCCTCTTCCGTCTCGCCGCTCGCCCCGAAGTCCTATCCCGAAATGCCGGCCCTGCGCGGCGTCCGCATGGCGACAGCTGCCGCCGGCATCAAATACAAGAACCGTACCGACGTGCTGTTGATGGTGTTCGACGCACCGGCAGCGGTGGCCGGCGTGTTCACCAAGTCGAAATGCCCGTCGGCACCGGTGGATTTCTGCCGCGCGAACTTAGCCCATGGCACCGCGCGGGCCGTGGTGGTCAATTCCGGCAATGCCAACGCGTTTACCGGCGCCAAGGGCCGCCAGGCAACGGAACTTACCGCACAATCGGCAGCGGCTGCTGTCGGATGCAGCGAGAATGAAATTTACCTCGCATCGACAGGCGTCATCGGCGAACCGCTCGATGCCACGAAATTTGCAGGCGTGCTTGGCGATATGCACGGGTCGGCCACGGGCGATTTCTGGCAGGAGGCTGCCAAGGCGATCATGACCACGGATACCTATCCGAAGGTCGCGACCCGCATGGCGGAGATCGGCGGCGTCGCGGTTACGATCAACGGCATTGCCAAGGGTGCTGGCATGATCGCGCCTGACATGGCGACGATGCTGTCTTTCGTCGTCACCGACGCCGATATCTCGTCTTCGGTGCTGCAGTCGCTTCTCTCTGCAGGCGTCGAGCCAAGCTTCAATTCCATGACGGTCGATAGCGATACGTCCACGTCCGATACGCTGATGCTGTTTGCAACGGGGGCTGCTGCTGCAGACGGCCAGGCGCAGATCACCGATCCCGCCGATCCGGCGCTGTCGTCTTTCCGGGATGCGTTGAACGCGCTTCTGAAGGACCTGGCGATCCAGGTTGCGCGCGATGGCGAAGGCGCCACCAAGATGCTCGAGATCACGGTCACGGGCGCTGAAAGCGATGCTAGCGCCAAGACGATCGCGCTGTCGATCGCCAATTCGCCGCTGGTCAAGACCGCCGCCGCCGGCGAAGACGCCAACTGGGGCCGTATCGTCATGGCCGTCGGCAAGGCCGGCGAAGCGGCGGACCGCGACAAGCTGGCGATCTGGTTCGGCGATGTCCGCGTTGCCGTCAATGGCGAACGCGATCCTTCCTATTCGGAAGAGGCCGCGTCCAACGTGATGAAGGGGCAGGACATTCCGGTCAAGGTCGAACTCGGCCTCGGCTCCGGCACGGCCACCGTCTGGACCTGCGACCTCACCAAGGAATATGTTGCCATCAACGGCGATTACCGGAGCTGATGACGGATATGACCGCATCTCTCGCGCAAGGCGACCTGCCGCTGGTTCGGAGACTGGAAGCGGTCGGCTTCCGGGCCTGGCCCGCGGCTTCCGTGGTCTATGACGGCAGCTGGCAGGTTCGGTTGACGGGTAGCCATCCGTCGAAGCGTCTCAACTGCATCGTGCCGCTCGATCCGTCGGATTACCGGGACATGGACCTGCGGTTGTCGAAGGCCCGCAAGCGTTTTGCCGATTACGGACGATCGCTGGTGGTGCGCGAAACGCCGCTCGCACCGCCCCACCTGATCCGTCATCTGGAGGATGATGGCTGGCAGATGTTCGAGACCGCAGATGTGATGATCGGCGATCTCGCCCACCTTCCGCTGCCGCCGACGCTTGGTCATCTTCCCAGCCACGATATAGGCCGTTTCGTCGATGCCTGCATTGCAGTGGGGCAGGACGACGCAGCGCTGAAGCCGGCACTGGCGGAGATCCTCAGTTCCATCAAGCCGCAATCGGGCTTTTTCATCAAGGAAAGCCCACGTCACGGCGCCGTCGCCGTGGCGCTTTGCGTGCAGGACAACGATCTTGCGGGCGTCATGTCGTTTGCCGTGTCGCAAACGGTTCGGCGGCAGGGCATCGGCTCGGAAATACTTGCCTCGGCACTGCGCTGGGCCCGCGTCAGCGGCGCCCGTTCGGCATGGCTGCAGGTGGAGGCAGACAACGAACCGGCGATTGCCCTCTATCGCCAGTTCGGCTTTCGCAAGGTCTATGAATACCGCTACTGGCGCAAAGGGTGACCGATCTCATGTCGAGGAAAATTCTTCTCGTTGCAGCCTGCGCGCTGATCGATGCCGATGGCCGCATCCTGCTTGCGCAGCGCCCTGAGGGCAAGTCGCTGGCCGGGCTCTGGGAGTTTCCGGGGGGTAAGGTGGAGCCTGGCGAAACGCCCGAGGAGACGTTGATCCGTGAACTCGACGAGGAGCTCGGGATCCAGACGAAGGAAGCCTGCCTCGCGCCGCTGACATTTGCGAGCCACACTTATGAAACCTTCCATCTGTTGATGCCGCTCTATGTCTGTCGCCGTTTCGAGGGCATTCCGCACGGGCGCGAGGGGCAGGCGATCAAGTGGGTCAAGCCGAACGCGCTTCGGGACTATCCGATGCCGCCCGCCGACGAGCCTCTGATCCCGATCATTCAGGATCTTGTCTGATCGAGATCAATCGAATTAGCGCAGTCGAATTCAGAGCCTGTTAACCTTTAATTCAGCCCATCGTGGCATCGTCAGGGGGATCAGTGACTGCGTTGACGAGGCTTTTCAGCGATGGAAGACGAATTCTGGAAAACTGTGCAGGCCCGCCAGCGGGCAAAGCACAGATCCGGTAGGACCGGCGCCCTCAATATTGCTCTGCTGTTTGGCACCGCTGCGGTTGCGCTTGCGCTGATCGTGACGCCGATGCTCGCCGGTCACGATGACCAGCAGCGGCTGGCAACGGTCAAGCAGGACTTCGACATGATCACCACCGGCTCGATCAAGCCGGTCGAGAAGGGCACGAAAACCTACACGATCCGCCGTAGCGTACTTCAGGACACGCCGGGCTCCGTCTGCATCGTACAGGGCTACGGCGCAAACGATGGCTGCTAATTAACGATTAGTCGCTATAGTCGGGCGACAGATCAGCGGTTTACCGGATAAAGGGCAAGTCATGCGTCTCCTGCGTTCCTTCATGCGCGATGAATGTGGGGCGACGGCTGTCGAGTACGGCCTGATCATCGCGATCATATCGGCCGCCTTGCTCGCCGGTTTCGGCGCTTTTTCCTCGGCGCTCAGCAATATGTTCAGCTTCCTCGGCGGCAAGGTCGACAAGCCGATTACCTGACCCTCCCCGATCGTTACCCTGATCTATCAGTTTTCGTTCTGCGATCCGCGCAGCGCATCTTCCAGCCGCATCTTGGCCGATCCCGGCTTCAGGGGCTTTTGCTGGCTTTCATGCGGCGCCCATCCCGATGCGTAGATGATCGAAAACGTGGCCCGGATGCGCCCATCCGGATCCGAGTAGCGTTCGGCATAAAGCTCGGCGGCTTTCAGGAAAAAGCTCTTCGTCAGCGGCTTGCGGCTGCGGCCAGCGAGCGCATTGGTCATGCCCATGCCGCGCAAGTCCCGCATCAGTGCAAACAGGTTGTCGTAGCGCACCGTATAGGTTTCCGCATCGATCACGGGCAGGGCAAAACCCGTCCGCTGCAGTAGCCCGCCGACGTCGCGCACGTCCGCAAACGGAATGACACGCGGGCTAGCGCCCCCGGTCATTTCCACCTCGGCCGACAGAAGTACATCGCGCAGCTCGGCAAGCGTGCCGGATCCGGGAATGGCGGCAAGGAACAGCCCATCCGGTTTCAGCGCCCGGCGGATGCGGACCAGCGTGCCGGGAAGATCGTTGATCAAGTGAAGGGCGAGCGGTGAGACGATGAGATTGACCGTATCCGGCTCAAGCGGCACATCGTCGAGCGGTGCGACCGTGATGTCTTCGCCAGAGACGGCGAAGGTAGGATCGCTCTCGACCCGGACCATGTTGTCGATCTTGCCGGTTGCTTTCGCTTCGCGGGCTGCAGTGCCGGTACCGCCATGCAACTCGACACCCTGTTCGAACTGCCGTTCGACCACGGACAGCCGCTCGGCCAGTTCGCGTCCGGCTATATCCAGCAAAAACGCCGCGTTGTGGTCGCCAGCGGCAATCGCACGCCGGCGCCGTGCTTCGACCAGTTCGGCGTCAAAAATGATGTCCATGTTTTCCACTCAATTTCCGCGGGTCGCAAAGTCGCTCTCCGTCGATTAATGTCAAGCATGTCTTCGTCCCCCGCCTTGCGATCGCTGAGGAGCATGGAATCGGCCGCGTCCGTCTGGACACGCCGGATAGGCGACGTCGTCTACCCGCCAGCCTGTCCCGGATGCGGCGTGATCACCGGCAGCCATCGCGGTTTCTGTGCACAGTGCTGGAGCGGTCTGCGCTTCATCGAACGTCCCTACTGCGAGGTTCTAGGCCTTCCGTTCTCCTATGATCCTTCCGATCCCGCTTTGGATGAGCAATTGCTGATCTCGCCGGAAGCGATCGCCAATCCCCCGGTGTTCGACCGCCTGCGGGCTGTGGCAATCCACGAAGGTGCGGCACGCTCGCTCGTCCATGCGCTGAAATATAGGGATCGCACCGACCTCGCCGCAATGATGGCCGGGTGGATGCTGCGCGCGAGCGAGACCCATGTGGCCGATTGCGACGCTATTCTCCCGGTGCCGCTGCATCGCTCGCGCATGTTCTGGCGTCGGTTCAATCAGGCAGCCGAACTCGGGCGGCATCTCGCCGCTCAATCCGCAAAGCCCTTTCTTGCCGCAACATTGCTGCGCACGAAGAGCACTCAGCGCCAGGTGGGGCTGACGGCGCGGGGCCGCGAGGAGAACGTCCGCGCCGCGTTCAAGGTGGCCGCGGGTCGCGAACAGGACGTGTTCGGCAAGCATATCGTTCTTGTCGATGACGTGTTCACGACCGGCGCAACTGTGTCTTCCGCAACCCGGGCGCTGAAGCGGGCAGGGGCTGCCGAGGTGACGGTTTTGACCTTTGCAATGGCCATTGCCGGGCCTATATGACAGAGACGGCAATTGTGACGCGCTGCACAAAGTCCTGACAGTACGTGGAGAAAATCATGGCAGATGTGATCATTTACACCCGCGAATATTGCGGTTACTGCGCCCGCGCCAAGGCGCTGCTCGAATCCAAGGGCGTTGCCTTTACCGAGCATGACGCGACCTATTCCAAGGAACTGCGCGCCGAAATGGTGCAGAAGTCGAACGGCGGTTCGACATTCCCGCAGATCTTCATCGATGGTCGGCATGTCGGCGGTTGCGACGACCTGCATGCGCTCGACCGTGCCGGCAAGCTCGATCCGCTTCTGGCGGCCTGAGGAGATTTTTCGATGACCGCGGTCAAGGTTGCAGCGATCCAGATGTGTTCGGGCGTCGATCCCGTCAGGAATGCGGCCGACATGGCGCGTCTTGTCCGTGACGCTGCAGCCCATGGCGCGACCTATATTCAGACCCCCGAAATGACCGGCATGCTGCAGCGTGACCGCAAGGCAGCGCGCGAGGTGCTCCGGGGCGAGGCGGACGACGTGATCGTCTCGACGGCGCGCGATCTCGCAAAAGAGCTTGGTGTCTTCCTGCATATCGGCTCGACCGCCATTGCCCGCGACGACGGGAAGATCGCCAACCGCGCTTTCCTGTTTTCGCCAGACGGCGCAACCGTCTGCAGCTACGACAAGATCCACATGTTCGATGTCGATCTCGACAACGGTGAAAGCTGGCGCGAAAGTTCGGCCTATGAACCCGGCAACGAAGCGCGGGTCGCCGACCTCGGTTTCGGCCGGCTCGGTTTTGCGATCTGCTACGATGTGCGGTTTCCGCAGCTGTTTCGGGCTGAGGCCTTGGCCGGCGCCGAAATTCTCACGGTTCCGGCTGCCTTTACCCGCCAGACGGGCGAGGCGCATTGGGAAATCCTGCTTCGGGCCCGCGCCATCGAGAACGGGACGTTCCTGATTGCTGCGGCACAGGGCGGCACCCACGAAGATGGCCGCGAAACCTTCGGTCATTCGATGATCGTCGATCCCTGGGGCAAGGTTCTGGCGATGGCTGGCGGCACCGGCGAAGAGGTCCTGATCGCCGAGATCGATCTCGACCAGGTCCGGGCGGCACGCCAGAAGATCCCCAACCTCAAGAATGCCCGGGAGTTTTCCGTGGCGATCGTCCCCGACCGCGGTGACGGGGAAGAGGCGGCGTGATTAAATATTCGCTCGGCTGCGAGAACGGACATGCGTTTGAAGGCTGGTTTGCCCAAAGCGCCGATTTCGACCGCCAGGTGGAAAGCGGCTTTTTAACCTGTCCGGTCTGCAATTCCACCGCGATCTCAAAATCCCTGATGGCGCCCTCCGTTTCGACAGCACGGAAGAAGGAAGCCAAGCAGGAGTTGGCGATGAATATGGCGCGCCATGAGGTGATGGCGAAGCTCAAGGAAGCCGTCGCCGGTATCCGCGCCAGTTCCGAAGATGTCGGCGAGAAATTTCCGGAAGAGGCGCGCAAGATCCATTACGGCGAGGCCGATGCGCGCGGGATTATCGGCAAGGCAAGTTTCGACGACGTGCGCGAGCTGATTGATGAGGGCATCGACATCGCCCCCTTGCCGACGCTCCCGGAAGAAGGCAACTGACGCCGGTCTTCAAGTTCATTAGCGATGTCGGAAGTATCTTGTAAGTATTTCTTCCAAGACATGCATCTTTACCATGCCGGTTTACCGAACTCTAACCTGACTGCGCTATCTCTGCGGACGGGCTGCCGAAAGCCGTCCGTGATGAACTGGTGCCAGACTGAAATGGAGCGGGCCCGCAAGCCCGTACATGCAGGTTCAAATCCTGCCCAGTTCTCCAAGGGCCACACTCCGGCGACGAATTGGCAGACGTTGACACCAACATCGCATTCGACATGACCCTTTGGATTTAGACCGAACAGGCCGGATCGTTGCGATCACATCGCAAGGGCGTCCCCGTAACCTTGATCAGACAGAAAGTGCTCTGCAGCATGGAAAAGATTGATCGTTTAGCGTGGGTCGACGCCGCCAAAGGTGTCTCGATCATCCTGGTTGTGATGATGTACTCGGCCTACAATACCGGCGAATATACCGGGCAGGTCGGCTTTCTACACTATGTCATCGGTTTCGCCACGCCATTCCGGATGCCAGAATTCTTCCTGATCTCGGGTCTGTTCCTGTCGCAGGTTATCGCCCGCCCGTGGTTGCAGTTCGTCGACCGCCGGGTGGTCCATTACCTTTATTTCTACGTGCTCTGGGTCACGATCATGCTTGGCCTCAAGATCGGGGTCTACGAGCTCGATCTCAGCAAAATGCTGAAGGAGCTGGCCTTTGCGATGATTCAGCCCTATGGCGTGCTGTGGTTCGTCTATCTGCTCGCAATTTTCGGACTGGTGACGAAGCTGTTCTACCAGCTGTCTGTCCCGGCCTGGGTGGTTCTTCCGGTCGCGATCGGCCTCGAGGTCCTGTCGCCCCATTCGGCGAGTTATGTGGTGACGCAGTTTGCTGCGTATTTCGTCTTCTTCTATCTCGGCTTCCTGACGGGTCCCGCAATTTTGAAGCTGGTCGATCTCTGCCAGCGCTATCCGGCGAGCGCCTGGGCTGCGCTGTGCGTCTGGGCGCTGGTCAACGGAGTGCTCGTGTTTTCACCCGGCTATGCGGTTCAACCGGTCGGGATGCAGATGGGGTCTGCGGTGTTGCCAGGGATGCATTTCGTGCTTGCTGTCGCTGGAACGCTGGCGCTTTGCATCGCTTGCGGCCTCGTCGTCCAACTGCCGTTCTCGCGCTGGCTGGTCTGGCTCGGCAAGCATTCGCTGGTTGTCTACCTCGCCTTTACCATCCCGATGTCTCTGTTCAGGGCAGTAGCGCTCAAGACCGGACTGTTTACCGATACGGGACTGCTGAGCGTTTCGGTGATGATCGTGTCGATCGTGAGCTCGCTCATCCTCTACGCGATTGTCAGGGCGACAGGGATCGGCGACTTCCTGTTCGAGCGGCCCCGTTGGGCCTCGCTTTTGCACCGCAAGGGCGGCTCCGTCGACGCCGTTACTGCCACACCCGCCACGGCTGTCGTCAAGGATTGAAGCTCAGCCCGGACGTCGCGCCAGCAGCATATAATTGACGTCCATGTCGGACGACAGGTTCCAGCGGTCGCTCAGCGGGTTGAAGAACACGCCGGTGCGGTGGATGATCTCCATGCCGCTTTTTGACAGCGGCTTTTCGATCTCTTCCGGGCGCACAAGCTTGTCGTACTGATGGGTGCCGCGCGGCAACCAGCGGAGAATGTTTTCCGCAGCAAAGATCGCCAGCGCGCCGGCCTTCAGCGTGCGGTTGATAGTCGCGACGAACATCAGGCCGCCTGGCTTCACCAGCGACGCGCAGGTCGTGATGAAAAAATCGACGTCAGCGACGTGTTCGACCACTTCCATGTTCATGACCACGTCGAACAGCTCGCCCGATGCGGCCAGGTCTTCGGCGGTGACTGCGCGATAATCGACGCTAACGCCGGTTTCAGCGGCGTGGGTGGAAGCGATGCCGATGTTCTTTTCTGACGGGTCCGCGCCGACAACGGTCGCACCCATGCGGGCCATCGGCTCAGACAACAGACCGCCGCCACATCCGATATCGAGGATGCGAAGACCGGCAAGCGGCTGGTGACCGTTGCGGTCACGGCCGAAATGCTCGCAGATCCGGTCGCGAAGATAGGAGAGGCGGACCGGATTGAACTTGTGGAGAGGCCGAAACTTCCCTGTCGGGTTCCACCACTCGGCTGCCATTTTCGAGAACCATTCAACCTGGTCCTTATCGACTGTGCTGCGTGTGGTTTCGGTCATATCGTCATCCTCTCGTACTAGGGCCTGAAGTCGGACGATCCCGGGTTGATGTCAAGGGGTGACATCGCCGCGGAGGTCGCGCGACAGCTTAGTCATTGTTTTCCAGTGAGCGGGCGGGATGAACCGTTGCTTACGGCGAGGAGAAAAAGGGTGAATGACAGTCAAATACATCATTCATTCGCCATTCAGCCGACAACTGGAACAATAGGTCGTTCCGAGCATTTAGGCTGAAAATTACGGGGCGCAAAACGGAAGCAATTCCGACCGCTTATGTTTTCCAGGAGGAAACTGGTGAAAAAGTTACTTTTACGGGTAGCCGCTCTCGGCGCCTTGATGCTGGCGCCGTCGATTGCTTCGGCTGCCGTGCAGGGATTCGCAACCGCGAACGTGAACATGCGGTCAGGTCCGAGCACCGCCTATCCGGCGGTCACAGTGATCCCGGTCAGCGCGACCGTTACCATCAACGGCTGCATGAGCAGCGTGAACTGGTGCGACGTTTCGTTCTACGGCGGTCGTGGCTGGGTGTCGGGAAACTATGTCCAGGCGGCGTACCGTTCGAACCGCGTCTATGTCGCGCCCGACTACTATCAGGGTCTCGGCATCCCGACGGTGACCTTCGAAGTCAACGACTATTGGGGTCGCCATTATAGAGAGCGCAATTTCTATCGTGAACGTGATCGCTGGCGCGATTACAATTGGCGCGCCGATCGTCAGCCGCCGCCACCGCCGCGTTGGGATCGTGACAGACGTCCGCCGCCACCACCTCCGGGTTGGGACCGCGACCGCGATCGTGACCGCTGGGACAACCGTCCCGGTTGGGACCGTGATCGCGGCGACCGCCGCGACCCGCCACGCGTCGACCGTGACAGGGACGATCGTCGCCCACCGCCGCGTATCGATCGTGACGACGACCGTCGCCCTCCACCACCGCGTATCGACCGCGACCGGGATGACCGCCGTCCGCCACCGCGGATTGATCGCGACGACGACCGTCGCCCACCACCGCCGCGCATGGATCGTGGCGATGACCGCAGGGACGATCGCCGCCCGCCGCCGCGTGCCGAGCGCAATGACGAACGCAGAGAAGAGCGTCGTCAGGAGCCTCGTGCCGAGCGCAACAACGACCGTCGCGCCCCGCAGGGTGAAACTGAGCAGTGCGTCGGCCCGGGTTGCCGTAATCGCTAAGGCGACAACGGCGGAGCCCGTCCGCCGTGAACGGTTACAGTTGATGATAGTCGGGGGCCGCGAAAGCGGCCCTTTTCATGTTCGGCGGTTTTCCGCGGATAATCGCGAAATACTGCCTCCGGTTTTTGCCGGGCGTACCGTTCTGGCCTGTTCCGGCCATTGCACCGCCAGCCCCTTTTCGATATGAGACCCCCGCAACTTTGTGACTCCAGGCCTTGAGGCCTGGATAGCAGAGAAACGGGAAGCAGACGTTCCAGCGGTTCGTGCCGGGACGAAACAGTGGTTTTTGTCGAATGGCTCGCATCGTGATGAAGTTCGGCGGCACGTCCGTCGCCAATCTTGACCGTATCCACAATGTGGCACGCCATGTGAAACGCGAGGTCGACGCGGGCCATGAAGTGGCCGTCGTTGTTTCCGCCATGTCGGGCAAGACCAACGAGCTGGTGGGCTGGGTACAGGACACGCCGAAGGTCAATGGCGCTGACTCTCCCTTTTACGATGCGCGCGAATACGATGCCGTCGTTGCATCCGGCGAGCAGGTGACATCAGGTCTGCTGGCGATCGCGCTGCAGTCGATGGGAATAAACGCTCGCTCCTGGCAGGGCTGGCAGTTGCCGATCCGCACCGACAATGCCCATGGCGCCGCACGCATTCAGGAAATCGACGGTTCCGACATCATCAAGCGGATGGGCGAGGGCCAGGTGGCCGTCGTTGCCGGCTTCCAGGGCATCGGCCCGGACAACCGGATCGCGACGCTCGGTCGCGGCGGTTCCGACACTTCAGCGGTGGCGATTGCTGCCGCTCTCAAGGCCGATCGTTGTGACATCTATACGGATGTCGACGGCGTCTATACGACGGACCCGCGCATCGTGCCCAAAGCGCGGCGCCTGAAGAAGATTTCGTTCGAGGAAATGCTCGAAATGGCATCGCTCGGCGCCAAGGTGTTGCAGGTGCGCTCAGTAGAACTTGCCATGGTTCACAAGGTTCGCACCTTCGTGCGCTCCAGTTTCGAGGATCCCGATGCACCGGGCATGGGCGACCTCATCAACCCGCCCGGTACTTTGATTTGCGACGAGGAAGAGATCGTGGAACAGGAAGTCGTCACGGGCATCGCCTATGCCAAGGATGAAGCGCAGATCTCCCTGCGTCGTCTCTCCGACCGGCCAGGCGTTTCTGCCGCCATCTTCGGCCCGCTGGCTGAAAATCACATCAATGTCGACATGATCGTCCAGAACATTTCCGAGGACGGATCGAAGACCGACATGACCTTCACCGTGCCTTACGGGGACGTGGCGAAGGCCATCAGCGTTCTCGAAGACAACAAAGAGAAGATCGGCTTTGACGTCGTGCAGAGCGAATCGGGTCTCGCCAAGGTGTCGGTGATCGGCATCGGCATGCGCAGCCATGCTGGCGTGGCCGCAACCGCTTTCAAGGCACTTGCCGAAAAGTCGATCAACATCAAGGCGATCACCACCTCGGAAATCAAGATTTCGATCCTGATCGCCGGCGACTACTCGGAACTTGCAGTTCGGTCTTTGCATTCCGCCTACGGTCTCGATAAGACTTGATCGTCAACCGGTTCGCCGCGTGGGTGTGAAACTCGCGCGGCCACTTCCGGATTAAAGATGCATTCGGGAGCAATGATGCCGATGAGAGACATGTCGGCCGGGCCGCGCGTTCTTCTGAAGCGGCTCCGCGAGTTGATGGCCGAACCACTTGAGCCGCAGGAGCGGCTTGACCGGATCGTGCGCCAGATCGCCAGCAACATGGTGGCGGAGGTTTGCTCCGTCTACGTGTTGCGCTCCGATGGTGTGCTCGAGCTTTATGCCACCGAGGGCCTCAACAAGGAGGCTGTCCACACATCGCAGCTGAAGATGGGGCAGGGCCTGGTCGGCACGATCGCCGCCTCGGCACAACCGCTCAATCTTTCCGATGCGCAAGCGCATCCGGCGTTCCGCTACCTGCCGGAAACCGGCGAAGAGATCTACCATTCCTTCCTTGGCGTGCCGATCCTGCGCGCCGGCCGCACGCTCGGCGTTCTCGTCGTGCAGAACAAGGCCAGCCGCAACTACCGCGAAGACGAAGTCGAGGCGCTCGAGACGACGGCGATGGTGATCGCCGAGATGATCGCGACCGGCGACCTGAAAAAGATCACGGCACCGGGGCTTGAGCTGGACCTCACCCGCGCCGTCACGATCGCGGCCAACGGCTATAATGAGGGCATCGGGCTTGGCCATGTGGTGCTGCATGAGCCGCGCATCGTCGTCACCAATCTTCTCAACGAGGATTCGGACAAGGAAATCCTCCGTCTGGCCGAAGCGCTCGGATCGCTGCGGATCTCGATCGACGACATGCTAAAGCGCCGCGACGTGGCGCAGGAGGGTGAGCACCGCGAGGTACTCGAGACCTACCGCATGTTTGCGCACGACCAGGGATGGGTGCGCCGCATGGAAGAGGCGATCCATAACGGACTGACGGCGGAAGCTGCGGTCGAGAAGGTGCAGAGCGACACCAAGGCGCGGATGATGCGCCTGACCGACCCTTATCTGCGCGAGCGGATGCATGATTTCGACGATCTGGCCAACCGATTGCTGCGCCAGCTGACCGGCTATTCCGGCCGGGCGACCGACGAAAATTTCCCGATCGATGCGATCATTCTGGCGCGTGCCATGGGTGCGGCGGAACTGCTCGATTACCCGCGCGAGAACCTGCGCGGCCTGGTGCTGGAAGAAGGCGCTGTTACCAGCCATGTGGTGATCGTGGCGCGTGCCATGGGCATTCCTGTTGTCGGCCAGGCGACGGGTCTGGTGGCGCTTGCCGAAAACGGCGATCCGATCATCATCGACGGCGACGACGGCCAGGTGCATGTGCGCCCGATGGCCGATCTGCAAAAGGCCTATGAGGAAAAGGTCAAGCTGCGGGCCCGGCGCCAGGAACAGTTCAAGGCGCTGCGCTCGGTCGAACCCGTCACCAAGGACGGCAAGGCGATAAGCCTCAACATGAATGCCGGCCTTTTGGTGGATCTGCCGCAGCTTGCCGAATCCGGTGCGCAGGGTATCGGCCTGTTCAGGACCGAGCTGCAGTTCATGATTGCCTCGACCATGCCGAAGCTTGAGGAACAGGAGGCGTTCTATCGCGCCGTGATCCGCCAGGCGGCTGGCCTTCCGGTGACGTTCCGCACGCTCGATATCGGTGGCGACAAGGTCGTGTCCTACCTGCGCAGCCAGGAAGAGGAAAACCCGGCGCTGGGATGGCGGGCGATCCGCCTGTCTCTCGATCGGCCTGGCCTGCTGCGCACCCAGATGCGCGCGCTGCTGCGGGCATCGGCGGGTGCCGAGCTGCGCATGATGCTGCCGATGATCACCGAGGTTTCAGAAATCCGCGCGGTGCGCGAGCTGTTCCAGAAGGAAGTCCAGCATCTTTCCAAATTCGGCCACAGCCTGCCGCGCAAGCTGCAGTTCGGCGCGATGCTGGAAGTGCCGTCGCTGATGTGGCAGCTGGATGAACTGATGGCGGAAGTGGATTTCGTGTCTGTCGGCTCGAACGACCTGTTCCAGTTCGCCATGGCCGCCGACCGGGGCAATGCCCGCGTCTCCGACCGGTTCGATATTCTCGGCAAGCCGTTCCTGCGCATTCTGCGCGACATCGCGCGGGCAGGGGATAAGAACCGCACGCCGGTGACCTTGTGCGGCGAGATGGCCGGCAAGCCGCTTTCGGCCATGGCGCTGATCGGCGTCGGTTTCCGCTCGGTCTCGATGGCGGCAACCTCGATCGGGCCGGTCAAGGCGATGCTGCTTGGTCTCGATGCAGGGCAGTTGGCCGAGGAGCTGAACGCCGCGCTCGACGACGTGCGCTCGGACGAGCCGATCCGCAATTTGCTGTTGCGGTTTGCGGAAACCAACAACATTCCCGTATAGAAAAACACAAAGAACAAGAGTGGAGTGATTGGGTGGCGAAGCTTCCTGTCGAAAAGATGCGCGAACTGGAACGCCGGTTCGGCGAGATCGAGGCGCGCATGTCGGAAGGTCCGGCTGCCGATGTCTATGTGAAGCTGGCATCGGAATATTCCGAACTGCAGCCGGTGGTCACCAAGATCCGTGAATACGAAAAGACGCTGGCTGAAGTCGCAGACCTGCGTGCGATGCTTGTCGACAAGGCGACCGACCGCGAGATGCGCGAGCTGGCCGAGATGGAGCTGCCGGATGCGGAAGAACGCATCGAGCAGCTGGAAAAGGACATGCAGATCCTTCTCCTTCCCAAGGATGCGGCCGACGAGCGCAGCGCCATCCTGGAAATCCGCGCCGGCACCGGCGGCAACGAGGCGGCGCTGTTTGCCGGCGACCTCTTCCGTATGTACGAGCGCTATGCCAGCGCCCATGGCTGGAAGGTGGAAGTGCTCTCCGCCAGCGACGGCGAAGCGGGCGGTTTCCGCGAAGTCATCGCCACCGTCACCGGCCGCGGCGTGTTTTCCAAGCTGAAATTCGAAAGCGGCGTGCACCGGGTGCAGCGCGTGCCCGATACGGAAACGCAGGGGCGCATCCATACGTCGGCCGCGACGGTCGCAGTTTTGCCCGAAGCGGAAGAGATCGATATCGAGATCAAGGCGGACGACATCCGCATCGATACGATGCGGGCATCAGGCGCCGGCGGCCAGCACGTCAACACCACCGACTCTGCCGTTCGCATCACCCACCTGCCGACGGGGCTGGTCGTCACCAGTTCGGAGAAATCACAGCATCAGAACCGCGCGAAAGCGATGCAGGTCCTGCGCTCGAGGCTCTACGACATGGAAAGGCAGAAAGCCGACAGCGAACGCTCTGCGGACCGCAAGAGCCAGGTCGGCTCGGGCGACCGGTCGGAGCGCATCCGCACCTACAATTTCCCGCAAGGGCGCGTGACCGACCACCGCATCAACCTGACGCTCTACAAGCTCGACCGGATGATGATCGGCGAGATCGACGAAGTCGTCGATGCGCTGATCTCGGACTATCAGGCGGGACAGCTGGCGCAGCTTGGCGAGCAGCACGGATGAGCCAGCACCCGGCGTCTGTCCTGAAGACGGTGGTGGCGGATGCAAGGGCGCAGTTTGCTGCAGCAGGCATCGCCGATGCGGCAATCGAGGCAAGGCTTCTGATCGGCGGCTTGCTGGGACTTTCCTCGACCGAGGTGTTCGTTGATGGCGACCGTGTGGTCGATGCCCTCGACATGGCCCGGATTGCGGATGCCGTGGCCAGGCGCCTGGGTCACGAGCCGGTTCACCGTATTCTAGGCATGCGGGCGTTTCACGGGCTGGATCTGTTGCTCTCGAAAGAGACGCTGGAGCCGCGGCCGGATACCGAACTCCTGGTCGAATGCATGCTGCCCGTGCTCAGACGGATCGTTGCGGATAAGGGCCATGCCCGCGTGCTCGATCTTGGCACCGGGACCGGCGCCATCATTCTGGCGCTGTTGAGCGAGGTTCCGCAAGCGACGGGCGTCGGCTCCGATATTTCCGAGGATGCGCTTTCGACGGCGACGCGTAATGCGCAACGTCTTGATCTTGGCGAGCGGTTTCAGGGCGTCAGAAGTCATTGGTTTGACGCAATTGACGGGCGTTTCGACATAATCGTGTCAAACCCGCCCTATATCAGAAGCGATGTCATTCCTGACCTGGAGCCGGAAGTTCGCGATTTCGATCCGCCGGCAGCGTTGGACGGCGGACCCGATGGCCTGGATGCCTACCGGGCAATCGCATCGCAGGCCGAGCACTTTCTCGAACTGCGCGGTCCACAGGAAGACGGCTCGTTTCCCAAGGACGAAGGGTCGATCGGCGTCGAGATCGGGTTCGATCAGCGAGACACGGTGACACGTATCTTTGAGGATGCAGGCTTCATCTTGACGCAAGCAAGACGTGATTATGGTAACAACGATCGCGTGCTTGTCTTTACGAGAGGTGGCCCTTGATTATCCAGGCTTTCGATGTTGCAAAGCAAAAGAAAGGGCTTGGAATCCTTCAGGAAGCGAGTTAGCGTAAATCACGCATCGGGGCGGCTGGGAGTGAACAACGATTCGTTCTCGCTAAAAGGTCAACCGTAGAACCGGCTCTTTTCGAAGGCCGAGCAGGTTGAGCAGATCCAGTGCGTGATCAGGTAATTTGACTTTGAAAGCGGCAGGCCGCCTTGGTCGACCTGCGCATGGCACGCGAAGTCCTGTTCCGGCGATGACCGGCGGGCCGCGTGGCCTTTTATCAGCGAAGACAGAGAGTTGGTGAACGATATATGAGGCCAGGACAGCAAAACAAGCGCGGTCGGGGGCGTGGCAGCAACAATGGCGGCAGCAGCAATGGCGGCGGCGGCAGCGGCGGTGGTGGAAACAACAATTTCAATCGCAAGGGCGGCAACCCGCTCAGCCGGTCCTATGACAGCTCCGGCCCGGATGTAAAAATTCGCGGTACCGCTCAGCACATCGCCGAAAAATACTCGACGCTTGCTCGTGATGCGCAAAGCGCAGGCGACCGTGTCATGGCCGAAAACTACCTGCAGCATGCGGAACACTATTACCGCATCATTGCTGCAGCGCAGGCGCAGATGCAGGATCGTTTCCAGCATCAGGAGCGTGGCGAATACCAGGACCGCGACGGCAACTCGATCGATCAAGACGATATGGATCAGGGTGACGGCGACGATATGGGCTACGCACCACAGCCGATGATGGACGAGCAGCCACGCCGCGAGCATAATTCCAGCCAGAACTCTGGACAGCACTCAGGCCAGAATTCCGGACAGAACTCGGGTCAAAACTCTGGCCAGAACTCTGGTCAGAACCAGGGCAACCAGTCCGGCCAGGACCAGCAGCCGCGCGAAAATCGGCGTGACCGGAACGAGCGCCGCGAGCGTCGCCCGGAACGTCCCGACCGCCCAGAGCGCCAGGACCGTGCCGAACGCGCACCTGAACAGGGCAACGAGCAGCCGATGGAGCAGCCTGTTGCACCTGCTGTCGAACAGCCTGTCGCTCCGGCGAGGACGAGACAGCGCGCGCCTCAGGTCACCGAAGCTCCGGTAGCCGTCGCTCCTGTCGTCGATGGATCCGGACCGCAGCCGGATATCGAAGGCACTCCGGTCGAGGTTTCGGTCGAAGAGGAATCGCAGACAGAAGCCACGCCACGCCGTCGCCGCACGGCAGGCAACCGCCCACGTCGCCAGACCCGCAAGGATGCCGATGCGGCAGACGGCGGAGATGCTGGTGACGGTGACGACAAGCCGGCACTGGCAGAAGCTGGCGAATAAGCCGGTCTTCTAGAGAACGAATGATATGAAAACTCTGGTCGAAAGGCCGGAGTTTTGCTTTTTGGGGCACCGGTAGCGCGGACGCAAGGCGACCGCTGGTGCGTTTCCGCCCCTTTCTAGGACCGGATGCGTATACCCGGCTGGCGTTTTCAACGCAAAAAGGTGACGATGCGCCTTGTGATCGCAATGACCACTCGACGCCTGCTCGCAACAGACAGGCTTTTATGTCTGCTTTCCACCTTGCAGCGCTCCGAGACCTGGCTAATGTCAGCGGCACGTGTCAGTCTTTACATCCGGGCGTCGGGCCATCTTCCGGCGCGACGAGATCGCAAGATCCTGCCTTGATCCGCGCTTCGCCGATATCGGCTAAATCCTCTCGTCCGGTTCTTTAAATCGGAAAATCGCGCTCCCATATCTTCACCAAGGCCGGTTGGCCTGCCGGGTTCGCCTCTAAAGGGAACCCCATCTCAATCATCGGTCTGTGCCTCCATGGAGGGCAGGGCGATTCAGGAGGTTTATCTTATGAACATCGAAAAATATTCCGAGCGCGTGCGGGGCTTCCTGCAGTCCGCACAGACCCAGGCTCTTTCCGCTGGCAATCAGCAGTTCACGCCGGAGCACCTGCTCAAGGTTCTGCTCGACGACGATCAGGGCATGGCGTCCGCATTGATCGAGCGCGCAGGCGGCAGCGCCAAGGATGCGCGGATCGCAAATGATGCGGCGCTTTCCAAGCTGCCGAAGGTTTCGGGCGGCAACGGCGAAATCTATCTTTCGCAGCCGCTGGCGAAAGTGTTTACGACCGCGGAAGAAGCCGCCAAGAAGGCTGGCGACAGCTTTGTCACGGTGGAACGCCTGCTGCTGGCGCTTTTGATCGAAAGCTCCGCCTCGACATCGGCCAGCCTGAAGAAGGCGGGGCTGACGGCGCAGGGTCTCAACCAGGTCATCAACGACCTTCGCAAGGGCCGCACCGCCGATAGCGCCACCGCTGAACAGGGCTTTGAAGCCCTGAAGAAATATGCCCGCGACCTGACGACCGAAGCGCGCGATGGCCGGCTTGATCCGGTGATCGGCCGTGACGACGAAATCCGTCGCACGATCCAGGTTCTGTCGCGTCGCACCAAGAACAATCCCGTCCTGATCGGCGAACCCGGCGTCGGCAAGACGGCGATCGCCGAAGGTCTGGCGCTGCGTATCGTCAATGGCGACGTGCCGGAAAGCCTCAAAGACAAGAAGCTGATGGCGCTCGACATGGGCGCGCTGATTGCCGGCGCGAAATATCGCGGCGAGTTCGAAGAGCGGCTGAAGAGCGTGCTGAACGAAGTGCAGTCGGAAAACGGCGAGATCATCCTGTTCATCGACGAGATGCACACGCTGGTCGGAGCCGGCAAGGCGGATGGCGCTATGGACGCGTCCAATCTGTTGAAGCCCGCTCTTGCCCGCGGCGAGCTGCATTGCGTCGGCGCGACCACGCTCGACGAATACCGCAAGCATGTGGAAAAGGATCCGGCCCTTGCCCGTCGTTTCCAGCCGGTCATGGTGGAGGAACCGTCGGTCGAGGATACGATCTCGATCCTGCGCGGCCTGAAGGAAAAATACGAGCAGCACCACAAGGTCCGCATCTCTGACTCGGCTCTGGTTGCTGCTGCGACCTTGTCCAGCCGCTACATTGCCGACCGGTTCCTGCCGGACAAGGCGATCGATCTGATGGACGAAGCCGCATCGCGGTTGCGGATGCAGGTGGATTCCAAGCCCGAAGAGCTGGACGAACTCGATCGCCGCATCATGCAGCTGAAGATCGAGCGTGAGGCGCTGAAGAAGGAAACCGACACGGCTTCGGCCGACCGGCTGGTGCGGCTGGAAACCGAAGTGACGTCGCTGGAAGAGCAGGCAGATGCGCTGACCGCGCGCTGGCAGGCTGAAAAGCAGAAGCTCGGACTTGCCGCCGATCTCAAGGGCAAGCTCGACGAAGCACGCAACGAGCTGGCCACTGCCCAGCGCAAGGGTGAATACCAGCGTGCCGGCGAGCTGACCTATGGTGTCATTCCCGATCTCGAAAAGGAGCTCGCACAGGCCGAAGCGCAGGACAGTTCCACCAATGCCATGGTGCAGGAAGTGGTCAATCCGGATGCTATCGCGCATGTGGTGTCGCGCTGGACCGGTATTCCCGTCGACAAGATGCTGGAAGGCGAGCGCGACAAGCTGCTGCGGATGGAAGACGAGTTGGCGAAATCGGTCGTCGGCCAGGGCGATGCGGTGCAGGCCGTGTCGCGCGCGGTGCGCCGTTCGCGTGCCGGACTGCAGGATCCGAACCGGCCGATCGGCTCGTTCATCTTCCTCGGCCCGACCGGGGTCGGCAAGACCGAGCTCACCAAGTCGCTCGCGCGCTTCATGTTCGACGACGAAACCGCGATGGTGCGCTTGGACATGTCGGAATACATGGAGAAGCATTCCGTCTCGCGGCTGATCGGCGCGCCTCCCGGCTATGTCGGCTATGACGAAGGTGGTGCTCTGACCGAAGCCATCAGGCGCAAGCCCTACCAGATCGTTCTGTTCGATGAGATCGAAAAGGCGCATCCCGATGTCTTCAACGTTCTCCTGCAGGTTCTCGACGACGGGCGCCTAACGGACGGGCAGGGCCGCACGGTCGACTTCAAGAACACGATGATCATCATGACATCCAATCTCGGGGCCGAATATCTGACCGGCCTTCGCGAGGACGAGGATTCTGAAAGCGTGCGCGAGCAGGTGATGGGCGTGGTGAAAGCCTCGTTCCGGCCTGAGTTCCTCAACCGCGTCGACGAAATCATCCTGTTCCACAGGCTGAAGCGCAACGAGATGGGCGCGATCGTCGATATCCAGCTGCAGCGTCTGCTGAAGCTTCTGGCCGATCGCAAGGTCGAACTGGAACTGGACAGCGATGCCCGCGAATGGCTGGCGAACAAGGGTTACGACCCTGTCTATGGCGCCCGACCTTTGAAGAGGGTGATCCAGAAGTTCGTGCAGGATCCCTTGGCCGAGCAGATCCTTGCCGGACAGATCCCGGACGGATCGACGATCAACGTGACATCAGGCTCGGACCGGCTGCTGTTTCGTATCAAGGGCAGCATGAGCGAAGCGGCATAAACGCAAACCGCGAACGAAAAATGAGGCCGCACCGGAAACGGGGCGGCCTTTTTCGTTTGAGGGCAAGATTAGCGGCTGGCGACTTCGGCCGGCTTCGATGTGCTCTTCAGCAGCGCATCAATGCGGGTGCGTTCTTCCTCGAACCGCGCCAGTGCCTTGCCGTCGAGCGACTTGCCGCCGGGCAGGCGCACCTTCATCGGATCGACCTTGGTGCCGTTGACCACGAGTTCGTAATGCAGATGGGCGCCGGTCGACTGGCCGGTCGAGCCGACATAGCCGATCACCTGACCCTGGGTTACCTTGGCGCCTTCGCGAACGCCCTTGGCGATCGCGCTCTGGTGATTGTAGGACGAGACATAACCGTTGGCATGGCGCACGAGAGTCTGGTTGCCGTAACCGCCGCTGTCCCAGCCCGCCTTTTCGACGGTGCCGTTGCCCGTCGCGATGATCGGCGTGCCGCGCGGGGCCGCCCAGTCGGAGCCGGTATGCATCAAGGCCCGGCCGAGGATCGGATGGTTACGCATGCCGAAGCCTGACGTGAAGCGTCCGTTCGGAACCGGATTGCGCAACAGGAACTGCCGGACGCTGCGGCCGTCCTGATCGAAGTAATCGACCGAACCGTCATCCTGATCCTGGAACCGGTAAAACCGGGTAGTCGTGTCGCCAAACCTGGCGTTTACATAGAGAAGTTCCGAATCCCGGCTGGCCTGACCCTTTTCGTCCGAAACGGAGAAGAAGGCCTCGATTATGTCGGAGGGACGCAGCTGTGCCTGAAGGTCGACATTGCTGGCGAGAAGCTTGACGAGCAGCGATGTCATATCGCTGTTCATGCCGTAGGAGAGGGCGGCGCGATAGATGCCGTCATAGACATCGGGCAATTCGCGGCCGGCGACGATGGCCGGTTGCTCGCTGAACGCGGATGCGACCGCATCCAGCATCTGCGGTTCCTTGCCGTCGATGAAATGGCCCTTGTCGTCGGCGGCAACGGTGATCTGGTGGTTGCCCCGGCGATAGATGCTGGCACGCACGACGAGGACCATCTGGCCCTCCTGGATCACGCCGATGCGGATCACGTCGCCGGCGGCCACATCCTCGCTGCCGATCCGCGACTTGAGATAGCCGGCAATTTCGCGGGCCTTGGTCTCGGGGTAGCCGACGGAGGTCATCGCCTGGGCGATCGTGGTCGGCTGGCGGACCGGGATGATATCGTCTGCATATTCGCGGCTGCGTGCGGTAAAGGGTTCGGGCGTCGAGACAGACATGTTCTGCTCGACGATGCGGGCAGCCAGACCCGATGTCAGGTCGACATCCTCATCTTCGGAGGAGAAGCGCTGCGGGTCGACATAATAGAGCGCCGAGAGCTGGGTATTGCCCGAAGTCAGCACGGATCCGTTGGAGCGGACGTTTTCTTCCACTTCCTCGAGCGTCATCGGCGCCGCATAAGCATAAGTGCCGCCCTTCACGGGGAAGGGCACGGTCTGCAGGCTGACATCGGATTCCACATTGGATCCGTAGATCACGCCGGTGCGGCTGTTGGGTGGCGGCGGCGCTTCGCTGGACGAGAAGATGCTGAGCGGATCGAATTTCGGATAGGCTTCCGGCGCGACGTTGTTGACGGCCAGGTTCATCTTCACATGCGCGAAGGGCCGGCGGCGCACGACTTCCTTATTGCCCTCGTGAACGACGGTCGACACTTCCATGATCCGTCGATCGGTCGGCATGGCAACGATATTGCCGCCGAGCAGGCGCTTGCCGCGCGACGTGATGTCGTCGTCATGATCTGAAGGGACCGCGGCAGAGGCTTCGGCAGGCGTGGCAAGCTGCTGGCGCCCGTCAAGCGCTGCAAACAGCGCGACGCCCATCAGGAGAGACGATGTGATGCCTGTCAGAAAGGTGCCGGAAAGCCAGCGCATGGAAATTTCGCGCCGATCCGGCGCGCGACGCCCATCAGCGAGGATCGGCGGTTCGTTGCCGAGCGTGCGTATCATGCTGCGGGCCGTCATCATGCCAGTCTTTGCCAGTCCCGTGATGCGTGTTCTTCCATAGACAGCAAAGGAATGCTGCCTGCAGTACCTTGGGCCAACCATGTGCCCGTTCTAGCGACATGAGTCAAACTTGGCTCGCGGGTCGAAGCCCGTGGCCTTCGCGCGTACTCTATAGGGGCGAAATCACTCTTCATATGCAAAGCTATTCCCATGCGATTGTGAAGATGTCGGGGCGGTTTCAAGGCAGGGCCAAAGACAGGGCCGATTGCACAAATAAACGTAGCGCCAAATAGCCCGTTCCGAGGCCTCGATATGGTGGATCCCGATTTTATCGCGCTATCTCAACAGCTTACCGTTTTCTTGAAGTTTTTGCGACTGCCCCTGTTGACTTGTTCCGGGCCTCGGATCTATAACCCGCTCACTGAACGAGGGCGGCGGCGCTGCTAGCGACGGACTTCTTCGTTTCGGTGAAAACCTTAAAAGATTGGCGGATGCTGATTGGGGCCGGGTTACGGTTTGACTCTTGGGTTTTGTGACGTTTTAGCCTTTATGGTGGGAATGTCGGTTCTTTGACAATTGAATATGAGAAGAAAGAGAAACGTGGTCGGCGGTCTCGCAAGGTGGGCTTAGGCTCACCTGTTAGAAGACAAATGACGGTCACGTTTTGATATGAGAACACCAGATTGGTTTTCGCAGTGATGCGGGAATTGATCGGATGAGTTCTCGTCAATTCAGAACATAAAGTGATTAGTCATGATTGAATTCTCAACTTGAGAGTTTGAT